>NZ_JBIRBB010000007.1:0-501141 GCF_044326295.1 Spongiactinospora sp. 9N601
CAGGACTGCTCCCGCCCTCCCCGGCGTCTCCCGGTTCGGGCTGTCCTCAGCTTCAGCAGCCAGCTGCGACTGGCCGCAGGTCGGGGTCTTTCACCCCGACCCGGTCTTGCAGCGCCTCGTGGCGCACACACTCATCGATATAGAGGGCTGCGTCGGGGCGGGCGGATGCGGCGAACACCGCTCGGCGGGTGGTGGCATGCCAGGTGTGGGCGAGCAGGATCGAGCCGAACAGCCGGGCGGCGTCATCGCCGAGGATGCCTTTGGGCAGGCGGGCGAGGATGAGACCGCCCTCGTCGAGGAGTTCGCCGATGGGGACGGTGGTGGTTGGGCTGGTGAGGGCGTGCCGGATGAAGGGCCGCAGCAGGACGGCGCGGAGCTTGTTCATGACCGGGCCGATCACGGTGGCCTGGCCGGCTGGGGTGAGGGCTTGGTAGGAGTCCCAGAAGCCGGCCAGGAGTTCGTCGCTCAGCCGGGCGGTGATCCGCGTGCGGTAGGCAGAGTCGGTGAGCAGCTTCGGTACGTCGGCCAGGGTGGCGCGTGGCCCGAGGACTTTGGTGAGGGTCAGGCACGTTGACCGCAGGAGGTCGTCCACGCGTGGTCCCCAGGCTGTGGAAAAGCAGCGGTGGAAGATGGTGACGATGGAATCGACGGCGAAGGCGGGGTTCGGTCCGGCGAGGACGTTGATGACGGGTGGCGGGGCGGCGTCTTGCGGGTCGAAGACGACGGTTGAGCCGATCGCGCGGCTGGGCAGCCGGGCCAGTACGTCGGTGATCAGGTCGCCCTTCGGGTCGATCACCAACGCACCTCGGCCCGCCTCGGCGTCGGCGAGGACCATGTTGGCCAGCAGGGTGGATTTGCCGACGCCGGTGCAGCCGAGTACGTGGACGTGATGGCGGCCGTCCGGGACGGGCATGGCCACGGGCCGTCTGTGGCCGCTGTCGGCGTCGCCCAACACGCGGACGCGCTGGTCGGCCCGGCCGCTCGGTACGGCCGGTGACGGGGCGACAGGGCGCGCCCCGGCGCGGGTGACGCCCGGGGCATCGATGTCCTAGGGCAGGTGGGCGAGCGCGCCCAGTTCGCCGACCGAGAGCAGATATCCGGAGCCGAGCCGCCGCGAGCCCGGCCTGCTGAGGAAGAGCCGGGCGCGGCGCAGGTACTGGTGGCCGGAGGTGTACAAGGCGAAGACGCCGGCCAGGGTGTGCGCCCGGCCGCGCAACCGGGGCACCGCCTCGCCGGTGACCGTGTATCGGACGGCGACTTCGTAGCGGGGCTGGGCGGCCTTGGTGAGGATGGCGCGGACCTGGTCGGCGCGTTCGGGGAACATGCGGGCCAGTTGCCCGGCATGAGTGTGGCCGGACATGGGGGCGAGCTCGTCCAGGGCCTGTCCGAGGAGGCCGGCGGTTCTCGCTCCGCGCAGGGCGGCTGCGGCTCGGTGCGCACGGCGTAGTCGTCTGCCGGTGGTGGGCCGGGCGAGGATCTGCACCAGGGCGTGCTCGCCGGGGCGCAGGCCGGTCATGGCGGCGAGCATCGAACGCACCGGGTCGTTGGGGTGGTCGGTCTTGAGCGGGAAGTGCTCGGGGCGGCCGAGCAGGAGCCGTCCGCTTGACGTGCGTGCTTTGGTGTCCAGCGGGGCGGTCGCTGGGTGGGTGGTGATCGTCGTACCGGGCCAGGCCGCCTGGACGGCCTTCTCCACGGTGCCGGGCGGGACGGTGCCGGGCACCCAGAGCTGGATGCGGACACCTGACTCATCGGCGAGGTACTCCCAGACCAGATGCGGCTGACCAGTGAGCAGCCGTTTCCAGGCCGGGCGCAGGAGTCCCAGGAGGTGGCTCCACAGGACCAGGGCCCCGCTCGGGTCGGTCTGCGGTGGCGGGGCGATCTCGATGAGGCGTGAGCCGGGTTCGAGCCTGCTGTGTCGCACGAGTGCCAGGCCGTGCCGTAGGAGGGCCAGCACGGACAGAACGCAGGTCACGGTCGCGCCGATGTGCCAGCCGTATTGGGCGAGCAGTTCTGGTAGCCGGGAGGGGAGGTCGCTCAGGGCGTCGAGTACTGCTTCGACCTCGCGATCGGTGAGATCGCACAGGAGGCAGGGGGTCACAGCGGATCTGCCTCCTCGTCCTGCTGGGCGGGTTCGAGGTGGGCCAGTTCGGCGGGGTCGCTGGTGATCAGTTCGGTTTCTTCGGGGGATGCGGTGGCGTAGAAGGCGGTACGGCTGGCGGGGCCGGCGATCAGGAGGGCCTCGCCGCGTTCGGCGGTGAGCAGGAACTGCCGTTCGCCTTCGGACAGGTCGAAGGCGTCGCCTACCGCTTTGATGGCTTGTGGCGCTTGGCGCAGGAGGATCTGGCTGGCGGCGTTGGCCACGATGGCCTGCCCGAGTTCGCTGGCCAGCAGGTCGGCGGCGTCCTGGGTGACGACGGCGAGCCCGGCCCAATGTTTCCTGGCCGCTTTGGCCATCCGGAAGAGGAAGCGGGCGCCTTCGGGCTCGCGCATGAGAAGCCACGCTTCATCGACCACGACCAGGCGCTTGCGGCGGTCGCGGGGGTTGGCCACCCGTCGCCAGACGGCGTCCAGGGCCAGCAGTGTGCCGACCGGCTTGATCTCCTCCGGCAGGTCTCGCAGGGAGAAGACGATCAGGTGTCCGGCCGGGCTGGTGGTCGTGGGTCCGTCGAACAGGTGCCGGTAGGAGCCGGACACGTACGGGGCGAGCTGGCGGGCCAGTTCCTCGCCGCCCGGCTGGGCGTGCAGTGCGGTGACCAGGTCGGCGAGCAGCGGGGCGGGACGTGTCCAGGTCGCCGGGTCGGTGCTGATCCCGGCGGCTGCGTAGGTGGCGAGGATGGCTGCGTCCAGTACGGCGCGGTCCTGGGGTGTGATGGATGTGCCGAGCATGGTGGCGATGAGGGTCTGCAGGAAGAGCGCCCGGCGAGCGAGTACGTCATCGGCCGGGCCGTGGCCGGTGGGCAGGTCGAGCGGGTTCCACCGCACGCCGGACGCGCCGAGGCGGAGGTAGGTGCCGCCGACGGCGCGGGCCAGGCGGGCGTACTCGTCTTCGGGGTCGATGACGGCGATCTCGACGCCCTGGTACAGCAGGCGCAGCGTCTCCAGCTTGGTAAAGAAGCTCTTGCCGGCGCCGGAGCGGGCCAGGATGACGGAGTTGTGGTTGTCCTGGGCGAAGCGGTCCCACAGCACGACGCCGGAACCGGAGGCGCTCACGCCGTAGAGGACGGCGGTGTCGCCGACCGGTGTGGCCAGGTCCGGTGAGGTGAAGGGGAAGGCGGCGGCCAGCGCGGTGGTGTCGAAGCTTCGGCGAAGCCGGATGGCGTCGGTGGCCAGCGGCAGGCTGGTGATCCAGCCTTGCAGGGCGCGGAAGGTGGTCGGCTGAGCGTCCAGGAGCAGGGAGGCGGCAAGCGCTTCGACGCGTTCGACCTCGGCCGTCAGCTCCTCGTCGGTGGCGGCGTGGACGGTGAGGTAGAGGCCGGCCTTGAACAGGCGGCCGTGTCCCTGGGCGAGTCCGGCGGCCAGCTCGGTGGCGTCATCGGCGGCGGCCTCGGCGCCGAAGTCTTGCAGGCGGCCGTGTTCGGCGTCGGAGCGGCTGGCCGATTCGAGCCGGGCGAGCTGGCGGCGCAGCCGCATCGCGGCCACGGCCGGTGGGATCGGCTCGATGTGCAGGGACACATCCAGGCGGGCGGGGTAGGTGAGCAGCGGTTCCAGCCAGCCTGCGCCGACATCGCGTGGGTAGCCGACCACGGCGAAGGAGGAGGTGTGGCCGTGGGGGAAGGTGAGGGTGCGCGCTCCGACCTCCACGGCTCCGGCCGCCGGTAGCGTGCTCGGCTCGTGGGCCCGGCCTTTCATGGGTTCTCCCTGGTGGTGACGGGCTCGTGGGGCAGCGCCACGGCGGCGGGATGCCATCCCCCTGGGTCCAGGCACTCTGAGAGCACCTGGTAGGCGGCCTGGGCATCGAGTACGCCGGCGGTGACGCCGAAAGCGGCCAGGTTTCGCGCGATCTCGGTTGCGCGGCGCAGGAGGACCGCCGCCGAGGCGTCGCGCCGCACCGCGCGCCTGCCGGGGGCCTGATGGTCGCGAAGGACGATGAGGACTTGGCGGGCGAGCAGATCCGGGGAGGCGTTGAGCCTGCTGAGGAAGGCCGCGTGCTGGTCGGCGGCGTGGGACAGCGCTGGATGCGGCAGGTCCGCGGCCTTCTCCTCGACGGTGTCGATCAGGCCGCTGAGGTCGATGGGGCGGGTGCGGATGAGGATTTGTATCGGCGCTTCCAAGCTGTTGAGCCAGCGGCCGAACGCGGCGACCAGTCCGGCCTGTTCCGTGGTGGTGCGCAGGTGAAAGGACAGTGTGGAGGTTTCGACCAGTACGGCGACGCCGCCCTCGGCCAGCTCCAAGGCGCCGTCGGTGCGGATGGCGCGTACCGGCAGGCTCAAGGGAGTGGGCAGTCTGCCGCGCAGGCGGCACCAGCTCGGCGGCGGGCTGACGCCTTCCGGTGCGGCTACTAGCCGCTTTGAGGAGTGGGTGAACAGCAGAGCGGCCATGGCGAAGCGGTCCAGGGTGAGTCCGTCTCGGCGGCCGAGGGCGACGGCGAGCCCCACGGCCAGGACGGGTAGCAGTACGGCTGCCAGGACCACGATGGGCAGCAGGTGGTGGAACAGGTAGTAGACGCTGGCGGCGACCGCTCCGGTTGCGGTGATGATGAGGATCTGCCGGAAGGTGAGGCCATAGGCGATCTTGTCGGGGCGGTCGATGTCCGCCGGGATTCGAGCGGTCAAATGCTCTTGATCGCTCATTGGTCGTGCTTCCTCGGGGTGCGGCGGGGCGGTGGGTCGAGGCGGAGCCGGAGCTGGCCGGGGCGGGGCGGTCTTGTTGGCATGCCGGGCAGCCGGTCTTGCACGTAGGGCGGGCGGGGCCGGATCCACGGCCCGGTCGATGGCGGTGGCGTGGGCGGGGCCGGTGGGCGGGGGACCCGGGTGACGGGGAACGGCAACGCCGTCTGACGGCCTTGTCGTGCCTGTGCCGACGGCGTGGGTCGTCGGGCTGCTGGAGGGAGGTCGAGCGGCAGTTGGAGTTGCTGCGGCGCAGCGCCTTGCCGGGGCGGGCCGCCCGAGCGGGTGGGTGGCTTCACTTGGTGTGCTCCTGTGGAGGTGGGCGGCCGCTTTGCTGAAGCCGGTCGTGGGCCTTGGCGTGCGGCACCGCCAGACCGTGGCCCTGCTGCTCTCCTTTGGCGTTTGCCAGGGCCGGGCCGGGTTCTTCTTCTGGCCGCTCTACGGGCCCCGCTGATCGCTCCCAGCGCCTTGTAGACGATCACGGCCTTGATCAGGCGTTTGAGGAGATTGGGCTGGGCCTGCTGCCAGATAGTGCGCGCCACCCAGCCGGGGATTTTGATCAGGACGAAGAGAATGCCGATCAGGATCAGCGCGTCGATGGCCTGGCTGGCGATCGGCTGGGCCAGCAGGGTCTCGGCGGTACCGGCGTCTGGCGGGGGCGGGGTGAAGACGTCGGTGGCCTGGGTCAGGTACACCTTGAAGGCGAGGATCAGCGCCAGCGCCTGCAACACCTGGATCGCCAGGACCCCGGTGAAGCCGCGCCACCACAACCGGGCGATGCCCTCGGTCTGCGGGAGTGCGTGGCACAGCAGCGCGAGCGGGGCCGCGATGATCAGGAACAGCAGCAGCGTGATCCGGACGAACGCGATGAAGGCCAGCACGATCCCCAGCAGTACCGCCACGCCGACCATCAGCACCAAGAACAGCAACGTGCTCTCGGTGTCGGTGATGAGGCCCGCGACCTTGCCCGCGAGCAGATCTCCCGCCCGCCGGCCGTCCACGCCTTGGCCGAGCAACGCTGTCACCAGGTCGTTGGCCAGTTGGACCGCGTACTCGCAGACGGTGAGCGAGAAGTTGACGGCGATGGCGGCGACCACCAGGCGCGGCGCGATCTCCTGGACCGTGGTGGAGGTCTGCACGCTGCCGTAGGACATCACGATCACGCCGCCCGCCAGCACGAACAACCCCAGCAGAGCATTGGCTATCAGCCGGACGTGATCGGACAGCTCCCGCACCCGGGCGAGCATCGACGGCGGAGGCGAGGACAGCAGTACCTGGCCCACCATGACGAACGCCGGATTGATCGTCTCGACGACCAGCCGGGTGAACCAGCCGTTCATCGCCTCCTTGACCTTGCACCCGAAGTCCGTCCACCCGCACCCATCCGGGGCCGCAGGCGCGAGCACATTCCCTTGGGGATCTGGCAGGGGGCTGACCACGGGGCTGGGCGTGGGAGCCGGAGAAGCCGAGGCCGCGGTACCGCCCAAGCCCAGCACCATCACAACGGCCAGAAGAATCCACGCCGCACGGCGCACCACGGCGGCCGTCTGACACCGGGTGGCGGTCACGGCTACGCCCCCACGATCCCCTTGAGGACGCTCACCAGAAGCGGCGCAAGAACGGCCACGCCGTAACCGAGCGCGGCATAACGAAGGGTCTTCTTCGCCGCTTCGACCTCACCGGGGTCGCCTCCCGCCAGGATGTAGCGAACCCCGCCCACGGTGAGGAACAAGGTCGCCAGACCGACCAGCAGACCGACGATGACATTGCGCAGGTTGTCGATCACCTGGCTCAGCGAGGACGGGGCGGCCAGACCCTCGGCAACGATGTATGGACTCGCCCTCGCGACGTGGGCGATACTGATCACGAGGACGAAACCGAGGCCGATCGACGCAGCGGCGATGAGATGGGCCGTGCGCCGACTTCTACGGGAGCGGGCTATCACTGACCACCTTCCCTGAGCATGCGGGGCGTGCCGCGAGCCGAAGCGGGCACGGCGAGCACCTGGGCGATGAGTACTTGGAGAGGCAGCGCGGAGGCGAGACCGGCTGGGGCCGGGTGGGCGTCCTCCTTCGAGCGGCGAAGCGTACGGGCCGGTGGCGACAGGGACCGGTGACCGTGTGCGGCCCCAGCCAAGGCCGGGCCTCCGCGCTACCTCTTCACCTGGGAAAAGACTTGGCCGTCCAGCCGATCTCGGACATCGGCCGGTGCCGAATTTGCTTCCCGCTGACCGGCGAGCAGCTATCGCGCGTGCTCGCCATCGACCGCCTGCTACAGATCGCCGCCGGTCAGGTCACCATCGACGATCGCCTGACGCAGTCGCGCCTCGGCACGCTGACGTCGCTTGAGAACGGTGCAGTACAGCAAACCACGGCGACGGCAGTAGTCGCTGAGCGGAACGTTCTCCAGCCGGGTGACCGCGATGATCTCCGCCGCTTCGGCAGTGATGATTCCTTGTGCGACCGCTTTCGCGAGAAGCAGCTCGGCGTGTCCCGACGGATAGGCGAGCGTGCGCCCTTCGGCCGTCTCTGCGTCGTTGAGCAGGCACGGCCGCTGCAGTACGCCGCTTCGCGCCACGGACCGGCGGGTCAGACGAGACAGCCGCAGCAATGGGTGAGTCCATTGCAGATTGACCTTGGCCAGCGCGTCCATGAAGCCGGTCAGCACCTCGGCCTCGACATCGTCCCGCTCCGCATCCGCCGACCGGCAGATCGATATGGCGAGGCGGCGCAGCATCGGCATGGCCAGCGCCACAGCGGCCACCATCCACGCGCCCCGCCGTACCCGGGCCTGGCCGATCAGATGCCGCCACACCTCATCACGGGTCACCCGCCCGCAGGAGGGGTGAAGCAGGATCGCCCGCAGCTCCCCCAGCGCGATGTCTCTGGCCGGAAGGCCGGCTCCGAGCTGGGCGCCGTCGATGCCGAGCGGCTGCGGCCCCTGCATCAGCAGACGGAACGCGTCTTCGGCTGCATCCAGTGGCCCGCGAGCGTATGGAAAGGATGAGGCGGCACGAGGGGCGTGCGATGTGGGCTGGGACATGACAACTCCCGAATGAAGCGTGGATTCGGACGTTGCTCATGCCGCCATACGTCATGTGCAGGAACCGGGCACTTTCCGGACAGACATTGCTGTGGGTAATGTTTTCGGCAGGCTTAACTCAAAGGTCCCAAGCGCCTTCTGGGATGGTGAAACCTCATTGAGGAGGGTGCCCGGTCGCGTCTTCACCGCCAAGTGGCCCCCGACGTTCGGCGACTGCCCGTAAATGGCTCTCATCTGCAACGATGAGGACCACCATGAGGGGTGAGGTCAAACTTTCCTCAAAGACGATGCCCGCGTGGCCTCGGTCGTGCTTGCTCCGGATTCCGCAATTGGCGGAGAACGCTCCTTTGAGGAAGTAGGAGCGATTCGGCGACGGCTCGTAGCCGACAGTCACCTGTACTGATTTAGGTAATTGGCCACCGCTTCGGCGGCGAGCCGCTGAGCCAGTGCCTGAACATCCGCAGGCGGATCTCGATCATCCACAATGATCACCCGCCCGTCGGGCGCGATATGGGTGACGGTCTTCCAGCCGAGGGCTCGGCCCGCCGCCCGGGCCGCCCGGCGTACCTCGGCCATGTCGCCGATCTCGCCGACT
The DNA here is from genome assembly GCF_044326295.1 of Spongiactinospora sp. 9N601. NCBI lineage: Bacteria > Bacillati > Actinomycetota > Actinomycetes > Streptosporangiales > Streptosporangiaceae > Spongiactinospora > Spongiactinospora sp. 9N601. The sequence continues at coordinate 8,464 of NZ_JBIRBB010000007.1, forward strand.
TGTCGATCAGTCAGCACCAACTGGCCGTAGTAGCCACGGTAGGCCGGCCGCAGCGACGCTTCCATCAAAGCCTTGAGGCGATCGACCTTCTTGCCAAACCGGCGCTCGGCGAGCTCGTCATGCCCGGCCACCGCGATCGCCTCCCGAGATCGACCCTTGATCCAACCGAAGAGGTGCCGCTTCTCAGAGTAGAACCACAGACAGCGCAAGGGCGGCCGTTCGCCGATCTCGAAAACGACGGCTGCCGCCGGCCCTGTACGAAGGATGCCCGAAATCGGTACGGCAGCGCCCTGACCTGCATGAACAACGAGCAGCGCATCCGGCCCGGCCGGGAAGAGCGATCACCACGGTTCCACACGGCCGCCGTTCTGCCCGGTTGTCCCATCTCGCATCTCGCGGCAGGTATTTCCGATGGTGACAGGGACCAGGCGGCTCGTGTGATCGGGCCACACCATCATTGAACCCACCCCACCACCACACCCGCGCTCCTCAGCCAAGCAAACCGGACATCGGCGTACAGCGTCATCTGCCGTTGAGCGTCTGGCTCGCCGCCACCGAAACCGAACCCGAACCTGCATGCCGCAATGGCTGCTGCCGGCCGATCAGCGGATTCCTCGCCCGGCACCTGATCACCACCTGCACACGGCTCGGCGGCCTGGTCATCGACATCGACGCAGCCGACCATGCCGTCATCTCCAGCGCCTTGACCACCGGCTGCCGCGCCGTGGCCACCTTCACCGACCCCGCCCGGGCACACCACTCCTGGCAGGCGTTGCAGCGCTTGCATCCCCGCCACGACCTGGAGGTCGCCGACCTGCGCCTCACCCCGACAGACACCACCCACCGGACGCTCACCGATCTGCTCGGCACCGCCGATCTCGTCATCGCCAAACGTCATTGCCGCCAAAGCGAGCAGCCGGAGCTATCTCACCTAGCGGCGCTGGTGAAGCCGGGAGGTCATCTGGTCCTCATCACCGGCCTGCATCGCGCAGGCGGGCACGTCCATGACCCCGCCCCGGACATCATCCACAACGCCCGGCAAGCAGAACTGACCTACCTCCAGCACATCATCGCCCTTCACGTCCCCGTCCGCGGCGGTCGCCTCGAACCACCCCCCGCCTGGCGGGTACCCGCACCAGACCCGGCTACGGCAGGGTGTGCCGGGCTGCCGATCAGCGTCCGGCTGCACACCGATGCCCTGATCTTCCACAAGCCCCGGAGATCACCACAAGCCACCGCTTCCCCAACCGCCGACGCCAGGGAGGAGCCATCGTGATCGAGGTGACCATGTCGGTCTGGGCGACCGGACAGCAGCCCTCCCGGATTCAGAGGCACGGCCGCTACCTGCCCGCCTCGATGAAGCATCCCGCCAAGATGCTCCCCGCGATCGCCGCCCAGGTCATCGCCACCTACACCCGCCCAGGCGATCTCGTCATCGACCCGATGTGCGGCATTGGCACCACACTGGTCGAGGCCGTCCATCAGGATCGGCACGCCGCCGGAGTGGAGCTAGAGGAGCGCTGGGCCCACCTCGCTGTCGCCAACCTCGCCCATGCCCGGCGCAACGGCGCGGGCGGCTTCGGCCGGGTCGTCACCGGAGACGCCCGGCACATCGCGGGGCTCCTACCCGACCTGCACGGCAAGGCGGGCTTGATGCTGACCTCTCCTCCCTATGGTCTGGCCACTCATGGTCATGTCCGTTCCAGCCGTGACAGCGGACAGCCCGGGGTCCGCAAATGGAACCACCACTACACCGACCGGGCCGACCGGGCCAACCTGGCGTACCAGCGGCTCCCGGGACTGCTGGACGGCTTCTCCCGCATCCTCGCGGGCAGTTTCCGGAGCCTGCGCCCCGGCGGCGTGGTCGCGGTCACCGCCCGCCCCTACCGCCACCACGGCGAACTCATCGACCTCCCCGGGCAGATCATCACCCTCGGCCGCCGGGCGGGACTGGAGTTCGCCGACCGGATCGTCTGCCTGCTGTGCGGCCTCGGCGACGGCACGCTGCTCAACCGCGCCTCGTTCTTCCAGCTCCACGAAGCGCGCCGGGGATGGGCCGATGGCCGCCCGATCCACGCCATCGCACACGAAGATCTCCTCGTGTTCCGCAAACCATCAGACGACCCCCCTCCGGCACGACACCCGGCGGATACCACCTACGGCCATCCGGCGCAACGCCGCTCAGCACCGGAAACAGCGACGTCAGCCGATGGACCAGCGGATTTCGCTTGACGGGGCGTACCAAGGTGGGCGTCGATACCGCTCGCCACGGCCCACCCGCCACCACCGAACCCGCCTGTGCACCCACAGCGGGCAACAGCCGGTGCCGGCTGGAAACGGGCCGGGCCAGCGCAACGCACATCATCCCGCCGCCGACGCCCGGACCTTCCCCATGGAGGTGACCCATGACCGCACGACCAACCGGCAGCGAGCCGGACGCCCCCGATGGCGAAGACCGGCATCACATGGCGGAGGCGGAGTATCCCGCCGTGATCAGCGTGGTCGCCGCCGGAAAACTGCTCGGAATGGGCCGCACCAAGGCATACCGGCTGGCCAAAACCGGCCGGTTCCCCTGCCCGGTCCTGCGGATCGGCAGCCGGTACGCGGTGCCGGTACGCGGGGTGCGCGCGCTGCTGGGATACCGCGACACCCACCAGTGCCGCAAGGACCGGAAAGGATGACACCACGGTGGCCAACGGATCCACCTACAAAACCTGCTCCTGCCGCGACGAGACGACCGGCCGCAGACTCGGCAAAACCTGCCCCAAACTCCGCCGAACAGGCGGGGGCGGCCAGCGCTGGAGCAGCACCCACGGGCGCTGGGCCTACCAGCTCGAACTCCCCGCCCACGCCGACGGCCGACGCCGCAACCCACTCCGCCGCAGCGGCTTTCCCACCCTGGAGGACGCCGAAGCCGAACTCGACCACGCCCGCGGACTACTCGCCCTCGATGACGACCCGCACGTGCGGCGGCAGATCACCGAACTCATCCTCACCACCCTCAAAGACACCCGGCACCTGCCACCCATCGAAGAGATACGCCGCAAAGTCCGCACCCGCCAAGACCTCAACCGGCACCTCACCATCGCCGAATGGCTGGAGGAATTCCTCGCCCGTAAGCGCCGCATCGATGCCACCACCCGCCGCGGCTACGCCACCGACATCCGCCTCTACCTCACCCCCTACCTCGGCCACATCCGCCTGGACCGGCTCCGCGTCTCCGACATCGCAGGCATGTTCGACGCCATCGAAGAATTCAACGACACCATCACCCAAGCCCGCGCCAGCGGCGACCCCGAACAACAAGCGAAAGTGCGATACCGCCGCCCCGTCGGTCCCTCCTCCATGCACCGCATCCGCGCCACCCTGCGCCACGCCCTCAACATCGCGATCAAACAAGACCGCCTGCTGGACTTCAACCCCGCCGCCGTGGTCGAACTCCCTGCCGTGACCCGCCCGAAACCCGCCGTGTGGACCGCCGAACGGGTCGCCTGCTGGCAAGCCGACCACACCCGGCGACTGGCCGCCGCCCGGCACCAGCGGCCGATGGGCGGCGTCGATGTGATCGGCGTCTACCTCGCTGGAGATCGGCCCTCCCCCGTCATGGTCTGGACCCCGCAGCAAACCGCGGTCTTCCTCACCCACGCCCGCCGCCACCGGCTGTACGCCCTGTACCGGCTGATCGCCCTACGCGGACTCCGCCGAGGAGAAGCCGCCGGCCTGCGCTGGCGCGAGGTCAACGAGTCGGCCAAGACGATCGGGATCAACTGGCAGATCACCCAACTCGGCTGGCAACCCATCCAAGGCAAACCGAAAACCGACGCCAGCGACCGCACCGTCGCCGTGGACACCCAGACCATGGCCGCCCTCCGCCACCACCACAAGCAGCAGGCCGAAGAACAACTCGCCGCAGGCCAGGACTGGGCCGATAGCGGGTTCGCCTTCACCGACGAACTCGGACGCCCGCTGCACCCCCAACACCTCACCGACCAGTTCTATTGGCTCGCCTACGAGGCGGGACTGCCACCGATCCGCCTTCACGATCTGCGCCACGGAGCCGCATCCATGATGCTCGCCGCCGGAGTCGAACTGAAGATCGTCCAAGAGACCCTCGGCCACGTCTCCTCGACCTTCACCCGCGACACCTACACCAGCGTCTACCCCGACGTCGCAGCCGCAGCCGCCGAGCAAACCGCAGCCCTCATCACCACCCCAGCCCCGCCCATGCAACCGATCCCCGCCGCCCGCACAGGCCGGTTGGAACGGCAGGGCCGTACAGCGCGGCCACGGCGGCTGAAGGTCGCGGGGGACGACACCACAGCCGACATCTGAGCGAGACGGGCCGGAAATGCGCTTGATCAGCAAACGACCGAAGACCCCACGCAGGCATATCGCCCGAAGGGCTCGGCACTCGGCCACCGCCGCCTCAGATACCGGCGCTTAAACGATCATTCATGTGCCCGGTCCGTGCCCGCGAGCAACCGGCGAGCGACCACGGGAGATCAACTGCTGACCGCAAGCCGCCCTCTGGGGAGGAAGCGCTGGTCAGATGGGGTGGGAGTGGTGGGGCGCCAGGGGCTCGAACCCTGAACCTACAGATTAAAAGTCTGCAGCTCTACCATTGAGCTAACGCCCCCTGTGAAGACTACAGAGAGGAACCGTCGTGGGCGACAGGGTTCCTCTGTGAGGATAACTTACCGCACCACCGGCCATAGATCGGGACAGTGGACGGGTTGGGGGGGTTTGGGCTCGCTGGGGGGCCGGGGGCTAGGGGGTGTAGGGCTTGAGGGGGATGGACTCGGCGGTTTTTCTGGCGCCCTTGGCCATGAGGGACTTGCCGGGGAGGTAGGGCATGAGCTTGTAGTTCTGCCGCAGGAACCAGGCCATGGTGCGGCTTTGGGGGACCATGAACTTGCTGACGCCCTGGCCCATCTTCATGCACTTTTCGGCGTATTCGCGCATCTCCTGCTCGTAGGCGCGGAAGGCGGTGCGGTGGTCGCCGCGGGCGGTGGCGAGTTCGCCGGCTAGGACGTAGGCGCCTACGAGGGCGAGGCCGCTGCCCATGCCGGACAGGGGGGACGGGGAGTAGGCGGCGTCGCCGAGGAGGGCGGTGCGGCCGGTGGTCCAGGTGTCCATGTGGACCTGGCCGATGGCGTCGAAGTAGAAGTCCGGGGAATCCCACATGGCCACGAGGAGGGGGTCGCTCTCCCAGCCGTTGCCGCGGAAGGTGTCGGCGAGGATCTGCTTCTGGCGGGCGATGTCGTGGCGGTGGTAGTCGGCGGAGGGGGAGGCGAACCAGAGGACGGCTTTGGCCTCGGTGTTGTGGCGGGAGCTGTAGATGGAGACGAGTTTGCCCGGGGTGCTGTAGGCGAGGGCGGTGTACTGGAGTTTCAGGTGGTTGGGCGTGGTGAAGATCGCGCAGTGCAGGCCCAGGTGCTTGAAGTACCGGGACTCCGGGCCGAAGGCCAGGGAGCGGACCTTGGAGTGGATGCCGTCCGCGCCGATGACCAGGTCGAAGCGGCGGGGCGGGGCGTGTTCGAAGGTGACGTGGACGCCGTCGGCGTCCTCGCGCATGGCGGTGATGGAGTCACCGAAGATGTACTCGGTGTGTTGCGATGTCGCGTCGTACAGGATCCGGGCGAGGTCGCCGCGCAGGATCTCGACGTCGCCGGCGAACAGGTCGGCGGGCAGGCTCGCGAGGCGTTTGCCGGCGCTGTTGACGTACCAGGTCGGGCCCATGCCGGTGCGCGCGGCCTCGACGGCGTCGAGGATGCCCATGCGGCGCAGGACGGTCATGTGGGCCTTGCCGCGGAAGTCGACGGCGTGGCCGCCCTCGCGCAGGGCGGGGGCGCGTTCGACGATGGTCGGGGTGAAGCCGTACCGGTGCAGCCAGTACGCGAGCGCGGGGCCGGCCACGGAGGCGCCGGAGATCAGGACGTTGCGGTTGGTGATCGGTGTCATGTGGATGAGGATGCGCCGGGCCGCTCACCGCGTGCTCACCACATACGCACCACATGCTCACCAACCGCTCACAGGGACTCGCCGAACAATGTGTAGAGCGGGGAGGCCGCGATGACCTGCTCGGATACGCCTGCTTGCAGGAGGGCCCGGGCGCGGCTCATGGCCAGGCCGTGGGCATACGCGTGCTCGTACGGCTGGTCGCCCAGCGCCTGCCGTACGTGTTCGGTGATGGCGGGCGGCTCGGTGGGCGCGGCGCGCAGGGTGACGGCGGCGCCGAGCAGTACGGCGGCGGCGGTCGCGTCGCCCTCGGCGAACGCGACCCCGGCGAGGGCTTCGAGGGGGCGGGCCGTCTCCGGGAACGCGCCCATGCTCACCGCCGTCTCGGCGGCCCGCCGATGGAACTCGCGGGCGGCGGGCAGGTCGCCGCGCAGGTGGGCGATCCGGCCGAGGCCCACGAGGGTACGCGTGTGGTTGCCGACGCTTCGCATGGCGTGCGGGTCGAAGCGGGCGAGGGCGTCGGTGTAGTGGCGTTCGGCCTCGTCGGGGCGGCCTTCGAGCAGCGCGATGTCACCGAGTCCGCGCAGAGCGGCGGCGAGGTAGGTGGCGCTGCCGGCCTGGCGGGCGAGGGCCGCGGCCTGTTCGTAGTCGGCACGCGCGGCGGCGACCCCTTCCACGGCTATGGAGTGGTCGGCTCGGTTGCAGAGGAGGTCGGCGATGTCGTCGGTGGCGCCCAGTTCGCGGGTGAGGAGGAGGGCCTGGTCGGTGAGCTCGATGGCGCGCGGGAGGTGGCCCAGGTTGGCGCAGAGGCCGGCGAGGGCGTCGAGGGCGAGGGAGGTGCCCCATCTGTCGCCTACGGTGCGGAATGCGGTGACTGCGGAGGTGAGCAGGCGTTCGGCGTCCGCGTAGTGGCCGCTGCCGTACTCCGAGTAGCCCCAGATCAGCTCGCCGCCCGCGCGGGCCCAGGGGTCGGTGCTGTGGCGGATGGCGTCGATCAGGGCGAGGGCGGGGCGTGGTTCCATGTCGGCGGCGTAGGTGAGCAGCCACAGGAAGAGCGCGGCCGGGTGTGGGGGGCCCTCGGCGTTGATGAGGACGCGTTCGGCAGCCGCGCGGTGGTCTTCGGCGGTACGTGCTTCGGCGCGCGGCCCGGCGATCAGGACGCAGAGCGCGTACGGGCGGCCCGACTTGGACGCGGCGGCGGGTGAGGTCCGGTCGAGGAGGGCGGTCGCTTCGGGGAGTACGGACGAACGTAGGCCGCGTATCCATAGATATGTGGACATGGCGGCGAGCAGATCGAACGCCACTTCGGCCGCGTCGGCCGCCCTGACCGCGTCAGCCGCCGTGACCGCGTCAGCCGCCGTGACCGCGTCGGCCGCGGTGACCGCGTCGGCCGCCGTGACCGCCCAGCGGAGGGCGGCGCGCAGGTTCTCGTGCTCGGCGGCGAGCGTACGCAGCCAGTCGAGCTGTTCGGCCCGCCGCATCATCGAGTCGGCGGCACGGGCCACGTCCAGCATGTGCAGGGCGTGCGCCTGCCGTACCGCCTCCCCCTCGCCGGCGGCCTCCAGTTGTTCGGCGGCGTATGCCCGGATCGTCTCCAGCATCCGGAACCGACCGCCCGACACCTCCAAAAGCGACTTGTCCGCCAACGACTCCAGGATGGCCTCGGTTTCGGCCGGCGTCCCCGAGCCCGCCACCCGGTGTACCGAATCGGCGGTCGCGCCCCCGGCGAACACGGTGAACCGCCTGGCGATCTCCTGCTCCCGCTCCGGCAGCAGGTCCCAGCTCCACGCCACCACCGTGCGCAGCGTCTGGTGCCGGGCCTCCGCCGTGCGGCTGGCCCACGGCGGCAGCGGGGAGGGCGCGGTCAGGCGGGCGGCGAGCGCGGCGAGGTCGTGGGTGCGCATCCGGGCGGCGGCGAGCTCGATCGCCAGGGGCAGGCCGTCCAGTGCGGCGCAGATCCGGCGTACGACGGGCTCGCCGGCGTCGTCGAGCGCGAAACCCCGCCGTACGGCGGCGGCCCGGTCGGCGAACAGCCGTACGGCGGCGGTGTCGGCGAGCGGACGTACCTGCCACAGGTGCTCGCCCGGAATGCCGAGAGGTTCCCGGCTGGTGGTGATGATCCGCAGCCGGGGGCACGCGGACAGCAGGTGCTCGGCCAGCGCGGCGGCGGCCTCGATGACATGTTCGCAGTTGTCGAGGACGAGCAGCGAGGAGCGATCCGCCAGCGCGGCGACGAGCCGGGCCGCCCCCACCGGAGCCTCGGTGGCCGGTGGGGTCCCCGGCGAGAAGAGGGGGGATTCGCGCAGGCCGTAGGCGGCGGTGATGGCGTGCAGGAGTTCGGTGGCGTCGCGTACCGGGGTGAGGCGGACGAAACACACCTCATCCGGCAATGCGCCGGCCAGTTCGGCGGACAGGCGGGTCTTGCCGACACCGCCCGGCCCGTGCAGCGTGATCAGCCGGGCCGTGCCCGCCAGGGCGCGCAACTCCGCGAGGTCGTCGTCCCTGCCGACGAAACTGGTGAGCGGTGCAGGCGGCCCGACGGCTACAGGGCGATGGCCGTGCAGCAGCCGCTGGTGCAGGGCCGCGAGGTCCGGGGAGGGGTCGGTACCGAGCTCGTCGGCGAGGACGCGCCGGGCGCGCTCGTAGGCGGTCAGCGCCTCGGCGGGCCGCCCGTCGGCTTCGAGGGCGCGCATGAGCAGGCCGTGCAGGCGCTCCCGGAGGGGGTGGCGGCCGGTGAGTTCGCGTAACTCGGCGGTGACCTCGCGGGAGGCGCCGAGCAGCAGGTCGGCCTCGATGCGGTCTTCCAGGGCGGCCAGCCGGTGCTCCTCCAGGCGCTGGGCCGCGGCGGGCTCGGCGTCGGCGGCGTCGGCGAGGGCGGGGCCGCGCCAGAGCTCCAGGGCGGCGCGGAGCAGTGCGGCGGCGTGCCCGGGGTCGCCGTCCAGCAGCGCCCGGCGGCCCTCGGCGGCCAGCCTGCGGAAACGCCCGGCGTCCACGTCGTCGGGGTCGGTGGTGAGGCGGTAGCCGGTGGGGGTCCGCTCGATCGAGGCGCCGGGACCGAGGATCCGGCGCAGCCGGGAGACCTGGGACTGCAACGCGTGCGCCGCCCCGCCCACGCCCGCGTCGTACAGGGCGTCGAGCAGGCGGTCCACCGTGACGGTCTCGCCCGGCGCGGCCAGCAGCAGGGCCAGCAGGGTACGCCGGGCGGGGCCGCCCAGCGGCACCTCGCCGCCGCCGTCCCGCCAGGCCCGTGTCGTCCCCAAGATGCCGTAGCGCACGCACGCCATTCTCCCCTGTCGCGCCGCTGCCGGTAGCGTGTGGCCATGTCCGTGGACATGGGTTTCGAGGACCTGCTGCGCGAGCTGGCGCCGCAGGTGCTCGGTACGCTCATCCGCCGCCACGGGGCCTTCGACGCGTGCGAGGACGCCGTCCAGGAGGCGCTGCTCGCGGCCAGCGTCCAGTGGCCGCAGGAGGGTGTGCCGGACAACGCGCGCGGCTGGCTGATCACCGTCGCGGCGCGGCGGCTCACCGACCAGATCCGCAGCGAGTCGGCGCGCAGGCGGCGGGAGGTCACCGCCGCGACGCAGGTCCCGGCCGACGAGCTGATCGCCCGGCCGCCGGGCGAGGACGACGCGGCGGCCGGCCGGGACGACACCCTGACGCTGCTGTTCATGTGCTGCCACCCGGCGCTGTCGGAGCCGTCGCAGGTGGCGCTGACGCTGCGGGCCGTGGGCGGGCTCACCACCGCGCAGATCGCCCGCGCGTTCATGGTGCCCGAGGCGACCATGGCGCAGCGGATCAGCCGGGCCAAACAGCGGGTCAAGACGGCGGGCGTGCCGTTCGGCATGCCGCCCCCGGGCGAGCTGGACGACCGGCTGCGCGTGGTGCTGCACGTCCTCTACCTGATCTTCAACGAGGGCTACACCGCCTCCTCCGGCCCGGAGTTGCACCGGGCGGAGCTGACCGGGGAGGCGATCCGGCTCACCCGCGCGGTGCGCGGGCTGCTGCCGAAGGCGGGCGAGGTGGCCGGGCTGCTCGCGTTGATGCTGCTCACCGAGGCCCGGCGGCCGGCGCGTACGCTGCCCGACGGCTCACTGGTCCCGCTGGCCGAGCAGGACCGGCGGCTGTGGGACACCGCCCTGATCAAGGAGGGCGTGGAGCTGATCACCGACACGCTGTCCTGGGCGCCGATCGGGAGCTACCAGATCCAGGCGGCCATCGCGGCCGTCCACGACGAGGCCCCGCGCGCCGAGGAGACCGACTGGGGGCAGATCCTGGCGCTGTACCAGTTGCTGGAACGCGTCTCGCCCAATCCGATGGTCACCCTCAACCACGCGGTGACGCTGGCCATGGTCCGCGGTCCCGAGGCCGGGCTCGCCATGCTCGCGGGGCTCGACTCCGACGAGCGGCTGGCGGGCCACCACCGGCTGGCCGCGGTACGCGCACACCTGCTGGAGATGGCGGGCGACGCGGCGGGGGCGCAGGCGGAGTATCAGGAGGCGGCCCGGCGTACGACGAGCCTGCCCGAACGGCGCTACCTGGAGGCCCGCGCCGCCGAACTGAAGACCTGACCGGCTAGAGGTTGTGGCGGGGTGAGACGGGGGCGCGCCAGCCCAGGATGGCCTCGGTCATCCGCACCGCCGCGACCGCCTGCGGCACGTCGTGCACCCGCAGGATGCGCGCGCCCTGGAGCACGCAGACCACGTTGGCCACGATCGTGCCCTCCACCCGCCTGTCCTGGGGGACGTCGAGGGTCTCGCCGATGAAGTCCTTGTTGGAGACGGCGGCCAGGGTCGGGTGGCCGATCGCGGCGATCTCGCTCAGCCGGCGGGTCAGCTCCAGCGAGTGGTAGGTGTTCTTGTTGAGGTCGTGGCCCGGGTCGATGATGATCCGGTCGGGGGCGACCCCGGCGTCGATCGCGTGTCGTACCCGTTCGCGCAGGAAGTGGGCCACCTCGCTCACCACGTCGGTGTACGTCGGGCGGCTGACCTCCGTGCGCGGGCCGCCGATGCTGTGCGTGATCACCACGGCCGCGCCCGCCTCGGCGACGGCCTTGGCCATGGCCGCGTCGCGGATGCCGTTGGTGTCGTTGACCACGTCGGCCCCGGCGGCGAGCGCGGCGCGGGCCACCTCGGCGCGGTGGGTGTCCACCGAGATCACGACGTCGGAGGCGGCGCGCACCACCTCGATGACCGGCGCGACCCGGTCGATCTCCGCCGCGACGCTCAGGTCGTCCTGGTCGGCGCGGAAGGCCAGGCCGCCGATGTCGACCCAGTCCGCGCCGTCGGCGACGGCGCGGCGCGCGGCCTGGACCGCGAGGTCCAGCTCGTACGTACGCCCGCGGTCGTGCATCGAGTTGGGGGTGCGGTTGATGATCGCCATGACGGCGACCTGGCGGGAGAAGTCGAACTCCCTGTGTCCGATCCTCCGCACCGGAGAGATGATCTCCGGCTGGAAGATACTGGTGCCCCCACCGGCCACGGCGCTCGCTTCCCTGGTCTTCTGGCTGACGGTGCTACCGACTGGCAGTGCTGCCGAGGTCGAGCCTAGCGCGCGCGTGGACGGCCACGCCGCCCCTGATCGGACGCGTCCGTGATCGGACGCGGTCAGCGGGCGGCGGCGTCGTTCTCCTGGGTCGCCTCATCGTCGCGCTCATCGTCGTCAGCGCCCGACAGCTCCGCGCGCAGGCGGTCGATGTCCATGCTGTGGGTGCGGTACTTGAGCTGCCGTGCGACCTTCTTCTGCTTTGCCTTGGCTCGGCCTCGTCCCATGGGGCTCCACTCCCTCGCCCTGTCCCGGCATCTCCCTATCAACCTTACTATTTGCGCAAGCAGGAAAGTCACGAGTTAAACAGTGTGACCGAACACTCACCAAGGGCGGGTAGCACCAGGTCAAACGTACCGGAGCGGCCCGGCCCCCTCACAATGCCGAGGTCGGACGGCCCCCGGCCTGGGGTTCGGCGGATTGCGCGGCCCGCGCGGCACGGCGGTCGTCGCGTCTGCGGAGCAGGGCCCACCCGCCGAGCGCGAGCCCGCCGAACGGAATCTCGATGGTGTAGGTCCAAAAGCCGAACAGGATCGCCGCGGCGGCGGCCCCGCCGGCCGGCATCTGGAAGAACAGCAGCGCGGCGGCCACCCCGGCCTCCATGATCCCGGTGCCGCTGGGGGTGATGACGGCCGTCTGGAGCACCCGGGAGAGCGCGAACACCGCGATGGACTCCGCGAGGCCCGGATAGGAGCCGGTGGCGTGCAGGCACTCGACGAGGATCAGCCACTGGAGGACGAGAAAGGCGATCATGCTCAGCGACAGCGCCGGCCAGCGGCCCCGGACCAGGCGGCCGGTGCCCGCGCGGAGCCGTTCGACGGCCGCGGAGATCCCGCCGCGCCCGAGGCGGTGCCGCCACGGCGTCAGCCGGGCCAGGCCGTCGAGCGCGCGGCCGATGATCCGTCCGGCCCGGTCGGAGTACAGGGCGGTGGCGGAGACGGCCACCAGGCCGAGGATGGCGGCGGCCCCGATCCACCCGGCGTTGACGATCGCGGCGTCCAGCCGCTTGCCGGACACCAGCAGCGCCACGATGCCGACGGCGGGCAACGCGAACCGGAACAGCGTGTTCCAGATGCCGCTGACCAGCACCGACACGGTCACCGGGCCGGACGGGAAGCCCCATCCCCTGGTCATCGCGAACGTCACGCCGATGCCCAGCGCCCCGCCGAACGGCAGGACGTTGCTGACCGCGCTCCCGGCCGCGTTGAGCGTCACGCCCTGGAGCAGCGACAGGCCGGGCAGCGACGCGCACAGCACCCCGGCGATGCCGGCCAGGCTGGCCAGCCAGGTGAGCGTCATCAGCGCGATCGCCGGCCACGACACGCCCGCGAACTCCGCGCCGATCTGCGCCCAGGTCAGGCGGGTGCCGGTGAAGGTCTCGACGATCTGCGGCAGGTAGGCGACCAGCGCCGCGGCCAGCCCGAGCGAGGCGAGGGACAGGAAAACCTGGAGCCATCTCCTCTTCATGGCTCTCAGTCTGCCAAGCGCGGGGGTGGGGCGGCCGGTTTGCGGGAATATGCAGGTGCCGTGACGTACGGCGGGGCCAGGTCAAGCGCAGGGGACGTACCGCCGGAGGGAACGCAAAAGTATCCCCGCCGGTCTCATGACGCGGAACCGCCGCGGTGCCTACCATCGGATCCGGGTGATGATCCGCTGGACAAGATCGTGGTTCCCGATTTCCGCGGCATGCAGGCGCTGAACGCCTGGCTCGCCGGGCACGACGCGGGCGTCCTGCTCCAGGGCACCGAGCCCGACGGCCCGGCCCCGCTGACCGACGGAGTGGTGGTCGCACAGCGGCCCGCCCCGGGGAGCGTGGTGCACCGCTGGGACGTGATCACGGTGTGGCTGCGCGACGAGCCCGGCGACGGGGCCGGCGACCGCGAGCCGCGCGAGCCGTCCCCGCCGATCGGAGCGCTCAGCCGGGAGCTTCCGGGGGAGATCCCCGAGTGACCGGCTGCCCGCCCGCCCGGCCGCCTTCCTCATGCCCCGCGCCCTCCTGGTCGGGCACGGGCCCGAGATCCGTCGTGAGGCTCGGTGCGGCGGGGGCGGCGGGCACGTCGGTGACCGTCTCGGCGTCGGTGTGCGGGTGGCGTCGGTTGCGCTTGGTGAACAGGGCGAGGAACTCGTCGAGGCTGTGATCGGCTTCCGCCGGATGGCGGAAGCCCTGGTCTTCGTTGATCGTGTAACGGTTGCGGCGGCCGACCCGGGTGCGTGTGAGGTAGCCCGCGATCACCAGGTCGGAGACGATGGCCTGAGCGGCACGCTCGGTGATCCCGGCGGTGGCGGCCACGTCGCGCAGCCGTACCTCCGGGTCACGGGCGATCTCCACCAGCACGCGGGCATGGTTGGTCAGGAACGTCCAGCGGCCGGCCTTCACACCGTCGTCGGAACCCATGACCATCTCCGCATCATACGATCGTGAACGGCCGGTCAAGCGCACCCCAGCCTAAGGGCGAATCTTTTTTCGTGCATCGGTTGACAGGTGTCCGAGCCGCAGAGCACGCTGAGGGTCTTACCAGACACAGAGGATATGTCCGGCCCGACTGCTGCGAAGGATCGGTGGAATCATGACCAATGCCCTGGTCTCGCAGCCGCGCGCGTCTGGGTGAGCCACATTGCCCGCGCGAGAGGGACCGCCCGTAGGGGGCGGCCCGGTGAGTGCCCGGCGCGTGCTCTTCGACGACGGACGGCTCTGCGTCGTCGCGAACGGCGACGCGGTGAGCGGCGCGCCGGCCCTGGTGCTCAGCGGTGAGATCGATCGGAACAACAGCGATCGGCTCGGCGCGATCCTGGCCGAGGTCCGGGTGACCGCCCGGATGGGGGACGACGTCGTGGTCGTCGATCTCGCCGAGGTGTCGTTCGTGGACCTGTCGGGGCTGCGCGTCCTGGACCTGCTCCCAGGGGTCCGGCAGCAGCGGGCGCTGCGCGTCCTGAACACGCCGCCGTTCGTCCGGCGGCTGCTCGGGCTGCTCGCGCCCGGCGGCTGCGATGAGGGCGGCTGGAGCGGGTAAGCCCATCGTCACCAGGAGGACTACCGGGGGTCGGCCGCGCACGCCCGCAGTTCTTAGACAGTATTGGTACCGGCGCGTCCGTAGTGACCCCCGTGCCATGCCCGAAACATGGTGATATCCCCGACCGACAATAAGGAACGCGACACAAAATGTCCGAGAACGACTTTCCCCTCGTGCAGTTCATGCGCGAGGGCCTGGACCCCGTCGCCGAACTCGCGCGCATCCGTGCCGAGCAGCCGGTCTTCCCGCTCAAGATGCCGGACGGCCAGACCGTCTGGCTGGTGACCCGGTACGAGGACGTGCGCTCCGTGCTCGGTGACACGGCCCGGTTCAGCAACGACTTCGCCAACGTGTCGGGGGCGGTGCAGCAGGAGGACCCGGGCGGCCTGGGCTTTCGCGACCCGCCCGAGCACACCCGGCTGCGCAGGCTGCTCACGCCGGAGTTCACCATGCGGCGGCTGCGCCGGCTGGAGCCGCGCATCGAGGCGATCGTGGCCGAGCACCTGGACGAGATGGAGCGGGAGGGGGGTCCGGTCGACTTCGTGCAGAAGTTCGCGCTGCCGATCCCGTCGCTGGTGGTGGGCGAGCTGCTCGGCGTACCGAAGGCCGACCAGGCCGGATTCGTGAAGCTGGGCGCCGACCGCTTCGACTTCTCCGCCGGGCCCGAGGCGTCGCTGAAGGCGGTCAACGACGCGATGACGTACCTGACCGACCTGGTCGCCAGGGAGCGCTCGAACCCGGGTGACGGGCTGCTCGGCATGCTGCTCCGCGACCACGGCGACGAGCTGGGCGACCGGGAGCTGGCCAGCCTCGCCGACGGCATGCTGACCGGCGGGCACGACACCAGCACCAGCATGTTCGCCCTCGGCACGCTGTGGCTGCTCGGTCACCCCGAGGAGGCCGCCAGGGTGCGCGAGGAGGAGGGCTACATCGTGCAGGTGGTGGAGGAGCTGCTGCGCTACCTCACCGTCGTGCAGGTCGCCTTCCCCAGGTTCGCCAAGGAGGACCTGGTCGTCGGCGGGCAGCCGATCGCCAAGGGCGAGATGGTGCTGTGCTCGCTGGTGGCGGCCAACCGCGACCCGGCGCTGGGCGAGGAGATGGACACGGTACGGCCGGGCCGCGAGGTCGCCTCGCATCTGGCGTTCGGCCACGGCCTGCACCACTGCATCGGCGCGCCGCTCGCCCGGATGGAGATGAAGATCGCCTACCCGGCGCTGCTGCGCCGCTTCCCGGGCCTGCGCCTGGCCGTTCCGGAGTCGGAGATCCCCTACCGCGGGATCTCCATCGTGTACGGCGTGGACGCCCTGCCGGTCATCTGGTGACCTGAACTCAACAGAGGATGATCAGCCGCTGCCGGCGGGGGGCCGCCCCGCCGGAGCGGCCGGTGACGAAGAGCGTCCGCGACGTTCCCTAGAGTCACTCTTTGCCGGGGGTGCCGTCTGCCGTTCCAGGACAGCGGGGAGAAGACCACTATCTCTTCCATCTGTCTGGAGGGCCCAATGAGGGGCTACGGGGTTTGCCGGACAGGGGCCGTGGCGCTCAGCCTGCTGGCCCTCGCCGGGTGCATGTCGGACGCGGACGACGCGGTCAAGGTGGCCGCCGCCAAGAAGGCGGTGAAGGCCGTGTCGCCGCAGGAGGTGCGCAAGGCCCGGCTCGTCGTGGCGGCCAAGGCCAAGGCCAACGAACTGGGGCAGATCCCGGTGCTGATGTACCACCGCGTGGTGGCCAAGCCGGACATCGCCGACGACCGCACCCCCGCGCAGTTCCGCGCGGAGCTGGAGCGGCTGGCCCGGGAGGGCTACGTCCCCATCACCGCCGCCGAGTACGCGACCGGCAAGATCGGCATCCCGGCGGGCAGGCACCCCGTGGTGCTCACCTTCGACGACTCCTCGCCCTCGCAGGTCACCCTGGACGGCATGGGGCAGCCCGCGCCGGACAGCGCGGTGGGCATCCTGCTCGACGTGGCACGCAGGAACCCCGGCTTCCGGCCGGTCGCCACCTTCTACGTGACCCGTGACATGTTCGGCAAGGCCCGGCCCGAGGAGCAGACCCAGATCCTCACCTGGCTGCACGAGCGCGGCTTCGACCTCGGCAACCACACCCGCGACCACCTCAACCTGCGCGGCAAGGCCAAAAAGCAGGTCGAGAAGGAGGTCGCCGCCGGACATCAGGTGATCAGGGGGCGCATCCCGTTCGACCCGGTGACGCTCGCGCTGCCGTACGGGAACCAGCCGAACACCAAGGAGTGGGCGCTGCGCGGCTCGGCCTCGGGCACCCGCTACGAGTACGGCGGGGTGTTCCTGGCCGGGTACACGCCCGCCGCCTCCCCCTTCTCCAAGGACTTCGACCCGCTGGGCATCCCGCGCATCAAGTCGCAGGACAAGAAGGGCGAGTGCCTGCGGTTCTGTTCCACGGCGTGGCTGGACTGGCTCAAGGAGCACCCGGAGGAGCGGTTCACCTCGGACGGCGACATCAGGACCGTCGCCTATCCGAAGTTCAAGGCCGCGTTCGGCGCCAAGAAGTACGCCGCGTACGCGCTGCCCTACTGACCTCTCACGCGCAGTGCCGCCGGCAGGGTGAACCTGATCGTCTCGTGGGTCACCTCGCGTTCGTCGGCGGTGACCCCGCCGAGGCCGTCGAGCGCCGCAACCACCGCGTCCACCAGGTAGGGAGGCGCGGACGCCCCGGCGCTCAGCCCCACCACCCCGGCCCTGGCCAGCCACTCCGGGCGGATGTCGGCCGCGTCGTCGATCAGGTGGCTCGGCGTGTCGTGCCGGCGGGCCAGCTCCACCATCCGCATCGAGTTGGAGGAGTTGGCCGAGCCGACCACCAGGACCACGTCGGACTCCCGCGCGATGGCCGCCACCGCCTGCTGGCGGTTGGTGGTGGCGTAGCAGATGTCGTCGGTGCCCGGCCCGCGCAGCTTGGGGAACCGGTCGCGCAGCACGTCCACCACCTCCTGGGCCTCGTCCACGGCCAGCGTGGTCTGGGTGAGGTAGGAGACCCGGGCGGGATCGGGCACCGACACCCGGGCGGCCTCCGCGGCGTCGGCGACCACGATGGTCTCCCGCGGGGCCTCGCCGTAGGTGCCCTCGACCTCCTCGTGGCCCTCGTGCCCGATCAGCAGCACGGTGTCACCGCGCCCGGCGAACCTGCGGGCCTCCGCGTGGACCTTGGTGACCAGCGGGCAGGTCGCGTCGATCACGTCCAGGCCGCGCCGCGCGGCCTCCTCGCGTACGGCGGGCGACACCCCGTGCGCGGAGAACACTACCGTCGCCCCGTCGGGGACCTCGGCCAGCTCCTCCACGAACACCGCGCCCCGCGCCGCCAGGTCGGCCACCACATGAGCGTTGTGGACGATCTGCTTGCGTACGTAGATCGGGCCGCCCCGGCGGCGCAGCACCTCCGCGACGATCTCGATCGCCCGCTCGACGCCCGCGCAGAACGAGCGCGGCGCGGCCAGCAGCACGATCCGGGGCCGGGCCACCGCCAGGCACGCGCCCAGCGCGTCGCGGGCGGCGGGCCAGCCGGTGAGGTCGCCGCGGGCGGCGGCGACGCCGAGCCCGGCCGGGCCCTTCGAGCCGGACAGCGTGACCGCCAGCGAGTCGAAGCCGGGGTCGCCCTGGTGGCCGAGCGGGCCGCGGACGGTCGGCACGCCGCGGCGGCGCAGCTCACCCTCCACCACGCCGGCCGCCGGGCAGCGGATCGGGGAGCCGCCGGGGACGATCAGCTCGTCGGCTACGAGCACGGTGCCTGGCGCCGGTATGAGGGCCATCGAACCTCCTGGTGCGGTCGGTCAGTGATCTCGTCGGGTGACCAGGCGGGCCAGGCTTTGGAGTTCCGCCGCGGCGCGGGCGGGCGCGCCGGTCTGGGCCCAGTCGAGCTCCCGCATGGCGGTGGCCAGCAGGCCGTCGGCCTCCGCCTGGCTCCACGCCCTGCCCCCGGCCTCGTCCACCAGTTGGGCGGCGCGGGCCAGCTCGGGGTCGGTCAGCGGGTGCGGGGATCGGTACAGGGTGGCCAGCTCCCGGCCCGCGGGCGTGCCCGAGGCCAGCGCGGCCACCACGGGCAGCGACTTCTTGCGGTTGCGCAGGTCGGAGTAGACGGGTTTGCCGGTGACGCCGGGATCGCCCCAGATGCCGAGCAGGTCGTCCACGTGCTGGAAGGCGAGGCCGAGGTGCCTGCCGAACGCGCCGAGGTGCTCGACCCGCTCGTCGGGGGCGCCGCCGTACAGCGCGCCGAGCGCGCACGCGCCGCCGAGCAGCGCGCCGGTCTTGGCGGTGGCCATGGCCTGGCATTCGGACGGCGCGACGTCGTCGCGCCGCTCGAAGGACACGTCGGAGTACTGGCCGTCGATCAGCTCCAGGACGGCGGCGCCGAGGGCCCTGGCCGCCCGGCGCGCGGCCGGGCGGCCCGCCGCGGCCAGGACGTCGAAGGCCAGGGTCATCAGCGCGTCGCCGGCCAGGATCGCCGGGCCGCGGCCGAAGATCGTCCAGGCGGTGGCGCGATGGCGGCGGCTGGTGTCGCCGTCCATCACGTCGTCGTGCAGCAGCGAGAAGTTGTGGGTCAGCTCGACCGCGACCGCCGCGGGCACGGCCTCGGCCGCCTCCCCGCCGACCACCTCGGCGGCCAGCAGGACCAGCGCGGGCCGGATCGCCTTGCCGCCCCCGGCCGCACCGGCCGGACGGCCGCGCTCGTCGAACCAGCCGAAGTGGTAGCCGGCGATGCGCCGGACCGCCTCCGGCAGCGACTCGACGGCCTCGCGCAGGGCCGGGCCGATCAGGGCCCTCCCCCAGGCGAGCACGTCGGCGGCGGGCCGGGGGTGGGTCCTCTCCTCGACTGCGGACATCTCTCGCCTTTCGGTCCTCGCCCGCGGGTCAGCGCGCGATCTCTACGTTCTCCAGTACGCCGAGCGCGTCCGGAACCAGCACCGCCGCCGAGTAGTAGGCGCTCACCAGGTAGGAGGCGACCGCCTGCTCGCCGATCCCCATGAACCGCACGGTGAGCCCCGGCTCGCGCTCGTCGGGCAGCCCCGTCTCGCGTAGGCCGACCACGCCCTCGTCCTTCTCCCCGGTACGCATGACCAGGATGGACGTGGTGCCCTCACGGCTGATCGGGATCTTGTCGGAGGGCAGCACCGGTACGCCGCGCCAGGTGGTGATCCGGGTGCCCTCGAAGTCGATCGACTCGGGGTAGACGCCCACCCGGGTGCATTCCCGGCGGAACGCCGCGATGGCCCGCGGATGGGCCAGGAAGAACCGGGACTTCCTGCGCCGGGCCAGCACCGCGTCCATGTCGGCGGGCGTGGGCGGGCCGGTGCGGGTGTGGACCCGCTGCTTGAGGTCGGCGTTGTGCAGCAGCCCGAACTCGGGATTGTTGATCATCTCGTGCTCTTGGCGCTCGCGCAGCGCCTCGACGGTCAGCCGGAGCTGCTGCTCCAGTTGGTCCATCGGGTCGTTGAACAGGTCGATCACCCGGGTGTGCGCCCGCAGCAGCGTCTGGGCCACGCTGAGCTGGTATTCGCGGGGGGCCAGCTCGTAGTCGACGAACGTGCCGGGCAGCGCCGCCTCGCCGCTGTGCCCGGCCGACAGCGCGATGGCCGCCTCGCCGTGCTTGTCGGTCGGCCGGTCCGGGGCGGCCAGGTGGCGGGCCACGTGGTCGCGCAGCGACTCCGAGCGCTCCTGCTCCGCCGCGAAGGCGGCGCGCGGCAACACCAGCAGGATGCAGCCGGTGACGGCCACGACGCCCTCGTCCCAGGTGGCGTCGGGGCTGGTCAGCGCGGCGTCGCCGAAGTGGTCGCCATCGGCCAGGTGGCCGGTCTCGGCGGGCTCGCCGTACGGCCCGGCCACCGTGCGGCGCAGCTTGCCGTGCGCGACCAGGTACAGGCCCTCCGCGGGCCCCCCGGGCGCGGCGATCTCCGCGCCCGCCGCGTATTCGCGCTGCTCGAACCGGCCGGCCAGCGCGGCCAGCGCGGCGTCGTCGGCCAGCCCGCGCAGCAGCGGCAGCTCGCGCAGCTCGGGCGCGACCACCTGGACGCGCCCGGCGGCCGTGGTGAAGCTGACCCGGCCGTCGCCGACCGTGTAGGTCAGCCGCCGGTTGACCCGGTAGGCGCCGCCCCTGGCCTCGACCCAGGGCAGCATCCGCAACAGCCAGCGCGGAGTGATGCTCTGGGACTGCGGCTCGGTCTTGGTCGTGGTGGCCAGGTTGCGCGCGGCGGCCGTGCCCAGGCTGAGTCGCGCGTCGTCCGGTCGTGCCTCGCGAACCATCAGTGGCCGATCTCGGCGTTGTCCAGGATGCCGAGCGCGTCGGGCACCAGGACGGCCGCCGAGTAGTAAGCGCTGACCAGGTAGGACATGACGGCCTGCTCGTTGATGCCCATGAACCGCACGGACAGGCTCGGCTGGTACTCGTCGGGGATGCCGGTCTGGTGCAGGCCGACGACGCCCTGGTTGTTCTCGCCGGTGCGCATCAGCAGGACCGAGGTGGTGCGGGCCTTGCTGATCGGCAGCTTGTCACAGGGCAGCACCGGCACGCCGCGCCAGGCCGGGACCTTGTGCCCGGCGATGTCGACGCTGTCGGGGTAGACGCCGCGCTTGCTGCACTCGCGGCCGAACGCGGCGATGGCCTGCGGGTGGGCCAGGAAGACCGAGGGCTCCTTCCACACCAGCGCCAGCAGCTCGTCGAAGTCGTCGGGCGTGGGCGGGCCGGTGCGGGTGTGGACCCGCTGCTTGAGGTCGGCGTTGTGCAGCAGGCCGAAGTCGCGGTTGTTGATCATCTCGTGCTCCTGGCGTTCGCGCAGGGCCTCGATGGTCAGCCGGAGCTGCTGCTCGACCTGGTTCATCGGCTGGTTGAACAGGTCGGCGACCCGGGTGTGCACCCGCAGCACGGTCTGCGCCACGCTGAGCTGGTATTCGCGCGGCTCAAGCTCGTAGTCGACGAACGTGCCGGGGAGCACCGGCTCGCCGTCGTGGCCGGACGACAGCTCGATGGCGGACTCGCCGTAGGCGTCCTGGGGCTTGGCGGGGGTGGCCAGGTAGCGCGCGACGTGCTCGCGCAGCCCGTCGGAGGAGTCGATCAGCTCCTGGAGCGCCGATCGCGGCAGCACCAGGACCGTTCCACCGGTGATCGCCTTGATCGAGTAGTCCCAGTCGCCTTCCGGCTCCACGACCTCGCGGTCGCCGAAGTAGTCGCCGTCGGCCAGCACGGCCAGCACGTTGTCCTCGCCGTACTGGCCTTCGCCGATCTTGTTGACCTTGCCGTGCGCGATGATGAACAGCTCCTGGGCGGGGGAGCCGCTGGTCACCAGAGTGTCGCCCACCTCGAAGTTCCGCTGCTCGAACCGGCCGGCGAGGGCGTTGAGCAGCTCGGCGTCGTCGAAGCCGCGCAGCAGGCCCAGCTCGGTCAGCTCGGCCGGGATGACGCGGATGTCGGCGCCGGTGGAGGTGAAGCTGACCCGGCCGTCGCCGACCGCGTAGCTCAGCCGCCGGTTGACCCGGTACGTTCCACCTGACACCTGGACCCATGGGAGCACACGCAGGAGCCACCTTGAGGTGATGCCCTGCATCTGCGGTACGGTCTTGGTCGTGGTCGCCAGGTTACGTGCGGCGGCCGTACTCAGGCTCAACTGCGACGACTCTTCGACGCCTGCGCCGTTCTCCACCGTCTCGGTCACGATGCGCACCACCAATCTCCATCGGGGGGATGGACATAACGGAATTGGTCAGATAGGTTGACCGGACGGAACACTGCAAATAGGGCATATGAGTGCGGCGTCCGCCGCCCGGCCTGTCTGATGTGGGGAAACTCAGGACCACCGGACTACACGCGCATGCGCGCACGGCCCATGGCGAATCTATCGGGTTTTACCATACCGAGGGTGTACAGGGCGAATCCATTGCGGATTCGGCCGGTTTTCGTGGACGCCCACCAGTATGCTTGTGCGCCATTCTGAAGTCAATGAGTCACTAACCGCAACGGGAATTACCGCTTTTCCCGCTTAATTCCGGCTTCATCCGGGGTTGCCATCGAGTCAATATTTGTTGACTCAGAGGGATCAATCGGTCTTTAGCGGCATATGAGGATCTTTGTCGTATTCGCCCATTTTGTCGGCGTTACTGGATGATCCTTCGCGATCGGATGAAGTGGGCGCTTAGCCGGACAGACGGGCACTACCCTGGCCCGCTATGACGTACGGCGCGCCCCACCACCGGCCCCCGCAGCAGAACGCTCCACACCCCCACCACCAGCAGTGGCGTCCGCCCATGGGCCACCCGCCGGTCGTGATCGACGTGGCCGCGGGGGCCAGGCGCAAGGCCGTGATCGGCGGGGCCGTCTCAGGGGTCGTCGGGCTCATCGCGATCGTGTCGGTGTTCACCGGCCAGGTACTCGGCGGGCCGGGGACCTACGTCACGGCCTTCGTCATCGGCCTGGTCTTCCTGCTGATCGGGCTACTGCCCGTGATCGCCTGGGGCAAGCTCACCCGGCCGCGCAAGCTGGTCTTCGACGCGGGCGGCGTGCGCTGGGACGACCCGCGGGGCAAGCCCTGGGCCGTCCCGTGGCACGAACTGTCCGCCGTCGTCATCTCACGGACCAAGCAGCGCAGAGTCCAGACCAGCGACTACATCATGCGCAAGGTCATGGTCCGCCTGGACCTCCATCCCGCCGACCCCGCGTTCCGGGGCCGGCATCCTGAGATGGAGCACCTGTGGGAGTTCCACAGGGTCAAGAACGGCTACCGCCTGCCGCTCGGGTCCGCTCCCGCCTACATCCCGATCATCGAGGGCGCCATGCGGACCTTCGCCCCCGGGCTCTACCAGGGGATCCGCGACGAGGGGTTCGTCATCGGGCTCGTGTGAAGTCGTCGGACTCGTGTGAAGGGTCTGCGGGGCTCACCTGCCGCGGCGGCGCCAGCGGTCCAGCAGGCCGCGGGCCTTCTGCCGGTTGCGCGGGTCGTTGGCCATCCGCTTGGCCTTCTCCACCGTCTCCCGGCCCTTCGGGCTGCTGAAGTATCGGCGGACCTTGTCTACCAGCGATGTCATGGGTCTCCTCCTTGCGTCGCCCTCCCACTACCCTCCGTTCGGCCATCGATGCGCCCGGATGATCTGGTCCAGCTATAGGCCGCGGGTTTGCCCTCTCGTGAGATGGAATCGCCTATACATGAGCAAATAGCCGGATGTCAGGTTTCGGGGGATGAGTGCGGAGAACATGGCTGCCAACGCTCCGCGCGGCGACCGATCCGTTCGTACGCGGATCACGATGACGGTGCTGCCGCGCCTCGGGTTGTTCCTGGTCGTGGCGCTGCCCGCCACCTACCTCGCGGTGCGCGCGGCCCCCTCGCCGCGCGTGGCGCTGCCCGCCGGGCTCGCCGTGCTGGGGGTCGCGGTGCTGGTGGTGGCGGGTTTGGCCGTGTGGCGTGCGGCCGGCCGTACGACCCGGCGGGTGGAGCGGCTCGGTACGGCGCTGCGCGAGGCCACCACCGCCGACCTCGGCCGCAGGATGCCCGTCCCCCCGCGGCCCCGCGACGGTGACGAGGTGGACCGGCTGGCCGCGGCGGTCAACCGGACCCTGGACCGGCTGGAGCGGGCGGTGGAGTACGAGCGGCGGTTCGCCTCGGACGCGTCGCACGAGCTGCGCACGCCGCTGACCGGGCTGCGTACGCGCATCGAGTTCGCGCTGGCCGACCGCGAGGAGAACGACCCCTGGCAGACGCTCAGAGACGTGCTGAAGGACGCCGACCGCATCCAGGCCATCGTGGAGGACCTGCACATGCTGTCCCTCCTGGACTCCGGTCACCGTCCCCGCAGGGATCGCGTGGACCTGTCCGCGCTGACCAGTGCGGTGCTGTCGGCCTCCCCCACGCGGGTGCCGGTGTGCACCGACATCGCGCTCGGCGTGGCCGTCCAGGGCGACCCGTTCCAGCTCAGGGCGCTGGTGACGAACCTGCTGACCAACGCCGAGCGGCACGCGAAAAGCGCGGTGTCGATCACCGTGGCCGCCGGTGAGGACGCGGCCGTGCTGGAAGTGACCGACGACGGCGGCGGCATCGCCCCGGCGGACCGCGAACGGGTCTTCATGCGGTTCACCCGCCTGGACACCGCCCGCAGCCGGGACCAGGGCGGCACCGGGCTGGGCCTGTCCATCGCCAGGGACATCGCCTCGGCCCATGACGGCCAGCTTCGCATCGAGGACCCGGTGAACGGCCAGGGCGCGCGGCTGGTGCTGAGGCTGCCACTGGCGGCGGAGCGCGCGTCCATCACTTCATGAACACTTTAACCGCAAATACCCTCCTTTATCGCCCTCAACAGCGGTAACATGATCACGCTATGTCATCGGGAGACCAGCACGACGCGCTCGGTAGCGGCTACCAACTGCTCGACAAGATCGGCGAAGGGGCCATGGGCGCTGTCTGGCGTGCCGTGGACCGGCGTACCGGTGAGCACGTGGCCGCCAAGCTGCTGCACGGCCGCCTCCTCGACGATCCGGACATCGTCGGGCGTTTCGTCCAGGAACGCAATGTTCTGCTCCGGCTGCGCCACCACGGCATCGTCGCCATCCGCGACTTCGTGATCGAGGGGTCGCGCGTCGCGATCGTGATGGACCTCGTCGAGGGCGCCGACCTCGGCCGCTATCTGCGCGAGCGCGGCACGCTGCCGTCGCCCGAGGCCGTCGGGATCGTCATCGAGCTGGCCGGCGCGCTGGCCGCCGCGCACGCGGCCGGGGTGGTCCACCGGGACGTCAAGCCGGCGAACGTACTGCTCGGCCGCACCGTGATGCTGACCGACTTCGGCGTCGCGCGCATCCTGCAAGGCCCCGCGGCGGCGGCCACCGCCGTGGTGGGCACGCCGATCTACATGGCCCCCGAGGCGATCGAGGGGGCCAGCGCCGCCCCGGCGGCGGATGTGTACGCGCTCGGCATGGTCCTTTACGAGCTGCTGGCCGGACGGGCGCCGTTCGCGGGCGGCAACCACCTGAGCGCGCTGCACAGCGCGTTCAACATGGCCCCCCGGCGGCTGCCGGGGATGGGCGACGAGATCTGGTCGATCATCCAGGACGCCACGGCCAAGGACCCGGCCCGGCGGCCCACGGTGCCCGCGCTGGCCGAGCGGCTGCGCGCGGTGCTGCCGGCCGTACAGGCGACGGGGGCGCTGCCCCGGGTGCATCCGGACGCGCCGCTCGCGATCACGACCGTGCCGGTCGAGCGGGCCGCGCCGGCCGCCCCCGCGCGGCGACGCCGCCGGCGGCGCGTGATCGCCGCGGTGAGCAGCGTCGTGGCGGCCGGGGCGCTGACCCTGGTCGCGGTGCAGTTCGCGAACGCCGGGAGCGGCCCGGCCGATCCGCAGCGCACGCCCGCCGCGGCCGGCCCTACGGCGGCGCCCACCCCGGAACCGTCACTGGCGACCCCCCAGGTGGTGGAGGTCAGCCCGACCGCCAACCCCGAGAAGGCCAGCAAGTCCGGCAAGTCCGGTAGGTTGGCTGAGGAGCACGACCCTTCCTCCGCCCGCCGCCCCGCCACCTCCGACTCCCACGTCACCGCGCCGCCCACCAAGAGCGCCGAGAAGCCCTCCAAGGGCGAGACCTCCCCCAAGCCGACGAAGACCCCCAGCCCGTCACCCGCCAAGCCGTCCTTCATCCACGAGGGCCCGGTGCGCCCCGACGCCATGCGCTGCCGCGAGCCCTGGCTGGTGGTGGCCAAGGCCGGGATCGCGATGCGCCCGTGCATCCGGGTCAAGGACGGCATTCTCGCCGTGATGGGACAGGTGCGCGGTTCCAAGGGCGTCACCGCCGACGCCCACGTCGAGCTGTGGCGGCCGGGCGTCGGCACGATGCTCGGGCCCTACGTCTGCAACGGCCTGCGCTTCACCTACGACGGCCAGATCAAAACCTGCGGCTGGTTCAAGGTGGACCCGCCGGACGGCGCGACCTACCAGGCCAGGCAGCGGTGGCGGCTGTCCGGCAAGGGCGACTTCAGCGGCGGCGCGCAGTCGGCCGGGTTGGCCTGGTAGCGGCTCACGTCACCGCCAGGCGGCGGGTGTAGCGCTCGTCGCGCCACGGTTCGGCGGCGAAGACCTCGGTCAGCGCGGTCGCGGCGTCGTAGACGTCGACGTACCGCAGGTACAGCGGCGCGAACCCGAACCGCAGGATGTCCGGGGCGCGGAAGTCGCCCTGCACGCCGCGTACGGCGAGCGCGCGGATGACCGGGTAGCCGTGCGGATGGCGGAAGGACACCTGGCTGCCGCGCCGCGCGGGCTCGCGCGGGGTGGCCACCCGCAGGTCCGGGTGCGCCTGCTCGGCCAGCTCGATGAACAGCGACGTCAGCGCGAGGCTCTTGGCGCGGACCGCGGCGAGGTCGGCCCGCTCCCAGATCTCCATCGCGGCGTCGAGCGCGGCGAACGACAGGACGTGCGGGGTGCTCACCGCGAATCCTCTGATGCCCTCGGCCGGGCGGAAGGACGGCTCGAAGGCGAACGGCTCGGCGTGGGCGTACCAGCCGGTCAGCGCGTTGCGCGCGGTGCCGTGGTGGCGCGGGTTGACGTACAGGAAGGCGGGGGACCCCGGGCCGCCGTTGAGGTACTTGTAGGTGCAGCCGACCGCGAAGTCCGCGGCCGAGACGTCCACGGGGAACGCGCCGACGCTGTGGCAAACGTCCCACACCATCAGCGCGCCCGCCGCCTGGACCCGCGCGGTCACCTCGGCGACGTCGCGGCGCTCGCCGGTGCTGTAGACCACCTCCGACAGCAGCACCACGGCCACGTCGTCGCCGGCATAGGGCCAGTCGCGTATCTCGTAGCCGTCCAGGAGGGCGGCCAGGCCCTCGGCGATGTAGCGGTCGGTGGGGAACTCCCCGAGGTCGGCGACGACCACCCGGCGGTCCGGGCGCAGCTTGAGCGCGGCGGCGAGCGCCTGGAAGACCGCGATGGAGGTGGTGTTGCCGGCCACCACCTGGCCCGGCCCCACGCCGATCAGCGGCGCGATCCGGTCGCCCATGGCCAGCGGCTGCGCGTACCAGCCGGCGGTGTTCCAGCCGCCGACCAGCTCGCCGCCCCACTCCCGCTCGACCGCCCGCGCGACCCGGGCCGCCGCGCTCTTGGGCGCCGCGCCGAGCGAGTTGCCCGCCAGGTAGATCCGGTCGTCGGGCAGGGTGAACTCGGCGCGGAAACCGGCGAGCGGGTCTGCGGCGTCCAGGGCCTGGCATTCGTCGCGGGACAGGGTCATACGTGTTCCTCCGGTACGCGGGTCACCCGTCAGCCCTTGCCGGGGTGGTAGGCGCCGCAGGCGCCGCAGGTGCGGGCCTTGTCGTCGGCGTAGAACGCCTCGAAGACCGGTGGCAGGTCCACGACGATGTCGCGTACCTGCAACTCCACCTCGTGGACCATGTTCCCGCACTCCTGGCAGTACCACTGGAAGCGCTCCAGCGTGCCCTCCGGCCTGACCTTCTCCACCAGGAAGCCGATCGAACCGGGCTCGGGGCGCTGCGGCGAGTGGGGCAGGCCGCGCGGCAGCAGCCACATCTGACCTTCGCGGATGTGGACGGTGTCGGGGCCCTCCGGTGTGATGACGTTGACGTGCATGTTGCCGCGGACCTGGTAGAACAGCTCCTCGTAGGGGTCCACGTGGTAGTCGGTGCGGGCGTTGGGGCCGCCGACGACCATGACGACCAGGTCGTCCGCGCCCTCGAAGATCACCTTGTTGCCGACCGGCGGTTTGAGCAGGTGGGCGTGCTCGTCGATCCACTTCGTGAAGTCGATGGGCGGGATCATGGGTCCTCCGCTGCGGTATGCCGTAAATCTCGTTTTATCCGGCAAAGTTGGACATATCAACCAGGCCCGGCTCACTCATCGGCGTCCTCCAGCTTCACGGTCACCGTGGAGGGCTCGGAGTAGAAGTCCAGCGAGTGGACGCCGCCCTCCCGGCCGATCCCGGACAGCCGCAGCCCGCCGAACGGCGTGCGCAGGTCACGCAGGAACCAGGTGTTGACCCACACCAGCCCGGCCTGGACGGCGGCGGCCACCCGGTGCGCCCGGGACAGGTCGCGCGTCCACACCGTGGCGGCCAGGCCGTACCGGCTGTCGTTGGCCAGCGCGACCGCCTCGGCCTCGGTGTCGAACGGCGTGATGTGGCACACGGGCCCGAAGATTTCCTCCTGGTTCACCCGCGAACCCTGCGGCAGGCCGGTGAACACGGTGGGCTCGACGTGGTAGCCGCCCTCCGCCCAGGGCGGGACGCCGCCCCCGGCCAGGACCTCCGCGCCCTCGGACGCCGCGAGCCGATAGTAGGACAGCACCTTCTCGCGGTGACCGGCCGAGATCATCGGCATCGGTTCGCGCTCGCGGGACAGCTCCTGGGCGCGCTTGGCCAGCCGCCGGGCGAACTCCTGGAAGATCGGCCGCTCGACGTACAGCCGTTCGGTGCACAGGCAGACCTGGCCGCCGTTGGTGAACACCGAGCGCACCGAGCCCTCGACGGCGGCGTCGAGGCGGGCGTCGGCGAAGATCAGCCCGGCGTTCTTGCCGCCCAGCTCGAAGGAGATCGGCTTGACGCCGCCGGCGACGGTACGCATGATCGCCGATCCGGTACGGCTCTCGCCGGTGAACGTCACGCCGTCCACCCCCGGATGCCCGGCCAGGAACTCCCCCGCCGACCCCGCGCCCAGCCCGTTGACCACGTTGAGCACGCCGGGCGGCAGCCCGGCCTGGGCCGCGATGTCCGCCAGCACGGCGGCCGACCCCGGCGTCAGCTCGGACGGCTTGATCACGACCGTGTTGCCCGCCACCAGCGCCGCCCCGGTCTTCCAGGTGGTCAGCAGGAACGGCAGGTTCCACGGGACGATCACCGCCACCACTCCGAGCGGGCGGCGGATGGTGTAGCTCAGCGTGCCGGGCAGGTGGTAGGCGTTGTCCGGGCGCTGGGCGGCTATGTCGGCGAACACCCGGAAGTTGGCCGCGCCGCGCGGGATGTCCAGTGTGCGGGCCTGTACGGCGTCCTTGCCGGTGTCGGCGACCTCGGCGGCCACCAGGTCGTCGAACCGCGCCTCCATGCCGTCCGCGAGCCGCCGCAGCCACGCCGCGCGCTCGGCCACCGGGAGCGCGGCCCAGCCCGGCTGCGCGCGCCTGGCGGCCGTCACGGCCCGGTCCACGGTCTCCCGGCCGGCCTCGTGGATCCGGCCGATCTCGGCGCCGGTCGCCGGGTCGTGGTTGGCGAAGGTCGTGCCCTCCGCGATCCACTCACCGCCGATGAAATGACCGTTCTGGTATGACATCACCGCCTCCTCGCTCCCTTCGCATCGTCTCTCCCCACGGCCGCGGACGCCAGCGCGTGAACTGTTGGCGATCTACGTGCCGCGTGACATCCTGGGTGATCGTGACGACACGTACGGAACAGGTGACGGTATCCGACGGGGCCTTCGACATGCCGGTGTGGCTGCCGGCGTCCGGACGCGGGCCGGGGATTCTGCTGATCCAGGAGGTCTGGGGGGTCGGTCCCTACATCAGGAAGGTCGGCGAGGACCTCGCCGCGCTCGGCTACGTGGTGGGCGCGCCCGAGTTGTTCTGGCGGCTGCACGAGCACTGGGAGGGCGCCCACGACGACGCGGGCCTGGCGGCCTCGCTCGACCTGGCCTCCCGCTTCGACTTCGAGCGCGGCGTGGACGACAGCGCCGCCGCCCTCGCGCACCTGCGCGGCCTGCCGGAGGTCGCCGGGCGTACCGGGACGTTCGGGATCTGCCTGGGCGGGTCGATCGGCTACATGCTCGGCGCGCGGGGCCTGCCCGACGCCGTGGTGGCGTTCTACGGGTCGGCCATTCCCGACGCCACGGATCTGATGGAATCGGTGCGGGCGCCGCTGCTGTGCGTGTTCGGCGGCTCGGACCCGTACATCCCCAGGGACAAGGTGGCCAGGGTCGAGGAGGCGGCCACCGGGCGGCCCGGAGTCGAAATACGCGTCTACGAGAAGGCCGGGCACGCCTTCCACAACCATCTCGCCCCGCGCTTCCACGACCCGGAGCACGCGCCGCTCGCCTGGGACGCCGCCACGACCTTCCTTTCTCGCCACCTTCCTGTAACCTGACATTTCATTCCCGCAGGTCAGCTCAGGCGCCCGTGGTGTCTCTCTTTACGCGATTGCCACCCGCCGGTGATGGGCACGATCATTACCGGCCAGGACCGTTCCACGGTTACGGACCGAGAAAACCCCCGCAGATCACCACATAGGCACGATTCACTCAAAATCAACTCGGGACCAACCTGCGTATCTGTGCGATCGTGGACAAGACGGGGCAAGTTCTCTGGAGACGCCAAAGCAGTTGGTGACAGAGGGTGATCAAACGTGTCGGAATCCCCGGTGTCCAACGAGCCCCCGATCTATCGGCGCATCGCCGACGGGCTCCGCGCCGCGATCTTGTCCGGTGAACTGCGGGACGGGGACCGGTTGCCGGGCGAGAACGCGCTGATGGCGGAGTACGGCATCGCCCGTGCGACCGCCAGGCAGGCGCTCTCCGTGCTCATCAACGAGGGTCTGGCCGTGCCCAAGCGCGGGTCCGGGGTCTATGTGCGCCGGTTCAAGCCGATCAGGCGGCACGGCTCCCGCCGGCTGGCGCGCGACCAGTGGGGCCGGGGACAGGCCATCTGGGACTCCGACACGCGCGGCCGGCCGTACACGGTCGACGGGCTGCGCGTCGCCAGGGAGCCCGCGCCCGACGACGTGGCCGCGATCCTGGCCGCCTCGGAGGTCTGGGTGCGCAGGCGGCGCTACTCGGTGGACGAGCGGCCGGTACAGCTCGCGACCTCCTACTTCCCCGCCGACCTGGTGGAGGGCACGCCCATCACCCTCCCCGACACCGGCCCCGGCGGCGTCTACGCCAGGCTCGGCGACCTCGGCCAGGCCCCCGCGCACTTCACCGAGGAGGTCCAGGCGCGGATGCCACAGCCGGAGGAGGTGACCGCGCTGGAACTGCCCGCGGGCACGCCGGTGGTGGTCGTCCGCCGCACCGCCTACACGGCGGGAGGGACCGCGGTGGAGGTCAACGTGATGACCTTAGACGCCGCGTCTTATGTACTTCAGTACGACTTCGACGCCTAAGTCAAGGCAAAACGTCAAGCGGCTACGTTGACCTGACCCCTACGATCATTGATTTCTCTAGAGATGTGGCGCACCTTCGTAAGTGCAAGGTCGCAAACCGGGCCCTGGGGAAAGGGTGGACAGATGTCCTTGGACCGGCATCTCGCAGAAATCGCCCGGGAGTACCCCGACTGGACCATCTGGCGCAGCGACGCGGGCCGGTGGTGGGCCACCCGCCACCACCCGCTCTCCCTGCCGGAGCGCGAGGCCGGCCTCGCCATGACCATCGACGCCGACACCCCTGAGGACCTGCGCGAACAGCTCATCGACCAGCGAGAGCGAGCCGACTCCCTGGGGCCGGACCCCTAGCCAGCCCCGTGGAACGCACCGGATCGAGGGGGGCGCTCCACGGGGTCCATGCCGCCCGGTGCCGGAGTCTGCGTCACGCGGCTCCGGCGCCGGGCACCACAAGCGCGGAAGCCTCTGGACCCTATCGGGGGCGGGGGTTTCCGCTCCGGTCCGGCCGCGCCGACGAAGCCGCGGCCCGGACCACGCGGTATCCACGCAGTATCAGCACCATCCGAAAGTGCGCGGCGAGCCCACACCACCCACTGCACCATCGCCCGCGCACCCTGAGCGGGACGACGGCCGCCGGTCAGCCGCGGTCGTGCCGGGAACGGGCGTACGCGTCGTCAGGTATCCCGTCGGCCTCGACGACATCGTGCGCACCGGGCTCCGGCGCTCCGGGGCGGCCGGTCTCCGCGTCGTCGTCCCGCTCCACCTCGCCCGCCGGGCGCAGGGCCTCCTCATCGTCGTCGTCCACGACCACGCGGACGACCTCGGCCTCGAAGCCAGGGGCGGGCTCCAGCGCGTCCTGGGGCTCGGCGAGCTTGCGGACGTCCTGGGTCATGTCGGGGGTGACCTCGGGCGTGACCTCAGACGTGATCTCGGGGACGGCCTCCAGCGCGATCTCAGGCGCGATCTCAGGTGCGGGGAACTGCGGGATCGGCGAAGGCGGGAGTACCTGGGCCTCGTTCACCAGCGGCCCGGCCGCGTTCTCCTGGTGCAGTAGGTCGCCGAGCACCGCGCCGATCTCGGTGAGCCTGCGCACCACCTCGCCGTGGGTGTCGGTCAGGTAGGCGACCCTGCGCCCGGTCTGCTCGTCGAGCGTGGCGGCGCGGTGCTGGGCCGCGGCCAGCGCGGCGTGGGCGTCGGCGCGGGCGGCTTCGAGGGTGGCCTCCGCCTCGGCCCTGGCGGAGTTGAGCGTGCCCTCGGCCTCGGCGCGGGCCGAACCGATGGTCTGCTCCGACTCCTGCCTGGCCGAGGTGAGCAGGCGCTCGGCCTCGGCCTGCGCGGCGCGCACGGTCTGGTCGGCCTCCGCCCTGGCGGTGGACACGGCCTCCTCGGCCTGTGCCTGCGACTGGGCGAGCATCTGCTCGGAGGAGGCGGTGGCCTCGCCGACCCGGCGCTCGGCCTCGGCCTGCGCCGCCGAGAGGATGCTCTCGGACTGCTCGCGCGCGGTGACGACCAGCCGCTCGGACTCGGTGGCGGCCTCCTCGCGCACCCTTGCCGCCTCGGCCTCGGCGTCCTGCTTCTTGGCGGCGGCCTCCTCCTCGCCCAGCTTGAGGATCTGCGCGAGCCGGGGGCTGAGGTCTTCGTAGCTCTGCGGCCCCTCGACCATCCGCCTGCGGGCCTCCGCCAGCTCGATGCGGCCCTGCTCCGCCTGCTCGATCGCCCGCGCCAGCCGCTCCTCCAGATCGCGGATCTGGTTCCGCGTACGGACCATGTAGTCGTGGACCTGGCGGCGGCTGTAGCCGCGCATGACGACCTCGAAGGAGTCGTCCTGCATCAGGTCCGGAATGCTTTCGTGCTGGTTTGTCATGGCATTGCCCTGGGGGTCTACGAGATGAGGAAGGACGACGGCTCAGGCCGATGGTACGGCGGGCTGGACGGCCAGGGCGTCAGGAAACGACTTTCCTGCCTGCGGGCCGAGTCCGCAACCCGAACGCTCCACCTGCTGCGGAAATATCGACTTACTACCATGAATCCATGAATGATCTCCCCTTCATCGCGGCCCTCCCCCCCGACGCGACTCCTGACATCCACCCAGAAGCGTATGTCGCTCCGGGAGCTGTCGTGGTCGGCAGGGTGCGGCTCGGCCGTGCGGCCAACGTCTGGTACGGCTCGGTGCTGCGCGGTGACGACGAGCGAATCGAGGTGGCGGAGGAGTGCAACATCCAGGACCTTTGCTGTCTGCACTCCGATCCTGGGGAGCCCGCCGTGCTGGAGCCGCGGGTGAGCCTCGGGCACCGGGCCATGGTCCACGGGGCGTACGTGGAGACGGGCGCGCTGATCGGGATCGGCGCGATCGTGCTCGGCGGGGCCCGGGTGGGCGCGGGTACGCTGGTCGCGGCCGGGGCGGTGGTCCCGCCGGGCCGTACCGTACCGGCCGGTGTGCTGGTGGCCGGGACACCGGCCAAGGTGATCCGCGAGCTGACCGACGCCGACCGGGCTTCGTTCGCCAAGACGCCCGAGGGGTACATGGCCAAGGCCGAGCTGCACCGCGCCGCGCGGCGCGTATGATCGACGCCCCGCGAGGCGTCTAACATGGCCGCCGTGCGACAGTGGGATGGATTCTCGACCATCGAGGGCGACGTGCGCGCCATGGTCGACGATCCGCGCTGGCCGGGGTTGCCGGCGCAGGCCAAGGCACAGGCCGTCGCCGCGCGCATGCTGGTCACCGCGGACGGCGGGAGATGGCTGTTCGGCACGCACGCGCGGTGGTACCGCCAAGACCCCGTCGATGGGCGCTGGCACCTGTCCGCGCCCCCGCTGGACCAGGCGCTGCGCTCCTCGGCCCACGTGGTGCGGCACACCTCCCCGCTGGCCGCGGACCTGGTGCCGCTCGGGCCCGACTTCTCCTACGAGGAGGGTTCCACTCAGGGCTTCATCGGCCCCGACGTGCCCACCGACATCGTGGAGAAGATCCGTGTGCTGGTCCTGTCCCGCAGGGCCAGGCACGAGGACTTCCCGCTGACCACCGAACCGCTCAGCCGCCTCTTCGCCGGTGACGTCGCCAGCACCGTCGCCGCGGTGTGGGGCACGCTGATGTGGACGGCCTACGCCCCGGCGTTCGACGGCAACGAGGTGCTGCTGTCGATGTTCGGCGAGTTCCTGGGGCGCGCGCTGCCGGGCGATGAGTTCGTCCGGTGGGTGAGCCGGGTCTCCCTGCTCGACCTGGCCGGCCTGTACGCCGAGCGGATCAGGGCCGGGGAGCCCAAGGCAGGGCTGCGCCTCGCGGCGGTGATGGCCAACACCGCCGACGCCGTGCTCGCCGACGACCGCTTCCGGCCGCGCGCCGCGGCGCTGCTCGCCATGCTCCAGCCCGCGCTGCGCCGCCGCGACCTCGACCACGCCGCCGCCCACCAGGGCGACGAGGCCGTACGTCAGGCGTGGCTGGACCGCTGCCCCCCGCTGCTGACCCGCGCGGTGGTCGGCGAGACCTCGCCCGGCGAATACTTCAGGCACTCGATGTACGACCTCGTGCAGGCACTCGGCTACATCGCCAAGCGGCGGCACGATCCGCGGGTCACCGCGGCGGCGCTGCTGGCCGCCGACCTCGCCGCGCTGTCCCCCAAGTCGGCCGCCAAGGTCTACCCGTGGCTGGACCCGGAGATGCGGCACGTCGTCCA
Source organism: Spongiactinospora sp. 9N601 (assembly GCF_044326295.1). Lineage (NCBI taxonomy): Bacteria > Bacillati > Actinomycetota > Actinomycetes > Streptosporangiales > Streptosporangiaceae > Spongiactinospora > Spongiactinospora sp. 9N601. The sequence continues at coordinate 43,715 of NZ_JBIRBB010000007.1, forward strand.
CACCGTGCTCGCCGACCCCCGGCACACGCTGCGCGAGCAGTGGCCGGACGACGGCGAGCTGCCGCCCTCGCTGCACCCGCCGGACATCGGCAGCGCGGCGGCCCTGCTCGGCACCGCCTACGCCACGGGCCTCGCCTGGTGCGACCTGGCCGGCGTGGAGTCCCCGGCGAGCGGGTTCGCGACGGCCGCGGCGACGGCCCGCCGACTCACGCATCACCTGATCTTCGCCAATGAATCCGGCTTAAACCAATAAGGGGGTAATTTCCGCCTTACCTTCCCTATACCCTCCCAATACCCTCCGGCACGAAGATTCATCGAATTGTGATCTCTGAACCGGAAATGATCCATACCTGGATCGGGACCAGCCGGAAGGAATGGTCCCGATGGGCCATGTCGCCGAAAGGCCCCCAGTCGTAACCTCGTGATGGGTGTGGGCTGCGGAAGGAAGGACGACGCGGTGGGGCACGACGATATGGACCTGCGGGTCCACGACCGTGTCGCGTTGGACGAAATCGCGCTCTACGCCGAGGTGCTCACCGCCGTCGCCATCACGGAGCGACGGCTGACCTTGGAAGAGCTCGACAACGCGCTCGGATTGCGGACTCCGGCGAGCCACTGACGAGTCACTGAGACCATCACATCTGCCTAGTCCCGGCCTTGTCCAGGGCCGGGACTACGTATTTTTCGGGGCGGTGTGCGGACTAGCCTCGTGCCGCAGGGCGGACTAGTCCCGTTTCCCATGATCTGGGCTGTGATGTGAGCTGTTTTCATGACCTGGGCTCACGACTTGACGAGGCGGACCGTCGTTCGCGACTTGACGAGGCGGGCCGTCGCTCACGACTTGACGAGGCGGGCTATCGCCGCGGACGCCTCCTTGACCTTCTGCGACGCCTCAGGGCCGCCGTTGCTGATCGCGTCCGCCACACAGTGGCCGATGTGGTCTTCGAGCAGGCCCAGGGCGACCGCCTGGAGTGCGCGGGTGGCCGCGGAGACCTGGGTGAGCACATCGATGCAGTAGGAGTCTTCCTCGACCATCCGCTGCAGGCCCCGGATCTGCCCCTCGATGCGCCGGAGCCGGGTGAGATACGCCTGCTTGTCCGCGCTGTACCCATGCATGTAACCAAACTACCGGTAAGCGGTATCACCGCAGGGTGGCGAACAGCTCCTCCCACCGCTGCGCCACCACGGGAGCGGCGTACCCGGCGGCGCTCGCCAGCGCGCCCGCGCCGAGCGCCCGGCGGCGCCGTTCGTCGTCGATCAGCGAGAGCAGCGCCGCCGCGTACGCCTCCACGTCGCCCTCGCCCTCCGGCACCAGCAGCCCGTTGCGGCCCGGCGTGACGAACTGCCCCGGCCCACGCGGCCCGTCGAACCCCACCACCGGCACCCCGCACCCCAGCGCCTCGATCACCGTCATGCCGAGCGCCTCGGCCTGCGAGGTGACCGCCACGATGGACGCCTTCGCGAACTCCCCGGTGAGGTCGGGAGTGGTGCCCATGAAGTAGACGTGGTTGTGCAGGCCCAGGGTGGCGACCAGGGCGCGCAGCCGCTTCTCCTCCGAGCCGCCGCCGTACAGGCGCAGCCGCCAGTCGGGGCGCTTGTCGGCCACCACGGCGAACGCGCGCAGCAGCCGGTCATAGCCCTTGACCGGCACCCAGCGCCCGCCCGCGGCCACGATCCGGTTGTCCATCCGCGAACGGGGCCAGGGGGCCGCGGGCAGCGCGTCGGGCACCAGCCGTACGGCGGGGGTGGGGTCCGGGCCTCCGTCGAGTAGCCGCGTCCACTCCTCGGTGGCGGTCTCGGTGGCCGTCACCACGCCGTCCAGCCGCGGATAGAACCGTTTGATCGGAGCCGGGCTCGGCGGCCTGCCCCACTCCCTGGCCAGCTTCAGCACCTCGCGCGGGGCGTGCCTGGCGGCCTGTACGCCGAGCGCCGGCCTGGTGGTGATCAGTACGTCCGCGCGCAGCACACGCAACCTGCGCCACAGCGCGACCTCGGCGCGCATCTCACCGCGCGGGAGCAGGTGGCGCACGCCCGGCCGTACGTCGATCAGCCAGCGCAGCTCCACCCGCGGATCGACCGGGAAGAACGGCCTCTCCCGGTGCCGTTTGACGCTGAGGATCTCCACCTCGTGGCGCTCGGCCAGCTCGGCCGCGAGGTTGACGACGGACCGCACGTCACCGCGCATCCCGTACGCCGAGGGCAGCACCACGCAGATCCTCAAACGCCGACCTCCAGGCGCAGCTCGTCGTCGGCGGTGAAGGCCGGCCGGACGGGCACGCCGTCCACGGTGGCGGCCGGGTAGTGCAGGCGGCGGCGTTTGCCGTCCACGTCGTCGAGCATCGCGCCGAGGCGCAGCGGGCCGGGCACTCCTTCCACCTCTAAGGAGGGCTCCCATTGGCCCGTGGCGGCGCTGGTCGCCTCGACGACGTCGCACAGCGACAGTGCGGCGTGGAACCGGACGCCCTGCACGGTCGCCGCGGCGGTGAGCACCGCATCGGGCGTGCCCTGGTGCAGCGCGAGGCGGGCCTCGTGGCGCGAGTCGTCGTCGGAAAGACCGGTGTAGGCCAGCAGCCCGGTCACCTCGAACCGCCCCTCCCGGAACCACACCGCCCGCACCTCCGCCACCGGCCGCGCCTCGGAGATCTTCAGCGCCAGATTGCCGTTGAGGGTGCGGTAGGCCCGGTAGGCGATGGTCCGCCTGGCCAGCGCGTAGGCGTCGAGATGATCGAGGGAGAAGCCGGGATCGATGCTCTTGAGCCGTACCCGCTGCGCACCCCGCCCGAGGTAGGCGTCCCACCTGCCGGGTTCGAGCCGCAACGCGGCCAGCGACACGGCCAGCGCCGCGTCCCGCACCTCCGGCCCCCACTCCCCCAGCGGCACCCGCCGCTCCTCACCACTGCCCCGGCGGCGTAACACCAGCTCCGCGCCCTGCCCGAGCGGTCGATCCACGGCGAGGCGCAGCGAGAGCACATCGGCCAAGGTGACCTCGGCATCGGTGACCACGACGCGCACCCGCCAGCCCTCCCCCTCGAATTGAGCCACGCGTCTGTGAGGTTACCGTGATTCTTCCGTAATGTGGAGAAGTCGCTTTGTCCAGACTTAACCAGCCTCGCCCAAAGCCTGGCCGGTTAGGGACACAGAACCGGACCCTCCCCCGCGCCGACCGCCGCCGACCGCCGCCGACCGCCGCCGACCGGATCACCGGCCCGCCACGCGCACCACGCGCGCACCACGGCGACCCGATCGGCGCCTCGGGCGAACCGGCCGCCCACGAACGCCACCGCCCGGACGATGGCGACGCACCGCTCCCTGCGCACCCCGCCGGCAGGCACCGCCCGGCCGTCGAGGCATTTCCGTGAATGAGCAGAATATGGATACCGATCGGGCTGTCAGATGGTCATTTAGGCGATGATGATCGAGCTGTTCGGCAAATCGCCGACAGCGCTGCCAAAGCACGGAATGAGAAAGCGGTAACGCAGCTCCCGAGGTATTCAACGAGCTCGTTGAGGAAGCAAATGTTTCGGCTGCCTGAACCCCGGCCTACGGAAAGGTTAATTTCCATGAAGTGAATCGCCGAACAGGCGATCCTGACGACACTGACGTCCGTCGTCGCGGCTGCCGCACTCATCGTCAACGCACCGGCCGCCTTCGCGATCAACCAGGTCAACTGCGGCCGCAGCGACTTCACGGAGATCGAGATCCACTTCGACGGCGGCGGCTATGAGAACAGGTGCTACGCCAATGGCGGTACGGCCGGCCTCCGCGGCGGCGCGTGGTTGCATAAGATCTCGACGGGCAACAACCGCGTCCAGTGGTACGGGGACGGAAGGTGGCAGCCCGATAATCCGATCGGCAAGTGGACGGTATTCCACTTCCCGAACCACCCGAACGGCGTCAGCATAACCGCCATCAGAATCGTCTGACCCACCGGCGATGTCAGGGGCGGCGATCGGGCCCGATCGCCGCCCCGCGCCCTGTTCCCGGTCATTAGTACACCTATAGCGGCAGCGCGCCTGTCCCGTCAGGCCGGTAGCCACCAACTCGGGCCATCCAGGTCCCCGAGCCAGACCCGCTGCCCGGTTCGACCGACCGTCAGCCCGAAGCCCGACTGATGCGGCGAACCCGCGCTCAGCCACACTTCCACAGCCTCTTCAACGGCGTCCCACAGGCGCAACGGTCCGTGCTGACGTACCGTCCAGCCGTTCCCGGCCGGCTCGGTGGTGGCCTGAGAGCCGGTGGCGACATCCAGGAGAAGCACCTCGTCACCGTCGCTGATCAGATCCGCCGACGGCGCGCCGAGCTGCGCCACGAACCTCCCGGTCGAGCCGGTGAGCAGGTTGGGATCGATCCGGCACCTGCGCTCCTCACCCCGGCCGAGATGAAGCACCGTCGGCCTCGGCGGAGGAAGATGCGGACGCGCGGCCATGAACGCGACATCGTGGGAGTCGAAGTGGCCAGAGGCGGTTCCGTCATCGGCGAGGGTGAGGTGCGCCAGTGCCGAGCCTCCCATCCATCCCGACAGGGGCGCGGTGATGGTGCCACCGTCGCGTACCTGCCACATCCACAGAAACGGGATGTACCGCACCGAACAGGTGGCGATCAGCCGGTCGTACTCGGCATTCTTCTCGTACCCCACCAGACCATCACCGATAACGAGGGTGGGGGCATACCCGGCCGTTTCCAACGCCGCGCGGGCGCGAGCCGCCACCTGTGGGTCATATTCGACGCTGGTGATCAGCTCCTCACCCAGCCGCTCACACATGAGCGCGGTGGAGTACCCCGTACCAGTACCGACCTCCAGCACCTTCTCACCGTCGCCGATACCGGCCACTTCGAGCATCTTGACCACCAGACTCGGCATGGTGGAAGACGAGGTAGGCGGCCCGGTCACCCCTCCAGGGGCATCGACGGCGGCGATCCCTGAGACCTGGGTGATCCACGTCTCGTCCTGGTAGACCATCCGCAGCCAGGATTCGCCGGACGTTCTCTGCCTGTGAACCGGGTTCCAGACGGTTCCCCCATCGCCGGTCTCCTTGAGGTAGACGGCATCCCCCACGAACACCTCCCGCGCGACCGCTTCAACAGCGGGCCGCCAGCTCGATCCACGCAGTTCCTCATCGTCAAAGACCCGCGCAGCGAGCTGCCGCCGAAGCACGACAGCGTCCGAAGTCACGTTCTTCCCTTACATCGATGCTGAATGCGATGACGCCATCAAATCTGCGTCCGCCGTACCGGCGCGGGGCTACGGGCGAGGAGGTTCCGGCTGTTCGAGACCCAGCCAGAAGGCCGCTGTAGAGGGCGCGTCCGTACCCAAGGTGGATCCGTCATGTGGTAGCAACTCGGTCGGTGCGAGATATCCATCTCCCTGCTCAAGCCGGATTCGCAGGCAGCGTAGCGGCCGTCCCTCCGCGACATAGCGGCGTACGTCATCGGTGTGCGGCCAGTTCTCGCCTGCGGCCACCCCATACAGCTCCTGGCGTATTTCTTGAATGTCCCGATCGCCGAGGAGTAGGTACCTTGGTCCTGGACCAAGGTTGACGCCCAGCCGACGGCGGGAACGGTGCCGGGTCGCCTGCGGTCGCCGATCGAAGTTGTCCACGTGCAGCCCGATACGCTGATCGATCGAGTGGTCTCTGGTCGTGGTCGTGAGACCTCCACGGCTCAGCACGCACCCGAGGAGTTCGGTCGGCCAGCGGCCGTTGAGCGGGTCGAGCCCCGCCGCCGCGTCCCGCCGGCTGTGCTCGCCTGGGCCGAACAATGGCAACTCGCATCGCACCAGCTCGACAAGGCGGCCGGACTCCGTCGCATCCCGCGCCCGAAACCGATCGGCCTCCTCCCTTGTCAAAGGCTGCCAGTCGTCCACCGGGACTACTGCACCTTCGTCGTAGTCCTCATCCTCATTTCCGCTGGTCTGGCGAACCGTGGCGATCTCACATCGTCCGATCAAGTCGGCGAAGGAATCAGAGATCAAGCGAATGCCCACGCTGTTCCCCCGTTCAATCGAACCGCTAGGCATCCTCGCCGTAGGTGACGTCCAGCTCGGCCGCCAGTGCCTCACCGAGTTGGTGGACCTGCGAGCGCTCGATGGTGACCCCGCTAAGGGAGCTGGTACCGCGGATGGCGGACAGATCCTGGCCACGCAGGTCGCACCCACGCATATGGCCGCCGACGAATTCGGTACGCCGCAGGTCGCAGCCGTCGAACAGGGTGCCGCCGAGGTCCACGCCGGTGAAGGTCGCCTCGTGCAGGGAGCATTCTGTGAAGATCAAACTCCCTGCGGCCCGGCCGCGCTTCGAGGTCGGACGACTGATGAAGGTGGCATAGTCCAGCCGGCATCGTTCGAACAGCACGTCGTCTAGAGTGACATCGTCGAACACGGCTCCGAGGAACTTGCAGTTGGTGAACCTCACCCGAGACAGCTTGCTATCACTCCAGCGCAGCTCGGATAGTTCGCAATCAACGAACTCAATCGAGGCCAACCGCAGGCCGCGAAAAACCACACGCTGTGCCCGGAGGCCGGCAATGCGCCCGGTCGAAAGGGCTACGTCGTTCAGGGAAAGCTGACGCAGGCCGGATCCTGTATAGGCGAACTCGACCAGCTTTCCTTCTTTGCCCACGTCCAGCGAGTTCGTAGGTGTGAGAAATTCCTCCTCTACGGCGGGAAGCAGAACCTGCACACCTCGGATTGTGCTGCATTCCATCGCTTTGTCTCCATTGTAGCTCCAGCGGCCGGTGTCATGGCACCCCACGACGGCACCGGTGACCTGAGCCTACTTCTTGTTCCAGTTATCCCAGCTCGGGCGGTTGTCAAAGGGTCCGGGGCTCTTCTTCCAGTTGTCCCAACTAGGCTGATTGTCGAATCCATCGATCGGAGAAGGACCGCTGGAAGTCAACTCCATCATGACCGGCGCCCGCGAAGCAGCGAGCCGCTCTAGGATCGTCACCCGTTTTCCTCTCGAGTAGCTATGTCGGACAGTGCCGTTACCAGGGCTTGCCGGGAAACACGGCAGTAGTTGGTCTCAGTCCGGTCGAAACGCCCGTGCTCGAAGTACCGGTTGCCTGCCTGGGCACCGCGACACCAGGAGAAGAGGTCGCATGTGGTTTCGCAGCCGTCCAGGCCGTCCAGGAACTCCTGAACATAACGAAGGCGATGGGCATCTTCCAGGATCGCAGGGATGGACTGCCACAGCACGTTGCCGGCCAGGAAGTCGTCGTAAGCCGGGTCGGTGATGCCGGCCAGTTCCGGACTCAGCAGCACCACGTCCCCATTCCAGGCAACTGTGGGGATCGGGTCCAGGAGGTGCTGGTCCCAGTGGGCCTCACGGCCCTCGCGGAGCAGGCGTAGGTAGTGCGCGAGACGCTCGACCTGTCGAATCCGCATCGGATGCCCGTGCTCACGGGACCACATCAGTGTCCGGCACCAGAACTCTTCGGCCTGCCCCCTCGTGACAGACGGCCTCGTCGTGTTGACTCCCTCAAGCTCCTCGATATTGAGCCCCACAGAGCGGGTTCCCAGGGAGGCCAGGAAGTCGAGAACCTCCTCTGGTCTATTGACGGCCTGCGGGCTCACCACCGAGATCACCGAGAAGGGGATGCGGCGCTCCCGAAGAAGGGCGATGCCTCGGGTGATCCGGCCGAAAGCCGACCGCTGCGCGATGTCCACGCGGTCGGAATTCAGCTCTGCGGGACCGTCGATGCTGACGCCTACCTGGATGCCGTAGGCAACGACGAGGTCACACCATTGGGCGTTGATCAAGGTAGCGTTGGTTTGGACACAGTGGCTGACAAGCCCGGCGCGGCGCAGCTCCTCGAACGGCTCCAGCAAGGCCGTGAACTTCCGGGCTCCGAGGGCGAGCGGCTCTCCTCCATGCCAGACGATCTCCAGGGGATGTTCCATATCGGCCATCATTTCCACTGATATGGCGACAGCTCTGGACACCTCCACCGGCATCTCGCTTCTGAGACGGCGATGAGGTAGGTAGCAGTACTGGCAGTCCAGGTTGCACAAAGTGGTCGGCTGAATTATCAAGGCGCGCGGGCGAGATGCGAATCGAAGATCGTAGCGAGCGCGCCCCCCGTGATGTGTCATCGCTTCTCCTGAGGATGCACCACCAGCTAAATGTACCCGGCTGAAAGCCGCCCAACTGGTTAGTGTCCACTACGCCCGATGAGTTCTGTTTCGGAGAAAGCAGGAGGCCCGCCAACCGGGCCCCGCGCCTGAGCGCCTTGCCTGCCATGCCGCCCAGGTGGTCGAAGTCGCGCTCAGGCCGCCAGAACGATCGGTCACATCTGGGCTCGGAATTCGTCGTATGCTCCGCGCCTGGCCTCCAGTACAAAGCGGCTCCAGGAATCTCCTGTGGTGACGATGTGAGAGCGTGGGCCGGCTATCAGGTCACCGATGTGCAGCCTCAGCAGGTCTTCGTACCGCTCCGGTGCGGCAGTGCCGTCCTTTACCGCCGTGAGCCACCTGCTGAACGCTCTGCGCGACATATGAACGCCATGGCTGGTTTCGTCACAGTCGTCCCATATACGCACCCACCCTCCGGTACCGAGCCTGGAGACCTGGACCATCAGCGCCATTAGGCGGCCTCCACCCCTCGGCCCCAGAGAATTGCCCCATTTATCGGTTGTCGCATATCTGTCGACGAGTGTCGTGCAGGCTTCATGATTGTATCCGTCATTCAAAACGTCCAACGAGTGCTGCTAATGTGCCCGAGGTCAGGCGTTCGTGTCCGGCCGAGCCGCGCGACAATTTGGTGATTGTTGGCCGCTCAGCGTGTCACCAGATGTCTGATGCCGTCACCAGCCTGTCGGTCGCCAGGGAAATGGAGCCCCCCATGGCCAAGAAGCCGCACTCCCCTAAGACCCGTTTCGGCGCCGAACTGCGCCGCCGTCGCGAAGAAAAGGGCTGGACCCAGCGGAGCCTCGCGGCCCACTTGGGGTATGGGCATTCGCTAATCGGTCATATCGAGCGAGGTACCCGAAACCCACAGAAGGTGTTCGCCGAGAGGTGCGATGAGGTTTTTGGGCTCGATGGGTATTTTGTTCGACTCTGGCGCCTCATCAACGAGGCCCCGACAGGCCCGCTGTGGTTCGCCAGATGGAAAGACGAGATCGAGCCCGAGGCCGAGGTGCTCCGGACCTGGGATCCCTTGGTGATTCCGGGCCTGCTACAGACAGAGACGTACGCCCGCGCCCTCATTGCGGGCGGTGAGTCACCCGCTCACGAAATCGAAGATCGGGTACGTGCGCGGATGGATCGCAGGGGCGCCTTGGAGCGGGCGAAGCCGCCGGAGCTCTGGGTGTTCCTTGATGAGGGGGTGTTGTACCGCCAGGTCGGCACTCCACAGATCATGATCGAACAACTCGATCACGTACTGGAGGTGATGGCGAGGCCTTGGGTGAGAGTGCAGGTCGTCCCATCAGGCGCGCGCACCTACGCCGGTCTGGCCGGTGGGTTCATCATCGCGGAATCCGATGGTCAGCCTACTGCCGTCTCCATAGAATCGGCCGGACATGGCGAGGTGTCCACAGAGCCAGAGCTGGTGCACCTGATCTGGCGCCGATATGACAGGATACGGACCGAGGCTCTCCGTCCCGATGAGACCGTAGATTTGATCACGAAAGCGCGGGACCAATGGATGCAACAGAACTGAGCAGCGCCGACCTTTCCTCAGCCGTGTGGAAGAAGAGCAACTACTCTGCGGATGGTGGCGGCAACTGCGTCGAGGTCGCCGACAACATCCCCGGAGTCATCGGAGTAAGGGACAGCAAGAATCCCACCGGCCCGGCGCTCCGCTTCACTCCAGACGAATGGCGGACCTTCCTCACAGGCATCAAAAACGGGAAAACCCCCTAGCCAGCACCCTGACAGGCCCCCATCCCCGCGAAGGGTGGGGGCTTCGCTGACCAATGGATGCAGCAGACGTGAGCAGCACCGGCCTTTCCATGGCCGTCTGGAGAAAGAGCCGTAGGTCAAGCGGCGGCGGCGGCAACTGCGTCGAGGTCGCCGACAACATCCCCGGAGTCATCGGAGTAGGGGCAGCAAGGAATCCCACCGACCCGATGCTCTGCCCCACTCCAGACGATTGGCGGGCGTTCATCGCCCACGTCAAGGGGCCCAGGTGCGCTGCTCGTTGATCTCTTCTTTGGCCCACAATGCGTCGTCCAAGTCGATGTGGGCGTGGTTGGCGATGACCGCAAGGGCGTGCAGGACCTCGGCGAGCTCAGCGGCCAGGGCATCGCTCTGCTTGGTTACTTTGCGGGTGCTCACATTGGCACAAACCGCGCCAACGGCGGCGACGAGGTTCACCGCATGTTCGACGAGACCAGAAGCGTCAGCAAGCCGGCCCCTGGACTGACCGGCCGCTTCCTGCAAGGTGGTCAGGGACACGCGCGCGCCGCTCTGCCGATCGGTCACGGCGGCGTCCAGATCGATGCCGGCCCTGTTGGCGATCGCCAGCACGAAAATGAGGGCATCGGCCAGTTCATGACCGAGATCCCGGCTCGTACCGGCCGGGTCGATGAGCAACCCGGCGTGTTTGCGCGCCGCCTTGCACACCTCGCCGGCCTCTTCGCCCAGGTGCAGGCACTGTTCCATCAGGGTGCTGTCATCCAGGTGGCGAGCGCGTTCCATCGCGACGACATATCGCTGAAGTTCCGCCAGTGACGGAGAGTGCCCAGTCGAAAACGGACGCATGGCCGGTCACGCTAGCAGCCACCGTTGGACCGAGGAGCCGGTGCTAGGTACGGCGAGCGGCCCCCGCACACGCGAAACACCGGAAACCAGGACGCAACCGAGCACGGCGAAGCGGTGGTAGGCGGGCCCCGCCGTACAAGAGCCTGGACCAGAACACACAGCACAGCAGAAGCCCCGCTCAGGAGACCGAACGGCGTACCCCGGCTCCCGGGCGGCATGCGCTACGCCGTGGGCAACCGCCAGGCCGGCCCGTCTGGGGCGCCGAGCCAGACGTGCTGGTCGTCGCGGGTGACGGTCATGCCGAACCGCGACCATGGCGGGCTGCCCGCCGCCTGCCAGATCAGGATGGCGTCTTCGACGGCATCCCACAGGCGCAGCGGCCCGCGCTGCGACACCGTCCATCCGCCTGCTGATGCCGGACCGATCCTGGCCTGCGAACCGGTGGCCACATCCAGCAACACGACATGCTCACCGCCGCCGATCAGCTCGGCCGAAGGCGCTGCGAGCTGGGCGACGAACCGCCCGGTCGCGCCCTCCAGCGCACGCGGGTCGATCCGGCTCTCCCGCTCGTCACCGTGGCGCAGGTACAGCGCAGAGGGCCGAAGAGGGGCCTGGTGCTGGCGAGCCGGCATGAAGGCGATGCCGTAAGGGGAGAAATGACCAGATGCCGTCCCGTCGTCGGCCAGGGTGAGGTGCGCCAGCACGGTGCTGTGCATCCAGCCCGCGACGGGCGCGGTGATGGTGCCGCCGTCCTTGACCTGCCACATCCAGTGCATGGGGATGTACCGCACCGCGCAGGTGGCGATCACCCGGTCGTATTCGGCGTTCTTCTCATACCCGAGCAGGCCATCCCCCTGGACGAGGGTGGGAGCGTATCCGGCCTCGGCCAGAGCTGCCGCCGCCCTGGCCGCCACGGCGGGGTCGTACTCGATCGAGGTGACGGCATCTTCGCCGAGCCGGTGGCATATGAGCGCGGTGGAGTAGCCCGTCCCCGTGCCGATCTCCAGAACGGAGTCACCCTCACCGATCCCGGCGATCTCCAGCATCCGCACCACCACGCCGGGCATCGAGGAGGAGCTTGTGGGGCTGCCGGTCATCGGTCCAGGGGCATCGGTGGCGGACACTCCGTCAATCTGCGTCACCCACAACTCGTTGGCATACGCCATCCGAAGCCACTCGTCCGCGCCGACATCGGATCGGCGTACCGGCTCCCACAGGCTGCCCTCGGAGGTGTCCCTGCGGCGGAACACGGCATCTCCGAGAAAGGCGTGCCGCTCGACGCCTTCCACCGCGGCCCGCCATCGAGGGTCGTGCAGGTGGTCCCCGCCGGCCAACGTCTCGGCGAGGCCACGCCGCAACACTGCGGCGAGCGGATCGTTCATCTCGTTCTCTTTTCCAGCAGTCCGGCAATCGAATCGGCCACGGCGGCGGCCTGTTCGGTGATCCAGGCCCACTGCCCATTCGGATTGCAGGAGATCGTGAGCTGACCGTGGTCAGGGCGGCGCGGTAGTTTCGGCTGATGGCGAAGATTTTGGTCACGGGGATGTCGGGCACTGGCAAGTCCACCGCGTTGGAGATGCTGGCAGCCCGGGGCCATCGCGCCGTCGACACGGACAGCGACCGGTGGAGCCACTGGGTGATCCTGCCGGACGGATCCCCTGATTGGGTATGGCGGGAGCCGGCCATCGGCGACCTGCTCGCCAGCCATCGTGAGGGTGCCCTCTTCGTGGCCGGCTGTAAGACCAATCAGGGGCGGTTCTACCCGCAGTTCGACCACATCGTCCTGCTCAGCGCTCCCGCTGAGATCATGCTTGCGCGCATCGCGTCGCGAACGAACAACCCCTTCGGTAAGCGGCCCGAGGAACGTGAGGCCATCCTGTGCGACCTGGCCGACGTGGAGCCGTTGCTCAGGGCCACCTGCACTGTCGAGATCGATGCCGGTGCACCGATCGACAGTGTCGTTGATCAGCTTGAGGAACTGGCGCAAACGACGTTATGACCAGGAGTTGCGTGGAGCGGGCGCTCCAGCCCTGCGCCTTGCCGGTGGTGGTGTGCTTGACGGGCGACGAGCTGGACGCCATCCCAGGCGTTCATGCCGCCCACGGCAGCCACGATTGGGCGATGTGAACCACGCGAGGCCCATGGCACGACTACTGCGCTTGTGATCACAATGATGCCGACAGCGCCATGCTTGGAACAGGATCTGCCCAGAGGAAGTGCGTTCAGGAAAGTTGGACGAATGTGCCTGAGCCCCTGGACGCTGGCGGCACGTCATGCGGCGCCAGTCGGGCTATGGGGACTTGATGGTACTTCGTCACTTGATGCCGTTCATAGATGGAAGCTTTGCCGAGGACCCGTTTGAGCACCGGACCACGCTCCGCATCCTTAGTAAGCAAGGCAACATCGACCGGAACCTCCTGGTCGAAGAGTGCTGCGGCTGTAGCTGTGCGCAGGGCGATCGGAAGTCGAGTCTCGCTCTCAGCAGCGAGCACAATGCAGTCATTGCCATCCCGGAGGTAGCAAACCATCACGATTTCCCCGAGCGGGGCGTCCGGTCCCTTGATGGTGAGACGTGCGCCCGGCATGCCGTGGATCCGATAGAACACCAACCGGCCTCTGGAGACTGTGAACACTACTCGATTGATATAGCCGATGATGGACAGCAGCGCGGTATCGAAAGCGTGACGCACAGCACTCCCTCCGCAGAGCAGCCTGGTCTGTGTTGAGGTCAGTATCTCGGCGAAGTACGCCTACTACACAGGTGGTGGTGAGCATGGGTGGCATACGGCCCGCGTATGGGTCACTCTCATGCACAACGGTAAGGCATGGCCCGGCCTGGATGGCCTGGCCTGGCCTGCCCTGGCCACTTATACAGCCAAAACAACAGACATTCCGCTACGTCTAGCAGTCGGACCGACGGCCAGGATTTGAAGTCCGATATATAGTAGATAGCTAGATGGCCGAGAGGGGAATAACTCCTCTCGGTCTACGGCTTTACATCCGGCCTTTATTTATTCGAGTGGGCGAAGTTGGATCGAGTATATTCGTGATGCAAGGCAGATGATGACTTCCGGGTAGCTGGATCTTGATGCCCATCGCCGCCGCCGGTCGTCCGCGCCCCGCCCTGGGGGGGCACGTCCGGATCCGAGCTCCGGCACCGATGATGGTCAAATAATCGAGGGCCTTGCCAGTCATCCGCACCCCTTAGCAGTGATTGATTCCCGACACGCCCCTTCTGGCCGATGGTGCCATGGTAGGGCCTAAGATCCAAGTCGGGCCGACTAAAAGTCCCTCGAATGCGACGATGGGCGGCCCAGAGGTGCATCAGCCCCGCGAAAAGACCCCACCTGACGTGCTGGGCGGGGTCTTGGCGTGCGTTTTCCGCTGGGGGTGTGTCGCCATCGAATGCGATCAGTCGGTGTCGGCGACGATGGTGTTCTGGCAGGCGGTCAGGCGCCACTGCCCGTCCTCTTTGGCCATGACGAACATTGGCGTGCCCACGTCCTGCGTCCCGTCGAGGTTCCGGTAGACCTGGCGCACTTTCACGGCTGCGACGTCGGGACGGATGAACAGCACGTGTTCGATCTCGAACGTGACCGTCGCGCCCTGCATTCCTCCAGGAAGTACCTGGTGTGTGAAGGTCGAGATCGCATCACGGCCGAAGAGGCGCTTGCCGTGGCCTGTCGTCCAGATCGCGTCAGCCCGGAACAGGGCGATGAATTCGTCTGGGAGTTCGTTGTTCTGGACGTGCTCGACCTTGGCCACCACCTGCTTGATCGCTTCGATTTCGGCCTGGCTCTCCTGGTCTGCAATATTGGCTGTGCTCATAACCATGGACGATAGGATCTCAAGTTAACTTGAGGTCAATAGTTCGATTGTGCTGGGGGATCTTGGTGCGCATTGATGCCCTCAGGCCAGGAGTTCGAGGGCCTCGGGCGCTTCCCGGGCCGTGGGCTGTCGGCCAGGGGCAATTTCTCTGGAACGTCGGCGCACGGCACACAGCAAGCCCTCACGCCGGGCGAAGCCCGGCACTGGGAAAGCGTCCGAGCGTCAGCGAGGGCCAAGCCCTTCGGGCGCGCGGTAGCGCGCAGGCCCGCCGAAGGGGGCGATACCGGAGAGGCGCCACGTACGACGGCGCCGCCAGCTTTGGAAGGCGTCTCGGGTGCGGGGGTACGGCGAGGGCCACGACGCACGCGAAACGCCGGCACAGGGCTCAGGCGAGTACGGCGGGGCGGCGGTAGGAGGGCCTGCCGTACAGGGCCTGGGCAAGGACACACGGCGCGGGAGAAGCACGACGTCGGGCGAAGCCCGACACCAGGAAGGCGTCCGAGCGCAGCGAGGGCCAAGCCCTTCGGGCCTGTGAAGCTCTTACGGGGTGGGGGTGGGTTCGCCCTTGATGGAGCGGATGAGGAGTTGGGCCACGTCCACGACCTCCAGCGACTCCTTGGCCTCGCCCGCGTTCTTCTTCTCGCTGATCGCGTCCCCCAGCATCACCAGGCAGAACGGGCAAGCCGTCGAGACCCGATCCGGATCGGTGGTCAGCGCCTCGTCCACCCGCTCGGTGTTGATGCGCTTGCCGATCCGCTCCTCCATCCACATCCGCGCGCCCCCCGCCCCACAGCAGAACCCCCGGTCCTTGCACCGGTGCATCTCCTGCGTGCGCACCCCCGGCACCTTGGCCATGATGTCGCGCGGCTGGGCGTAGACCTTGTTGTGCCGCCCGAGGAAGCAGGGGTCGTGGTAGGTGATCTTCTCGTCGATCGGGGCGATCGGGGTGAGCTTGCCCTCCTCCACCAGGTGAGCCAGCAACTGGGTGTGGTGGACGACCTCGTACGTGCCGCCGAGCTGCGGGTACTCGTTGGCGAGGGTGTTGAAACAGTGCGGGCAGGTGGCGACGATCTTCTTCACGCCCGCGTCGTTCAGGGTCTCGATGTTCTGCTGGGCGAGCATCGAGAACAGGAACTCCATGCCCAGCCGCCGCGCCGGGTCGCCGGTGCACGCCTCCATCGGCCCCAGCACCGCGAACTTCACCCCCGCGATGTGCAGCAGTTCGGCGACCGCCTTGGTGGTCTTCTTGGCGCGGTCCTCCAGCGCGCCCGCGCAGCCGACCCAGAACAGGTACTCGGCGTCCTCGGGCATCTTGTCCTCGACCAGCGGAACCTCGAAGTCCAGCTCCTCGATCCACTCGGCGCGCTTCATCTCGGACATGCCCCACGGGTTGCCCTTGTTCTCCAGGTTCTTCAGCATCACCCCGGCCTCGGAGGGGAAGCTGGACTCGATCATGACCTGGTAGCGCCGCATGTCCAGGATGTGGTCGATGTGCTCGATGTCCACCGGGCACTGCTCCACGCAGGCCCCGCAGTTGGTGCAGGACCACAGTACGTCGGGGTGGATCACGCCGTCCTCGCCCACCAGCGGCTTGCCCGCCAGCGCGAGTACGTCCTCGGGCAGGTTCTCGCGTTCGGCCTCGCTCGCCATCAGGTAGGGGGCGATCTTGAAGGCGTGGTCGCGCTGGTCGAGGATCAGCATCTTCGGGGAGAGCGGCTTGTCGGTGTTCCAGGCGGGGCACTGGGACTGGCACCGGCCGCACTCGGTGCAGGTGTAGAAGTCCAGGAAGCCCTTCCACGAGGTGTCCTCGATCTTGCCGCGGCCGAACACGTCGGTGTCGGGGTCGGCCTCCTCGAAGTCGAGGAGCTTGCCGCCGCTGCGCATCGGCTGGGCGGCGCCGTTGCCGTCCGGGCGGCGGGAGAACAGCACGTTCAGGGGGGCGGTGAAGATGTGCAGGTGCTTGGAGTTCAGCACGATGACCAGGAAGACCAGCATGACGCCGATGTGCAGCAGCAGGCCGACGTGCTCCAGCGTCTGGTTGGCGCCCGCGCCGAGCGGGCGCAGCAGGGCCGCCGTGGCCTCGGAGACGAACGCGCCGCCCTCGTAGGGGAAGGCGCCGGTGTTGATGGCCGCGCCCCGGTACAGGAACATCGTCCAGATCACGTTGAAGATCATGATCAGCACGAGCCACGCGCCGCCGAGGTGGGAGCCGGAGAAGCGGGAGTCCCGGCCGAGCGTCTTGGGGGAGTTCTTCGCGCGGATGACGGCGAAGGCGGCCAGGCCGAGCAGCGCGGCGGCGGCGATGAAGTCCTGGAGGAAGCCGAGCACCGCCCAGGTGCCGATCAGCGGGATGTGGAAGTCGGGGGTGCCGGTGATCCCGCCCTGGATCAGCGCGCCGTACGCCTCGATGTAGACGGTGAGCAGGATGAAGAACGCCCACATCACGAAGAAGTGCGCGGTGCCGGACGCCGTCCACTTGAGCAGCTTGCGCTGCCCGAAGACCTCCACGAGCTGGGCCTTCAGCTCGGCGCCCGCGTTGTCCCTGGCGTACGCCACCCGCTCGGGCGCCGGTTGGCCGGCCATGGCGAGCCGATAGAGCCACAGTGCGCGACGGGCCGCCAGCGCCACCGCCACGGCGGTCATCACGAGTCCGATGATCGCTACCAGGAGCACCTGGACCTCCCACAACTACCTTGGCTGTCAGCGTAGACCGCCGCACGCCCACAGCGGCGACAGGGCACCAGGCTAGAACAATGCTCGGTGTATTGTGCGGGCGGGGGCACCCCCGTCTGGTCAGTCGCCCGTCAGGTACCGCTGGATGGCAGGTCCGACCAGCTCGGCGACCTCTTCGATACTGGCCGAGGCGAGCGGTTCCAGCCGCACGATGTAGCGCATCATCAGCATCCCGAAGATCTGCGAGAACGCCGCTTCCATCCGCATCGGCGGCACCCCGGCGACCGCCATCACCCGCCCGAGGATGGCCCGGGTGATGAACTCCCTGATCATCGCCAGGGCCTGATCGTTGGTCATCGCGGTGCGCATCAGCGCCAGGATCGGCTCGCGGGCCGCCGGCTCGGCGGTGACCGTCAGGATCTCCTTGACCAGCCGGTACCCCACCTGGTCCCGCGGCCCCTCAAGTACGCGGGTCACCACCTCACCGGGGTCGGCGGGCAGCCGCATCGCCGCGACGAAGACGCCTTCCTTGCTCTCGAAGTAGTGGTGGACGAGAGCCGGGTCCACCGCGGCCTCCCGGGCGATGCCCCGGATGGTGGCCTTGTCGAACCCCTTCTCGGCGAAGATCTTGCTGGCCGCGGCCAGGATCTGGCCGCGGGTGTCGGCGGTGCCCGGCCGCCTGCCGGGACGCCGGCGCGCCGCCGTACCGCTCTCGTGTTCTTGCGCCGTGCCCGCCCGCCCGGCGCCGGACTCGCTCATGCGCCGGCCGTGGACGCCGCGAGGTGCAGGCGGGCGAAGGCCAGCCCCTCGGCGAGGTCGTCCACCCGCTCACTGCGGCTCGCCGCCTTGCGCGTGTTGATCTCCAGCACCACCAGTCCGCCGTAGCCGGTCGTGGCCAGCCGTTCCAGAATCGGCGCGCAGGGCTGGCCGCCCCGGCCGGGCACCAGGTGCTCGTCCTTGTTGGGCGTGCCGACGCCGTCGGCCAGGTGCAGGTGGGCCAGCCGGTCGCCGAGCTTGGCGGCCATCTCCAGGGCGTCGGTCCCGGACACCGCCGTGTGCGACAGGTCGAGCGTCACCTGCGGGAAGTCGTGGTCTACCGGGTTCCAGCTCGGGGCGTAGGGCACGACCTCGTTGCCGCGCGCCCGCAGCGGGAACATGTTCTCCACCGCGAAGGTCACGTCGGTCTCCTCACGCATCCGGGCCAGGCCGGTCTCGAAGTCGCTGGCGTAGTCGCGCTGCCACCGGAACGGCGGGTGTACCACGACGGTGCGCGCACCCAGCCGCTCGGCCGCCTTCTGCGCCCGCACCAGTTTGGCCCATGGGTCGCGGCCCCACACGCGCTGGGTCACCAGAAGACAGGGGGCGTGGACGGCCAGGATCGGAAGCTGGTAGTGATCGACCAGCCGTTCCAGGACGTCGACGTCCTGGCTCACGGGGTCGGCGCCCACCATGATCTCGACGCCGTCGTACCCCAGCCGGGCCGCCAGCTCGAACGCGTCGGGCGTGCGCTCAGGGTAGACCGACGCGGTCGACAGCGCGATCTTGGCACTGGGCACCCGGAGCACGTCACTCACTTCGCGACCTCATTCGGTAGACACCGCATTCGGTTGACACCGCACATAAGCCAGACTAAGCCGGTGCGCCGAACAGTGGCGTCATAGTGTCCGTGGGGCACGTCACTCGGCCGGGAAGCGCGTAAGGTTCGACACCATGGGTCGGATCGCCAAAGGGGCCATTCCCAGCCCTAACATCTGGAACAACCCCCGGACCTACGAGCTGGAGAACCGCGCGGTCGATCCGGAACGCCGGGCCGACGCCGCGTTGGCCGAGATCAGGCCGCTGACCGGCGCGGTCGTGCTCGACATCGGCTGCGGCACCGGGTTTCACCTGCCGTCGTTCGCCGACGTGGCACGCGAGGTGGTGGGGGTCGAGCCGCACGGCGACCTCGCGGCGCTCGCCGTACGGCGCTGCGCGTCGCTGCCCAACGTCAGCGTCCGCGCCGGATCGGCTCAGGCGCTGCCGCTGCCCGACGCGTCGGTGGACGTGGCCGTGGCCCGCTGGGCCTACTTCTTCGGCCCCGGCTGCGAGCCCGGCCTGATCGAGCTGTCCCGCGTCGTACGGCGGGGCGGGGCGGCCTTCGTGATCGACCTGGACGCCACGCGCGGCGCCTTCGGCCGGTGGTTCAGCCGTACCGTGCCGACCTACTCCACCCGCGCCGTGGAGGACTTCTGGACCCGCCAGGGCTGGCAGCGCCGCCCCCTCGACCTGCGGATGGTCTTC
Organism: Spongiactinospora sp. 9N601; assembly: GCF_044326295.1. Taxonomy (NCBI): domain Bacteria; kingdom Bacillati; phylum Actinomycetota; class Actinomycetes; order Streptosporangiales; family Streptosporangiaceae; genus Spongiactinospora; species Spongiactinospora sp. 9N601. The sequence continues at coordinate 63,195 of NZ_JBIRBB010000007.1, forward strand.
GACCGCCGGGCCGACCTGGAGGCGGTGCTGCGGATCGAGTTCACGCCGGAGGTCGCCGACCAGGCCATCGCCGAGACCCCCGGCCTGGAGATCGCCTACCCCAACGTGCTGCGCTGGAAGTGCTACTGAAGTTCGTCGGCCGGTTCGTCGGCCGGTTCGTCGGCCTGTTTGTGGGCCGGATTGTCGGCGCGGCCCGCTAGCCTGCGGTGCATGGCCAAGACTGCGCAAAAGCCCGGCTACCGCTGCGCGGAGTGCGGGTGGCGTGCCACCAAGTGGGTCGGGCGCTGCGGGGAGTGCCAGGCGTGGGGCACCGTCGAGGAGGAGGGCGCCAAGGGCGGGGTCCATGTGGCGACCGCCGGGGCGGTAACCGCGCCCGCCGTGCCGATCGGGCAGGTCAGGGCCGAGATCGCGGCGGCCCGCACCACCGGGGTCGGCGAGCTGGACCGGGTGCTCGGCGGCGGCCTGGTGCCCGGCGCGGTGGTGCTGCTGGCCGGCGAGCCGGGCATCGGCAAGTCCACACTGCTGCTTGAGGCGGCGGCGCGGATCGCCCGCGCCGAGACCGTCCTGTACGTCACCGGCGAGGAGTCCGCGGCCCAGGTCCGGGTGCGCGCCGACCGCATCGGCGCGCTGCAGGACCGCCTCTACCTGGCCGCCGAGACCGACCTGTCGGCGCTGGTCACCCACGTCGAGCAGGTCCGCCCCGACGTGCTGATCGTCGACTCGGTGCAGACCATCGGCTCGGCGCAGTCCACCGGCGTGCCCGGCGGGGTCACCCAGGTGCGCGAGGTGGCGGGCAACCTCGTGCGGCTGGCCAAGGAGCGCGGCATGTCCACCGTGCTCGTCGGCCATGTCACCAAGGACGGCTCCATCGCCGGTCCGCGCGTCCTTGAGCACCTGGTCGACGTGGTGCTGCACTTCGAGGGCGACCGTCACTCCCGGCTCCGGCTGGTCCGCGCGATCAAGAATCGGTTCGGCCCGGTCGATGAGGTCGGCTGCTTCGACCTGCACGAGCGCGGCATCGACGGGCTGACCGACCCGACCGGGCTGTTCGTCTCGCGGCGCGGCGAGCCGGTGCCGGGCACATGTGTCACCGTCACGGTGGAGGGCACCCGCCCGCTGCCCGCCGAGGTCCAGGCGCTGGTGGCGCGTACCGAGGCGCAGCAGCCCAGGCGCACCTCCTCGGGGCTCGACCCGTTCCGGGTCACTATGGTGCTCGCCGTCCTGGAGCGCCGGCTCAACGCCCGGCTGAGCGGCTGCGACGTCTTCACCGCCACGGTCGGCGGCATCCGGCTGGGCGACCCGGCGGTCGATCTGGCGGTGCTGCTCGCGGTCGCCAGCGCGGCCGGTGACAAGCCGCTGCCGGCCGGCATGGTGGTGCTCGGCGAGGTCGGGCTGGCGGGCGAGCTGCGCCCGGTCCGCGACGTGCGCAGGAGGCTGTCGGAGGCGGCCCGGCTGGGATTCTCCCGGGCGCTGGTGCCCGCCGGATCGCTCGACGTCCAGGAGGGCGGCCCGGCGTCGCTGGTGCCGGTGGGCGACCGTACGGCGAGCCTGGCGTCCGGTTTCGACGTCACGGAGGCGGAGCACGTGTGGGACGCGCTCCGGCATGTCACCTGACGTTCCACCGGCCGTGCCACGAGACACGACCGATCTCCTGGCGCGCCGGTAAGCTGGAGTGTGGTAGAGCGCGGCGGGGGTCATGCGTAGGCGGGACCAGCGGGGGTCATGTGGCAACGAACGACAAGGGGATCGACGAGCGGCGAAGAGCCACCCTTGCCGAGGTCGCACCCGGCACCGCGCTGCGCGACGGCCTTGAGCGGGTCCTGCGCGGGCACACCGGGGGCCTGGTGGTGCTCGGCTACGACAGCACGGTCGAGCAGTTGTGCAGCGGCGGCTTCGAGCTGGACATCGACTTCTCCGCCACCCGGCTGCGCGAGCTGGCCAAGATGGACGGCGCGATCGTGCTGCGCGACGACTACAAGATCGTGCGCGCCGCGGTGCACCTGGTGCCCGACCCGTCGATCCCGACCGACGAGGCCGGCACCCGGCACCGCACCGCGCAGCGGGTGGCCAAGCAGACCGGCCGCCCGGTCATCTCGATCAGCAAGTCCATGCGGATCATCGCCCTGTACCTCGACGGCATCCGTTACGTGCTGGAGGAGTCGGCGGTCATCCTGTCCAAGGCCAACCAGGCCCTGGCCACCCTTGAGCGCTACAAGCTCCGGCTCGACGAGGTGTCCGGCACGCTGTCCGCGCTGGAGATCGAGGACCTGGTGACGGTCCGCGACGTCGCGGTGGTCGCGCAGCGGCTGGAGATGGTCCGCAGGATCGCCCGCGAGATCGAGGATTACGTGGTGGAGCTGGGCACCGACGGGCGGCTGCTCACGCTCCAGCTCGACGAGCTGGTGGCCGGGGTCGAGCCCGACCGCGACCTCATCGTCCGCGACTACCTCCCGGCCGGCGGGCGGCGCGTGCGCAAGGTCGCCGACGCGCTGCACGACCTCGACCAGCTCTCCCAGAGCGACCTGCTCGACCTGTCCAAGGTCGCCCAGGTGCTCGGCCACACCGGCGCGGAGGCGCTGGACACCCCGGTCAGCCCGCGCGGCTTCCGGCTGCTGGCCAAGGTGCCGAGGCTGCCGGGCACGGTCGTCGATCGGCTGGTCAACCACTTCGGCGGGCTGCAGAAGCTGCTCGCGGCCAGCATCGACGACCTCCAGTCGGTCGGCGGCGTCGGCGAGGCCAGGGCGCGCAACGTCCGCGAAGGGCTGTCCCGGCTGGCCGAGTCCTCCATTCTGGAACGTTACGTCTGACCTCCGCGTCGATAACCTGCGGTGCGCCGGGTGCCCCGATGGTGAATTGCCGCCATGATCGGCAAATCCATCACCCGGGCCGCCGGTCCTCGGGCACCGTGAGCCTGTGCGACTCATGCGTGATCCCGCGAAACCGGTCCTCACCGCGGCCGGGCTCGTGTTCCTCACCGGGCTGGTGTGGGTGCTCGGGCCCGGCGCGCTGTGGGTGCTGGAGCACATCGACGGCGTCGGAGGGCTGGCCGGCAAGGAACTGGCGGCGGCCATCGACGCCACGCGCGGCCGGGCGCTGACCATGGCCACCGGTACGGCGGCGCTGGTCGCCGTCTACTACACCGCCCGCAACGCCGACACCGCCCGCCGTACGTTCCAGCTCGGCGAGCGCGGCCACGACACCGATCGGTACGGCAAGGCGGCCGAGCAGCTCGGCCACTCCCAGGCCCCGGTGCGGCTGGCCGGCCTGTACGCGCTGGAACGGCTGGCGCAGAACAACCCCGCCCTGCGGCAGACGATCGCGGACGTGATCTGCGCCTACCTCCGGATGCCCTACCACCCGCCCCGGGAGAACGAACGGCTTCGCAGGATCCGCGCCGCGCAGCGCGCCTACCACGCCCGTCTGGCCCGCCGCCCGGCCCCCGCGCAGGGCCGCGACCCGCACGAGGAGCGACAGGTCCGGCTCACCGCCCAGCGCATCCTCGCCGACCACCTGCGCCGTTGCGCATCGCCGCCGCAAGGCCGCCGGGCCCGCGCGGCCACGCCGGCCGACCGCTTCTGGCCCGGCATCCGCCTCGATCTGACCGGGGCCACTCTCATCGACTTCGACTTCCAGGACTGCCGCGCGGCGTCCGCCAGGTTCAGTGACGCGTTGTTCTGGGGCGACGCGGTGTTCCGCGCGGCCCGGTTCGAGCGGGAGGCGGAGTTCGGCGCGGCGGAGTTCACGGGCCGGGCGAGGTTCGGCGGGGCGGAGTTCGGCGGCCGGGCCGGGTTCGGCGACGTGGTGTTCCACGACGACGCGGAGTTCGGCGGGGCCGAGTTCTTGGACAACGCCTGGTTCGGCAAGGCGCGGTTCGGCGGCGACGCGGGGTTCGGCGGGGCCGAGTTCGCCGGGGGCGCGGGGTTCGCCGACGCGGAGTTCGGCGGCCGGGCCGCGTTCGGCGAGGCGAAGTTCGCGGGCCGGGCGGACTTCCAGGACGCGGTGTTCTCGGGGTCGGCCCGGTTCGGCAAGGCCGGGTTCGCGCAGCGCGCGGAGTTCCGCGGGGCGGCGTTCACCGGCCGCACCGACTTCGAGGAGGCGGAGTTCGTGCGCGCGGCGGGGTTCGGGGCGGCGACGTTGCTGAGCGACGCGCGGTTCCAGGTACGGCGGGGCGCGGACCAGGCGGCCACGGACGGCGCGGCGATGACGTACGTCGCCGCGCCCCCGGCGCGGCGCTCGCCGGAGTCCCTGCCGGAGGAGGAGGCCGACCGGGTGTGATTAACCAGGTGGCCAGGTGAGCCGGGAGGGGCAGAATTGATAGTCCGACCTGATTCGCCTGAGGGGAGAGATGGGATGGCATTGGGCAAACCTCTGCATGATCACCATGAGCACGCCGACCACGGCGGGACGATCGACCGTCCGCGCGCCTACGAGATCGTGTCCCGGGCCGGTTTTCTCGGGCGGCGGCGCGAGCTGTTCACCCGGCTGGCGTCCCTGGCCGGGGTCCGTCCCGGGCATCGGGTCCTCGACGTCGGCTGCGGCACCGGCTACCTGAGCCGGATCATCTCGCCGGTCGCCGGGGCCGATGGGCACGTGACCGGCATCGACCCGTCCGTCGCGATGATCGACCACGCCCGCGACCGGGCCCCCGCCAACTGCTCCTACCAGGTGGGCGAGGGCCAGGCGCTCGGCTTCCCGGACGCCTCCTTCGACGTGGTGGTCTCCAGCCTGGCCGTCCACCACATCCCGGCGGACGCCCGCGCCGCCGCCGCGCGGGAGATGTTCCGGGTGCTGCGGCCCGGCGGGCGGGTGCTGATCGCCGAGTCCAGGCCGCCGGCCAATCCGCTGCTGGCCCGGGTCGCCGGGGCGCTGTTCGGCCCGGCCATGCGGCACGACCCGCGCGACCTGCTGGCCGGGCTGCTGCCCGGCGCGGGCTTCACCGTCGAGGACGAAGGCGAGCTGCCGATCATGCTCTACTACGTGCGGGGCGTCCGCCCGGCCTAGCGGAGGTGGAACACCGCCTTGGGCGGGCTTTGCAGGTCATCGGCGTAGACGGCGGCCACGTAGGTGCCGGGGCGCGCCCCCGGTCGGGCCGTACCACAACGGCCGCCCGAGCGGTGCCGGTCCCATTCGACCGGGCGCACGTAGGGGATGCCGCGCTCCAGGCGCTTGATCTCGACGCCGTCGCCGCTGATGCAGTCGGACGTCGACCAGATCCGGTCGGCGCCCGAGGTGATCCTGACCTCCAGGGCGCGCGGCCCGACGTCGGTCTTGCACATGACGTCGCCGGTGTTGACCAGGGTCACCACGAACTTCGGCCGCGTGCCGCCCGGGTATATCTGCTGCTCGCCCTGGAGGTTCAGCACCAGGTCGCTCTTGGCGCACGGGTCGCCGGGGCGGGTGGCGGGGGTGGTCACGGTGTTCGGTGACGGCGTGGGAGCGGGGGTCGGGGAGGTCCGCGGCGTGGGGTCCTTGCGTGCGCCCGGGGTCGCGTACGGCCCCGGGCGCGGGCTGGCCTGGAGCGCCGCCAGCGGGTCCGGGCCGGTGGGCGTGGCCCGCGCGGCCGGCGCGGCCGGCGCGACCGGCGGCCGGTGCGCGTCGGATGTCCTGGAACAGGCCCAGGCCACCACGGCGACGATGATGAGCATGGCGACGAGCAGCGCCATCCTGCGGCGCCAGTAAATCTCGGGATCCACCCCACGGAGATCGTCGCGGAACGCGTCCGGATCCATACACACAGTATGCGGAATCCTTGCCGGTCGGCGACAACCTGGGCGTTGAGCAGGCGTTTCAACGGCAATCCCGCACAACCCGGGCTTCTGGTCCAGGGGGCTGCGCTAGGTTCGACTGGTGGCCGAGTCCAATCCCCTGCGTGAGCCGTTGCTGGACTGGTACGGCACGCACGCCCGCGACCTGCCCTGGCGGCGTGCGGACGCGACCCCCTGGGGCGTCCTGGTCAGCGAGATCATGCTCCAGCAGACGCCGGTGGCCCGCGTGCTGCCGGTCTGGGCGCAGTGGCTGGCCCGCTGGCCCGCCCCGCGCGACCTGGCCGCCGAGCCGCCCGGCGAGGCGGTACGCGCCTGGGGCCGGCTCGGCTACCCGCGCCGCGCCCTCAACCTGCACGCCTGCGCCCGCGCCATCACCGCCGACCACGGCGGCGAGGTGCCCGCCGGCCACGACACGCTGCGCGCGCTGCCCGGCATCGGCGAGTACACCGCCGCCGCCGTGGCCAGCTTCGCCTTCGGCGGCCGGCACCCCGTACTGGACACCAACGTGCGGCGCGTCCTCGCCCGCGCGGTGCGCGGCGAGGAGTACCCGCCGAAGGCCACCACCGCCGCCGAACGCGCCCTCGCCACCCGCCTGCTTCCCACGGTGGACGCCCCCACCTGGGGCGTCGCCGTCATGGAACTGGGCGCGCTGGTCTGCACCGCCCGCGCGCCGCGCTGCGCGGACTGCCCGATCGCCGCGCTGTGCCGGTGGCGGCTCGCCGGCCGCCCGCCGCACGACGGCCCGGCGCGCAAGGGCCAGACCTACGCGGGCACCGACCGCCAGTGCCGGGGCCGGCTGCTCGCCGTACTGCGCGGTTCGCACGACCCGGTGCCCAAGGCCGCCCTGGACGCCGTGTGGTCCGACCCCGTCCAGCGCGAACGCGCCCTCGACGGCCTGGTCCACGACGGCCTGGCCGAGGCCCTCACCGATGGCACCTACCGCCTGCCGCTGGCCGTCATCCCCCAGTGACGAGCGAGCGCTCAGTCCGGCGTGGCGCGGGTGCTCAGGTCGAAGAGCGTCAGCAGTTCGCGGGTGTAGTGGGCGAGGTCGAGGTCCGGCCTGGTCTGGAGCAGGTACGGCAGGCCGTCCAGGCTGCGCTGGATCGTCGCCGCCATGATGAACGGGTCGAAGTCCCGGAACTCGCCGTCGGCCTGCCCCTGGCGGAGAATGCTCTCGACCCGCCCGATCACGACGCGGTCGTCGCCCGGTTCGTAGGAACGCCCGCCGCCCTCCGGCTCGCGGTGGTTCATGAAGATCGTCATCAGCGCCGCCATCTGCGGCCGGTGCTCCGCGACGAACTCGACCACCGCCGCGATGTACGCCCGCAGCCGCGCCCGTGAGTCCGGCAGGCCGGTCATCCGCTCGGCCATGAACCGATCCATCGTGCCGTAGACCTCGGCCACCACGGCGCCCATCAGCTCGGCCTTGCCGGCGAAGTGGTAGGAGATCAGCCGGGTGCTGCTCAGGCCGGCGCGTTCGGCGATGCGCTTGAAGGTGGTCTGGCCGTAGCCCAGCTCGGCGAGCGCGCCGATGGTCGCGGCGACGATCTGCGTCCGCCGTGCCGCCGCGGTGAAGGTGTGCTCGGCCGATGTCATCGCCAGAACGCTAACGGCGGGGCCCTGACCAGCGCAATCCGGGGTCCGCTTGCTTCCAGTTACTCAGCTTAGGTAACTTTTACTCGACTGAGTAACACGGAGGACCTGCCATGCGAGGAGCCCGGCGCGCGGCGCTGACCCTGGTCGTGCTGGCGCCGGTGTGCGCGGAGCTGACCGGCGGCGCGGTGTCGCTGGAGGCGCTGTGGCTGTTGCCGCTGCTGGTGCCGATGTACGGCGCGGGCGTGCTGCTGATCAGGGAGGCGGTCCGCCGCGTCGGCGGCGGCCTGCCGAGCCTGATCCTGCTGGGCCTGGTCTACGAGCTGGCCGAGGACGGCATCGGCCTCCAGGCGCTGTCCAGCCCGAACCTGTACCAGGCGGCCGAGTGGGGGCCACGCGTACTCGGCCTCAACACCGCCTACTGGGAGGCGCAGGCGGGGTACCACGTCGTCTTCAGCGTGCTGATCCCGATCGCCCTGACCGACCTGATCCATCCCGCCAACCGCCACCGCCCCTACCTGCGCCGGGGCGGCCTGATCGGGACGGCGGTCGTCGCCGTGCTCGGCGTGGCGATGGTCCGGGTGCTCATCCCGCCGTACATGGACCCGGGGTACCAGGCCCCGGCGGCGGTCCTGGTCGGGGTCACCGCGCTGGGGTGCGTGCTCGCCGTACTGGCCCTCAAGGTGCTTCCCGGCCGCACGGTCCGCGCCTCGGGGCCGCGGGCGCCACGGCCGTACGTCGCGGGGCTGCTCGCCGCGCTCGCCACCGGAGGGTTCCTGGCCCTGCTGATCCCGTCGGGCACGCCGCCCGCCGTCGGAGAGGGTCTGTGGGTGCTCGTGCCCATGGCGCTGGCCGCCGCGCTGGCCGGTACGGCGGGCGGGCTCGCCGTACGCTGGTCCGCCGCCCGGGACTGGACCGCGACGCACACCATCTGGCTGGCGGGCGGCGCACTGGTGAGTCACACCCTGTTCGGCAGCGTGGTCTTCGCCAGGACCACCCTGGACACTGCGGCCCAGATCGTCTTGGCCGCCGTCACCGTGCTCCTGCTCGGCCTGCTGGCCCGCCGTACGCCCACCCTGCGGCTGGTGCGTTAACCCGCGAGGGAGCCGATGTGCCGGGCGAGGACCCGCCGGGCCCAGGAGGGGTCGGCGGCGTCCCCCTCGTAGATCAGGTGGGCGGCCGGGCCGTCGATGAGCGCGTGCAGGTGGCGCAGCTCCAACTCCGGGCGAGACGGATCCATATCGCCAGAGATATCAGTGCTGTCAACTCTTCATCTTGGACATATCGCCGGTCGTGCTGTGAGGATGCGGTGCCATGACGACAGCACGCTCATTGATCAGCAGTGGCTCGGAGTTCGAGGAGCGGATCGGCTACTCGCGGGCGGTCGTGGTCGATGGATGGGTCCATGTGTCCGGTACGACGGGCTTCGACTACCGCTCGATGACGATCTCCGAGGACGTGGTGGAACAGACGCGGCAGTGCCTGCGCAACATCGAGGAGGCTTTGCGCGAGGCGGGCGGCACGCTCGCCGACACGGTCCGGGTGACGTACATGCTGCCCGAACCCGCCGACTTCGAGCAGTGCTGGCCGACCCTGCGCCGGCACTTCGGCGACATCCGCCCGGCCGCCACCATGATCTCCTGCCGCCTGGCCGACCCCCGGATGCGCATCGAGATCGAGGTCACCGCCCGGCTGGGCAGCGGCGGCGGCCAGCCTACCTGAGGACGATGTCGAGCAGGCCGGGGAAGCGGGCCTCCAGGTCGGCGCGGCGGAGGGTGAGGTAGAGCTTGCGGCCGGCCCGGCGCTGGTGGATCACTCCGCTCTCGCGCAGGGTCCGCCAGTGGTGGGTCATGCTCGACTTGGGCACGTCGGGCCGGATCTCGCCACAGAACCGCTCCTCGCCGGAGGCCAGCGCGCGGGCGACCTCCAGGCGCACCGGGTGCCCCAGGGCGGCGAGCACATCGACCAGTTCGATCTCTTCGGCGGCGGGATGGTGCAGTACGGCCACGGGACAACTGTACGTGATTCTCGTACGACCGGCTTCACGCCTCTTGTCCAACTGTACGAACATCTCGTACTGTCATTCATACGAGATTTCCGTACAGTCGAACGATAGGGGACGCCATGTCCGCGAACGACACCCTCGGCGACGCCGCCCTCGCGCGCTCGCTGCCGGGCACGTTCACCAGCCGGCACGCCGAGGTGAACGGCGTGCGGCTGCACTACGTCGAGGGCGGCGGCGGTGAACCGCTGCTCCTGCTCGGCGGCTGGCCGCAGACGTGGTGGCAGTGGAACAAGGTCATGCCCGCCCTGGCCCGCCGCTACCGGGTGATCGCCGTGGACCTGCGCGGCATGGGCGGCTCCGGCAAGCCCGCCGGCGGCTACGACAAGAAGACGATGGCGGCCGACATCCACGCGCTCGTCCGCCACCTGGGCCTGACGACCGTCAGCATCGCGGGCCACGACATCGGGGCCATGGTCGCCTACGCCTACGCGGCCAACCACCCCGAGGCCACCACCAAGATCGCACTCCTGGACGTCGCCCACCCCGACGAGTCATGGTCCGCCCTGCGCCTGCTCCCCGGGCCCGGCCAGCACGTCGATTCGGTCATCGAGGAGGGCGCGCGTTCCTTCCTGTGGTGGTTCGCCTTCAACCAGGTCCGTGGCCTGCCGGAGAAGCTCCTTGAGGGCCGGCACCGCCTGCTGGGCGACTGGCTGTTCGACCGCCAGGCCGACGACGCGGGCTTCATCGACGAGCGGTCCCGCCAGGTCTACGCGCTCGCGTACTCCACCGCCGACGCCATCCGCGCGGGCAACGGGTGGTACCAGACCTTCAACCGCGACATCGAGGACGAACGGACCTACGGGCGCGTCACCGCCCCGATGCTCGTCCTCGGCGGCGACCGCAGCAACTACGCCAACCTGCGCGACACGATGCCCGCCAAGGGCACCGACGTCCAGGTCATCGAGGTGGCCGACTGCGGCCACTACATCCCCGAGGAACGGCCCCAGGCGGTCATCGACGCCCTGACCGGCTTCCTCGGCTGAACCCAGCGTCTCACAGAGAACAGGAGGCTCGGTAACAACACCCTCCCGTCACGGTAAGTAGTGATGCAATCACACAACGTGCATGATCGGACAGGCAGGTTCCCCCCTACCAAGGAGCGATCATGTACAGAACCATCGTGCGCCGCCTGGCCGTCGGGTTCGTCACCGGCGCCGCGGCCCTGAGCGCGTTCGCGCTGCCCGCCGTCGCCTCGGCGGACCCGTGGGACGAGGGCCCCAGCAGCGACCAGATCGAGCAGGAGGCCCGCACCCGCGGCGAGGGCTGCGTGGACGGCAGTGGCGCCAAGCAGCCCATCGGCGCCACGCGTACCTCGACGCTGAGCCAGGGCTGGCTGGTGAACCAGCGCTGCGGGGCGGGTCTGCTCGGCGGTATCGACTGGATCGACGACCCGTCGAGCGTCCGCCCGGCCTGACCCCCGGGCTGTCCCGTAACGGGCCCTGACCGGCAAGGATCGGGGCCGTAGGCGGGCCAGGAACACTCAAGGGCGGCCGACCGTGGGGGCCGCCCTTGAGTCCTTGGGTCTCGCTCCTGGGTCTCGCTTTTGGGTCTCGCGCCGGGTGGGCGGGTCAGGCGGCGAGCTGGAGGCCCAGCGAGGTGAGGTTGCGGCGGGCCCAGTCGAGCTCCTCGGCGAGGGCGGAAACGAGCGCGCCCGGCCCCTTGGCCCGGACCGGCAGCGTGAGGTCGTGGGTCTCGACCTCGACGTGCGCGGTCCCCGCCACGGTGCCCGACAGCATCGCCCTCAGTGTGTCCTCAAGCACCGAACGGGTGGTCGGCAGCTCGCCCCGCGCCTGCCCAGCGTGGTCGTGGACGTGGTTGAGCTTCACCACCGGGGCTCCCGCCCGGGCCAGCTCGCGCAGCGCCGTACCGGGCTCCTCCGGGCCGCCGGCGAGGTGGCAGGCGTCCAGGCAGACGCCGAGGTGCTTGGAGTCGATGCCGCCGACGCGTTCGAGGGCCTGCTCGGTGGTCTCCAGCACACAGCCCGGCCACGGCTCGAAGCCGACGCGGATGGTCTTGCCGGTCACGCTGTACAGGCCGCGCAGTTCGCGGGAGAGGCGTTCGAGCCGCTGGGAGGCGATGGCGTGCAGGTCGGCCGGCCAGTCACGGCGCCAGCCGATCGGGATGGTGGAGATGCTGCCGAATTCCACGTCGTCCGGCAGCAGGAAGGCGAGGATCTTGGCGAGGGCCATGGTGTAGCGGTAGCGCTCGGGCTTGGCCCAGTCGGGACCGGGCGACTCCTGGTTACGGCCGCCCGTGCCGTTGAGGCTGACGACCTCCAGGCCGCGCTCCTCCAGCGAGCGACGCAGCCGGACCAGCTCGATGCGGTCGGCGATCAGATGGTCGGCCACGCTGGGGGCGAGCCACAGGCCGACGCCCATCCGCTCGACTCCGAGCCGCTTGCGCACGGGCATCGCGTAGCGGGTGAGGTGCGCGATCAGGTTTTCCAGGTCTTCGGCGGGGTGAACACCGGCGTTGTAAGCCAGGTGAACGAGCGTGCCGTCGTCGTGGCGCATGCGCATCCGGTGCCTCCAGCGTGCTACGTGTGTGAAGCGCTTCCCGCCGCCCGTTGTGGGGCCGGGCGGGAATCCCCTCCCTGCCGAATTCGGCTGGTCTGCCCGAGCATGCCCCCCGGAAAGCGGGTTTCGCGTCACCCCTGGAGCCCATTGCGGACTACGCCGCACGGGTGACCCCCGGGGGCCGACGCCACACTATGGGTGGCCACTTGTGAGCCACTGGGAGCAGACTTGGCCGTATTCGCTCTACGCAGTGTAGTACTACATCTGGTGGCGAGATACCGGGGGCCCGGCAAAAGATGCCCCGCAAATGCGAGACCCCGCGTGGCGGATGCCACGCGGGGTCTCGATCGGTCGATCTACCGGCAGCTCAGCGCTGTCCGGCCTCGACGATCGACGCAGCCGAGTCGGGAACCAGCGACGCCGGCGCCTGCTCACCGATGAAGGTGAACTTGGCGTTCTCGCCCTCGCCCTCGATGGCGATCTTGACGATCTGGCCGGGGCGCAGCTCGCCGTACAGGATCTTCTCCGACAGGGTGTCCTCCAGCTCGCGCTGGATGGTCCGCCGCAGCGGCCGGGCGCCCATCACCGGGTCGTAGCCCCGGTCGGCCAGCAACTGCTTGGCCTCCTGGGTCAGCTCCAGACCCATGTCGCGGTCCTTCAGGCGATCGGCGACCTGGTTGAGCATCAGGTCGACGATCTGGATGATCTCCTTCGGGGTGAGCTGGTGGAACACCACCGTGTCATCGACCCGGTTCAGGAACTCCGGCCGGAAGTGCTGCTTCAGCTCCTCCTGCACCTTCGACTTCATCCGGTCGTAGTTGCTCTCCGCGTCGTTGTTACGCGCGAACCCGACCCCGATGCCCTTGGAGATGTCCCGCGTGCCCAGGTTGGTGGTCATGATGATCACCGTGTTCTTGAAGTCGACCACCCGGCCCTGAGCGTCGGTCAGCCGGCCGTCCTCCAGAATCTGCAACAGCGAGTTGAAGATGTCCGGATGCGCCTTCTCGATCTCATCGAACAACACCACCGAGAACGGCTTGCGCCGCACCTTCTCGGTGAGCTGGCCACCCTCCTCATACCCGACATAGCCGGGAGGAGAGCCGAACAGCCGCGAGACCGTGTGCTTCTCCATGAACTCCGACATGTCCAGCATGATCAGCGCGTCCTCATCGCCGAACAGGAACTCCGCCAGCGCCTTGGACAACTCGGTCTTCCCCACACCGGACGGACCGGCGAAGATGAACGACCCACCCGGACGCCGCGGGTCCTTCAACCCGGCGCGCGTCCGCCGGATCGACCGCGACAGGCCCTTGATCGCATCGTCCTGCCCGATGATCCGCTTGTGCAGCTCATCTTCCATCCGCAGCAGCCGCTGGGACTCCTCCTCGGTGAGCTTGAACACCGGGATGCCGGTGGCCGTCGCCAGAACCTCGGCGATCAGCTCCTCGGTGACCTCGGCCACGACGTCCATGTCGCCGGCCTTCCACTCCTTCTCCCGGCGCTCACGCTTGAGCTGGAGCTGCTTTTCCTGGTCGCGCAGCGCGGCGGCCTTCTCGAAGTCCTGCGCGTCGATCGCGGACTCCTTGTCGCGCCGCACATTGGCGATCTTCTCGTCGTACTCCCGCAGGTCGGGCGGCGCGGTCATCCGCCGGATGCGCATCCGCGAACCCGCCTCGTCGATCAGGTCGATCGCCTTGTCCGGCAGGAACCGGTCGCTGATATAGCGGTCGGCGAGCTGGGCGGCGGCCACGAGCGCGCTGTCGGTGATCGACACGCGGTGGTGCGCCTCGTAACGGTCGCGCAGGCCCTTCAGGATCTCGATCGTGTGGCTGAGGCTGGGCTCGGCCACCTGGATCGGCTGGAACCGGCGCTCCAGCGCCGCGTCCTTCTCCAGGTGCTTGCGGTATTCGTCGAGCGTGGTGGCACCGATGGTCTGGAGCTCGCCGCGGGCCAGCATCGGCTTGAGGATGCTGGCGGCGTCGATCGCGCCCTCCGCGGCGCCCGCGCCGACCAGGGTGTGCAGCTCGTCGATGAACAGGATGATGTCACCGCGGGTGCGGATCTCCTTGAGCACCTTCTTCAGGCGCTCCTCGAAGTCACCGCGGTAACGTGACCCGGCCACCAGGGCGCCCAGGTCGAGGGTGTAGAGCTGCTTGTCCTTCAGCGTCTCGGGCACCTCGCCCTTGACGATCTTCTGGGACAGCCCCTCGACCACGGCGGTCTTGCCCACGCCGGGCTCGCCCACCAGGACCGGGTTGTTCTTGGTACGGCGGGACAGCACCTGCATGACCCGCTCGATCTCCTTCTCGCGCCCGATGACCGGGTCGAGCTTGCCCTCGCGGGCGGCCTGGGTCAGGTTGCGGCCGAACTGGTCGAGCACCAACGAGGTCGAGGGCGCGGCCTCCTGCGGGCCGCCGGCCGCGGCCGGCTCCTTGCCCTGGTAGCCGTGCAGCAACTGGATCACCTGCTGGCGCACCCTGTTGAGGTCTGCGCCCAGCTTGACCAGCACCTGCGCGGCGACACCCTCGCCCTCGCGGATCAGCCCGAGCAGGATGTGCTCGGTGCCGATGTAGTTGTGGCCCAGTTGCAAAGCCTCACGGAGCGACAGCTCAAGGACCTTCTTGGCGCGCGGGGTGAACGGAATGTGCCCCGACGGCGCCGACTGGCCCTGGCCGATGATCTCCTCGACCTGCTGGCGCACGCCCTCAAGGCTGATGCCCAGGCTCTCCAGAGCCTTGGCCGCGACGCCCTCACCCTCGTGGATCAGGCCAAGAAGGATGTGCTCAGTGCCGATGTAGTTATGGTTGAGCATCCTGGCCTCTTCTTGGGCCAGCACGACAACCCGCCTCGCGCGGTCGGTGAACCTCTCGAACATCTCGTCGCTCCTCACAGAGCGGTCAGGCGTGCCCGGGAGATCCGGGCTCGTCATCCCGCATGGTAGCCCTGGCTCGGCGAACCTCGCCCTGTTGCCGAAAGAGGTGCCCCAGGGAAGACGTTCCCCAAGAGCAGGGCGTTCACCCTCTATGAAACTACTGACCGGGGGTGAGGTGTTCCCGATACGCCCCAAGCGAACGACTGTTTCGGGCGACTCCGATGATCATGCGCTTATGGCGGTCGCCGGGGTCCTTAGGCGACCGTCATAAGCGCACGCTCCGACAGAGATCCGGCGCGTCCGCGCACGGCGACGCACGTCGCCGTGGCATGCCGTCTCTACTGCAGCTCCGCACCGCCTCTAGTGGGCGGCTTCGTACTGCTCCACCACCGAAGAGGCGATCCGCCCGCGCTCGCTGACCGGAAGACCATGGGCCTTGGCCCAGGCCCGGATCTCCGAGCTCTTCTCACGCGTCATCGCGCGCTGGCTGCCCCGGCCTCCGCGGCGGCGGCCGGTCACCGCAGCCGCCCTGCGCGCACTCTGCACGAAAGGCGACAGCGCGTCCCTCAGCTTCTTGGCGTTCAGGTCGCTGAGGTCAATCTCATACGACGTGCCGTCAATCGCGAAGGCGACCGTCTCATTGGCCTCCCCCCCGTCGAGGTCGTCGATGAGAATCTCCTGGATCTGCTTGGCCATCTAGGGCTTTCCTTTCGCTGGGCATTGTTTCATTCGATGCCAAACATATACCCGTCCGATCGCGGACACAATTCGACTCGGTAAGAGGTTTGCGACCGAGGCCGGGCGTGAGAGGATCAGTTAGGCTCGCGGGCCTCATCGTGCTGGTTTGCACGCCTTGCTGCCGCTTCGGAACGCACGAGCTTCACGATGCCGTAGATGAACGCCGCGCCCACGACGACCGGCGGTAACAAGGCGGACAATACATCCATCATTCGTCCTCACGTCGGGGTCCTGGTCAGATTGGGTACGCCCGCTTTTCTCCCAGGCGTGCCGGTCTGCCACGCTACCGGCCGGACCGGGCCTCCAAGGGGGCTCCTGGGCACGACCTTAGCGCGGCCGTCCGCCGGTGTAGGCCACAGGGGCGACTACCTCCGGCCCTCCTCCCTACCACAGCTTAATGGCTGTCTCTCCAGCCCGCTTACCGGATGGAGTCTGTAAAACGTCTGTGAAAAATCAGGCGGCATGCGCAGATGATCACTATGATCGGCCGCAAACCCCGGTCAGCGCGGCCTTCTGACCACCATCGTGCCCGCGACCTTGTCGTGCAGCCCCTGCTGGGAGGGCTTGTCCACCAGGATGAACAGCCCGACGACGAACAGGAAGACCCCGGCCAGGAGATTGAGCACGGCAATGTCCATCGCCGCCATCGGGCCGGGGAGCATGGCCGCGCGTTTCGCCAGCGCGGCCGTTGTCAGAACACCGCCGCCCGCCGGGATCAGCCTGATCCGCAACACGTGCTTGCCGAGAGTCCGGCCGTACCGGGAATGCAGCACAACGTCATAGACCGCAAAGGCGGCTCCGGAGATCAACCAGGCGATCAGACGGGGAAGCGAGGTATGCGCCCGGGCCCCATCCACGGCCGCCGCGGCGATGACGTCCGCCGGGCCGAAGAGGGCCGAGAACACCGCGAAGAGAATGTAATAGAGCACCACGAACGGGACGGCGTCGATGATGCGCGCGGCCATCCGCTCCCACCATTCGGCGGGAACCGCCGATGGATCATGCGGATCATGCGCGACAGAAGCACTACGGGTGGAGCCGTCCTCTGACGGCATGGCCGTCATGTCCGTCCCGTTGTCCGCTCTTCTGTCCCCGCTCACTTGTGCGATCCTCTGCCGGCACGCATATGGTCACCTGTCCGCGGTCCCAATCCGGGATCGCTTGTTCGCGACGGCGGCACGCGCGGGCACGCCCGCGCCGATGATGGCCTGTCCCGTTTCTGCCCCAATTTTGCGGGTCAAGTCCGTCTTCATCTGGACACTTCACTGAACACGAAATAGGGCCGGTGGGGATCCACCGGCCCTATGGGCGGCCCGGCCGGCCACTGACCGGCCCGGACACCGAACTTCTCGCTCTTGACGCCTACCTGGCCTTGACGACCATGGTCATGGCGAACTTGTCGCTGAGGGTCTGCTGCAGCGGCTTGTCCCAGAACTGCCACAGGACGTTCACCAGGACGCCCAGGCCCAGCAGGTAGCCCAGGAAGGGGACGCCGTAGAGAACGTACGGCCCCCACAGGGAGCCGGCCCGCTTGAGGGCGGTCGTCGAGTCCAGGCCGCCGGAGCCGGTGGCGCCGGACACGGGGACCACACGGATGCCCATGGCCATCTTGCCGACCGTCTGACCGCGCATGCGGGTCATGACGACCTCGTAGACGACGTAGAGCAGTCCCCCGATGACCGAGGTCATGATGCCCGCCAGCAGGAAGCCGCCGCCGAACTCTCCCGTCGTCGGGTTGTAGGAGGTGATCAGGAGGCTGCTCAGGATCAAGCTGAGGATGAAGTTCACGACGCCGAAGATCGCGCCGTCGATCAGCCTCGCCACGAGCCGCTGCCACCACTCGGCCAGCGGGGCCGTCGGCGCCCCGTAGCCGGGCGCGCCCCACGGCTGCTGGCCGTAGGCCTGCTGCTGCGGGTAGCCCTGCTGCTGAGCGTACTGCTGCTGCTCGTAGCCCTGCTGGCCGTACTGCTGGGCGTGACCCTGGTCGTAACCGGACTGCGGGTAACCCTGTTGCTGCCCGTACTGAGCCTGCTGTCCGTAACCCTGTTGCTGCGGGTAGCCCTGCTGCTGGCCGTACTGCTGCTGCTCGTACCCCTGCTGCCCGTACTGCTGCTGGCCGTAACCCTCCTGCTGCCGGCCATAGCCCTGTTGCTGGCCGTAGTCCGGCTGCTGCTGGGCGTACTGCTGCTGCTCGTACTGCTGCTGCCCGCCGTAGCCCTGCTGCTGCTGCGGGTAGCCCTGTTGCTGGCCGTACTGCTGTTGTTCGTAGCCCTGCTGGCCGTACTGCTGCTGCTGCCCGTATCCGGGCTGCTGGCCGTACTGCTGGCCATAGTCCTGGCCGTACTGCTGGCCGTACTGGGGCTGCTGCGGGTTGGATCCGGGGTCGGCCCGGTAGCCGCTCACCATGGTCGCGTCAGGATCGGAAGGCCCGCCCTGACCCTGCTGGTAGTGGCCGTAATCAGGGTTCCCCGACGATCGCGCCGCGTGGTTGCGCTCGGGGTCGTCCTGCGGATACGGCGGTTGTCCCGTGCTCACCGCGTCACCTCGCTTCGACTGCGCATGCGGCGTCGTCAGGCGCACATGCATTGGCTGCTGCACAACGTATCGATATAGGGATCAACAGTCACCTTTCCCCACGGTCAGCCCCTGGGGTCCGCCTCAAGGTGCAGGAGCATTCGCGTGTTGCCCAGTGTGTTGGGCTTGACATGTTCAAGATCGAGAAACTCCGCCACACCCTCGTCGTACGAGTCCAGCAGCTCCGCGTAGACCTCGGGGGCCACCGGTGTGCCGTTGATGGGGCGGAATCCGTGTTCCGCGAAGAAGTTCACTTCAAAGGTCAGACAGAAGACGCGTTCAAGGCCGAGGTCGCGGGCCGTGGCGATGAGCGCGGACACCAGGCGATGGCCGATGCCGTACCCCTTGAACGCGGGATCGACCGCCACCGTGCGGATCTCCGCCAGGTCTTCCCAGAGCACGTGCAGGGCCCCGCACCCCACCACTCTGCCGTTCAGTTCGGCCACCCAGAACTCCTGTACGTCTTCGTACAGGGTCACCGTGGCCTTCTTCAGCAGCCGCAGCCCCGCACCCGAGTAGATGTCGACCAGCCGGCGAATCGCGCGCACGTCAGCGGTTCTCGCCCGCCGGACGATGACCTCACCGCGTGCCCTCTCGTGCCCCTCGCCACGCGTGACAGGCCCGCCGGGCCCCTCCGTGACCTGCTCCATGGAGGTCCAGCGTACGTGCTTCCCCCTTCCCTTTACGGCTCCCCCGTAACTCAGTCCCCGATCGTAACGAGACACGATGAGCGACATGCCGGTCACGGTGAGATTCGTGATGCTTCGACATGTTCCGCCGTACGGCCCGGCCGCCCGACACAAGCCGCGGACCTGCCTAAACACCCACAGACCCAGACAAATCAGCAAATATGATCATCAGAAGTCGTGATCTCGTCGTGATACTTCGGTTGTGAAAGCTCTACAGACTTCGTGGTTCTGGTTGAGCGCGAACCACATGTGCACTAATGTCCAGGCCGATGTCAGCCATCGCTGACCGCCGAATCCCCTGCGGGGAACCGGGGACCCACCACGCCCCTGGGGTGAATCCGAGCCGGCCGTACGGCGGCCCGGTAGGGCTCCTCCGGCCCGAACCCGTCAGCTAACCCGGTAGGCGTCGATGAGAGGAGCTGGTCGGTGACGCGCACGCGCAGCCGTGGCGGAAAGCACGCGGGTGGCAGTGTTCGTTCCGGTTCGGGCGGCGGCGGGCCGCGGCGCAGGGGGCCCCGAGAAAGCGCGGAAACGGCTTCTGAGGGCACGGGGAGCACGGGCAGGCGTACCGGCCTGGCCCGCCTCGCGGTCGTCACGGCCGCGTTCCTGGCGCTGAGCATCGGCACGCCGCTGATGGCGGCGACCGCCGATCCCAAACCCTCGCTGAAGGAGCTGTCGGCTCAGGTCGAGAAGCTGCACGAGGAGATCGGCACGCTGACCGAGCGGTACAACGGCGAGCGGGTCAAGCTGGCGCAGGCCAAGCGGGCCGCGGACCTCGCCAAGAAGACGCTGGCGACCAGTGAGTCCGACCTCGCGGGCAAGCGCCAGAAGGCCCAGCTCCTGGCCCAGAACGCGTACATGAGCGGCGGCCTGGGCCCCGCCATGGCCCTGGGCGCGACCGGCGACGCCGACGCCTTCCTCGACCGCGCCGCCACCACCTACGCGCTCGAACAGCAGCAGGGCGAGCAGGTCGCCCAGGTCACCAAGGCCATGGAGACCGCCGAGCGGGCCCGGGAGAGCGCCAAGGCCCGGACGGCCGAGGTCACCGAGCTGGTCGATGAGATCGAGGGCAAGCGCGACAAGATCAGCAAGCTGGTCGAGCAGGCCGAGAGCGACCTGTTCAAGGAGGCCATGCGGCGCTCCGGCAGTTCGGCGGGCAGCCGGGTCAAGGTCGAGGTGCCCATCCCCGGCGACGGCAAGGCGGCGCAGGCCGCACGGTACGCGCTCACCCAGCAGCTCAAGCCGTACGTCTGGGGCGCCGAGGGCCCCAACGGCTTCGACTGCTCCGGCCTGGTTATGTGGGCATACCAGAAGGTCGGGATCAGCCTGCCGCACTACACCGGCGACCAGTGGACGGCCGGCGCCCATATTCCCCGGGAGGAGCTACGCCCGGGCGACCTCGTGTTCTTCTACAGCGACCTGCATCACGTGGGCATCTACATCGGTGGCGGGATGATGGTGCACGCCCCCCAGACGGGTGACGTCATCCACATCGCCCCCATCGGCAACCGGCCGTATGCCGGGGCCGTGCGGATCGCCGACTGACGCGCTCCTCCGCGGGTCTTACTGGGCGGCCCGAGTGCCGTGTCGTGCGGAGGCGCGGGTGAGGGTCTGCGCCGGGTCTGACGTCGGATACGGGCCCGGTCGGCCGTTTTCGGCCGTGTGCGGTGTTTCCGGCCGACTGTGCGGAGTCCGGCCGGGAAGAGCAGGCGGTGACGTCCGGTCAGTGCGGGACCGGCGGCGCCGCCAGATCAGATGAGTTGACGACGTGCCGCCCAGGCGACCGCCTCGATGGCGGTGGCCACGCCGATGCGGTCGCAGATGCCGCGCAGGCGGCGCCGCACCGTGCGGCCGCTCACATCGAGCCGGCGGCCCACGCGGTCAACCGTGACCCCTTTCGCCAGCTCGGCGAGCAGGAGCAGGTCGTCGTCGCTGAGTCCGATCCCATGCACCTCCGTAGTGTCATCGTCGTGAAGGAAATCCACTCTTGGATAAGCCATCGGAGCCCCCTTCAGCCAACCACGGAACTCGACGATGCCCGGCGTGAGTGTGGTCTGTCTCTCGTCGTCGTCGTGAACGGTAAACGGGATTGAGAAAGGTCGTCAAGCGGCGACGGTCATATGAGTAGCCCACGCTATTGACATAGCGCTCGCTATGTGGAGTACTCACGATATGGGACCGCCTTTACGGTTGACCCGGGCGGCGGCCAAGGCCCGCACTCGTGAGCTGCTACTGGCCGCAGCCGCCCAGGTCTTCGCAGAGCACGGGTACGCCGGGGCCTCGGTGGACGAGATCGCCGCCCAGGCCGGTTACACGATCGGTGCGCTCTACTCGCATTTTTCCGGAAAGGATGAACTTTTCCTCACGTTGTTCGACCTTCATGCCGCAGGTCATCTTCGCGACATCGAGGAAATCATCCGGCAATGTACCGACGATCCAGACTTCGCCGCATTGGGTGACTATCTGGCCACGCTCGCGGACAACGACTCGTGCCGCTGGGCCCTGGAATCGGAGTTTCGCCGTCACGCAATGACACGACCCGAACTCATGGCGCGTCTGGCCGAACGCCGGGCCGCCGGTCAGACGGCGATAGCCGGGCTCATGCCCGGCCGGCGGCCGGGCACGGCCCAGTGCGCCGAGGACGACGCGGCGCTGGTGATCACCCAGTTGGAGGGGCTGATCCTGCAACGCAGGCTGAACCCGGCGTCGGTGCCGCCGGGTCTGTTCGCCGAGGCGCTGCGGCGGTTCTTCCCGCCTCCCACGTGGGCGGGCGCCGCAGCCCTCTGAAGCGCCTTACGAGGTGGGCTTGACCAGCGGGAAGAGGATCGTCTCGCGGATGTTGCGACCGGTGAACGCCATGATCATCCGGTCGATCCCGACGCCCACGCCACCGGTCGGCGGCATTGCATATTCCAGTGAGGTCAGGAAGTCTTCGTCAAGCTGCATGGCCTCCGGGTCACCGCCGGCCGCGAGCAGCGACTGCTCGACGAGCCTGCGCCGCTGCTCCACCGGGTCGATCAGCTCGGAGTAGGCGGTGCCCAGCTCGGTGCCGAAGCCGATGAGGTCCCACTTCTCGGTGAGCAGCGGGTTTTCACGGTGCTGGCGGGTGAGCGGCGAGGTCTCCACCGGGTAGTCCATGACGAAGGTCGGCTGCACGAGCGTGTGCTCGACCAGCGCCTCGAAGATCTCCTGGACCAGCTTGCCCTGGCCCCACTTCGGGTCCCAGTGGATCTCCCGCCGGTCGGCGAGCTTGCGTACCTGCTCCAGCGGCGTCTCCGGGACGACCTCCTCGCCCAGCGCCTCGCTCACCGCGCCGTAGAGGGTGACCCGCGGCCAGCGCTCGCCGCCCAGGTCGATCTCCGCGTCGTCGCGCCGGACCACGGTCGTGCCCAGCGCGGCCACCACCGCCCGCTGGTACATCCGCTGGGTGAGGTCGGCCATGTCGTTGTAGTCAAGGTAGGTGCCGTACGCCTCCAGCATGCTGAACTCGGGGTTGTGCGTGGAGTCGGCGCCCTCGTTGCGGAAGTTGCGGTTGATCTCGAAGACCTTCTCGATGCCGCCGACGACCAGCCGCTTGAGGTACAGCTCGATCGCGATGCGCAGGTAGAGGTCCATGCCGTAGGCGTTGATGTGCGTCTTGAACGGCCGGGCCGTCGCGCCGCCGTGGATCGGCTGGAGCATCGGCGTCTCGACTTCGAGATAGCCCTCGTCGTGCCAGAAGTCGCGTACCGCGCGCACGGTGTCGCTGCGCAGCCGCGCCATCCGGCGGGCGTCGTCGTTGACGATCAGGTCGACGTAGCGCTGACGGACCCGCGCCTCGGGGTCGGTGAGCCCGACGTGCTTCTCCGGCAGCGGGCGCAGGCACTTGGAGGTGATCTGCCAGCGGTCGGCCAGCACGGAAAGCTCGCCGCGCCGCGAGGTGATCACCTCGCCCTCCACGCCCACATGGTCGCCGAGGTCGACGTCGCGCTTCCACGCCGCCAGGGACTCCTCGCCGACCTTGTCCAGCGAGATCATCACCTGGAGGTCGCCGCTGCCGTCGCGCAGCGTGGCGAAGCACAGCTTGCCGCCGACGCGGCTGAGCATGACCCTGCCCGCGACGGCCACCCGCTCGCCGGTCGCGACGTCGGCCCCCAGCCCCTCGTGTTTGGCCTTGAGCTCGGCGTTGGTCGCGGTGCGCGGGAAGCTGACCGGGTAGGGCTCGACGCCTTCGGCACGCAGGCGGTCGAGCTTCTCCCGGCGGACGCGCATCTGCTCGGGCAGGTCCGGGGTCGGGGTAACGTCATCGGTCACAGTCAAAGGTTACCGAGACCCGCGACGCGGTTTCGTCGCTCTGCGCGGTTGCTACTGGGTGTTGCGCTCGTACACGAGCCGCAGTCCGATCAGCGTCAGCCAGGGCTCATGCACGTCCACCGACCGCGCCTCGCCCGAGACCAGCGACGCGTGCCCGCCGGTCGCCACCACCGTGACCTCGTCGGGGTCGTCGCTCAGCTCGGCGGCCATCCGCTCGACGATGCCGTCCACCTGCCCGGCGAAGCCGTAGATGATGCCGGACTGAAGGGCCTCGACGGTGTTCTTGGCGATCACCGCCCGCGGCCGGACCAGCTCGACCTTGTGCAGTTGCGCGCCGGCCGCGGCCAGGGCGTCCACCGAGATCTCGATGCCGGGCGCGGTCACCGCGCCGACGTACTCACCGCGCGAGGACACCGCGTCGAAGGAGGTGGCGGTGCCGAAGTCGACGATGACGCACGGCCCGCCGTACAGGTGGATGGCGGCCAGCGCGTTCACGATGCGGTCGCTGCCGACCTCCTTGGGGTTGTCCATGCGGACCGGCACGCCGGTCCGCACTCCGGGCTCCACGACCACGTTGTTGACGTCGCCGTAGTAGCGGCGGCACATCTCGCGCATCTCGTTCAGCACCGAGGGGACGGTCGAGCAGATCGCGATGCCGTTGACGTCGGCGTTCGCGAGCAGCGGCGACTGCCCGAGCAGTCCTTGCAGGACCACGGCGATCTCGTCGGCGGTACGGCGGGCATCGGTGGCGATCCGCCAATGCTCGATCAGGTCCTCCCCAGAGAAGAGCCCGAGCACCGTATGAGTGTTGCCGACGTCGATCGTGAGCAGCATCAAGCCCCCCGCAGATCCAGTGCGATGTCGAGCGCGGGGGCCGAGTGCGTGAGAGCCCCCACGGAAAGGTAATCGACGCCAGTCTCCGCCACATCACGGGCCGATTCCAAGGTCAATCCGCCACTGGCCTCCAACCGTGCCCGATTTTTCACCAATGTCACGGCCGTCGCGGTGTCCTTGACGCTGAAGTTGTCGAGCAGGATCTCCTCGGCGCCCTCGGCGAGGACCGGTTCGATCTGGTCGATGCGGTCCACCTCCACCTCGATCGGCAGGTCCGGGTACGCCTCGCGCACCGCCCTGAACGCCTCGGCGACACCACCCGCGGCGACCACGTGATTGTCCTTGATCAACGCCGCGGCCGACAAGGACATCCGATGATTGACTCCACCGCCGCAGCGTACGGCGTACTTCTCCAGCGCGCGGAGGCCGGGGAGGGTCTTGCGGCTGTCCCTGATGCACGCCGCCGTACCCTCCACCGCGCGGACCCAGCGGGCGGTCATGGTGGCCACGCCGGACAGGTGGGTCAGGATGTTGAGCGCGGTCCGCTCGGCGGTCAGCAGGTCGCGCGTCGGACCGGTGACGGTCATCAGGACCTCGCCCCTGGACACCCGCTCGCCGTCCTTGACGTGCCGTTCGGCGGTCAGCCGCCCGCCGGACGCGTGCGCGAACAGCCCTTCGGCCACGGCCAGGCCGCTGACCACGCCGTCGGCGCGGGCCACCACGTCGGCGGCGGCCCGCTGACCGGCCGGGATGGTCGCCAGGCTGGTCACGTCGCCCACCTCGGACAGGTCCTCGGCCAGCGCGGTGTCGTACAGGGCGACCACGGCGGCCGGGTCCAGGCCCGCGCCGGCGAGATCGGCCTCGACGTGCTGCGGGAGCGTCGTGCGGGCGCGGTAGGTCATGATGATCCCCTCTTCGGACAGGGTGGCGTCCAGATGTCCCAGCCACCGGGTGTCGTCGCGGTCCGGATGGTCCTCGCGCCAGTGCGAGCCGCGGGTCTCCTCGCGCAGCGCGGCGGCGGCCACCAGCGCGGAGGCCACCGTCAGCAGGTTCGTCGCCTCCCAGGACTCCGTGCGCGGCTCGACCGCCACCGGGGTCCAGCGGGCGTCCCGCAGCGCGCGGGCCGCCTCGGCGAGGCTGTCGCGGCTGCGCAGGACGCTCGCCCCGCGGCTCATGTGGCCCTGCACCCGCGTCCGGGCCCTCGGGTCCACCAGGCCGGTCACGGCGCCCGCACGGGGCACAGGAGGCCCGGGACGGGGGCGCCGGGCGTGGACGTCGCCCGCGATGCGGTCGGCGAAGACCAGTCCTTCCAGCAGCGAGTTGGAGGCCAGCCGGTTGGCGCCGTGGACGCCGGTGCAGGCGACCTCGCCGCACGCGTACAGGCCGGGGACGCTGGTGCGCCCGTACAGGTCGGCGCGTACCCCGCCGCTGGCGTAGTGGGCGGCCGGGACGACCGGGACGAGTTGCGTCACCGGGTCGATGCCGTGCTCCAGGCAGACCGCGTGGATGGTCGGGAAGCGGGTGCGCCACTTGTCGGCGCCGAAGTGCCTGCCGTCCAGGTGTACGTGGTCGGTGCCGGTCTCGCGCATCCGCCGCATGATCGCCTTGGCGACGATGTCGCGCGGCGCGAGGTCGGCGAGTTCGTGGGCGTCCCGCATGAACCTTTCGCCGGTCTTGTCCACCAGGAACGCGCCCTCGCCCCTGACCGCCTCGGAGACCAGCGGCTGCTGACCGGTGGCGTCCTCGCCCAGCCACAGCACCGTGGGATGGAACTGCACGAACTCCAGATCCCTGACCACGGCCCCGGCGCGCAGCGCGAGCGCCACGCCGTCCCCGGTGGAGACGGCGGGGTTGGTGGTGGCCGCGTACACCTGGCCCATGCCGCCGGTGGCCAGCACCACCGCGTTCGCGCGTACCGCGCCGACGCCGTCCCGCGCGCCCTCGCCCATCACGTGCAGGGTGATCCCGCAGGCGTGCCCGTCGGCGTCGGTGAGCAGGTCCAGGACGAGAGCGTGCTCGATGACGTCGATCCGGGTGGCGGCGACGGCCTCGATCAGGGCCCGCTGCACCTCCGCGCCCGTCGCGTCGCCGCCCGCGTGCACGATGCGGTCGCGCCGGTGGCCGCCCTCCCTGGTGAGCTGCAACTCACCGCGCGCGTCACGGTCGAACCTGGCCCCGCGTTCCATCAGCCGCCGCAGCGCGCCCGGCCCCTCGGTCACCAGGGCCCGTACGGCCGGCACGTCGCACAGGCCGACGCCGGCGGTGAGCGTGTCCGTCAGATGCTCGCCAGGCGAGTCGCCCGGGTCGAGCACCGCGGCGATCCCGCCCTGCGCCCAGCGCGTCGAACCGGCCGCCAGGACGTCCTTGGTGACCACCATGACCGAGGCGGCCGGGTCCAGCTCCGCGTAGCGCAGAGCGACGCTCAGCCCCGCGACGCCCGAACCGACGACCACGAGGTCGGCGGAGACCGTCCATCCGGGGTCAGGGGCGGTCAGACGTGCCGGGATGGCTGGGGAGCTCACAGGCCACCTCTTCTCGGCCCGGCTCCTGCTGCCGGGCACATGTGGTGATTCAACCGCTTACGCGGCAAATTTCGTCAACATGACGATAACCGGGGGCCTGTGGTGGTTCATTCCCGGGTATGGGGTCAGTGCCGAGGGATCTCCCTTGGAGCCCTCGTGCCGCTTAGACATCGGAGGAATGTCAGGCGATGCCCATGGGGTGGGGCTCGTCGCCGCGCAGGGTGCCCAGGTCTCCGCCGGGGAGGGCGGCGGCCGGGTCGGTGTCCAGTTGGACGATGCGGTTGTCCCGATCGACATGGACGATCTTGGGTGCGAAGGCGCGCGCCTCCGCGTCCTCCATCTGGCCGTAGGCGATGATGATCACCAGGTCGCCCGGCTGGACCAGGCGGGCGGCGGCCCCGTTGATCCCGATGATCCTCGAGCCGCGCGGCCCGGTGATCGTGTACGTGACCAGCCTGGCGCCGTTGTCGATGTCGACGATGTGCACCTGCTCGCCGGGCAGCAGCCCGGCCGCGTCCATCAGATCCTCGTCGATGGTCACCGAACCCACGTAGTGCAGGTCGGCCTGGGTGACGGTGGCCCTGTGGATCTTGGACGTGAGCATGGTCCTGAGCATGCGCTGACTCCACCCTTCGCTCGGTCGCGCCGCCACGCCGGCGTGCGCGCCGGCCTACAGGCTACTTTCCTGCTCTGGCGAGCGCGCCTCAGGATGCCGTCAGGGTGATGTTGTCGATCAGCCGGGTCGTGCCGACCCGGGCGGCGACCGCGAGCACCGCCTCGCCCTGGTGGTCGCCGGGCACCTCGGTGAAGGTCAGCGGATCGACCAGGGCGAGATAATCCAGCTTGAGCGGGGGTTCGGCGTGGGCGGCGGCGTCCAGTACCTCGCCGGCCGCCCGCTTGATCTCGGCCGGGCCGCGCTGGGCGGCGCCCGCGCGCAGGGCGCGGGAGAGCGCGAGGGCGGTACGGCGGTCGGCCTCGGACAGATAGCGGTTGCGGCTGGACAGGGCCAGGCCGTCGGGCTCGCGCACGGTCTCGCCGCCGGCGATCTCGATCGGCAGGTCCAGGTCGAGGACCATCCTGCGGATGATCGCCAGTTGCTGGGCGTCCTTGCGGCCGAACACCGCGACATCCGGGCGTACCAGGTTGAACAGCTTGTTCACCACGGTGAGCACGCCGTCGAAGTGGCCGGGGCGGAACGTACCTTCGACGATCGCGCCCATCGGCCCGGCGGAGACGGAGACCTGGCGGTCGGGGCGGTACATCGCCTCGGGGGACGGGGCGAAGACGACGTTCACCCCCTCGGCGGCGCATGCGTCCAGGTCTACCTGGAAGGTGCGGGGATAGCGGGAGAAATCCTCATCCGGAGAGAACTGGAGGGGGTTGACGAAAATGCTGACCACCACGTGCTCGGCGTACTGCCTGGCGAGCCTGATCAGCGACCGGTGCCCCTCGTGCAGCGCGCCCATGGTCGGCACCAGCGCCAGCCGTCCGCCCCCCAGCTCGCCGCGCGCGGTGTCCAGCTCCGCGCGGTCGCGCGCGACGATCACGTCCATATGTTGCCTCCCAGCGCGTCCAGCAGGCGCTCGGCCGCCTCCGGTTTGAGCAGCCCCGCCGCGAGCGCCCGGTCGGCGGTCAGCCGGGCCAGCGCGATGTAGGCGTCGGCCGCCTCGGGGGCGGCCAGGATCAGCGCGTCCACGTGCTTGCGTACCGTGCCCGCGTCGCCGCGCACCACCGGGCCGGTGAGGCCCGCGATGCCGAGCCGCAGCACGTTGTCCAGAGCCGCGCCGAGCAGCGGGCCGAGCATCCGGCCCGGGTGCTCCACGCCGATCCGGCCGAGCAGCTCCTGCGACTCGGCGATCAGCGTGACCATGTGGTTGGCCGCCCCGGCGAGCGCCGCGTGGTAGAGCGCGCGGTCCGCGTCGTCGATCCAGACCGGCTCGCCGCTCATCTCGATGACCAGCGCCTCGGCCACCGGGCGCAGTGTGGGCGGCGCGGTGACGCCGAACGAGCAGCCGACCAGGCGGCGCAGGTCGTCGTCCCGGCCGGTGAAGGTCATCACCGGGTGCAGCGCCAGCGGCAGCGCGCCGGCCTGCGCGGCGGGCTCCAGCACACTGAGGCCGTAGGCGCCGCTGGTGTGCGCGAGCAGCTTGCCGTGCAGATCGACCCCGGTCGCCGCGAGCCCGGACACCAGGCCCGGCAGAACGTCGTCCGGTACGGTCAGCAGCACCAGCTCGGAGGCGCGTACGACCTCGTCCGGAGTGACGGGCGAGACGCCCAGCCGCTCCGCGGCCCTGCGCTGTGAGGCGTCGGAGACCCCGCTCGCCGCCACCACGCGATGGCCGGCCGTCACCAAGGCTGCACCGAGCACCGAACCGACCCGTCCGGCGCCGAGAATCCCGACGGCCAGCCGTGCCGGACGATCCCCTGCGTCCATTTCGTCCCGTCCTGTTGAGAATGCCGGACGCCTGCGAGTCCGGACGCCTGCTCCGCTGCCCCACGTCCAGGGTAACGAAAGGAACGGGATGGACTTCGATCGGCACACGACTCAGGTTTTTACCGAAACCTGAGATACCGATAAATCGGAAAGGGAAGGCGAAGTGGGACAAAGCCCTTGAGTTGGGCGCCCCAGAGATGAGGAGGAGGGTCACCGATCGACTCATCGAAACGACGGGCGCCGAGCCCCGCGAAGGGGCCCGGCGCTCGCCTCTGAGCCCATCTGGAGAACGGACTCGCGAAGTTCTGGGTCGCATGGTTGCGATCCATGTGGACGGGACCACCGGCGCGGGGTCCCGTGTACCGGGGCATGGCCTGACGGCCCCGTGGATGGGGACCATCGGCCACTGCCCCGGCCGGACCGGACCGCACATGTCGACGGTCCCTGTGTTGTGGTGGACCGTCCATGTCGGCGATCCGCGTTGTACCGAAGTACCGTTCCGAAGCAACCGGCCCCGGGACAGCGGCCCTTGCCGGGCCTGAACTTCCCGGACGACAGCCGGTGAGCACCGGACCACCCGCGACGAACGGCCCGCGTTGAGCCGGACCGTCCAGCGGTGATCCACCGTGCCCCAGGCCGCCGGGTGACGACGGCCCAGGTAGTGCCGGGACCGCCCGTAACGACGGCCCGCGTAGTAGCCGGACCACCTCAGTGGTGATCCCCCCTCGCTCGCAGGCCACTTGATCGGCGGCCGGTGAGCAAGAGAAACAGCAGGTTATGAGCGACAGACCGCCTGTGGCGACGGTCCGCGTTGACTCGAACCATCCCAGCGGCGATCCGCCGCACCCCCAGGCCGCCGGCAACGACGACCCGGGCACCACCGGACCACCCGAACGGCGATCCGCCACACCCCAGGCCACCGATAACGCCGGCCCGGGTAAGACCGGAACCACCCCAGGCAGCAGCCCATACCGGGCCGAACCACCCGAACGGCGATTCGCCTTACTCCCAGGCCGCCCATCATGACGGCCCAGGTCACACCAGACCACCTTGAACAGTGGCCCACGAGTACGAACCGCCCAACCAGCGGCCCGTACCCACGAACCGCCGGTGACGGCGGCCCGCCTTCTACCGGGCCCGCCGGTGACGGCGACCCCAGGTAGCACCAGAACCACCCTGGGTAGCGGCCTGTGTCAGGCCGAACCACCCGAACGGCGATCCGCTTGACTCCCAGGCCGCCGGCAACGACGGCCCAGGTAGCACCAGACCACTCCGGGTAACGGCCCATGCCGGGCCGAACCACCCTGGAACAGTGATCCGCTCTGCAACCGGACCGCCTGTGCGGACGGTCCGTGTGGCACGTGATCGCTCGGCAGGCGATCCGTTGGTACGGCCACCTCGACGGCGGCCGGCAGGCCCATGACCACGACACGGTGACCCGTGTGCGCGAACCACCGGCACGATGTCCCGTGGCTCGGGATCATCAGCAGGACGATCCGCGGACTCGGGCCACGCGTATGGCGGTCCATGGGCGCCGGACCACCGGCTTGGTGGACCGTGGGCACGGATCGCGCGTGCGGCGATCCGCGGTCCCGGCCGGCCACATATGTGGCGACCGGTCGATCTGAACCTCCCGCCACGTGTGTGGCGGCCGGTCATCTTGGACCGCCGTCAGGCGTCCCGCGATGGGGACCCGCCGTCGATGGCGGTCCGTGAACCGGACCCGTTCACGCGCGGACTTCTACGAACTTCGCACGAACGGGCCGCGATACGGGCCGGTCGACCGGTGCCGCCCGTGGTCGGGCCGGCTCCGGCGAGGCGACCCGTGGTCCGGGCACCCCTTTTCAGGAGGCGGGTTGGTGCGCCCTGCCGTAGGGGGTCAGGACGCGAGGGCACTCGCGAGACGGCGAGTCCGTATCGGATCCGCGGCGTAAGCGCGGATCTCACCGACCCGCATGGGATGCGGGTCCTTGACGAGGGGCCCGCGACGAGGCTGGGCCCGCTGGGCACCCCGGCACGAAGTGCGAGGCGCGAGCGACCGGCCATCCGCCGACTGACCAGCCGCCTTGGTCACCCGGACCGGTCAGTTGTTGACCTTGGCCCCGTTGACGCACTTGCCCTGGGTGGGGTTGAGCACCGGAACCGCGATGACGTTGACCTGGTTGCCGCAGACGTTGATCGGCGCGGTGATCGGCACCTTCAGCTGGTTGCCGCCGAGGATGGACCCGTTGCCGCTGGTGCGGTCGCCGTTGTCGATGGTCGCGTGGGCGGGCGAAGCCATGAACACCACACCCGCGATGCCAGCGGCGATACCCGCCTGCATGAGGACTTTCTTGAGCACTCTGGCTCCCCTTTGTCTAGATGCGTTCTTCTCCGTCTCGCGTGGCGCCTTCGCCAGACGGACCAGTCGATGCCGGGCGGCCGGACCGCGCCCGATGGGGGACCGGGCCGGGACGGCTTTCGCCTCTCGACTGCAGAGCAAGGTTAGCGCAAAGCGACGACAGCGGGTAGCAAACGCGTCACTCAGCGTGTCACGTTAGTGCCATGATCTCCCAGCGAGCGAATGAATACCCCGCCACCAGCGGGGATATAACTTCAGCAGACGTGTGGACCACCTGGCGAGTCGCGATGGAGCGGGCGCTCTACGGCAGGGATGGTTTCTACCTGCGCGAGCGCCCTTCCCGGCATTTCCGTACATCGGTGAACGCCTCTCCGGCCTTCGCCGAGGCCGTCGTGCGCATTCTGACCGACCTGGACGTACGGCTGGGCCACCCGCCCCGCCTTGATCTGGTCGACATCGGCGCCGGCGAGGGCACCCTGGTCGCACAGATCCTCACGCTGGTACACGAACCGCCGCACCACGAACTGGCCGCCCGCCTGCGGCTGACCGGCGTGGACCTGGCCCCCCGTCCCCCCGGCCTGCCCGCCGAGATCGCCTGGTGCGACTCCTGCCCCAAGGCCGTGACCGGCCTGATCATCTGCAACGAATGGCTCGACAACGTGCCGCTCGACGTGGCCGAGGGCACCACGGAAGGCCCGCGCATCGTGCTGGTCGACCCCGCCACCGGCAAGGAGCGGCTCGGCCCGCCCCCCGAGCCCGCCGACCTCGCCTGGCTGGAACGCTGGTGGCCGCTGTCCCCCGGCCGGCGCGCGGAGATCGGCCGGACCAGGGACGAGGCGTGGGCGTCCGTGCTGGGCAGGCTGACACGGGGCCGGGCCATCGCCGTGGATTATGCACACCCTGTGGACAACCGTCCGCCCTGCGGCACGCTCTGTGGATATCGTGACGGCACCCTGGTGCCGCCGATCCCCGACGGCTCCTGCGACATCACCGCCCACGTCGCCCTCGACTCGTGCGCCGCGACCGCCCCCGCCGGCCGTACCGTGACACGCCTCACGACCCAGCGCGAAGCGCTGCGCGCGCTCGGCCTCACCGGCGCGCGCCCACCGATCGAACTGGCCCACACCGCCCCCCGCGAATACCTGCGCGCACTGGCGAGGGCGGGCGAGGAGGCCGAACTGATCGACCCGACAGGTCTGGGTGGTTTTGGATGGCTATGCCATGACATCGGATGATTTACTCGCGATAGTGTGAACGGCGGTACGAGCCATGACGGGATGGAAAGGCCAACCGGTGGAGATCGAGCAGACCGCCCTGCCAGGAATCGGGTTGAAACACGAGTTCACCACCCGATCCGGACGCCGGTTGGGCGTGGTCAGCCACCGCACCGGGCGGCGCGACCTGATCATCTACGACAAGGACGACCCCGACCAAGCCTGCGAAGCGGTCAAGCTCAACGACGAGGAGGCCGACGCGCTCGTCGAACTCCTCGGCGCCCCGCGCATCGTGCAGCGCCTCAACGACCTGCACCGCCAGGTCGAAGGGCTGGTCAGCCTCCAGTACCCCATCCTCGCGGACACGCCGTACGCGGGACGGCCCATGGGCCACGCGCGCGTACGCACCCGCACCGGGGCCTCCATCGTCGCCATAGTTCGCGGCGGCCGGGTCATCGCCAGCCCGACCCCGGACTTCGTGATGGCGGCCGATGACGTCGTGGTGGTCGTGGGCAGCCCGGACAGCACGGCGGCCGTCGCCGAAATCCTGGCCAACGGATAGGTCGGCTGTTGCACACTGCCATACTGTTTCTTGAGCTTGGTGGCATAATCCTCGGTCTCGGCGTGCTCGGCGCTCTCGCGCTGCGAGCCGGGATCTCCCCCATCCCCCTCTACCTGATGGCCGGTCTCGCGTTCGGCCACGGCGGCCTCCTCCCGCTCGCGACCAGCGAGGAGTTCATCTCGGTCGGCGCCGAACTGGGCGTCATCCTGCTGCTGCTCACGCTCGGCCTGGAGTACAACGCCGACGAACTCGTCAGCAGCCTGCGCGGCAACGCCCGCGGCGGCATCGTCGACCTCGTGCTCAACGCCGCCCCGGGCGCCGCGGCGGCGCTGCTGCTCGGCTGGGGCCCGGTCGCCGCCGTCGCCATGGCCGGCGTCACGTACGCGACCTCCTCCGGCATCACCGCCAAGGTACTGTCCGACCTCGGCTGGATCGGTAACCGGGAGACGCCCGTCGTCCTTTCCCTGCTCGTCTTCGAAGACCTCACCATGGCCCTCTACCTGCCGATCCTCACCGCCATCCTGGCGGGCGTGAGCCTGATCGGCGGGGCCGTCACGGTGGCCATCGCGCTCGGCACGGTCAGCGTCGTCCTGCTGGTGGCCCTCAGGTACGGCAAGGCGATCGAGTGGTTCGTGGCCAGCCCGAACTCCGAGGTCCTCCTGCTCAAGGTCTTCGGGCTCACGCTGCTGGTGGCCGGCATCGCCCAGCAGCTCCAGGTCTCCGCGGCCGTGGGCGCGTTCCTGGTCGGCATCGCCCTGTCCGGCGAACTCGCCGAGGACGCCCGCGCCCTGCTCACCCCCATCCGCGACCTGTTCGCCGCGGTCTTCTTCGTCTTCTTCGGCATGCAGACCGACCCCGGCGCGATCCCCCCGGTCGCCGCCCTCGCCGCCGCCCTCGCCGTGGTCAGCCTGATCACCAAGCTGCTGACCGGCGCGTACGCCGCCCGCCGAGCCGGCATCGCCAAGGCCGGCCAGGCCCGTGCGGGCATCGCGATGATCCCCCGCGGAGAGTTCAACATCGTCATCGCCGGCCTCGCCGTCAGCGCAGGCGCCCACCCCGACCTCGGCCCCCTGTCCGCCACCTACGTCCTCATCCTCGCCGCCTTCGGCCCCCTCGCCGCCCGACTCATCCAGCCCCTCATCACCGCCATCGCCAAACGCGCCTGACCAGCGAAGCGGAGATCATCACTCCTGGTCGCCGGTGTAGCGGCCGTGGAGTTCGATGGGGGCGCGGCGGCCGGCCTTGGTGCGGACGCGGATGTTGAGGAGTTCGACGGCCAGGGAGAAGGCCATCGCGAAGTAGATGTAGCCCTTGTCGATGTGCTGGCCGAGGCCCTCGGCGACGAGTACCACGCCGATCAGGATCAGGAATGCCAGGGCGAGCATCTTGATGCTGGGGTGGGCGTCCACGAAGCGGGCGATCGGGCCGGAGGCGACCAGCATGACGATCACGGCGACCACCACGGCGGCGACCATCACGCCGAGTTCGTCGACCATGCCGACCGCGGTGATGACCGAGTCGAGGGAGAAGACGATGTCGAGCACCATGATCTGAAGGATCACGGAGGTGAACGAGGGGGCGACCTTGCCGGCCGCGTGGCCGGACTTGCCCTCCAGGCTGTCGCCGATCTCGAAGGTGCTCTTGGCCAGCAGGAAGAGGCCGCCGAGGAGGAGGATCAGGTCGCGGCCGGATATCTCGTTGCCGAAGACCTCGAACAGCGGCGCGGTCAGCCGTACCACCCAGGACAGGGCGAAGAGCAGGGCCAGGCGGCTGATCAGGGCGGCGGCGATGCCGAGGACGCGGGCCCTGTCGCGTTGCTCGGGGGGTAGTTTCCCGGCCAGGATCGAAATGAAGATGATGTTGTCGATGCCCAGCACGATCTCCAGGCTGACCAGGGTCAAGAACCCGATCCAGACACCCGGGTCGGTCACCCAGTCCATCGGTCCTCCAGCGCTCATGTTCACAAGTTCGCTGGTCGCAACGTGCGGGCCGGGGAGAAAGTTCGGGAACGTGACGAACTCACGGCGAGCCGTTACCTGGTTGCGATCATGGCGGGGCGTTCGGTTATAGTTCCCCTATAGGTCATGAGTGCCAGCGCAAAGCCCCGGCTAGCTGGCCGGCAACCCTCGCGTCCGCGGCGGGGTGCCCCGGGTGAAGACCTGGTCCGGCGCGTGGTGCGCCGGGCAAGCGCGGGCTCCGTCGCCGTCCACGCCAGGGCAGGGGTCCGACGACCCTGAGGAGGCATGGCGTGTCCGTGACCACGACGACCACTACCAGCGACGTGACCAGCGCATCCGGCCGGCTGAGCATCTTCTCGCAACGGCAGCGCTCCGGGTCCGTCCCGCAGGCCGTCGCCCCCGGCGGGCGCCCGCTGCCCGAAGTGCTCGGTTGCGACCTCGAAGTGCCGGTGAAGGGCGGCAGGCTGGTGCCGTACGCGAACCTCGACTACGCGGCGAGCGCCCCCTGTCTGGCCCCGGTGAACGCCGCCGTGGCCGCCGCGCTGCCCGCCTACTCCAGCGTTCACCGCGGGGCGGGCTACGCCTCGCAGCTCACCACCGCGCGCTACGAGCAGGCCAGGCAGACCGTGCGCGGGTTCGTGGGGGCGCGGCCGGGCGACGCCGTCGTGTTCACCAGGAACACCACCGACGCGACCAACCTGCTGGCCCGCTGCCTGCCCACGGGCACGACCGCGGTCGTGTTCGACTCCGAGCACCACGCGTCGCTGCTGCCCTGGCCGCAGGCCGTACGGCTGGCGCCGCCCGCGTTCCCTGGCGCGGCCGTACGGGCCGCGGACGAGGCGCTGGCCGCGATCGAGGGCCCGAAGCTGCTGGTCGTCACCGCCGCCTCCAACGTGACCGGCGAGTTGTGGCCGATCGCGGCGCTGGCGCACATCGCGCACCGGCACGGGGCGCGCATCCTGGTGGACGCCGCGCAACTGGTACCGCACCGGCGGCTCAACCTCACCGCGCTCGACCTGGACTACGTGGCGTTCTCCGGCCACAAGCTGTACGCGCCGTTCGGCGCGGGCGCGCTGGCCGGCCGCCCGGACTGGCTCACGGACGCCGACCCGTACCTCCGCGGCGGCGGCGCGACCCGCTCGGTCACCGCGGAGACCGCCGACTGGAGTGACGACGCCGAGCAGCGGCACGAGGCCGGCACCCCCAACGTGCTGGGCGCCATCGCGCTCGCCGCCGCCTGCGACGCGCTGACCGCCACCGGCTGGCTGCCGCTGGTCCGCGAGGAGGAACGCCTCCTGGCCCGGTTGCGCGCCGCCCTGGCGGGCATCGAGGGGGTCCACGAGCTGTCGCTGTGGGGGCCGGACCACCCGCGGGTCGGGATCGTGTCGTTCGTGCTGGACGGCTGGACGCCGCGCGAGGTGGCCGAGGCGCTGTCGGCGGAGTACGGCATCGGCGTACGCGACGGTAAGTTCTGTGCGCACCCGCTGGTCACGCACCTGCTGGACGGAGTGCCCGGTGGCTGCGCCGATGGCACGTCGGGCGCGGTGCGCGCCTCCATCGGCCTCGGCACGACCAGCGAGCACGTCGACCGGCTGGCCGCCGCCCTGCGGGACCTTGCCACCCGGCGCTGACGTGACAGCATGAAGGCATGCAGGAAGCCATGACCGAACGCATGGTGGGGATCGGCGCGGGAGCCAAGGAGCTGGCGACCGAGGACATGATCCTCAACATCGGCCCGCAGCACCCGTCCACCCACGGGGTGCTGCGGCTGCGCCTGATGCTCGACGGCGAGCGGATCAGTTCGGCCGAGCCGGTCATCGGGTACATGCACCGGGGCGCGGAGAAGCTTTTCGAGGTGCGCGACTACCGGCAGATCATCATGCTGGCCAACCGGCATGACTGGCTGTCGGCGTTCGCCAACGAGCTGGGCGTGGTCCTGGCCGCCGAGCGGATGCTGGGCATGGAGGTGCCGGTCCGGGCGGTGTGGGCGCGCACGCTGCTCGCGGAGCTGAACCGCGCGCTCAACCACCTGATGTTCCTCGGCTCCTACCCGCTGGAGCTGGGCGCGATCACGCCGATGTTCTACGCGTTCCGCGAGCGCGAGCTGATCCAGGCGGTGCTGGAGGAGATCTCCGGCGGGCGGATGCACTACATGTTCAACCGGGTGGGCGGCCTGAAGGAAGACCTGCCCGCGGGGTGGCTGGGCCGGGCCGGGCAGGCCGTCGCCCAGGTGCGCAGCCGCCTGCCCGACATCGAGGGGCTGTTGCTCGGCAACGACATCTTCCTGGCCCGCACCCGCGGCGTGGGGGTGCTCGACCGGCACACGATCATGCAGTACGGCGTGAGCGGCCCGATCGCCCGCGCCTCCGGGGTCGATTTCGACCTGCGCCGCGACGAACCGTACCTGGCGTACGGCGAGCTGCCGGTGAAGGTCGCCACCCGTACGGCCGGCGACTGCCACGCCCGCTTCGAGGTGCTGTTCGAGCAGCTCAGGGTGTCGCTCGACCTGGCCGACGCGTGCCTGGCCCGGCTCGCCGAGCTGCCGCCCGGCCCGATCAACCAGCGGCTGCCCAAGGTGCTGAAGGTCCCCGAGGGCCACACCTACGCCTGGACCGAGAGCCCGCTCGGCATCAACGGCTACTACCTGGTCTCACGCGGCGAGAAGACCCCGTGGCGGCTCAAGCTGCGCTCGGCGTCCTACAACAACGTGCAGGTGCTGCGCGAGATCCTGCCCGGCCACCTGGTGGCGGACATGGTGGCGATCCTGGGCTCGATGTTCTTCGTGGTCGGCGACATCGACAAGTGACCGCGGGCGGTCATCAGCGCTGCTGCTCGTCGGGTTGGCCCTGTTCGTCCTTGGGGATGCGGCAGCAGTACTCCAGGAACAGCGCGGCGCAGACCAGCGCCACGCAGGCCAGCAGCGAGCCGCCGGTCACGTAGAAGTCGCGTAGCGGGATCGCCTGTTCGAGCATCTGCGTGACGTGCAGCACGAACCCGGCGAAGACGCCGCCGAACACCGCCCCGGCGTACGCGGACGCCTTGGCCAGCGCGGCCAGCCGGGCCACGGCCAGCGGCTCCACGGGCTTGGTGCCGGGCCTGCGCCTGATCCGGTTGCGGGTGCCGACGCCGCTGATCAGCTCGCCGGCGGCGAGCAGCAGCACGGTGGGAATCGCCGTCCAGGGGACGGTGGGCAGCATCGAGTAGGAGCGCTGGAGCAGCGCCCAGGTCAGCAGCCCGACGACGACGAAGATGCCGACGAGCGGCAACGGCTTGGTGGGCTTCACCGCTGCCCCTCCCCGCCCGTGCGAGCCACCCCACCGCTCACATCGGCACCTGGAGGGTGCGGTCGGTACGGGGGCGCACACCCTGGTCGGTGACCGCGCCGGCGAGCGCGGCGACCGGACCGTGGCCGGGCAGCTCCCCCGCCGGGTCGGCGATCGCCCAGGGCACCAGCACGAACGCCCGCTCGTGCGCCCGCGGATGCGGCAGGGTCAGCTCGGGGTCGTCGCTCACGTGGTCGCCCGCCACGATCAGGTCGATGTCGAGGGTGCGCGGCCCCCAGCGCTCGGTGCGGCGGCGGCCGAAGGAGTCTTCGACGCTCTGCGCCCGCTCCAGCACCGCGCGCGGCGGCAGCGTGGTCTCGGCGACCACCACGGCGTTGAGGTAGGGGCCCTGGTCGGGCCCGCCCATCGGATCGGTCTCGTACACCGGCGAGACCGCCACGAACGTCAGCCCCGGGGCGTCGAACAACGCGTCGAGCGCGCCCTGGAGGGTGTCGAAGCGGCGCCCCAGGTTGCTGCCCAGTGAGAAGACGACCTTCACGACCGCCTCCTGGTGATGGTGACGACCACGTCGCCGAACGGCACCGGCACCGGGGCGGCCGGTTTGTGCACGCTCACCTGGGCCGCCTCCACCAGCGGCGAGATCGCCAGGCACACGTCGGCCAGGCGCTGCGCCAGCGTCTCGATCAGCGCCACCGGCTCGCCCTCCACGACCTTGGTGAGCCGCACGGCCAGCTCGCCGTAGTCGGCGGTCTTGGCCAGGTCGTCGCCGGCCGCCGCCGGGGCGGTGTCCAGGAACAGCGTGGCGTCCACCACGAACTCCTGCCCGAGCTGCCGCTCGGCCGCGAGGGCGCCGTGGAACCCTCTGGCCCGAAGCCCGGTCAGCGTGATCGTGTCGGTCGAGGTCACC
The DNA here is from genome assembly GCF_044326295.1 of Spongiactinospora sp. 9N601. Taxonomy (NCBI): domain Bacteria; kingdom Bacillati; phylum Actinomycetota; class Actinomycetes; order Streptosporangiales; family Streptosporangiaceae; genus Spongiactinospora; species Spongiactinospora sp. 9N601. The sequence continues at coordinate 102,356 of NZ_JBIRBB010000007.1, forward strand.
CCGGCTCCTCCTGGTCGTCATCGTCGTCGCCGTGCAGCACCGGGGAGCCGTGGTGCATCCACAGCCGCCAGCCCTCCGGCGTCTTCACGAACGTGTTGCTGGCCACCACCTTGCCCGCGGCGAAGCTGGAGTCGCCCTCGTCGCCGGCCGTCAGGATGTTCTCGGCGCAGGTGAGCACCGCCACATCGCCGAAGACCGCGACGTTGACGTCGGTCAGCACGAACTGGATGTAGGGCGTGTTGGCCATGATCAGCGCCCAGGACCGCAGCACCTCGCCGCGCCCGCTGAGCATCGGCCAGCCGGGGTGGACGCAGCTCACCCGCAGGTCTTCGGTGTCATGGGCCCAGATGTCGGTCATCCGGTCGAGGTCGGCCTCCTCGATGGCGGAGTAGAACTCCTGGTTGGCCGTCTCGACGGCCGCCGTGTCGACGCTCATCTACTCCCTCCACGGGTCCACGCCGCGGCTACGCGGACGGCGTCGGCGTTGGCCGCGACCTGGTGCACGCGCACGCACCACGCACCGTCGCGCGCGGCCAGCGCGGTCACCGCGGCCGTCGCGTCGTCGCTGCGGCCGAACGGGCGCGGCGTGCCGTCGGAATCGGCCAGCAGGCGGCCGAGGAACCGTTTTCGCGAGGCCCCGATGAGCAGCGGGTGGCCCAGCTCGGCGAGGTCGCCGAGGGCGGCCATCAGGGCCCAGTTGTGCTCGGGGCGCTTGGCGAAGCCGAGCCCGGGGTCGATCACGATCTGCTCCTCGGCCACGCCATCGGCCAGTATCAGATCGATCCGCTTGGCCAGCTCCTCACGGACCTCGGTCACCACGTCGGTGTAGACGGCACGGGTGTCCATGTCGTGACTGTGCCCGCGCCAGTGCATCACGACGTACGGGACGCCGGTGTCGGCCACCACGCGGGCCATCTCGGGGTCGGCCAGGCCGCCGCTCACGTCGTTGACCAGCCTGGCTCCGACTTCGACAGCGGCCCGCGCCACCTCGGCGCGCATGGTGTCGACGCTCACCGGGACGCCGTCGGCGGCCAGGGCCCGGATCACCGGCACCACCCTGGCGAGCTCCTCCTCCAGGGAGACCCGGACGGCCCCGGGCCGGGTGGACTCGCCGCCCACGTCGACGATGTCGGCGCCCTGGCGCACCAGCTCGTGGCCGTGCCGGATCGCCACGCCCTCGTCGAACCACTGCCCGCCGTCGGAGAAGGAGTCGGGCGTGACATTGACCACGCCCATGACCAGGCACCGCTCCTCGACGGGCATTCCGGGGACGCTCCTTGTGGTCATGCGGTCAAGCCTAGGTCGTCGCCGTCCCCTGCCGACGCCGCGGGCCCACCTTGTGGATAACGAATCACCCTGTGTGGACAACGCATCGCCACGCCTTGGTAACGGAACGCCACGGAAGGATATCGGATCACGGCCACCGGATCACAGCCTCCACCCGCCGGCCGGCCCGCACCGGCCGCCCGGCGGTCCGATGCCGCGGCCGGCCCCCGGTGCCCGATCAGCGGCCCAGGATGAGCGACATGGCCTCGGCACGGGTCTTGTCGCTGTCACGGAAGCTGCCGCGCACCGCCGAGGTGATCGTCTTGGCACCCGGCTTGCGGACGCCGCGCATCGTCATGCACAGGTGCTCGCACTGGACCACCACGATGACCCCGCGCGGCTCCAGCACCGACATCAGCGCGTCGGCGATCTGCGAGGTCATCCGTTCCTGCACCTGCGGCCTGCGGGCGTAGACGTCGATCAGCCTGGCCAGCTTGGACAGGCCGGTGATCTGCCCCCTGGCGTTGGGGATGTAGCCGACGTGCGCCACCCCGTGGAAGGGCACCAGGTGGTGCTCACAGGTGGAGTAGACCTCGATGTCGCGGACCAGCACCATCTCGTCGTGGTCGGCGTCGAAGACCGTGGTCAGCACGTCTTCGGGCCGCTGCCCCAGCCCGGCGAACTGCTCCGCGTAAGCGCGGGCGACGCGGGCCGGGGTGTCGCGCAGGCCGTCTCGGTCCGGGTCTTCGCCGATCGCGATCAGGATCTCGCGTACGGCGCCCTCGATCCGGGCCGAGTCGACCTTCAGCGGTTCTTCGCGGTAGGCGTCACCCACGCTCAGGCCCCGTCTCGGGGGATCGCGTCCTTGGGTTCTATGCCGGTGCCCGCGGGGAGCGCGCCGTTGCCGTGCAGCTCCTTGCGGGTCAGCACCGGCGGCCGGTCGGACGGCAGGCGCTTGCCGTAGCCCGCGTAGGACGGCCGGTGCTCCCTGACGACGACCGGCGCGAAGATCCCGAGGACCATATCGCGCGAGAGCGTCTCCTTCTCCATCAGCTCGAGCACCAGGTTGTCGAGCACGTCGCGGTACTCGACCAGGATCTCCCACGCCTGGTCGTGCGCCGACTCGATCATCCGGCGGACCTCTTCGTCGATCGTCGAGGCGATCTTCTCGGAGTAGTCGCGCTCGTGGCCCATCTCCCGGCCCAGGAACACCTCGGCGTTGCCGGTGCCGAACTTGCGCGCGCCGAGCTGCTCGCTCATGCCGTACTCGGTGACCATGCGCCTGGCCACCGCGGTGGCCTTCTCGATGTCGTTGGACGCGCCGGTGGTGGGCTCGTGGAAGACGAGTTCCTCGGCCGCGCGCCCGCCGAGCAGCATGGCGAGCTGGTCCATCATCTCCGAGCGGGTGGCGAGGAACTTGTCCTCCATCGGCAGCGTCATCGTGTAGCCGAGCGCCCGCCCGCGGGACAGGATCGTGATCTTGTGCACCGGGTCGGAGTTGGGCAGCGCGTGCGCCACCAGTGCGTGACCGCCTTCGTGATAGGCGATCATCTTCTTTTCCTTGTCCGACATCACGCGGGACTTGCGCTCCGGACCGGCCATGACGCGGTCGATGGACTCCTCAAGGACGTCCATCGTGATGAGCTTCTGGTCGGCGCGGGCGGTGAGCAGCGCGGCCTCGTTGATCACGTTGGCCAGGTCGGCGCCGGTGAAGCCCGGGGTGCGGCGCGCGATCACGTCGAGGTCGACGTCTTCGGCGAACGGCTTGCCCCGGCCGTGTACGCGCAGGATGCCCTTGCGGCCCTCCAGGTCGGGCCGGTCGACGGTGACCTGGCGGTCGAAGCGGCCCGGCCGCAGCAGCGCCGGGTCAAGGATGTCGGGCCGGTTGGTCGCGGCGATCAGGATGACGCCGCCCTTGACGTCGAAGCCGTCCATCTCGACCAGGAGCTGGTTGAGCGTCTGCTCCCGCTCGTCGTGGCCGCCGCCCAGGCCGGCCCCGCGGTGACGGCCCACGGCGTCGATCTCGTCGATGAAGATGATCGCCGGGGCGTTGGCCTTGGCCTGCTCGAACAGGTCACGGACCCGGGAGGCGCCGACGCCGACGAACATTTCGACGAAGTCGGAACCGGAGATCGAGTAGAAAGGCACCCCGGCCTCGCCGGCCACGGCCCTGGCGAGCAGGGTCTTGCCGGTGCCGGGCGGGCCGTACAGCAGCACGCCCTTGGGGATCTTGGCGCCGATCGCCTGGAACTTGGCCGGGGCCTGGAGGAACTCCTTGATCTCCTGGAGCTCCTCGATGGCCTCGTCGGCCCCCGCGACGTCGGCGAACGTGGTCTTGGGGGTGTCCTTGGTGATGAGCTTGGCCTTGGACTTGCCGAAGTTCATCACCCGGGTGCCGCCGCCCTGCATCTGGTTCATGATGAACAGGAAGATCAGCACGATGATGATCAGCGGCAGCAGGCTCACCAACAGGCCGAGCAGGAAGTTCTCGCCCGGTACCTCGACGTTGTAGCCGTTTTGGAGCTTGCCGGCCTTCTCGGCCTGCTTGAGCTGGCCCGCGAGCTGGATGCCCTGGCCGGCCACCCACGACGAGTAGTAGCGCTTGCCGTTGGTCAGGGTGACCTCGATGCGCTGGTCCTTGTCGATGATCTTGGCCTGCTTGACCTGGCCCTCGTCGATGTAGGTCTCGATCTTCGAGGTGTCCGTGCGCTCGAAATTGCCGTCGCTGTTCCACATGGTCGTGACGAGCAGCAGCAGCACGACAATGCCCAGGATCCACAGGAGTGGCCCACGTGTAAATCGCTTGAGATCCATCCGATGCGGAACCCCGACGGGCCCGTCCCTTCCTGACCATGTCCTGGCACCCCGGCATACCTCACCAGGGTCGCGGCATCCCTAACCGCTCCAACTGACTACCCGCAGGCGACTGCGGATCACCATCGGGCAGTCAGAAGGTACACCGGAGCGCCGGGCAGGGTCACTGTCCAGACGGCACCGTCTGCCCTACCAACGTACGTCAGGCATTGCAGTGTTCCCGGCGGGTGTGACGAATGTCAGGCTGTGCGGGCCTTCGCTTCGCCCAGAGCGTATTCGCACCCGCTTCGCATCGGTGATTTCGGCTAGGATTTTTCCGCCGCGCTTTCCGTCCCGCCGCCGTAGACGTGCGGCGCCAGAGTTCCGATGAAGGGGAGGTTCCTGTATCGCTCGGCGTAGTCGAGACCGTAGCCGATCACGAACTCGTTGGGTATGTCGAATCCCACGTATTTCACGTCGATCGGCACCTTGACGGCGTCCGGCTTGCGCACGGCCGCGCAGATCTCCACCGAGGCGGGATTGCGCGAGCGCATGTTGTGGGCCAGCCAGGAGAGCGTCAGGCCGGAGTCGATGATGTCCTCCACCAGCAGGACGTGCCGGCCGGCGATGTCGGTGTCGAGGTCCTTCAGCACCCTGACCACTCCGGAGGACCGGGTGCCCGCCCCGTACGAGGAGACGGCCATCCAGTCCATCTCCACGGGGATGCGCAGCGCCCTGGCGAGGTCGGCCATGATCATGACCGCGCCCTTCAGCACTCCGACGATGAGCAGATCCTTGCCCGCGTAGTCCGCGTCGATCTTCCCGGCGATTTCCTTGATCTTGGCCTGGAGCTCGTCCTCGGAGATGAGGACCCTCTCCAGGTCTTTGCCCATGTCGGCTGCGTCCACCTGGGATGTTCCTTCGCGTCACGGTGTGGCGGCTCGGGGCCCGGATCAACCGGGCTTTCTGGCGAGTATCAGGGTGCCATACCGGCGAACGGCGGCCACGCCCGCGGGGAGGTCGATGCCGCGCTGGCCGCGCCAGTCGGTGAGCAGCCGGTCCACCGCGAGGATGTGCGCCGAGGACACCGATCCCGCGGGCGATCCGGCCGCCACGGCGGCGCGTCTGAGCACTCTGCGGCGTACCGCGCCGGGCAGGCCGGCCAACTCCGCCACCGCCAGCACGATATCGCTATGAGCGAAATCCCCCCGGGCTTCTGGAGTAGTGTCCTGAGCAGCTTCGCGGGCGGCTTTCCGGGCCGACGCGAAAGCGGATTCGGCCCAGGCGTCAAGTGCGTCGGCGTCCTCGCGGCACTGGCGGGCCGTACGGGCCAGGGCCTCGGCCACTCCCGGCCCCAACTCGCCCTCCAGGACCGGCAGCACCCGCTCGCGGACGCGCACCCGGGTGAACCGGGGGTCGGCGTTGTGCGGGTCGTCCCAGGGGTCGAGCCCGAGGGCGGCGCAGGCCGCGCGGGTGGTGGCCCGCGACAGCTCCAGCAGCGGACGCCGGTACAGGCCGGACTCGGCGGACATCCCCGACAGCGAACGCGTGCCGCTCCCCCGCGCGAGCCCCAGGAGCACCGTCTCAGCCTGGTCGTCGCGGGTATGCCCCAGGAGGACTGCGGCGGCCCCCAGGCGCTCTGCGGCCCCTTCCAGGGCCGCGTAGCGGGCATCCCTGGCCGCCGCCTCGGGCCCGCCGGTCCGGCCGACCTCGACCCGCAGCGCCTCCGCCGGGTCCAGGCCGAGCCGGGACGCCAGGCGTACCACCGTGGCGGCCTGGGCCGCCGAACCCTCCTGGAGCCCGTGATCGACGGTCAGCAGACCGGCCGCGAGCCCCGCGCGCGGGGCCTCGAAGCCGGCCGCGGCGGCCAGGGCCAGTGAGTCGGCGCCGCCGCTCGCGGCGACCAGCGCCAGCGAGCCGGACGGAAGCCCGGCCAACGCCGCCCGCACCGCCCGGCGGACGTCCGCCACGGCAGGATGCGGCCCCATCGGCGGTTACCCCTCCCGCGGAGGGCCGTCCCCGTCGCCGTCCACAGATCCGGAAGCGGGCTCGGCGGGGCCGCCGCCCGGGGAGCCGTTGAGGTGCGGGGTCTCCAGGGCCGGGGCGGTGACCACGCGGGCGATCCAGCGCTCCGGGTCGGCGATCTCGGCCTGGGTGGGCAGCGTCGAGGGGCTGCCCCAGACCTTGTTGAAGCCGTCCATCCCGACCCGATCGACCACCGTGCGCACGAACGCCGACCCCTCGGCGTACTGCTTCATCTTCAGGTCGATGCCCAGCAGCCTGCGGACCGTGCGATCGACCCGCGAGCCGCCCTCCCTGCGCTGCTGGAACCTGGTGCGGATCTCCGTCACCGACGGCACGACCGACGGGCCCACCGCGTCCATCACGTAGTCGCCGTGCCCCTCCACCAGGGTCATCACGGCCGTCAGGCGCTCAAGGATCTTCTTCTGCTCGGGCGTCTGGATCGCGTCGATCAGGTTGCCCTCGCCGCCGCGCACCGCGTCGGCGACCGCGTCGGCCGCGGTGCGCAGCCGTTCGAGCAGGGTCGGCAGGTCGAGATCGGAGGCCAGCAGGAACTCGGTCATCTGCGACCGCACGTACTCGCGCAGCCACGGCACCCCGGTGAACTGCACCCGGTGGGTCTCCTCGTGCAGGCACACCCACAGCCGGAAATCGCCCGGATCGACGCCCAGCTCGCGCTCGGCGTTGACGATGTTGGGGGCGACCAGCGTGAGCCGCCCGGTCGGGGCCCGGCCCGACGGGTCGGGCGGCAGGAACAGCTCGTACTGGCCGAGCACCCGGGATGCCAGGAAGGCCAGCACCGCGCCCACCTCGACGCCGGTGATCCGCGAGCCGACCGCGGCCACGATCGCCGGGGGCTGGGTCCGGCCTTCGCCGGACATCCGCTGGGTGAGTGGTTCGAGGACGACGCGGAAGCCCGCGACGTTGGCCTTGATCCAGCCCGGCCGGTCGACGATGGTCGCGGCCTGTGCGGACGCACCTCCGTCGATCCGCGTGAACTCGCGCACGTGGCGCTCGGCCTCGCGGGAGAGCCTGCGCAGGTCGGACACGGCCTGTCGCGCCTCCTCGCGGGTCACCTGCGGGCCAGGGCGCACCAGGCGCGTTCCGGTGGAGACGGCGAGATCCCAGTCGATCACCTGCATACCGTCCACCGTACGTGCTCGCGCGAGCCGCCGCGCGTATGGGATGACGGGTGGCCCGAGAGGGCCGTCAGCAGCCGCATCGGGACACGATCGCGGCGAGCCGGTCGAGCGCCGCCTCCGCCTCGCCCCAGCCGGACCGCACGTCGTCGGCCATGAAGGCGAAGGCGATGAGCCTGCCGTCGATCGTGGTGGCCAGCCCGGCCAGGGTGTTGACGCCGTTGAGGGTGCCGGTCTTGGCCCGTACCAGGCCCGCGCCCGGAATGCTCTCCTTGTCGCCGAACCGGTCGTCCAGGGTGCCGGAGAACGCGGCGATCGGCATGCCGCTCGCCACGGCGTGCAGCCGCGGATTGGCCGGGGAGGCCGCCGCGGTGAGCAGCCTGGCCAGCCCGGAGGGGCTGATCCGGTTCTTGGTGGAAAGGCCGCTGCCGTCGTGGACCTCCACGCCCTTGCCGGCGTTGAGCCGGCCGAGCACCGCGCGTACGGCCTGCGCCGCGCCCGCGAACGACGCGGGCCGCCCCTCCTTGATCGCCACATGCCGGGCGAGCGCCTCGGACAGGTCGTTGTCGCTCATCGTGAGGGCCCGTTCGACCAGCGCGTACATCGGCGCGGACTCCACCCTGGCCAGCTCGGCCGCCTGCCGCCCCGCCCTGACCCGCTTGACGGACGCCGAGGCGGACACGCCGTACTTGGCGAGCAGCTTGACGAAGGCCGTCGCCGCCACCCGCGGCGGGTCGGCGACCCGGGCCCGCAGGTCGGGGCCGCGCCGTCCCTCGTCGATGGCGAGCGCGGTGACCGGCGAGACGTTGCCCTCGGGCACGTAACCGGGCTTCCAGCCGGGCCCGAGGCGCGGCCCGGTGAACAGCGAGTCGTCGTACCCGAGCGTGACCTTGTCCACGCCCTTGGCCTGGAGCGCCTGGGCGGTGCGCTGGGCGAGCTGCGCCAGCGACGCCTGCTTCGGGTAGGGCGGATGCCTGGGCGCCTTGGGCCCGAGCAGTGTCGGGTCACCCCCTCCCACCAGCACGATCGACCCCTTCGCCGAGCCCGTCACGACCCGGGTCGCCAGCCTGGCCTCCGGCCCCATCGAGGCCAGCGCCGCCACCGAGGTGACGATCTTGGTGGTCGAGGCCGGCGTGATGCCGGAGTCGGAGCCGGACCCGTAGAGCACCGTCCCGGTGGCGGTGTCCATCACCGACGCGCCCACGCTGTCACCCAGCGCGGGGTCACCCAGGGCGTCGGCGAGCCTGGCCGCCAAAGTACCCTTGGCGGGGAGAGGACCGTTTCCGCCCGCGGCCAGCACCGGGCCAGCGGTGACAACGGGAACGGGCGGAGGCTCGGCCGGTGGGGCCGGACGTGGCGGGCCCGTCAGCGCGCTCAGGTTGACGTCGTTGGTGATCACATGGATGCCGACGGCGATCACGAAGACCTGGAGCAGGCCGAGGGTGACCACGACCGTCCACCGATCACGCCGCTCCACGCCGCAGGCCCCTCTCCAGACAGTGACGTTTACGAGACATTAACGCCCGTCCGGAGCTCCCGGGAGGGCTGAGCGGAGGAACCGCGGTGGACTTCGACGTTGTCGTTGAGATTCCCAAGGGGCAACGGAACAAGTATGAGGTCGATCACAAGACCGGGCGCATCCGCCTGGACCGGCTGCTCTTCACCTCCACTCAGTACCCCGCCGACTACGGCTTCATCGAGAACACCCTCGGCGAGGACGGCGACCCGCTGGACGCGCTGGTCCTCCTCCAGGAGCCGACCTTCCCCGGTTGCCTGATCCGCTGCCGGGCGGTCGGGATGTTCCGGATGACCGACGAGAAGGGCGGCGATGACAAGGTACTCTGCGTGCCTTCCACGGACCCGCGCATGGAGCACATCAGGGACATCCACCACGTGACGGAGTTCGATCGGCTGGAGATCCAGCACTTCTTCGAGGTCTACAAGGACCTGGAGCCGGGCAAGTCGGTCGAAGGGGCCAACTGGGTGGGCCGGGTGGAGGCCGAGGCCGAGATCCAGAACTCGATCAGGCGCGCGGTGGAGCAGGGCGGCGTGCACTGAGCCCTGCTCATCCGGGGCGGGTGGCGCCGACCAGGTCGTCTCGCCATATCGGGGCGATGCGCACGACGTCGCCGGTCTGCGGCGCGTGGACCATCATGTTCTTGCCGATGTACATCCCCACGTGGTGGATGTCGCCGGGATTGGACGTGATGCGGCCGAAGAACAGCAGGTCGCCCCGGCGCAGTGAGTCGAGCGGGACGTGCGGCCCGGAGGTCCACTGGGTGCCCGTCCAGTGGTCGAGCCGTACGCCCGCCCGCTCCCACGCGCGCATGGTGAGGCCGGAGCAGTCGAAGGTGTCCGGGCCGGCCGCCGCCCAGACGTAGGGCTTGCCGAGCTGGGCGAGCGCCCAGTCGGCGGCCAGGTCACCTCCGATGCTGCCGCCGCTGCCGCTCCCACCTGCGGGGACGGCACCGACGGTGGCCTGGTCGCGCCGCCGCGCCGCGCGCTCCTGCGCGGCGGCCCGCTCGCGGGCCAGCCGGTCGGCCTCGGACCTGGCCTGGTCGAGCCGATCTTGGAAGTCACGGACCTGGCCCTCGATCGCCGCGGTCTGCGCGCGCTGCCGGTCGAGCGCGGCCTGCGCCGCCGTCCGGGCCGCCTCCGCCCTGGCGGCGGCCTCCTGGCGCTCGGTGTAGGCCGTGGACGCCTGGGCGCGCAGGATGGTGGCGACCTCCTGCGCGTCGCGCATCCGCTTGAGCACTTCGGCGCGCCCGCCGCTCAGGTGGTGCAGCACGCTGGCCTGGTGCAGGTAGCCCGGCATGCCCCCGTTGCCGCCCGCGGCGACCACGGCGGCCATCGGGCGGGTCAGATCGACCCCGCCGTAGCTCTGCGCGGCCAGCGCGGCGACGTCGGCGCGGGCCTGGGCGAGGTGGGCGCCTGCGGCGCGCTGCCGTTCGGCCGCGGCCAGGTGGGCGCGCTCGGCCGCGGCCAGCCGTACCCGCTCGCCGTTGTACGCCTCGACCGCCCGCTCGGCCGCCGCGCTCAGCTCGCCCAGCCTGGCCCTGGCGTCGGCCAGGCCCGCGGCGGCCGTGCTCAGCCGCTGCTCCCGCACGTCAACGGCGCGCCGGGCCTCGGCCACGTCGCCCGCGGACGGGTCGGGCCGCGCGGTGGCGGGGGCCGCCCCGGCCGCCGTCAGAGACGTCAGGACCGTCAGCGTCGTCAGCGTCGTCAGGACCGGCGTGAGACGCCGGACACCGCGGACAGGCCGTGAAGTGGTGCCGGCCGAGTGCATGCTTCCCCCTTTCACCAGGGCTCACAACATGCACTTACTTCCCCCATGTAACTCTCTGCACACCTATGTCACGGAGGGTGTCGGCTCCGGGCTGGTCGGCTCGGACGTCGGCGTCGGTTCGGGGGGCTCGGTGGTCTCCGGCGCGGTCGGGCTGGACGGCGGTGTGGGGGACGGCGGGCGGGTCGGCCTGCGGGTGGGTCGCGGGCGCGGGCGCTGCTCGTAGCGGGGGTGGTCGGGCCGCATGGTGAGCGGCGGCTCGGTCGTGGGGGCGGGCGGGCGGACGGGCGATGGGCGCGGCCTTCGCGGGGGTTTCGCCGTCGGGCTCTCGCGTGGCGGTGAGAACGGCGTCGGTTCGGCTCCCAGCGGGTGCAGCGTGGCGTCGTAGGAGGGCGCGAACGGCACGAACGGCGGCTCGCCGGTGACCGGCTCGGGGAAGGCCGGCTCGGGGAAGGCCGGCTCGCGTACCGGACCCACCGCGCCCGGCCCTCCGGGCTCACCGGGATCGGCCCACCCGCCGCCGGACGGGGCCGCCCGGGAGGCGTTGGCCGCGGCCTGCCTGCCGGGCGCCTCGCCCGCGAACCCGAACGCGTAGACCACCGCGATCAGCGTGGCCACCGCCGCAACCGCCCCGGCAGCCGCGACAGGAAGCCGGCGACCCCCTTTGATGCCCCTGGCCGGGAAGCCGCGCGCGTCGAGCATGCCCACCCGCCGCGCCACATATCGCCGGTAGGGCAGCAGGCCGGGGTCGGTGAAGCAGGTCAGCACCCGCACCCGCAGCGTCTCCGGCAGCGGCGTGGCGGGCAGCAGGTCGAACACCTTGGCCGCGGAGATCTGCCTGGCCCGGTGCGGCCCGCAGGCGTCGCACCGGGCGATGTGGCCCACCAGGCGCTCACGCGTCTGCGGGGTCAGCTCGCCCGCGAACCCGGCCAGGATGCGCGCCCGCCGCGGGCAGTCGGAGGGGCCCTTGCGGGCCAGGTACTCGGCGGTCACGGCGTCGCGCAGCCGCCCGAGCGCGGCCTCGTGCGCCTCGCGTACCGAACCCGCCGCCATCCCGGTGACCTCGGCGATCTCCTCCATGCCCAGCCCGCGCCCGGTGGCCAGGCCGAGCACCCGGCGATCGGCGGCCGGCAGGCTCCACGTGGCGTGCCAGGCGATGACGCTCAGCTCGGCCCCGGGGGCGGGCGCGCGGGCGGCCGGCGGCGGGTCCGGCGCGGTGGCCGGGCCGCCGTGGCCGGTCTGGAGCGCGCGCCGGTCGCACTCCACCCTGGCCAGCGCGAGCAGCCACAACCGCAGCCGCGCGGGATCGCTGAGCACGTGAATGTTGGCCTCGGCCGCGATCAGTGTGTCGCGCAGGGCGACCTGCGCGCCATCCGGACTCCCCAGGACGAAAATACAGAATCGGTAGATGTCCTCGGCATAGGTGTCGTAGAGCACGGCGAGGGCGCCCGGATCGCGGGCGCGCAGGGCTTCCACCAGGACGCGTTCGCTCATGTGACGGATGGTAAACGTATTGTAACTGCTTGTTCTACCGATTCAGCGAGGCTGGTCGCGATCCCCGCGAGATTCCGGTAAATAACGTGGATAACGTGGATGACGCCGATTTCCCGGTTTACGGAATATCGGCGGAAAAGCTATGGCCGTCCCGCCGTTCCGGGCATTTCCTGCCTGCCGCGGTCTTTCTCGAAGGGCGGCGTCGTCGGCCTGCTGGTGTGCATCGGCACCGCCCCGCCCGCCGCCAGCTCCTCGTACGGCCGGCTCGTTGTCCCCCAGGTGCGCGCCACGACCTCGGCCCTGGCCACCCCCGCGGGCGGCTTGTCCACGGTGAGGATGAACCTCGGCTTGCCGTCGGAGCGCACGTCGTCCACGAACGTGCTCGCCCCGCCCAGCAGCTTGCCCGCCTGGTCGCGCAGCAGCGCGGTGACCACCAGGCTGCTCGCGGCCAGCCGGTACGGGTTGCCCACCCGCCCGGTCACCAGGTAGGAGCCGTTCTTCTGCCGCCGCTGGAACACGTCGGTGACCGGAAACGCCCGGAAGGCCGAGGTGATCCGCCCGGCCGGCTTCCACTGCGCGGGCCGGTAGGTGAGGTGGACCTTCACCGGGCGCTGCGCCGCGATGGCCTGCCCGCTGAAGGCCAGCGTGCCCGCCGGGGGCACCGCGTCGAGCGGTTGTTCCATCCGCACGACCTCGGCGCCCCGGTCGTCGCTCGCCACGATCGTGGCCACCACCTGCTCGCCGAAGTGCCAGGGGTTCTGGTTGCCGAGCACGGCGGCCCAGTTCACCACGTAGCCGTCGGCGCTCTTGGCGATCGAGGACGCCTGCTCCCGCACCGTGAGCGGCTTCAGCCGCCGCTCCGGCCGCTCCTCACCCGCGCACGCGGAGAGGGACGCCAGGGCCAGGCACCCGGCGACGATGAAAACACCACTACGCTGCGTCACCATACGGTCATAACCCGCGAGCCGGACCGGGCTCCCGGCGACACGCGGCGCGGCTACGAACTCTTTGCGCGGGCTCTTCACCCGGGCTCTTCGCGCGGGCTCTTCGCCCGTCCCCTCAGCGCTGCCGGACGACCCGCCCCTCGTCCCACACCGGCTCGGCGGCCTCGTAGACCCGGCCGTCGGCCCCGAAGATCAGGAACCGGTCGAAGTCGGCGGCGAACCATCGGTCGTGGGTGACCGCGACCACCGTGCCGTCGAACGCGTCCAGCCCCTCCTGCAACGCCTCCGCGCTGGCCAGGTCGAGGTTGTCGGTCGGCTCGTCGAGCAGCAGCAGCGTCGCCCCGGACAGCTCCAGCAGCAGGATCTGCAACCGCGCCTGCTGCCCGCCGGACAGCGTCTCGAAGCGCTGGTCGCCCACGTCACCGGCCAGCTCGTACCGGGACAGCGCCTTCATCGCCTCGTTCCTGAGCCTGGCGTGCTCGGACATGACGATCTCGCAGGGCGTGCGGCCGACCAGCTCGGGCCGGGCGTGCGTCTGCGCGAAGTGGCCCGGTACGACCCGCGCGCCGAGCTTGGCCAGCCCGGTGTGCCGGACCGGCTCGCCGCCGAGCAGCCGCAGGAAGTGGGACTTGCCCGACCCGTTGGAACCGAGCACCGCGACCCGCTCGCCGTACCAGATCTCCAGGTCGAACGGCCGCATCAGGCCGGTCAGCTCCAGCTCCTCGCACACGACCGCCCGCTTGCCGGTACGCCCGCCGCGCAGCCGCATGCTGATCAACTGGTCGCGCGGCGGCACCTCGGGCGGCCCCGCCTCCTCGAACCGGCGCAGCCGGGTCTGCGCGGCGTGGTAGGCCGGGGCCATGCCGTCGTTGTAGCTCGCCTTCTGCTTGAGCATGACGACCAGCCGCTTCAGCTTGGCGTGCTCTTCGTCCCAGCGCCTGCGCAGCTCCTCCAGGCGCTCGTTGCGCTCCCGCCGGGCCTCGGCGTATCCGGCGAACCCGCCGCCGTGGACCCAGACGTTGCCCGCCTCGACGGTGATGATGCGGTCCACCGCGTTGGCCAGCAACTGACGGTCGTGGCTGACCATCAGCACGGTCTTCGGCGTCTCCCGCAGCGCCTGCTCCAGCCACAGCTTGCCGGGCACGTCGAGGTAGTTGTCCGGCTCGTCGAGCAGCAGCACCTGGTCGGGCCCGCGCAGCAGCGCCTCCAGCACCAGCCGTTTCTGCTCGCCCCCGGACAGCGTGTTGACCTCGCGGTACTTCACCCTGTCGTACGGCACGCCGAGCGCCGCCACCGTGCAGGTGTCCCAGAGCACCTCGATGTCGTAGCCGCCCGCGTCGGTGTAGTCGGTGATCGCCTGCGCGTAGCGCAACTGGGCCTTCTCGTCGTCGCGCTCCATCATCACCAGCTCGGCGGCGGCGAGCCGGTCGGCCGCCTCCCGCACGCGTGGCGGCGCGACGCTCAGCAGCAGGTCATGGACGGTGCGGCCGTCGCGGATGCTGCCGATGAACTGCCGCATCACGCCCAGCCCGCCGGAACCGGCCACGCTGCCCTCAAGCGGCTGGAGGTCGCCCGCGACCAGCCGGACCAGCGTCGTCTTGCCCGCGCCGTTGGGCCCGACCAGCGCGGCCTTGACCCCCTCGCCGACCCGGAAGGAGACGTCGTTGAGCAGTGGCCGCCCGTCGGGCAGGACATACGTCAGGTGCCCGACCTCGACGTGCGACACGGTACCGCCCCTTTGCTCTTGCGCCTTCCCCGCAGGCTACCCCTGGGCTCGCCGGGGGGCATTCCAATTTTCCGGGGGGATGTTGTGGTTGACCCGGAAGAGGTTCGCCGGGTCGTAGACGCCCTTCAGGTCCACGAGCCGCCGGTACGTCTCCGGGTCGTACGCATCGCGCGCGTCCCCCGCCGTGTCGGGTCCGTTGAACAGGTTGATCAGCGCGCGCCCGGTCCCCCAGGGCCGCATCGCCGCCATCAGCGCGCGGGCCGGGCCCACCGGACCCGGTATGACCGTGGTGAGGGCGTGTGCCGCGTCGCGGTGCCCGGTCGCGCTCGGCACCGCCCCGGTACGGCCGAGCGCCCCGCCGAGCTGCCGCAGTTCGACGACCACCGGCCCGGTGTCGCCTCTGGTGTCGCCTCCGGTGTGGGCGACGATCGTGTCCACGGCCTCGGCGGGCAGTTCGCGGAGCATCATGGGGTGGTCCTGGGTCCGCACCGGCCCGGCCGGCTCGTCGAAGATCGCGCCGACCTCCGTGTACGGCCGGACGCCGAGCGCGCCCATGACCGGCGGGCCGAGCTCGGCCGGCGGGTGGGTCTCCGGTCCAGTGTGGACGACGCGCAGGTGGACGAAGGCCCGTCCGCGCAGGTGATCGGGGATGCTCGCCAGGCCGGGGAACCGGACCAGCGCCACGGACGAGTTGGTCTCCTCCGGGAGGTCCTGCGTCCATTCGCGCCAGGCGTGCAGGATCTCGCCGGCGCGGTCGCCCGGGTAGTAGAGCCCGCCGCCGTACACATGGGTGAGCGGGACCAGGCCGATCTCCAGGGCGGTGACGACCCCGAAGTTGCCCTTGCCGCCGCGCAGCGCCCAGAACAGGTCCTCGTGGGTGTCCGGGGTCGCGGTGAGCGCCCGGCCGTCCGCCGTGACGACGTCGATCGACCGCACATGGTCCACGGCCCAGCCGTACGTGCGCCCGAGCACCGGCAGGCCGCCGCCCAGGGTGTAGGAGACCGCGCCCACGCCGGGGGACGTGCCGTTCAGCGGGGCCAGGCCGTACTTGGCGGCCCGCTCGACGACCCGGCCCCAGCGGACCCCCGCCTCGATCCGCGCGGTGCGGGTGGTGGGGTCGATCCGCACGCCGTCCATGCGCCGGGTGCTCAGCAGCACGCCCCCGTCGGCGGGCACGACGGGTCCGTGGCCGGTGGCCTGGACGGCGATCGGCAGGTCGCGGGCGGCGGCGTGCAGTACGGCCTGCCGTACGTCTTCGGGGGTCTCGGCGGCCACGATCACGGCGGGGCGGTGATCGACGATCCGGTTGAATCCCTCGCGTTCGGTGTCATATCCATCCTGCCCGGGCAGCAGTACCGGGCCTTGGGCGTCGATGAGTGGCATGCGGCCAGTCGATCGTGAACGGGACGGCCGAACCAGACGCACTTGCCCCGTACAGTCATCACAAGCCGTGATAAATGGGGGAACATTGGAGCTTCGGCAGCTCGCGTACTTCGTCATGGTCGCCGAAACCGGCGGATTCGGGCGGGCGGCCGAACGCCTCGGCATCGTGCAGCCCGCCGTCAGCCAGCAGGTGGCCCGGCTGGAGCGGGACCTCGGCATCCGCCTGTTCGACCGCACGACCAGGCACGTACGGCTGACCGAGGCCGGCGAACGGCTGCTCGGCGAGGCCCGCGCGGCGCTGGCGGCGGCCGACCGGGTCAGGGCCGTCGCCGCCGGGCTGGCCGAGGACGCCGAGGCCACGCTGCGCCTCGGCACCGGCAAGGCCCCCGCCGACCGGCTGTACCCCGCGCTCGAAGCGCTGGCCGCCGCCATGCCCCGGCTGCGCGTCCGCCTGGTCAAGATCGGCGTCCCGGAACGGCTGGCCGGCGTACGCGCGGGCGACCTGGACGCGGCCACCGTCCGCATCGTCGACGAGGCCAAGGGGCTGGAACTGCTCCCGATCTGGTCGGACCCGCTGCTCGCGGCACTGCCCGCCGACCACCCGCTCGCCGCCGAACCTGTGTTACGCCTGCCCTGGCTCGGCGACCTGCCGCTACGGCTGGCCGCCCGGAAGGACGATCCGGCCTTCCACGACTTCGTCAGGGCCGCGTGCCGGGCGGCGGGCATCGATCCCCCGCCGGGCCCGCGCTTCGTCAACCTGCCCGACACGCTGCTCGGCATCGCCTCGTGCCCGCCGTCCTGGACGGTCTTCTACGCCGGCACCGAACCGCCTCCCGCGCGTACCGTCGTCTATCGCCCGCTGGACGGCGTGTGGGTCACCACGTACCTCGCCGTCCGGCCGGGGCCGCCCTCCGCGCAGGTGCGCCATCTGCTCGACGCCTGCGCGAAGGTCGCTTCCCCGCGGGGGCGGGCGGGCTAGACTCGTCGCGGTGGAGCCCGGCCGGTCGGTCCGCACCCGGCGGCTCACGGACTCCGGCAGCCACCACCCGGCGCGGCGCCGGCCTGGGCCGGATCGGCGCTCCGACGGTCACGTTCCGCGCACGACCCGCCACGGCGGGTCTCGTCCACGGCAAGCAAGGACAGCAATGCCGATGCCCGTCAACGAGCACCTCCGCAGCGTGTGGACGCCCCGGGAGCGCGCGTTCTTCGTTGATTCGGGAGAGGGCACCAAGAGTTCAGGACATTTCACGATCTGGCGGCCGGGGTCGGCCAGTGAGCGGTTTCTCCTGATCGCCCTGGTGGTGGGCGCGCTGGCGGTCGGGCCGCTGTCGGCGGCGTTCGGGCCGATGTGGGCGCCACTGGTACTCCTCGCGCCGATCATCCTGTTCGGCGGCCTGCGGCTGCGCCCGCCCGGCCTGGTGGTACTGCTGGCCGCCGCCGCGATCTCCGTCGTCCACGGCACGGTCGCGACCGGGCTCCACGTCGTACCGCTGCTGGTGATCGCCGTGGTCGTGCTGCTCGCCGTACGGCTGGCCAGCTACCGCGACAACGTCGGCATCCGCGGCATGCGCGGCGGACGCCTACTGGCCGACCTGCGCGACCGGCTCAAGACGATCAACCGCATCGCCCCCCTGCCGCGCGGCTGGGGCTGCAAGGCCGTCACCCGGCAGGCTCCCGGTTCGCTGTTCTCCGCCGACCTGACCCTCTCCCACCAGGCCGGTGACCGTCTGGAGGTCGCCCTGGTGGACGTCTCCGGCAAGGGCACCGACGCCGCGAGCCGGGCCCTGATGATCGCCGGAGCCCTCGGCGGCCTGCTCGGCACCGTACCCGCCGAACGCTTCCTGGCCGCCTCCAACGCCTACCTGCTCGACCAGCCCGAACTTGAGGGCATCGTCACCGCCCTGCACCTCAGCCTCGACCTGTCCACCGGCGGCTACACGATCCGCTGCGCGGGCCACCCCCCGGCCGCCCGCCTGGCCCCCGGCAGCGGCACCTGGCACCTCAGCGACGCCCACGGCATCGCACTCGGCGTCACCGACGACGCCGAGTGGGTCCCCGAAAAGGGGTCACTGGCCAAGGGCGACGCGCTCATGCTCTTCACCGACGGCATGTGGGACCCGCGCCTCGGCCCGGACAGCGGCGTTGACCGCCTGCTCGGCGAGGCCGAATCCCTGGTCACCAAGGGGTACAAGGAGGCGGGCAACCTCGCCAAGAGCCTCGCGGGCAAACGCGACGACTGCGCCCTGGTCCTCATCTGGCGCACCTGACCACACCGTTCACCAAGATTTCCGGACAGGTGAGCTGGATCGCCGCCGGAGGCAGGCTTTACCATCCGCCTGAAGGGGGTGATCACATGACGCTCTGGAGAGCCGCCATCATGGCCGCGGGAGTCCTGCTCCTCGCCGGATGCGCCATCGACGAACAGATCTTCGTCTCCAACATCACCGACAGCCACGGACGGGTGTGCACCTTCGTCTACACCTCCACCGAGGGCGAGGGCTGGGGCTCCGGCCGAGACATCGACGTCAGCCAACTCGACTGCGAATACGCCCCACCCGGCCGCTCCCCCGGCCCCCCAACCACCGTCCCCATGGCCCCACCCCCCTAACCCACCCCCACAACACCCCCTGAGGCCTCCCACCACATTTTCCGGTGGAGCGCAGCGCCCAGCGCACAACATCCCCACCCGCGCCAAAAGCACCCATCCCCCTGAAACCCGAGCCGCCGTCGTGCGCCGGAACCACCCCTACCCACGCGGAAAGCACGGCCATGCCCACCTCCAGCGAGGCACGGCGCTGAATGATCCGCGCTTACACAGCTCTCGGACTCCATCCCCCAAGCTCCACCGTTCACCGAACACCACCGGGACACCGCACCCCAGCCCGATCACAGCCCCGCCGTGGTAACCACCCCCGCCCGTACGGGGAGCACCTGCGGATGTTGCCGCCCGATGTCGCGGAGCCGGGACCATCCCCGCACGTGCGGGGAGCACGAATCAACTGCGCGCTAGTGAGGGTCGCCTTACGGACCATCCCCGCGCGTGCGGGGAGCACAGCGCTGGGGTTGATGGCATGGCCGTGTGGGCGGGACCATCCCCGCGCGTGCGGGGAGCACGCCGGTGTGATCGCTGATGATGTGCTGGTCGCCGGACCATCCCCGCGCGTGCGGGGAGCACCGGCTGACTCGCCGTATGGAGGCGGCGGTGGAGGGACCATCCCCGCGCGTGCGGGGAGCACCCTGATGCTGACGGGAAGGAGTAGCCGGGCGTCGGACCATCCCCGCGCGTGCGGGGAGCACACCCGCCCTCCGACCACAGAGGAATCCGAAGGGGGACCATCCCCGCGCGTGCGGGGAGCACCATGATGACGCCGCCGACAGTCTCGTCTCCCGGGGACCATCCCCGCGCGTGCGGGGAGCACCCACGACGGAAAGGTGGCGAAGTCGTGAGCGGGGGACCATCCCCGCGCGTGCGGGGAGCACACCGTGGTCGTCGTGGTCGTCGTGGTCGTCGTGACCGTGACCGGACCATCCCCGCGCGTGCGGGGAGCACCGGACGGCGGTGTAGGTCTGCCCGTCCCGGTGCGGACCATCCCCGCGCGTGCGGGGAGCACGCTGCTGGCCGAGCTGAACGGGGGTGCCCGTGGGGACCATCCCCGCGCGTGCGGGGAGCACGCGAGACCCAGCTCCCAGCCCAAGCCTCGGGGAGGACCATCCCCGCGCGTGCGGGGAGCACACTTGCTGACCTGTGGGTTTTCCTGGCACTGGCGGCGATTTCCTTTAGTTCGAATACGACAACCTCGCTGGCTTCCTCAGAGCAGTGCGACTCGGCGAGGACGGCCCTTCTTCGACTATTGGGGATGCAGTTGGAAACACAGGAACGATATCTCGCAAGGGCGTACAGGCCGGGTGGCTTGCCTGGAGTTGGCGAAGGTTCGCGGTCTCAAGGTCATGTGGGATGGATGGGGCCTACGGGTCTTGGCCTTGGTCGTGGTTGGTGGCTGTGGTGGGTTGGGGTGGGTGTCGGTGTGGTGGTGGCGGTAGCGCCGGGCGGAGCCCGGCTTTAGGAATGCAGGCCGAGCGAAGCGAGGGCGATTGTGCGCGGTAGCCGCGTGCTGGGGCGACGCGCGGTAGCGCGGCGCTGGGAAGGTACAGGCCGAGCGGAGCGAGGTCCATTGGGTGCGCGGAGCGCGGTTCCTCGGGCGGAGCGCGACTCATGCGCGCGGAGGGCGGTCCCTCGGGCGGAGCCCGGCCTATGCGCGCGGAGCGTGCCGTCCCTGCCGTAGGCGGGGGTAGCGCCCGGAGGGCGGTGGGGGGTGCTGGTGGGGAACGGCGAGGAAGCCTTCAATGGCGCGCAGGGGTGGGAAGGGCCACTTTTAGCTGGTGCTGGGAACGGTGGGGGACCACGGCGTACGCGACGGCCGGGCACGCGGGCGGTACTGGGCGGCGGCGGTGAGAGGGATGGCGGCCGTACAGGTAGGGCGGCGCTGGGCAGGACCATGAGGAGCGCGACCGCGAGTGGAGCAAGCCGCAGGCGGGCGGTGCCTGGAAAGGGTGGTGCTGTAGCGGGGCGTTCGGGTGGATGGGTGGGGCAGGGTCGTGGATCTCCGGCGTGCCGACCCCCCACCGGCTTCACGACGCATGCCGACCCCCGGTACGGACGTCGGGCTGCCGACGTCCGGACCGGGGGTTTGCCTGGATGGTCTGCTTCAGTCCTGGGTGAGGAAGGCGGAGATCGCGTCGCGGCCCGTGTGTCCCGGTTCCATCACCTGGACGAGGTGCGGGGTGTTGGGGACCACGACCAGCTTGCCCTGTGGGGCGCGGGCGGCGACCTCTTGGGCCCACTCGACCGGGGTGGAGAGGTCGCGGTCGCCGGCCAGCAGCAGTGTTGGCACCGGGATGCGGGACCAGGCCGGCGGCTGGCTGCCGGGCCGTGACGCCGGCCAGTGCAGGCACCGCTGGACGAAGCCCAGCCCGGCCGCGGTCGCGCGGTCGAACGGGTAGGTCTCGTGGGGGCGCAGGCGCTCGATGCGGCGCTCCAGCGCCGCTTGCCGCCGGTGCGGGGCGGTGGACGAGTCGCCCCAGGGCTGGCGGGCGTCCGCGCAGTGCGTCGCGATCTGAAGCCCCCAACTGAACATCTCGTACGGCTGCGGCTGCGCCGCCGCCAGGTCGGCCAGCATCCGGTCGAGGTCGGCCGGGTCGCCCGCCCGCGCCTTATGCATCGCGTGGATCACGCCCGAGTAGGTCGGGTCGAGGAACCCGGCCACCACCGTCAGGTCGAGCAGCCGCACGCCGTCGCCGCGCTGACGGACCAGCCAGGCCAGGTCTTCCGTGGGATCCCAGGTGCAGCCCTTGACCTGCGCGCACGCCTCGCGCAGCACCCGGCGGTGCGCCCGCATCGAAACCAGGCCGAGCGCGTCGTCGTGCTCGGGGTCGGCGAACGGGATGACGGAGTCGAGCACCATCTTCCGCACGTTGGCGGGCCTGGCGAACGCGTAGTGGGCGGCGGTGCGCGAGCCGTACGACAGGCCGTTGAGCGTCATCTGCCGGACGCCCAGTGCCCGCCTGAGCAGCTCCAGGTCAGCGATGGTGTCGTCGGTGCGGTAGAACGCCCGCTCGGACCCGATGATCTGGCTGCACTCCCGGATGGCGGCCGGCGTCGCGGGGGCGACGTCAGATGTGACGCTCTCGGCCTGGAGCGCAGGGCACTTGAGGGCATTTGCCCCGGTGCCGCGCAGGTCGATGGTGACCCAGCGGTAGTCGGCGGCCACCTCGGGGAGCCTGTCGGCGAGCGCGGTGACGAACGGCACGGACGGCTGCCCGGGCCCTCCGGTCAGAAGCAACAGCACGCCCTTGGGCGCGTCGGCGTTGTCGCCGGTGGCGACCTGGAGCTTCAGCTCACCCGGGGTCTTGCCGCTGTGGTCGAGCGGGACGGTGAGCGTGGAGCAGGTGAACCCCGGGGCGTCGGCACATGTGTGCGGGTCGGTCAGCGCGGGCTTCGCGGACGTCGTGGACGCCGCGTGCGCGGGCGCGGTGGCCAGCACGGGCAGCGTGGGCAGTGCCGGCAGTGCGATCACCGTCGTCAGCGCGACGATCAGCGCGATTAACGGCGCGCGGAAGCGGGTGGGGCTCATCTGTGCTCGTCCTCTCCTTGATTGCTAAAACAAGCTTGTACGTAAAAAGTTCGTTTGTCAATAGGGTAAAACGAGTGGAGCGCGGGCGGCGGGCCGTACAGACTGAGGGCATGGAGACGCGATCCGGCCAGGCCGGTGATCCGGTCACGGAGGCGCTGTACAGAGCGGCCGTGCACGGCGACGCCGAGGCCGTGCGCGCGCTGCTGGCCGAGGGCGCAGACCCCGACCTGGAGCATGACGAGGAGGGGCTGCCCCTGTGCGCCGCCGCGTCCTGGGGCCACCTGGCGGCGGTGCTGGCGCTGCTGGCCGGGGGCGCAGACCCCGACCTGCGCGAAGATGTCGCGCGCAACCCGATGACGGCCCTGCACTGGGCGGCTGCCAAGGGCAACCTGGAGACCGTGACCGCGCTGCTCGCGCACGGGGCCGATCCCAACATTCCTGGCGGCGCCGGCAATACCGCGCTGTGGCATGCCGCCGGGCACGGCGCCGCCGAGGTGGTCCGCGTACTGCTCGCGCACGGCGCCGACCCGGCCGCCCCCGGCGCGAGCGGCGTCACCCCGCTCGAACAGGCCCGCTACTGGGCCGTTCGCGACATCGAGACGGAGTTGCGCCGCGAGGCCGAGTCCATCGCCGGGCCCGGGACGACGGTCGCCGTCCGCCGCGAGCCTGATCGTGTCGTGGCCGAGACCCGCGACGGTGATGGCGAACTCCGCTCCGAGCGGTACCTTTTCACAGGCCACGCCGAGATCGTCCGCCTGCTGGAGGCCGCCCTGCGGCACCCGTGAGCACGGCCATCCGGCTCGGGCTCGGGCTCGGCACCAAGTGACTGTGAACGTCAGGCCGGCCTGGACGCCGATGTCGTCGCTGTGGGCCGCGCCCAGAACGGCGTCCAGCAGTCCAGCAGTCCAGGGAGCCGGGTTTTCCAGGTCTCCAGGACGCAAGTGACCGCCGAATACGCGCAACTCGCTCGCGCCTATCGAACACCCGGCGGCGATCCGAAGCAGGCTCAGCGACAGCGCCCGCCGTCCATCGGCACGACTGACGAAGCACCGACATCATCCGGCGCAGGCCGATGGCGATCTTGTTGAGCGCCACCGCCGTCCCGTACGCCCCCGGCGCCCACCGCCCCGGACGTACACCCAACCGTCCGACCCCAAGCTTGTAACTACACCAACCAGTCGGTACAGTTACGCAGGTGAGACCGAGTTCGAGAACAACGATCCTGGAAGCCGCCCAGCGGATCGCCGGGCGCAGCGGCATCGGCAGCCTCACCCTCGACGCCGCCGCGCACGAGGCGGGCCTGAGCAAGGGCGGCCTGATCTACCACTTCGCCAGCAAGGAGCAACTGATGCTCGCCGTGGTCGAGCACGTCACCGCGAGCTGGGAGGAGCGGATGCTGGCCCAACTGGGCAAACCCCTTGGTGAGGCGAGCACGGCCGAGCGGGTCCGGGCGTACACGCTCGTGGTGAGCGGCGCGGCCACCAGCCGGGCCGACCTGGCGATCTTCGTCGACTCCGTGTACGACGAGGCCCTGATGAGGCCGTGGCAGGCCATGCTGCGCCGCTGGCTGGGCACCCCCACCGCCACGGACGCCCGCTCCGTGGACCTCGCGGTCGCCCGCCTCGCCGTCGACGGCCTGTGGCTGGCCGACGCGAGCGACACCGCCGGCTACGACGCGGAGACGCGCGCCGCGATCATCGCCAGGATCGACCGGCTGGCCACCGGAGAGGAGGACCAGGAGTGAACAAGTGGGTGATGCTCGTGGCCGCCATCGCCCTGGAGGTCGTCGCTACGCTCTCGCTGCGCGCGATGGAGGGTTTCGCGCACCCGTGGTGGCTGGTGAGCGTGGTGGCCGGCTACCTGGGTGCCTTCATCCTGGTCGCCCAGGTACTCAAGATCGGCATGCCGGTCGGAGTGGCCTACGGGATCTGGGCGGCCAGCGGTGTCGCGCTGACCGCGGTCGCCGGGGCCGTCATCTTCGGTGACGCGCTGACCTGGGCGATCGGGCTGGGCATCCTGCTGATCATCGGCGGCGTACTGCTGGTCGAACTCGGCGCGCAGCGCGCCGAACGCGAGCACGAACGCGAACACGAGCACGAGCACGAGCACGAACGCGAGCCGCACGGCGCGGCGAGGTTCGCGGAAGGCGGCGGATCATGACCTGGCTGCTGCTCATCGGCGCCATCGCGACAGAGACCGTCGCGACCCTCTCGATGAAGGCCTCCGAGGGCTTCACGAAGAAGGTCTGGATCGCCCCCGTCCTGATCGGCTACGTAGTCGCGTTCACCCTGCTCGGCGCGGTACTCGCACAGGGCATGTCCGTGGGCGTCGCCTACGGCATCTGGGCGGCGAGCGGCGTCGCGCTGACCGCCGTCCTCGGACGCCTCATCTTCCGCGACCCGCTGACCTGGCTGATGGCGGCCGGCATCGCGCTCATCATCGGCGGCGTGCTCGTGGTCGAACTCGGCGCGCAGGGAGCGTCGCACTGATAGCACCCAGGCCCCGAAAGGAGAGATCATGACCACGGTCATCGCCGACCCTCGATTCCCGAAGGCCCGGTTCACCGAGCCTTCCCCCAGCGGATTCCTGTACCTCGGCATCGAGGCGAGCCCGCTCGGCCGCGGGCCGTTCCCCGGCAAAAGCCCCAGACGGGAACAGGAGATCGCCCGGCTGTCCGGCCTGGCCGCCCGCCTGGAGGAGCACCCCGACGTACGGACGATCACCCTCTACCGCGCGGTGCTCGCGCCGCCGATCCCCGGCCGGCCGGGCAGCGACCTCGCCATGCTGATCGAGACCACCTCGCCGGATCACATCGCGGGCGTACGGGAGGCCGAGCCGTACCGGCAGATCGGCGCGGCCCTTGAAATGCCCGCGCGCAACGTCAGGAAGATCGGCGAGACCGACCCCGGCCGGCGCGGCAGCACGTTCCTGTTCAACCACTTCACCGGCCCCGACCCGGAGACCGCGGTCGCCGTGTGGGAGACGCTGACCGGCTGGTTCACCGGCAACACCGGGATCGACAACTCGACCGCGCTCACGCCGCTGGACGACGGCCCCTTCGCGGTGGTCAACTTCGTGCGGCTGCCGACCGGGCCGCGGAGGTTCCTGCTCAGGCAGTTCACCAAGCGGTCGTTCGGCTCGTTCGTGCGGGCCCGGCTGCGCGAGTACGGCATGACCTCCATGCCGATCTTCCACATCCCTGTGTGAGGAGGAGGATGAACGTGCTGGAGACGATACGACAGACCGCCCGGGTCGCAGGTCACGCCGGGCGGACGTGGATGCACGGCCATGTCCGCGACGACCCGTTCAGCCTGCTGATGATGGGCGCGGGCCGGCGCGATCCGTACACCTGCTATCGGCGGCTGCGCACGCAGGGTCCGCTGTCGCGCAGTACGTCCGGGGTGTGGGCGGTGACCGGGCACCGGCTGTGCGACCGGGTGCTCCGCGATCGGCGGTTCGGCGTACGAATCGCCCCTTACCGGCGCGACGACTCCGAACCGCTCGCGTACCGGCCCGGGGCCGAGGCCGACTTCTCGCTGCTGTCCCTCGACCCACCGGACCACGGACGGGTCCGCAGGCTCGCGGCCCCCGCGTTCAGCCCGAAGATGATGGCCCGGTACCGGCCCGGCATCGAGCGGATCACCGGCGAACTGCTGGACCGGGCGGCGGGCCGCGGCCGGTTCGACCTGATGGCCGAGGTGGCCGCGCCGCTGCCGATCGCGGTGATCTCCGAACTTCTCGGCATCCCGGACGAGCACGCCGGGCCGTTCCGGGAGTACGGGGCCGTCGTCGCGGGGTCGCTGGACGGCGTACCGTCGCTCAGGACCGCCCGCGCGCTCGGCCCCGCGACCCGCGCACTGGAAGAACTGTTCGCCGACCTGCTCCGGCAACGCGCCGCGCGCCCCTGCGAGGACGTGCTGAGCAGGCTCGCCGCCGACCTCGGCGCGGAGCGGATCTCCCCGCGCGAAGTGCTCGGCCTGTGCCGCATCCTGCTCATCGCCGGGTTCGAGACGACCGTCAACCTCATCGGGAACGGCATGCTGGCGCTGCTCGACCATCCCGCCCAGTGGGCGCTGCTCCGGGCGAATCCTGAGCTGGCGGGCCAGGTGGTCGAGGAGGTACTGCGGTACGACTCACCGGTCCAGGCCACCCTCCGGTACGCCCAGGAGGACCTGTACCTGGCCGGACGCCGGATCGCCGCCCGGGACCCGGTGTACGTGCTGATCGGCGCGACCGGACGCGACCCTTCCGTGTTCACCGACCCCGACCGCTTCGACATCATGCGGACGTCCGGCCCGGACCACCTCGCCTTCGGCTCCGGCCCGCACTACTGCCTCGGGGCGCCGCTCGCCCGGCTCGAAGGGGAGATCTTCTTCAGGACGGTGGTGGCGCGCCTGCCCGGTCTGGTACGCGCGGGCGAGCCGGAGCACCGGGCCACGATGGCGGTACGCGGCCTCGCCCGGCTCCCGGTACGGCCCGGCTGACCTCGCTCTTCGGGCGACCCGATTGCGGCATATGTCCGGCGGCTGTACCGTCGCCCGGCGACGATCTAGACCGTTCGGACGATCACCGGAGCTGATGTGGACGCCACGACCCGGCGCGTTCCCCGATTACCGAGCGGCGCGCTGCGCGCGACCGCGGTCGCCGCCTCGACCGGGCCGATCCTGGTCCGGGTGTTCGTCGCCGGACCGGCGGACGTCAATCCCATGCTCTGCCGGGCGCCGTGGGCCGCCACGGCGATGCTCGCGGGCGATCTGGGGACGTTCCTCTCCCTGATCGAACTGCTCGTGCCGGTGTCCGTTTTCGCGCTCGCGGCGCGCGCGTCCCGCCGTACGACGGCGACGGCCATCGTGATCTTGTGCGCCGCACTCGCGCTGCGCGTGACGACGGCTTTCGTCTCCCCGCCGCTGTCGGCCAATGTCCCGCTTTGGGTGCCGATCGCCTGCTACGCCGTCGCCGTACTCGCCCTGCTGCCCCACGCGACCCGGCCCGGGTCCTCGGCCCCATGGCGTACCGGAACCCTGTTCTGGACCTTGGCCGGCCTCGCCGCCACCTGGACGACCGTCCGCTGGCTGGTCCCGCTGGGCGCGCCGTCGTCTTTCGGGTGGTTCGCGTACACACCGCTCAGCGAGGCACCATCCACGGGGTTCTTCCCCTACGCCCCCTGGGGCAGCGCCGCCTGGACCTGCAAGGTGGACGCCGACGGCCTTCCGGTCGCCCTCATCGTCGTGGGTGCCCTGACCACGGCCCTGGTACGGCGGGCCCGATGGCCCGTCGCCCTGACGATCACCGCCGCGTTGGTGGTGGTCGCCGTGACAGGCCGGACGACACCGTTCCTCACCGAGACGGAACCCTCCGCCGCGATCATCCACTGGCACCTCCTCGTGGCGGCGGCCCTCGTCCTCCTGGCGGCCTTCCGCGACAGGAGATGATCACTTAGATCGCACGGCCGGAGGGCCGCCGAGCGGCGGCCCTCCGGTGGACTTCGCGCTGATCACTTACCGGGCGTCTTACTTACCGGGCGTCGTCTTCTCCCACTCGCCGCCGGGTTCGACGTCCCGAGTGATTTCGATCGACCCGTCGGCGTTCTTCTTGATGGCGATCTGGTCGGGCAGCTCTCCCGGGGAGTCGCCCACATCGGTCACCTTCTCGAAGGGGACGGCGGGCTCGGATGAAGCGTAGGCGGACGTGATGGCCGGGATCGCGATGCCGGCGGCGACGGCGACGAGCACGGAGGCGGCCAGGGTGGCACGGTTGGTGAACTTCATTTCAACGACCTCTTCTCTTTGGGCCTTCTCTACGGGCCTTCGTTATGGGCCGCGGCCGGTTCCCGCGGCGCCGGAAATGACTATGGCTGATGGGCGCTGAAGGGAAACTGAAGCTCTTCAGCCTCCCTTCAGAATCGCTGTGGCACCGTAGGCGATATGCGGATACTCATCGTCGAGGACGACCTGAGGCTGGCCGGGCTGATCAAGCGCGGCCTGGAGGCCGAGGGCTTCGACACCGAGCTCGCCCATGACGGACACACCGGACTCCGGCAGGCCAGGCAGGGGAATCACGACGCGATCATGCTGGATGTGATGCTGCCCGGCCTGTCGGGGCACGCCGTATGCAGACAACTCCGCCACGATCGGCTCGACACCCCGATCCTCATGCTCACCGCCAGGGACGGAGAGTACGACGAGGCCGACGGCCTGGACGAGGGCGCCGATGACTACATGACCAAGCCGTTCTCCTATGTGGTCCTCGCGGCCCGGCTACGCGCCCTGATACGTCGCGGCGGACGGGCCAGACCGAAGATTCTCCGGCTGGGCGAGGTGACGGTCGATCTGACGGCGGCCCGCTGCCTGCGCGCGGGCCGGGAGATCACGTTGACGGCCAAGGAGTTCGCCATTCTGGAATACCTGGCCGGCCGATCCGGTGAGGCCGTTTCCAAGCGCGACATTCTCGATCAGGTCTGGGACATCGCCTTTGAAGGCGAGCCGAACATCGTCGAGGTCTATATCAGCAGCATTCGCCGCAAGATCGGACGCATGGCGATCGAAACGGTCCGCGGGGTCGGCTACCGCCTCGCGGATCAGCGGCCATGAGCATGCGCTCACGCCTGGTCCTGATCGCTTCGGCCACGGTCACGGTCGCGCTGGTCGCCGCGGCCGTGGTGCTGTTCGTGATAGTACGCGCGACGTTGCTCTCGGAGGCGGGGACGCAGGCGCGGCTGATGGCCGAAAACGTCGCCGCCCAATTCGAACTCGGCGAATCGATCCGGATCACCAGGGCCGTGCACATCAGCCTGCCCGGCTGGCCGATCCCCGTCCCCAGCGGAAACGTCCTGTACCGCACCGCCACCACCCCGCAAGGGGTAACGGTCACCGTCACGGCCCCGCTGGACGACATCCAGCGCAGGCTGATCACTCTCGGCTGGATACTGGTCCTGACGGTCTGCGCGCTGTCGACACTGGTGGCGGCGGTGCTGTGGACGACGATCGGGCGCGCACTACAGCCGGTGGAGCGGATCCGGGCGACCGTCGCCGACATCACCAGCCGTGACCTCAGCCAGCGGGTCCCCGAACCCACCGCCCGCGACGAGATCGGCCGGCTGGCCATCACGATGAACTCCACGCTCGATCGGCTGGATCGGGCGCTGCGGCAACAGCGCAGCTTCGCCGCCGACGCCTCACACGAACTGCGCAGCCCGCTCGCGGCGCTACGTACCGAACTGGAACTCGCCCTCAACGACCCCGGCGACCCCGACTGGCGCGCCGCCATGCGGGAGGCCCTACAGGACGCCGAACGGCTGGAGCGACTGGCGGCCGACCTCCTCCTGCTCGCCCGCACGGACGCCGAAGAGCCCACCAGGCACGCGCCGGTCGAACTGTCGGCACTGGTCGCCAAACAGAGCGCCCGCCGGGCCATGGTCCGCACCCGATTGGTTCCGGCCGTCGTCCACGGTAACGCCGGCCACCTGGAGCGGTTGGTGACCAACCTGCTGGACAACGCCGAACAACACGCCCGGACTCAGATCACCGTGTCGCTCACCGCGGACCAGGGCCAGGACCAGGGCCAGGGCCAGGGCCAGGTGGTACTGCGGGTCGCCGACGACGGGCCGGGCATCCCGGAGAACGACAGAGAGCGGATTTTCGAACGTTTCACCCGCTTGGACAATGCGCGAAACAGGGAAACGGGCGGAGCCGGGCTGGGCCTGGCCATCGCCAAGGCCATCGCCATCAGCCACAACGGCACTCTGCGGGTAACCGACGGGCGGCCTGGCGCCTGTTTCATCCTTCAGCTCCCTCAAGGGGAGAAGGGGAGATGCGATGAATGACGTGTGCGCCCGGTCCCCCATTACGTGATCACAGTACTTGCCTAAGCTACGTCCTATGCGGATCGAGCGGCTCGACCATCTGGTACTGACCGTCGCTGACATCGACGTCACCGTTGACTTCTACACTCGCGTACTCGGCATGAAGGCGGTGACGTTCGGCGAGGGCCGTACCGCCCTGACCTTCGGGCTCGCCAAGATCAACCTGCACGAGGCCGGCCACGAGTTCGAGCCGAAGGCCGACCAGCCGACGCCCGGCAGCGCCGACCTGTGCCTCATCAGCACGGACCCGTTGGACCAAGTGATCGATGAACTGGCCGAGCACGGCGTCCCGATAGAGGAGGGCCCGGTCGAACGGACCGGCGCGATCGGCCAGATCCAGAGCGTCTACTTCCGCGACCCCGACCGCAACCTGATCGAGGTGAGCACCTACCGCCGCTGATGCCTTTCCCCGCTCACTCCTGATGCTGGCGGCGCACCATCTCGTTGATCCAGATGGGCGCGAAGGGAGAGGTGCAGCCGGGGGAAGTCGGGTAGTCCTTGAGTACTTCCAGGCGCTCACCGATGGCGATCGCCCGGGCGCGGTGCTCGGCGTGCTCGATCCCGATCTGGGCCAGGCAGTGGTTCATCGCCCACTGAAGGCGATCCGGGGCGGCCCTCATCTCCGTCTCGATCACGTCGAGCAATTCCGTGAGGTGAAGGCCCTCGGGCTTCTTCGCCACGCGCTCGGTGGTCAGCGCCCAGCCGGCACTCGCGACCACCGGATCCGGATCGGCGGACCAGGCCAGGCGCAACTCTTCGGCGTGCGGGTTCTTCTTCACGACGTAGTTCACGAGCCAGTCGTGAACTTTGGGGGTACGCGCCTCGCGCAACATGACGTCCAGCTCGGCCCCCTCGAACGCCCTCGGGCGGCAGATCAGCAACGCCAGCAGC
The DNA here is from genome assembly GCF_044326295.1 of Spongiactinospora sp. 9N601. Classification (NCBI taxonomy): domain Bacteria; kingdom Bacillati; phylum Actinomycetota; class Actinomycetes; order Streptosporangiales; family Streptosporangiaceae; genus Spongiactinospora; species Spongiactinospora sp. 9N601. The sequence goes on from NZ_JBIRBB010000007.1 coordinate 133,289, forward strand.
CTCGCCGCCGTGTCCCCCGTCGCCCACAGCCGGCGCGCGAGCTCCTGCTGCGTCTTCAGCCGCTTCGCGAGCGCGCGCAGCTTGCCGAGGTTGACGCCGTGATCGTCACCATGCTTCTCGTTGACCTCACGGATCTTCGGGTCCTCAAGCCCGGCCAGCTCGGCCATCACTTCGGCCACCGCGCTCTCGGCCGGCGTCGTCTGGGTCACCGCAGTCTCCTGTCCCTTCTCGGAGGGATTCAGCCTACGACGGGACTCGGCACTGATCCCTGCCTGCGCTCCCATCGGGGGCCGGGATTGGTTCAGCCGATGCCGAACGGCGAGCGACCACGACACACGCGAAACCCGGACACCTGGGCACGGCTGACGGTGGTGAGCGGCGAGCAGGGGGGCATGCCGTACGTCTCAAAGCACCGCCAGACCTGCATCGCGCTCAAGCCATACGCCCCTGCCGGGTGGGCGGGGGCTCCCACTTACACCACTCGGCGGAACGCCGTCGGACCAGTTCATCCCCACGGGCGTGGGGAGCGCCCTTTGTGAACAGCCAGGATAGGGCCGCCCTGCGGTGTTGTGATGTCGGGGTTTGTCGGTGATCCACACTTTTTCGGGGATGCCATTGAGGTGTTTCACCGTTTTGGTTGGTCGGTAAGAGTGTGACGGCTCGGCCGGTGGTGGCAGCGTCGGGCGGAGCCCGGCATGAGTAAGGACAGACCGAGCGGAGCGAGGCCATTCATGACCACTGTCGCGCGGGCGCAGTAAGGTGGCGCGGTCCTCACGAGTACGAGCGCGCGCCGGGGTCAGTTCTTGAGGGCGTCCTTGGGGACGGGCTTGTCCTCGGCCAGGGCGTTGAACATGCGCAGGGCCTTGGCCCGGTCCCACTGGATGACGGAGCCCACCCCCGGCAGGGTCGGGGTCGAGCCGACCGGCACGCTGGTGGTGATCGGTCCGTCGCCCATCGCCAGCCCCAGCGACAGCAGGTCGGACGCGCCCGTCCCGTTGTCCACGAGCACCGAGTCGGCCGCGCTCGACGCCAGCGGCAGCGACGTGAACGGGTTGAGGAGCACCCCCGGACTGGCCGCCTTCTTCACGACCGCGCCGAAGAGCTGGCGCTGCCGCTGTGTGCGGTCCAGGTCGGGCAGGGCGCCGGTGGCGCGCGTGCGGACGTACCCGAGCGCGGTGCCGCCGTCGAGGACCTGGACGCCCTTCTTCAGGTTGATCCCGGCCTTCGGGTCCTTGATGTTCTGCTTGACGTTGATCTCGACCCCGCCGATCGCGTCCACGATCCCCACGAACCCGGCGAAACCGATCTCCATGTAGTTGTCGATGTGGACGCCGGTCGCCTCCTCCACCGTCCGGACAAGAAGCTTGCCCTTGCCGAACGCGTATGCGGCGTTGAGCTTGTTCCGGCCCTTGCCGGGGATCTGCACGTAAGAGTCGCGGGGCAGGCTGACCAGGGTGGGCCGCCCGCCGCTCGCCGGGATGTGCAGCAGCATCATGGTGTCGGTGCGCTGCCCGGCCGCGCGGCCGGTGGCGAGCTTCCTGCGCTGGTCGGCGGTGAGCCCCTTACGGCTGTCGGAGCCGACCAGCAGCCAGTTCTCGCCGGGGGTGTCGGCGATCCTGCCCTCGTAGTCGTCGAGTACGCCGTCGATCGCGACCAGCCGCCCGTTGATCCAGAAGTAGCCGGCGATCGCGCCCACCAGGAGCACCACCAGCAGCACGGCGAGGCTGATCAGCGCGATCCGCAGCGGCCGGCGCGGCGATCTCGGCGTACTGGGCTTGGACGGCCCAGACGGCCCAGACGGCCCGGACGGGGACCCGCCGCCGCCATCACCGCGTCGCCGCAGCGGGCGCACCGGGCTCTTACCGGAACGTTCCTTGCCGTACACACGCGATGTACTGGCCCGCGAAGAGTCCCCAGAAGCGCCCGGAGCCCCAGGAGCCCCAGGAGCCCCAGGAGCCCCTGAAGGCCCCGGAGCGGGCTCGCCACCCTGTACCGGGTAGGCGGGGTCGGCGCGCCTCGGCTCAGGCGTCCGCATGACCCTGGTGCGGTCGTCGTCGGGCCGCCGCCCGCTGTCCGGCCACTCAGCCACGTGTCGCTCTCCGCCCGTAGTCCTGCTCGATCCACGACCACCCGCATGGCCACGCACAGCCGGGCATGGTCGCCACTTCGACGCTACGCCGCGACCACCGCCCGCGCTGCGCCATGTCCAAGGTTTTCCCATGGAAAAGTACTCAGACCGCAATGATCGCGCCAATCGAACCTCCGATCGCCACGTGGAAACATCCAGCCCCTGCCTGTTCGTTACCTTTAGCAACGACTGACCATGTCACTGAGCGAGAGGACGACAGTGTCCAGTCCGGACTCGTGGAGTACCAGCCCGTGCCACGGCACGGGTTCCACTGACCACACTCCCCGCGCGAGACGCCACCAGAACCAAACCCAGCAGAGGCGCCCCCGGTGACCATCGCACTGGGCCTGCTGGCCCTTGTTCTTCTCACTGTCGCGACGGGTTACTTCGTCGCCCAGGAGTTCGCCTTCGTCGCCGCCGACCGGGCCGTCCTGCGGGAGCAGGCCGCGGCGGGCGATGCCGCCGCCGGTCGCGCCGTCAAGGTCACCGAGCGGCTCTCCTTCATGCTGTCCGGGGCCCAGCTCGGCATCACCGTGACCGCGCTGCTGGTCAGCTTCCTCGCCGAGCCGGCCGTCGCCGACGCGGTACGTCCGCTGCTGGGGTCCGCCGACCTGCCGCCCGCGGCCATCACCGGCATCGCGGTCGCGATCGGCGTCTCCGTCGCGACCATCGTGCAGATGGTGCTCGGCGAGCTGGCCCCGAAGAACCTCGGGATCGCCCGGCCGGAGCCGGTGGCCAAGTTCCTGGCCCGCTCGACGCTGGTGTATCTGGCGGTCGCCGGCCCGGTGATCAGGCTGTTCGACTCCTCGGCGACCCGCCTGCTGCGCAGGGTCGGGGTCGAGCCGATCGAGGAGGTCGAGCACGGCGCCACGCCGGAGGAGCTGTCGCGGATCATCTCCGAGTCCAGCGCGTCGGGTGAGCTTCCCGCGCCGCTGTCGGAGCTGCTTGAGCGCGCTCTGGAGTTCGGCGACCACACCGCCGAGGACGTGATGGTGCCGCGCCCCCGGGTCGTACTGCTGCGCGCCGAACGACCGGCGTCCGACCTCCTGGAGGCGCTCCGCGTGTCCGGACATTCCCGTTATCCGGTGCTGGACCAGAACGACGTGGTCGGTGTGACCGGCGTCCGGGAGCTGCTGGCCGCGGGCCCGGACACCGACCGGACCATCCGCGAGATCATGCGGCCCGCGCTGCTCATCCCGGCGTCACTGCCGCTGCCCGCCGTACTGGACCGGATGCGCGCCGCGGGCGACGACATGGCCTGCGTGATCGACGAGTACGGCGGCCTGGCCGGCGTCGTCACCGTCGAGGACCTGGCCGAGGAGCTGGTCGGCGAGCTGATCGACGAGAACGACCCCGCCCCGCCCGGCCCGGTACGCCGGGCCGACGGCACCTGGGACCTCCCGGGCACGCTCCGCCTGGACGAGATCGAGCGCGCCACCGGCCTGGCGCTGCCGCAGAGCGACGACTACGAGACCGTCGCGGGCCTGGTACTGGCCCGGCTCGGCCGTATGTCGGAGCAGGGCGACAGCACCGTGGTCACGCTGACCACCGACAGCGATCCGTTCGCCGAGGGCGGCGACGACGCCACCGAGCAGTGGGCCGAGCTTCGGGTGCTGTCGGTGCACCGGCGGGTCCCCGAGTGGGTACGGCTGACGCCCGCGGTGCCCGCGGACACGGCGGGAGCGTCCCGATGAGCATCGTTCCCGCGCTCCTGGTGGGCATCCTGCTGCTGGTGGGCAACGCGTTCTTCGTGGCGGCCGAGTTCGCCTTCGTGTCGGCGCGCAGGCACCGGCTGGAGCAGAACGCGGCCGGCGGCGGCAAGGTGGTGCGCGTCGCCGCGCGCGCGGCGGCCAGGGGCGGGCGGCAGCTCTCCCTGATGCTGGCCGCGGCGCAGCTCGGCATCACGCTGTGCACGCTGGGGCTGGGCATGGTCACCGAGCCCGCGATTCACCACGCCCTCGAACCGCTCTTCGCGGCGCTGGGGCTGCCGTCCTCGGCGCAGGTGGCGGTGTCGTTCGGCATCGCGCTGGTGGTCATCACGTTCCTGCACATGGTGGTGGGCGAGATGGCGCCGAAGTCGTGGGCGCTGACCCACCCGGAGGCCGCGGTGCTGGCGCTGGCGCTGCCGTTCCGGGGGTTCACCTGGCTGGTACGGCCGATCATCCGGCTGCTCAACGGCGCCACCAACCTGCTCCTGCGCATGTTCGGCGTCCACCCGCGCGATGAGCTGGCCACCACCCGCACGCCGCACCAGCTCGCGATGCTGGTCGGCGAGTCCGGCCGGATGGGGCTGCTGGACCGGGCCGAGCACGACCTGCTGACCAGCGCGCTGCGGGTCCAGCAGCAGCCGATCGCCCGGCTGGCCCGTCCCATCGCGGAGGCCACCGCCGTTCCGGCGGGGGCCGACGACGAGCGGGTGCGCGGCGTCGCGGCGCGCAGCGGCCACGTCCGGCTACTGGTCAACTCCGGCGCGCCGGACGACGTGGTGGGCGTACTTCACGTACGCGACACGCTGACGCGGCCCGGCAACCGGGCCGCCGACCTCGCCAGGCCGATGCCCCGGGTCGAGCAGTCGGCGACCATCCCGCAGGCCCTGACGGTCCTCCAGGAGGCCCACGCGCACCTGGGACTGGTCACCGACGCCGACGGCAGGGTGACCGGCATGGTGAGCCTCACGGACGTACTCAGGGAGCTGCTGGACACCTCGGCCGCCACGCCACGCTGATCGTGACGTTTCACTCCTGGCGTAACGAAGCCCTCGCCACCTCGAAGTTCCCTGTGAAGAATGCAAGCGTTCCGAAAGCGAGCGACAAGGTTGACGAGGTAGAAAAGTCATAGAAGCTTCATGTCTTCACCGATGCCCCGGACACCGGTCCGGGGCATCGTCCCTCGCTCTACCCCCGACCCCCAAGCCGGCCCCCCAAGCACCACCAGCACCAAGAGCACCGACCATGACCGTCGGACCGCCCCCGACACGCGAACGGCACTCTCCATGACAGCGCGCACCGAACCCCACGGCGGGTCCTCCCCCCGCCGAACATCGCCGTCCCCTGAAGTGGTCTTCAAAAAGGCCCAGGAAACACCGATGGCCGCTGCCATGCGGCAAGCGGCCAGAAGGAGTTTTAAGGAGATCAGAGTGGGCGAGGAGGGATTTGAACCCTCACGTCCTTTCGGACACACGGACCTGAACCGTGCGCGTCTGCCGTTCCGCCACCCGCCCTCGTGGGTGCTCAGAAACAGTAGCACGGAACCGACGGTGCGACTGAACCCGGATACGATCCCTCTAGACGCGAGCGGAGCGGCTCGGTGCCCGGCGACGGGCAGTTGAGCGGCTGCGACCAGATGCATGGAGGAAGGGAGGTACCCGGTGGGAGTCCTTCAGCGCTTCGAGCGCCGGCTCGAAGGATTGGTTGAGGGAGCCTTTGCGCGGGCGTTCAAGTCCGACCTTCAGCCGGTCGAGGTCGCCAGCGCAGTGCAGCGGGAGATGGATGAGCGCGCCGCGATCGTCGCCCAGGGACGCACCCTCGTCCCGAACGACTTCGTCGTGGAGCTGTCCGTCAGCGACAGCGAGCGCATGGAGGTCTATGCCGACAGCATCGGCCACGAGCTCGCCAACCTGGCCCGGGAGTACGCCAAGGAACAGGGCTACTCCTTCGTCGGGCCGGTCCGGGTCCGTTTCGAGACCGCCGACGATCTGGCGGTCGGCCTGTTCCGCATCCGCTCCGGTGTGATCAGGGGCGCGACCGTCGAACAGGACGAGATCCGGCGGCCGGTGAGCGACCTTCCACCGGCGCGTTCACACGCCTTCGCCGGACGACCGCGGCTGCTCGTGTCCACCCAGGACGACCCGCAGGGGCAGCGGTCCTTCGAGCTGACCACACCGGTGACGCTGCTCGGCAGGGGCACCGACTGCGATCTGCGGCTGGTCGATCCGGGGGTCTCTCGCCACCATGCGGAGCTACGGGTCGAGGGGCAGCAGGTCGCGCTCGTCGATCTAGGTTCCACCAATGGCACCTTCGTCAACGGCCAGGCGGTGCGCAGGGTGGAGTTGCAAAACGGCACGCGCGTCACGCTCGGCCGTACGACTCTGGTGTTCCGACGCGATTAAGGGTAGACAAACGGTCCATGTCCGAGCTCACGCTGCTGCTGATCCGGCTCGCGTTTCTCGCGGTGCTGTGGTTCTTTGTGATCGCCGCGGTCGGCGTGATCCGGACAGACCTGTTCGGGCCACGTACGGCTACGGCGCCCAAGGCGGCGAAGGCGGCCAAGCCGCACAAGCCGGTCGCCAAACCCAGGAAGGGGGAGCCACGGCAGATGGTCGTCACCGGTGGCCCGTTGCAGGGCACCATCATCACCCTCTCGGAAACGCCGATCACGATCGGCCGGGCGAATGACGCCACGCTGGTGCTCAGCGACGACTACGCTTCCAGCCGGCACGCCCGCCTCTTCCCCCAGGACGGTCAGTGGATCGTGGAAGATCTCGGTTCGACCAACGGCACGTACCTCGACCGCTCTAAAGTCACCCGTCCGACTCCGGTGCCGCTCGGTGTTCCGATCCGCATCGGCAAGACCGTCATCGAATTGCGCAAATGACCATCGCACTCCGCTACGCCGCCCGCTCGGACGTCGGCCTCCTCCGCGAAGGCAACGAGGACTCGGCCTACGCCAGCGGTCGCCTGCTCGCCGTCGCGGACGGCATGGGCGGGCACGCTCACGGTGAGGTGGCCAGTTCGGTCGCCATCGCCGCCATGGCCGCCCTTGAGAAGGACACTCACGGGGGCGATCTGCTCAGCGCCATCGAGGCCGCGGTACGCGACGCCAATCGCAAGCTGCACGAGATGGTCGGCCGGGACCCGAGTCTGAAGGGCATGGGCACCACGCTCACCGCGATGCTCTGGAACGGCACGCAGGTCGCCCTGGTCCACGTCGGCGACTCCCGTGCCTACCTGCTGAGACGCGGCGAGCTGTACCAGATCACCCACGACCACACCCTGGTGCAGTCGCTGGTGGACGACGGCCGGATCACGCCTGAGGAGGCCGCCACGCACCCGCAGCGGTCCATCCTGCTGCGCGCGCTGGACGGCAGCGGCGAGGTCGATCCCGACCTCACCCTGCGCGAGGCGCAGGTCGACGACCGCTACCTGCTGTGCTCCGACGGCCTGTCCGGGGTGGTCAGCGCGGAGACCATGCACAACACGCTGACCACGGTCGACGAGCCGGAGGAGGCGGTCAGGGTCCTCATCGACCTGGCCAACCGCGGCGGCGGCCCGGACAACATCACCTGCGTGGTCGCCGACGTCATCGAGGTCGAGGACGACACGATCGTGGCGGGCGACGCCGCCATCGTGGGCGCGGCCGGGGCGACCAGGGTGCGCACCCAGCCGCACGAGGTCCCCGGCGGGCAGGCCACGATAACCGCGCCGCAGCCGGTCATCACCGACGAAGACCTGGAAATGCCGATGGGCGAGGCGGTGCCGACGCGCCGCAAGCGGGTCTGGCCGCTGCTCGCGGGCGTTTTCACGGTGGCCGCCGTCCTGGTTCTGGGCGGCGGCTACGTCGGCTGGAGATGGACTCAGGACCAGTTCTTCATCGGCGCGAGCGGCGGCGAGATCGTCGTCTACCGCGGCGTCGACGCCGAGCTGGGCCCGCTGCGGTTCTTCAAGGTGGAGAAGGGCACCGGGCAGTCGGTGGCCACGCTCGACGCGTTCCACCAGGGGCAGATCCGCAACGGCATCCCGGTGGCCACCCTCGATGAGGGCCTGAAGAGAGTGGCCGAGCTGCGTGCCCCGGTGTCCACCCAAAAGCCCGAGTCCACGCCGCAGCCCGAAGACCCGCAGCAGCCGGAGGACAAGACCAGCACCGCCCCGCCCCACTCGGTGTCCGAGCCGCCCCCCGACGCCCGCACCCGGTCCACTTCCCAATCGACGAGGTCGCCCTAGTTGAGTTCGGTCCATCGAGCAGTGATCGGAGCGCCGCCGTGGCGGTGACCACGAGCGGTTCCGCCGTCCCGATGCCGGCCAAGCGGCGCGGGGCACAGCTCGCCATGCTCGCCTTCGCCGTCGCGATCGTGATGAGCGCGTACGCGAGCGTGGGGCTGGCGGTGGACGGCCGCATCCCGGCCGGGATGCTCACGTACGGGCTGGGGCTCGGCGGGCTGGTGCTCGCCGCCTACCTGGTGCTGGCCAAGTTCGCCCCGTGGGCCGATCCGCTGATCCTGCCGCTGGTGACGCTGGTCAACGGCATCGGCCTGGTGATGATCTACCGGATCGAGACCGGCGGCTCCAAGCTCGCCTCGGCGAGCACCCAGCTTCTGTGGACCGGCGTCGGCATCGTCATGTTCTCGGTCACGCTGATCGTGCTGCGCGACCATCGCGCGCTCCAGCGGATGACCTACACCGCCGGTTTCGCGGGCCTGCTCCTGCTGATCTCGCCGTTGATCCCCGGCCTCGGTCAGACGCTCAACGGCGCCCGCATCTGGATCAGCCTGGGCTTCGCCAACCTCCAGCCCTCGGAGTTCGCCAAGCTGGCCCTCGTCGTCTTCTTCGCGGGCTACCTGGTGGCCAAGCGCGACGTCCTGGCGCTGGCCGGACGCCGGCTGCTGTTCATCGACCTGCCGCGCGCCCGCGACCTCGGCCCGGTGCTCATCACGTGGGCGGTCAGCCTGGGCGTGCTGGTGCTCCAGCGCGACCTCGGGTCCTCGCTGCTGCTGTTCGGCACGTTCATCGCGATGCTCTACATCGCGACGCAGCGCACCTCGTGGGTGCTGATCGGCATCCTGCTGTTCGTCGGCGGGGCGATGCTCGCCGGGCTGCTGTTCGACCACGTCGCCGCCCGGTTCGAGGTCTACCTCAACCCCGAGGACCCGGAGCTGTTCTACAAGGTCGGCGGCAGCGCGCAGCTCATGGAGGGGCTGTTCGCGCTGGGCACCGGGGGCGTCCTCGGCACCGGGCTCGGGCAGGGTCACCCGCAGCTCATCCCGCTGTCGTTCTCCGACTTCATCTTCGCCGCGACCGGCGAGGAGCTGGGCCTGACCGGGCTGATGGCGTTGCTGCTGGTCTACGCGCTGATCGTGGAGCGCGGGCTCCGCACCTCGCTGGCGGCCCGCGACCCGTTCTCCAAGCTGCTGGCGGGCGGCCTATCGTTCATCCTGGCCTGGCAGGTCTTCATCATCGTTGGCGGCGTCACCAACCTGATCCCGCTGACCGGCCTGGTCACGCCGTTCATGTCACAGGGCGGGTCGGCACTGCTGGCCAACTGGATCCTGATCGCGCTGCTGGTGCGGATGTCCGACTCGGCCCGCCGGCCGCCGCCGCAGGCGATCCAGGACGAAGGGATGACGCAGGTGTTCCAGCGATGAACGGACCGCTCAAGCGCGCGTCGATCGCCTGTCTGCTGATGTTCGGCCTGCTCATGGTCAACATCAACTACCTACAGGCCGTGCGCGCGGACCAGCTTCGCGAAGATCCCCGCAACAACCGCAACTTCTACGCCCGCTACGAGGTCGAGCGGGGCCGGATCACCGCGGGCAACGAGGTGCTGGCCGAGTCGGTGGAAAAACCCGACTCCGACTTCCGCTTCCAGCGCAAGTACCCGCACGGCCCGCTCTACGCGCACGTCACGGGGTTCTTCTCGCCGGAGAGCGAGTCGGCGATCGAGCGCTCCCGCGACTCGCTGCTCGACGGCAGCGACCCCTCGCTGCTGGTCCGGCGCAGCATCGACCTGTTCACCAACAAGGCGACCAAGGGCGCCAACGTCGACCTCACCATCGTGCCCAAGGCGCAGGAGGCCGGGTACGAGGCGCTGCGCAGGAGCGGCAAGCGCGGCGCGGTCGTGGCCATCGCCCCCAAGACGGGGGCGATCCTCGCCATGGTCTCGGTGCCGACCTACGACCCGAACGAGCTGTCCGGCACCAACAAGGGCGACGTCTTCGGCCGGTACGCCGAGCTGGACAAGAACAAGAACAAGCCCCTGATCAACCGGGTCATCGACCGCACCTACCCGCCGGGCTCGACGTTCAAGGCGCTCACCATGGCCGCCTACCTGGAAGAAGACCCGAGCCGCGGCCCCTCCACCATGGTGGAGGCCCCGCAACTGCTCGACCTGCCCAACACCAGCGCCGACCTGCCCAACTACGGCGGCTCGGCGTGCGGCGCGGGCCGGGTGACGCTCCAGTTCGCGCTCGAACGTTCCTGCAACACGCCGTTCGGCGCGATGGGCATGGAGCTGGGGTACGACAAGATGCTGGAACAGGCGAAGAAGTTCGGCATCGGCGGCGAGCCCCTGGAGATCCCGATGGGCGTGGCCGGCAGCGGCATCGGCCCCAAGGAGGACGCCGCGGCCCTGGCCCAGGCGTCCATCGGCCAGCGCAGCAACCAGATGACGCCGCTGCAGATGGCCATGATCGCGGCCGGGATCGCCAACGACGGCAAGGTCATGAAGCCGTACCTGATCAACAAGATCGCCGACGCGGAGGGCGGCGAGGTGGAGACCGCCAAGCCCGAGGAGCTGACCACGGCGATCAGCCCGGAGGCGGCGGACAAGCTCCAGCAGATGATGGTCAGCGTGGTGAACAACGGCACGGCCACCGCGGCGCGCATCCCCGGCGTGGAGGTCGGCGGCAAGACCGGCACCGCGGAGACCGCGGAGGGCCAGGCCCCGCACGCGTGGTTCATCTCCTTCGCCGACGTCAAGGACCCTGAGGTCGCCGTAGCGGTCCTGGTCGAGTCGGGCAGCGCGGGCACCGACGCCTCCGGCGGCCACACCGCCGCGCCGATCGCCAAGGCGGTCATGGAGGCGGTGCTGGATCGATGACCTCGCGGGGCCTCAAGCTCGGCAATCGCTACCACCTGGTGAGCCGTATCGCCACCGGGGGGATGGGCGAGGTCTGGCGGGCCCGTGACGAGCTGCTCGAGCGCGAGGTGGCGATCAAGCTGCTCCGCCGGCACGTCGCCGCCGACCCGGCCTTCCGGCAGCGGTTCCGTACCGAGGCCCGGATCACCGCCGGGCTGTCCGACCCCGGCATCGCCCAGGTCTACGACTACGGCGAGCACGCCGACGTCGCCTATCTGGTGATGGAGCTGGTCCACGGCGAGCCGCTGGCGGCGATCCTGAGCCGCAACCCGCGGCTGAGCGCCGACGTGGTGCTGGACGTGATCCACCAGTCGGCGCGGGCGCTGGCCACGGCGCACGCGTCCGGGATCATCCACCGCGACATCAAGCCGGGCAACCTGCTGGTCACCCAGGCCGGGGTGATCAAGATCACCGACTTCGGCATCGCCAGGGCCATGGAGGCGGCCCCGATGACGCAGACCGGCACGGTGCTCGGTACCGCCCAGTACGTCAGCCCGGAGCAGGCGTCCGGGGCGACGCTCACGCCCGCCACCGACCTCTACTCGCTCGGCGTGGTCGCCTACGAGTGCCTGGCGGGCCGCCCGCCGTTCGTCGCCGACACGCATGTCGGGATCGCCCTCCAGCACCTGAACGACCCGCCGCCCCCGCTGCCCGGCGACGTGCCCGCCCCGGTGCGCGCGCTGGTGCTGGCGATGCTCGCCAAAGATCCGGGCAGCCGCCCGGCGAACAGCGGCGAGGCCGCCGACCGCGCCTACGCGCTGCGCGAGTCGCTGTCGCTGCCCTCCTCGGGCGAGACCGACCTGAGCCGCCTCACCGACCCGGCGGGCTGGCGGGTACGACCGGGCGACGACTCCGGCGCCACGTTCGTCGAGCGCGGCACTCCGGGCGAGCCCGGACTGTATGACGCGTCACGGATTCCGGGCATGCCGAAAGGCGCGCCCGGCACGTCCGTAACTTCGGGGCAGACCACGGCCGCGGCGCCAGGTCCGGCCGCATCCGGCCACGGATCGGCCCGGCGGCGGCGCCGCCGTACGACGGTGCTGGTCGCGACGGCCGGCTGCGCGGCGGTGGTCGGGTTCGGCGGCCTGGCCCTCGCCCAGCTCCCGCCGCAGAAACCACAGGTCGGAGTGGACGGCGAAGAAGAGCCGACCCCACTGGTGGACAACACCGAATCGGCGAAATCCAAATCGCCGGACAAGACACGGCCCGCGACTCGAACGCGGACCGCCGCGCCACCGGTAAAGTCGTCGCGGCCGACACCAACTCCGTCGGTTAGCGTAAGCTCATCGGCTACGCCTACGCGTAAGCCGTCTCCTAAGCCGACGCCCACCCCGACTCCGACCCCAACGCCCACAGAGACCCCCACCACTCCCACCATGACGCCGACTGACACTCCCGACCCGGGTGAGACCAACCCACAGAACGGGCAGACGTAATGCGATATGGGGTCGATGATGGACACAGACGGCCTCTCGGCGCGCCGCACCCGATGATGAACGGTAAGGGACAGTGCAGGAAATGACTCAGCCTCGGCTACTCGGTGGTCGCTACGAGCTCGACGGCATCGTCGGGCGCGGCGGCATGGCCGAGGTATACCGCGCCAGGGACATCCGACTGGACCGAATAGTAGCGATCAAAACGCTCCGTTCCGACCTCGCCAGGGACCACACGTTCCAGGCCAGGTTCCGGCGGGAGGCTCAGTCGGCCGCTTCACTGAACCATCCGTCGATCATCGCCGTCTACGACACCGGTGAAGACATGATGGAAAGCACGCCAGTGCCGTACATCGTGATGGAGTACGTCGACGGGCGGACGCTGCGCGACCTGCTGCGCGCCGACCGGCGGCTGCTGCCCGAGCGGGCGGCGGAGCTGGTGGACGGCATCCTGAGGGCGCTCGACTACAGCCACCGGGGTGGCATCGTACACCGCGACATCAAGCCGGCCAACGTGATGATCACCGGGGCCGGCGACGTCAAGGTGATGGACTTCGGCATCGCCAGGGCGATGGCCGACTCGGCCTCCACGATGACGCAGACCGCGCAGGTGATCGGCACCGCCCAGTACCTCTCGCCGGAGCAGGCCAGGGGCGAGCGGGTCGACGCGCGCAGCGACATCTACTCGACCGGCTGTGTGCTGTACGAGCTGCTGACCGGGCAGCCGCCGTTCACCGGCGACTCCCCCGTGGCGATCGCCTACCAGCACGTCAGGGAAGAGCCGATCCCGCCGTCGCAGATCGACCCGGAGATTCCGCAGTGGGCCGACGCGGTCGTGCTCAAGGCGATGGCCAAGGACCCTGCGCACCGCTACCAGAGCGCCGGCGAGATGCGGGCCGACATCCAGCGCGCGATGTCCGGCATGCCGGTCGACGCGCCGCCGCAGACGATGGCGATGACCGGCGGCAACTACGGCAACGGCACGCGGACGATGGTCGCTCCCGGCGGCGGGCCCGCGACCCAGCGCACCGGCGCGATCCCCGACTACGAGTACGCCGAGGAGCCCACCCGCACCGGCGGGCGCAGGCGGGCCGCACCGCCCTCCCGCGGCGGCAAGGCGCTCCGCACGACGCTGTGGATCGTGATCCCGCTGCTGGTCATCGGGGCGTTCATCGGCATCGGCTACACGTTCCTCAGCTCGCCGGGTGACAACGGCACGGCGAAGCCGGTCGCGATCCCCGACGTCACCAACCAGCAGGCGACGGCGGCGGCCAAGACGCTGACCGACGCCGGGCTGAAGGTGGTCCAGGTCTCGGAGTACAACAGCGACGTCGAGAAGGACGCGGTGATCGGTACCGATCCCGCGGCCGGCACCGAGGTCCCGCCGCAGAGCGAAGTGAAGCTGAAGGTCTCCAAGGGCAAGAAGCAGGTCGTGGTCCCGGACGTCCTCGGGCAGTCGCCCGAGGACGCGAAGGCCGCGCTGGAGGCCGAGGGCTTCACGGTGTCGATGAGCACCAAGCCGGTCAGCCGCACGCCCAACCAGGTCTTCCAGACCGATCCCAAGGCGGGCGAGAAGGCCGACGAGGGCTCGACCGTCAAGATCTTCGTGCCGCGCGACCGGGTCGAGGTGCCCGACGTCACCCAGTACACGCAAGGCGACGCGACAAAGGCGCTGCGGCAGGCCGGCTTCAAGGTCAAGGTGACCATGCAGGCCAGCCCTGACGTCCCCGAGGGCAATGTGATCAGCACCAGCCCGCCGGCGGGGACCCCGCTCAACCCCGGCACCACCGTCACGATCCTGGTGTCCAGCGGTCCTGAGCAGACGCAGCCCACCGAGGAGCCGACCGACGACTTCCCGACCGACCTGCCGACCACCGAGCCCACCCCTGAGGAAGAGGAAGATCCCTTCCCCGAGCAGGGTGAGCCGCAAGGTGACGGTGGGTTCTGAGCCCCTGGCTCGTCAAAAGGGCCCTGCCTGTGCCGTCCGGCACAGGCAGGGCCCTTTTCGTATACCGGAGCACAAAAGAGGCCCCCGCCGCTCGGGGGCAACGGCGGGGGCCTCACTGGTTAGTCGTTCTGGGGCCGTCCCGCGTTACACGTCGCGGACAGCCAGTTGCCCAACATGCGGTGACCGTATTCCGAAAGGACGGATTCAGGATGAAACTGCACGCCTTCGACGGCCGCCGAGCGGTGCCGAAGTCCCATGATCTCGCCGTCCTCGGCGACCGCGGTCACGCGTAGCTCCGCGGGCAGCGTCTGGGCGTGTACGGCCAGCGAGTGGTAGCGGGTCATGGTGACCGGCGACGGGATGCCGGCGAACACGCTCTCGCCGTCGTGCGTGACCTCGCTGGTACGGCCGTGCATGAGGGTGCCCGCGCGGCCCACCGTGCCCCCGTAGGCGACGGCGATGGCCTGGTGCCCCAGACAGACCCCCAGCAGCGGTACGCCCGCCTCCTCGCAGCGCCGGACCAGCGGGACGCTCACCCCGGCGGCCTCCGGCGTGCCCGGGCCCGGGCTGATCAGCACGCCGTCGAAGCCCGCCGCCGCGTCGTCCACGGTCACCGCGTCCCTGGCGCGGACGTCGCAGTCGGCCCCCAGCTCGCGCAGGTACTGCACGATGTTGTGGACGAAACTGTCGTGGTTGTCCACTATGAGCACCCGGGGAATCGCCATGTCATGTCTCCGCCGACTATCCTTACACCGGTCTGCACCGGTCTTCGCTTGCCAGCGATTACGCTAGCCAACGAAAGCACTGAGGGTGTTCATCAGCCCTCACAGAACGCCCACCTCAGGAGATGTCCCGTGGCCAAGCCCAAGACGACGCGCAAGAAGGCGGTCTACACGCCGCCTGCCAAGGCCCAGACGGTCAAGGTCAGCCCCCGCTGGCTGGCACCGACGATGGTGGTCGCCTGGATCATCGGGATCTTGTGGATCGCGGTCTATTATGTCGCGCCCAGCACGCCGTTCATCGGCCCGCTCGGAAACTGGAACCTGCTGATCGGGTTTGTGTTCATCATCTTCGGTGTGGTTCTCTCCACCCGCTGGCGTTAGACCTTTCCACAGTTTTATCCACAGCCTGGGGAAGGCGCCGGGCGGCGGGGCGATTTGCCCTGATTCGCCGCCTGGCTTCGGCATGCCGTCGCTTCGTTTTCAGAATGCGTTCAGTGTGGCGTACGGCGGGAGCAGTACGACCGTGAGGATCAGCGCGACCACGATCACGCCGACGGCGGCCCACTGCACGAGGTCGCGGTTCTTCGCCGGGGCGTAGGCGAACGCGGCGGCCAGCAGGCCGCCGGTGACCAGGCCGCCCAGGTGGCCCTGCCAGCTGATGACGCTGGACAGGAACAACGTGAGCGCCACGTTGATGACGATCAGCCACACCACGCCGCGCGGGTCGTACCCCAGGCGCTTGCTGACCACGAACAGCGCGCCGAACAACCCGTAGATCGCGCCGGACGCGCCGACCGTGACCTCGCCGAGCAGGTAGACCGCGACCGAACCGCCGAGGGCCGACACCAGGTAGAGCGCGGCGAAGCGGGCACTTCCGAGCCGTCGCTCCAACTCGGGACCGATGGCGTAGAGCGCCCACATGTTGAACAGGATGTGCGTGATGCCGAGCGTGCCCTGGGTGAGCGGAAAGTGCAGGAAGGCCGCGGTGATCATCCGGTACCACTCGCCGGAGGCGTAGACGTGGTACGGGCTCAGCGCGTAGTCATTGGTGAAGCCCGGGATGAAGGTCTGGAGGGCGTAGGCGACCACGTTGATGGCGATCAGGGCGTAGGCCACCCTCGGCACGGTGACGGCCCGGCCGCCGAAGACGGCCTTGGCCTGGCGTGTCGTCCTGTTGCCGCCGCGGACGCACTCGACGCACTGGTGCCCGACCGCGGCCTCGCGCATGCAGTCGGGGCAGATGGGGCGCTCACAGCGCTGACACCTGACGTAGGTCTCGCGGTCCGGATGGCGGTAACACATCGGAACCGCCGCGCCCGGCTGGCCGGGCTCGGTCGGCGGGACGGGTGGCTGGGTGGTCATCGCGTACTCAAGGCCCCTTCGCCCATGCGCTGCTTCAGTGCCACCCTAATCACCTTCCGCCGATGCCGCGTCCACTCTTCTTCCGGCCGCCGGCCGGATGCGCGAGGCGGCGGTCCCAGGGGCGGGACCGCCGCCTCGTACGCGCGGGCTCTGTTCCCGCGGGCCCGGCCTTGCCGTGCCGGACGCGCTAGCCGCGCTCGATCGTGACCTCTTCGAGCACGACGTCCTGGACCGGGCGGTCGTTCCGGCCGGTCTCCACACGGCTGATCCGGTCCACCACGTCGGAGCCCTCGGTGACCTCACCGAAGATCGTGTGCTTGCCGTTGAGGTGCGGCTGCGGGCCGACGGTGATGAAGATCTGCGAGCCGTTCGTGCCCTTGCCCATGCGCTTGCCGGCGTTGGCCATGGCCAGCAGGTAGGGACGGTTGAAGTAGAGGTCCGGGTGGATCTCGTCGTCGAAGGTGTACCCGGGCCCGCCGATGCCCTGGCCGAGCGGGTCGCCGCCCTGGATCATGAATCCGGGGATGATGCGGTGGAAGACCGTGCCGTCGTACAGCTTGTTCTTGGTCTTCTCGCCGGTCTCGGGGTGCGTCCATTCCCGCGTGCCCTCGGCCAGCTCGACGAAGTTGCGGACCGTCTTGGGCGCGTGGTCGGGGAAGAGCGTGACCTTGAACGTCCCCTGGTTGGTACGCAACGTTGCGATGAGTTTGTCAGCCATGCGGAGGCTGCCCCCTTTTGCTACGCCTGCCGGACAGGCGGTATTTGTCGTAGTTTCCTGACGGCGGCCCCAAAGGCCAACCGGCATCCTCTCACGGACGGCCATGATTGAGCCGCTTCGGCAGGGGAAGGGGTGCCGACGGGGCCCCAACGCAGGGGAGGTTGACGTGTCCCTGAGAGGAAAGAAGCGCCACGTCATGGCCACTGGGCCGCAGACGTGGCAGGGCTGGATGAAGGCCCGCGCCATACGTGCCCGCGAGCAGGTCGGCCCGATGGCCGACAACGCCCGCGACATCGCCGCCAGCCGGATCGTGGATGCCAGAACGTGGGCAGCCCCCAGGCTAGACCAGGCGGCCCACTCGGTCGAGGACCAAATCGCCCCCAGGGTCAGCGCGATCCTGAGCGAGGCGGCCAAGCGGGTCGATCCCAAGCCCGCGAGATCCCGCCGTCCACTGCTGCTCCTGGTCTTCGGGCTGGCCCTGGGCGCGGCCGGCTACATGATGTACCGCAAGAACGCCCAGCAGTGGTCCGACGCCATGCGGGAGAGCGCGGCCGACGCCACCCAATGGGCGGGCGACAAGGCCGAACAGGCGGGCGAAAAGATCGCCGACAAGGCCGACGCCGCCAGCCGCAGCGCCGACCAACGAGCCGAGGACATCTCCAAGAAACTGTCCTGACCATCCGACAACCGGGCCCCAACCCCCGGCCTGAGCCAGGAACGGCCTAGGCTCGGCCACCGGTCCCGCGGCCAGCAGGCGAAGGGACTTCATCCCAACGCAGGCCCATCGCCATCCTCACCAACAAAGAGGGTGGCGCGGGGCATTCTGGGCGACGCCCCCGCCCCGCCTCCGGACCGGCAATCCCGCACACGCACACGGCCATCCTCACCAGGAGACGGCCCCATACGAGCCCACCTCTCCCGTCGCTCGGGCCGAAGGCTGACCTCGCGGCGGAGAGAATGGCAGGGAACGACCTAGGCAGGACTGCCGGCCCCCGAGCCGATACACGAAAAGACTCATCCCGCGCACCCTCACGACCATCCCCACCAGCACGCAGATCCGCGCGGGCCGGAGGTTGACCTCGCCGGCGCGGCCGGCCTGCACGGGACGATCTAGACGGGCCATCCCGCGCAGCCTCGCGGCCGTCCATACCTAGGAGGGTCCGCGCGGGCCAGTCCCAGACAAGGCCGCCGCTCCGGGCCGGAAATTCACTCCGGCCCTGGCGGCACCGATCCCCAGGCCGCTAAGCGATGTGGCTCATTCCGGTGCAGACGCGTCGTCACCCTCGGTGGTGGGGAGGGTGGCCAGGAGGCCGGCGTTGAGGGGGCCGGTCCAGGACAGGTCGCCGGACCGTATGCGGGTCAGTACGTCGTGTACCCAGGCCAGTTCGGCGGCGCGGAGAGCGCGTTCGCACTCAAGTTCAAGCAGCAGGATGCGGGGCAGGCCGCTCGCCTCCTGGGCGGCCAGGTGCGCGTCCAGGCCGGCGACGGCGCCTTCCAGGGCTCCTGTACGGGTACGCAGGGCGTGTTCCGCGTCCTCCGGGTGCAGCGCGCCCATCAGTGAGACGGCGGCCGTGAGGGTGCGCATGTCGTCGTGCGGCTGCTCCAGCAGCCGCCGCAGCCGGGTGGACAGTTCGGCCTGTCCCTCCGAGGTGATGCGGTAGACGGTCCGCTCCGGGCGGCGGCCCTCTCTGATGGTCTCGACCGGCACGATCAGCTCGCCCTCGGCCAGCCGGTCCACCGCGTGGTACAGGCTGCGCGGCAGGCCACGAACGAAGTCCTTGTGCGTGTCGATGATGAAGCGGTGCAGCTCATAGGGATGGGAGGGCTTGACCGAGAGCAGCGCGAGCACGGTGAGCCCCACCAGGTCGGGCCCCGCCTTCCGCCCTGCCATCACATCCCTCCTTATTGCGCCTCGCACCATACAGCCGCGAGCGTACAAGACCCACCCACCGAACCACGGCCCAAGCCCCAGAATGGCCGCTGACACGGCCGGAGGGCTGCTGGGGCACGGGCGGGCGGCGGGTTGGAGTGGCGGCCACACGCTCGGCGCAACACCGCCGCGCTCATGGACCGACCGCACGGCCCGGCGGGCAGGGGGTGATCGGCCTGCCGTTCGTTTTGGGGGGTAGCGGTGACGCTGGTTAGTTGGGGCCGGGGCTGGGGGTTCAAGAACCAGAGAAGATCAAGATATGCGAACGGAGATCCGGTAGAACGGGGGATCTTCTACCACCATCCGTTCCACACTGGATCTCCGTTGAGTGCTGTGGTGAATCGTCAAGTCCGGACGGCCGCGGGGTGCTCGCGCCAGGGCGTCTGGGGGAGCTGACGCAGCGGGTGTCGTTCGAGATGGTCGATGTGGTGCTGGCTGAGATGGGGTCGTGGGCGGCGGTTGTGTGATCTGCCCTCGCGGGTGGTGGAGCCCCTGACCGACCGGAATCGGGGTTAGCGGGGGGTGAAGTGGGGGGTCCAGGTTTCGGTGGGTTCGGCTTCGCGGTAGTCGGTGAGGGGTTGGACGGTGGTGCCGTCGGTGCTGACCAGGACGAGGCGGCTGCGGGAGGGCTCTTCGCATCCGGTGGGGCCGTCGATTTCGCAGGCCCAGGCCACCAGGTGGTCGTTGTCGGCCCAGGCGGACAGCTCGATGACCATGTGGCCCTTGGCCGCGCGGATCGGGGTGACCTTGCCGGTGGCGATGTCCTGGACTCCTGTCCAGGCGCGGTCTTCGGAGGCGTTGACGGCCAGGCGGTGGCCGTCTGGGGAGCGGCCGGCCGGTTGGTTGGTGGTGTGCTTGGGCTTGGCCGCCGAGCGGCCCTGGAGGTCGAAGTAGGTGCGTTCGCTCTCGAAGCCGGTGATGTCCCAAAGGACGGTGCCGTCGGCGGACCAGTGCAGGTCGGCGCCCCGCCCATGGCCGGACGTGTCAGCGGACATCGGGACGAACCGGGACTCGCCCGTCTCCGGATCGAGGAGCACGAAGCCGGTACGGCGGGCCGTGGACCCCTTCCCCGACTCGTCGGCGTCGGGGTCGGAATCGTAGACCGTCAGCAGCAGCCGCTTGCCGTCGGGCGACCACTTGACCGCACTCGGCCGCTGGTCCAGGTCGAGCCAGCGCACACTGCTGCCGGAGCGGTCGGTGACGCCGACCCGGCGCGCGCCGAACTTCTCCAGCACCGCGACCTGACCGCCGCCCGGCGCGACGTCGAGGTAGGTCCACGCGGTCTTGCGGTAGCGCCCCCGCGCGTCGTCGTAGAGGAACCAGGTCGAGCGGACCTCGGTCCGGCCGGCGGTGGCCTTCCGGGGGGAGGAGACGTCGTACGCGAACATGGCCACGCCCTGCGCCGCGATCAGGCGGCCCTCCGGGGGCTCGACGTCGGGGTCGGCGCTCACCGCGAGGTCGCGGGCCTGGCCGGGTGAGGCCGAGGGCTGCCCGGCGACCACCGTGACCGGGTCGGACGGCGAGCCGCCGCCCGCGAGCGCGCCGGGCATCACGACCGCCGCGGCGACGGCCGCGGCGACCGCTCCCGCGAGCGCCATGACCGTGCCCCGGCGCCGCCGGGAACGCCGGCGTATGGCCCGGCCCGCCAGGTCGGGCGGAATCTTCGACTCCTCCGACCACTCGCGCAGGACCTCCTTCAGAACGTCTTCGACGGTCATGCGGTCGCCTCCCCGAAGATCGTGTAGGGGTCGTCGAAGGCCCGCAGCTCCGGCGAGAGCTCGCGGAGCCGGGCCAGGGCGCGGTGCGAGGTGCTGCGGACCGTGCCGACCGAACAGCCGAGCTGCGCCGCCACCGTGGACTCCGGAAGGTCTTCGAAGTATCGGAGCACCAGCATGGTCCGCTGCCGGGGGGTGAGCCGGGCCAGCGCCCGCCGGACGACGATCTTCAGCTCGGCGGTGTGCGCCTCGTCCGGCCCGGACACCTCGGGCGGCTCGGCGACGGCCATCTCGTTGCGCCGCCAGGCCAGCCGCCACCAGGAGACCTGCTGGCGGTACATCGCCTGCCGGACGTATGCCTCGGGGGACTCGATGGACCGCCACTTCGTGAAGGTGCGGGCCAGCGCCGACTGCAGCAGATCTTCCGCCGCGTGCTGGTCACCGCCCGCGAGCAGGTAGGCCACGCGCATGAGGGCAGGCGAGCGCGCGGTCACGAACTCGCGGAACGCCCTCTCGGCGTCGTCGTCCACAGTCAACCTCCACAGTGCGGTACGCCCTTTTAGACGCGACGGCGAGCCCGCCGCTATGCGACCCGCTCCAAAGAATTTTCAAAGACCGGCCCCACCCCCAAAGCGCCCGAAGCGCCCCGGAACGCCCGCCACCCCGGCAAAACGCGTTGCCGCCGCGAGCGGCCCTGAATACCGTCTGTTGGACGAGGTTACGCGGCCCGGAGACCTCCTCGCGGTCCTCCGGCGGCGCCACGCAAGGCGCACCTGATCGGGAGGTTCCATGCACAGCCGAAAGGTCATCCCCACCGCTCCACTCCCCGCCCCCACCGGCTGACAGCACCGGCAAGCACCGGCAAGCACCCACAGGGGCTCCCGGGAGGGAGCGGTCTTCCGTTCATCCGGACCGTTCTTCTCCAGCGAGGAGTCCTCTTTTGCGTGCGCGCGATCGTGCCCGGCAGGCCGGCACGGCCAAACTGGGCGCTGATTTCCACAAGCTGTGGACAGCTTCCGCGATCTCCAACCTCGGCGACGGCGTCGGCTCGGTGGCGGGCCCCCTGCTCGTCGCCTCGCTGACCGCCGATCCCGCCCTGGTGGCCGGGGCGGCATTCGCCGGGCAGGTGCCCTGGCTGCTGTTCTCCCTGCTCAGCGGCGTCTATGTGGACCGCGTCGACCGGCAACGGCTGATCGTCGTGGTCAACCTGCTGCGCGGGGCCGTGATGTCCGGCCTGGCGCTGTCCATCGCCTTCGACGCGGTGACCATTCCGCTGGTCTACGCGGCGTTCTTCCTGCTCGGCACCGGTGAGACGCTGGCGGACACGGCCTCCCAGGCCCGGCTGCCCGCCGTCGTCCCGGACGAGTTGCTGCCCCGGGCCAACGCCCGGCTCGGTGCCACGTTCACGGTGGTCAACCAGTTCGCGGCCAAGCCGCTCGGCGCGTGGCTGTTCGTGGCCGGGGCCGCGCTCGCGTTCGGCGTCAACGCCCTGACCTTCGTGGCCTCGGCGCTGATCGTCGCGGCGATGCGGCCCGTCCCCCGCCCGGCAGCGGAACCGAAGTCAGAGCCAGAACCAGAGCCAGAGCCGAAGCGCTCCGCCGTACGGCACGACATCGCCGAAGGCGTCCGCGCGCTGTGGGCCCACGGCCTGCTGCGCACGCTGGCGCTGTGCCTGGGCGCGATGAACATCGTGTTCTGCGCCGCCTTCGCGATCTTCGTGCTGTACGCGCGAGACCGCCTCGGCCTGTCCGAACTCGGGTACGGCACGCTGCTGACCACGTTCGCCGTCGGCGGCCTGATCGGTTCGTCGGTCGCGGGCCGCCTCGCGGCCAGGTACGGCGCCGCCGCCCTGCTCCGCGCCGGGCTCATCGTCGAGTGCGTCACCCACCTGACGCTCGCCCTGACCACGAGCCCCTGGACGGCGGGCGCGATCCTGATCGTCTTCGGCGTCCACACCATGGTCTGGAACGTGGTGGTGAACACCGTACGTCAGCGTGCCGTCCCCGACCGGCTCCAGGGCCGGGTGGTCGGCGTCTATTCGCTGATGGACCTGGGCGGGGCCGCGCTGGGTTCGCTGCTCGGCGGCCTGTTCGCCCGGACCCTCGGCCTGACCGCGCCCTTCTGGATCGCCTTCGGGTGCATGGTCGCGGTCACCGCCGCCGCCTGGCGGCCGTTCCGGGCGGCGACGACCGTCACGCGCCCCGCTCCGAGAACACCTCCACCAGCCTGCTGAACGCGTCGCCGCCGTGCCCCGCGTCGATGGCCCGCTGCGCGCTCGCCTTGATCGCGCGGACCACGCTGACGTCGATCCCCCTCTCCTCGCCCGCGTGGATGATGTGGTCGAGCGTGGCGACATTGGAGGTGATGGCGGACCCTTCCGAGGGGTGGTGACGGGAGTCCACCGGCCCGACGGCGGTGTCGATCATGAGCGGGACCAGGTCGCCGATCCCCTTGGCGAACGGCGCGAAGTCCCCGGCCGTGATGTTCTCGGCCCGGGCCAGCGCGAACGCGTGCATCAGGCCCGTCATGGTCGTCCAGAACAGGTCGAGCAGCGCCAGGTCGTAGGCCGCCGCCCGGCCGGGGTCCGTCCCCAGGTGGGTGGCGGTGCCGCCGAGGACGTCCAGGACGGGCTTGTGGGCCTGGTACAGGTCGGCGGGCCCGCTGTAGAGCAGGACGGCGGCCGGCCCGCCGATGGTCGTCGTGGGCGTCATGATCGCACCGTCGAGATAGTCGATGCCGTGCGCCGCCGCCCACGCGGCCGACCGCCGCGCCCGCCCCGGCGTGTCGGCGGTGAGCTGGACCAGCGTGCGGCCCTTCAGCTCGCCCGCGATCGGGTCCAGTACGGCGTGCGCGGCGTCGTAGTCGAGCAGGCAGACGATCACGAGCGGGCTCGCCGCCACCGCCTCCGCGGGCGTCGCGGCGAGTACCGCGCCCCGCGCGACGAGGTCGTCCGCCTTGCCCGGCGTACGGTTCCACACCGTCGTCGGATGGCCCGCCGCGACGTAAGCCCCGGCCAGCGCCTGCCCCATCGGCCCCAGCCCGATGATCGTGACGGGCGCGCGGTCACCAGTGGCCATGTCGAGTTCCCCCTGATCAATGCGGATAAGGATGTCCCTGCTCAGGCTGCCGCCATGGTCCCTCATTGACAAGTACCGACAAATTAGTCAGATACCCACCTTCTTGTAAGTACCGGTGACGTCCGAATGCGGACAGCGCGCCAACCCCGGGGGCAGCGAGAACGTCAAGCTGTCGTCGGCTGAGTCACCACCCGCACCACCTCAGCCACCACCGCAACCGCAAGAACCTGGCCGCCGGAATCCCACCGCTTGGAGACATTCGGTGAACCCATCCGAGCACTCCCGCCCGCCTCGCCTCACCACCGGGCTGCTCATCGCCTTCCTGGTCCTCGGCGTCGTGGGCTTCGTCGTCGTGGCGGTGCTGTACTGGCGCGCCGCGTCGGACCCCGCGGATTCGGCCCCACCGCCGCAGCCCGCGCCCACCACACCGCAGACGGCCCGTTCAGCGACGGACGGACTTGCGGTAGGCGTCCAGTACGTCCTGCCGTAGCAGGTGGCCGAAGCCCGCGCGTTCCAGGCGCAGGCCGAGCGCCGCCACGTCCGTGCCGAGGGCCGCGGCCGTGTCCCGCAGGTTCCAGTCGTGCGCGGCCAGCCTGGTGAGCAGGTGGCCGCGCCTGACCTGCGCCTCCGACAGCCGGAACGTCTTCAGATAGGCCAGACGCCCGGCCTCGTCGGTGATCGTCTCGCCGATGTGGTTCTCCCGCTGCCGCTCGAACGCGGGCAGGAACCGCCGCAGGGTGTACGGGCCGAGCCGGTACACGGTCGTGGCCATCACCGGCCCGGACGTCAGCCCGGCGGCCATCACCGTGTCATGGAACCCGGTCCACTCCCGCTCCAGCCGTACGGCCTGCGCGCGCAGATCCGCCACCGACGACACCGCGCGCTCGTCGATCGCCACGCCGAAGTCGGGCGCGGAGTGGAAGAGCGCGTACTCGTAGATCAGCTCGCCGTACAGGTCGCGGATCAGCGTGGGGTGCAGCGCCCGGTAGTCCTCGGGGTGCGGTACCACGAACGCGGCGGCCGGCGTGTCCGCCACGTACAGCAGCAGGCCGCACTGCCCGGGATGGAACTCGAAGACCCGTAGCGCGTCGTCCAGCCCGCGGATCTGCCCGCCCGTGTACGCCTCCTCCGCGCGCGGCGAGAGGCCGCGGCTCAGAGCGCGCCGAGAGTACTCCTCCCAGGCGATCACCGGGCCGCCGAAGTGCAGCGCCAGGTAGCCCTCCAGAGCCAGGTGCAGCGGCAGGAAGCGCAGCCGGTTCTTGTCCTCCCTGCGGACCATCCGCCGCCACGTCCTGATGGCCAGGTGCTCCTGGGCGGGGCCCAGCGAGGTGCCGTAGGAGGCGGCGGGGGACCCGTCGCGGGTCCAGGACGCCACGAAAGCGTGCGGGACGTACGCGATATAGCTGGACTTGTCCGGCAGGCCGACGATGGACGGCTCGTCACCGAGCACCGTGGCGTCCAGCCGCAGATCCTCGATCGGCTCCTCGCGCACGAGCGGCACCAGCCGTACCGCGCCCCAGGTCTGCGCGGGCCGCGCGACCAGCCCGGCCAGGTCGATCCCGGTCATCGCCGCACCGCCGCCGCCCGGTCGGCCAGGTACGCGCGCAGTTCCGCGGGCCCGGTACGGCCGAGCGCGAACGCCGCCAGCTCCACCAGCGCCGGAAGGTCCTCCGCGTCGCGGATGCCCACCGTCGGCACGGTCGGCGACAGGCGGCGCACCTCGAAGCGCTCGGCGTCGTAGACCGGGTTCAGGTGGGTGATGGCGACCTCCCCGGACGGGTCCAGCCTGCGCCGCCACACCCGCAGCACCTCGGCGGCGAGGCCGGGCGGCGCGTTGTCCCAGCCGTCCGACACGATGATCAGCCGGTCCGGGCGGTCGTCGAGGGCGTCGATGATCCGCAGGCCCAGCGGCGTCGGCCCGGCCGGACGCGCCAGGATCGGGTCGGCGCGTCCGCTGAGCCACCGCGCCCGGTACTCGCCCGCGAGCGCTTCCAGCAGGAAGTGGCAGGCGAGCGCGACCGCGAGCGGACGGCGGCGCTGCACCGGCGAGCCGTACGACGAGAAGCTGTCGTCCAGCACGGCCGTCAGCCGCCCCCACGTACCGCGCCGGGCACCCGCCGTACGGGCCGCCGAGGCGCGCAACGCGCCGGTCAGCTCCGCGCGCCGCTCCACCCGGGTCGGCACGGGCAGCGCGAGCACGTAGGAGGCCAGCCGTACCAGCGGCATCGCCGCCAGGTCGGCCGCGGTGTCCACGCCGCCGCGCGCCGCCGACTCGGTCAGCCGCAGCCGTTCCAGCCGGGTCATCCGGGGGGCGATCCGATCGAGAAAGACCTCCCGCGCGATCCCGCGCCGCGCCGCGAACCCCTCGGCGACGGTGTACGGCAGGTCGTAGAGCGCCTGCGTCTCGTAGTGCGCGCGCCTCCACTTCTCCAGGATCGGCGTCTCGAACCGGGTACGGCGGGCGGGCGCGAACAGGAAGTCGCCCAGCTCGCCCGGCGGCCGGAAGTGCGCGTGCCGCATCGCGGCCTTCAGCGCGGTGCGGTACTTGACGGCGTCGAACGCGAGGTCGGGCCGCGCGGCCAGCCAGTCGCGGATGACCGCGCGGGTGCGGCGGTTGTTGGTGCCGTCCCTGCGAATGTCCCGGAAGAGCCGGTACGCGCGCGGCGGGCTCATCCGGGCGAGCCGCCAGGCGATCAGGCCGCCGTCGCCGCCCCGCTCGCGCAGCACGGTACGGATGATCAGCGCGGCGTTGTGGTCGTTGATGTCCAGCGCGAGCGTGGCGGCGTAGAGGTCGGGATAGTTGCCGTGGATGTAGCGGTGCAGGAAGTCGAGGGACAGCCGCTGGGCGTGCCGTCCGTCGCGGAACTCGCGCCGGCCGGTCGCGCTGATCGCCGCGTTGGCGAACAGCAGTACGTCCTCGGACTCGATCAGGTCCGCGAAGGTCTCGTCCATCGGCTCCCCCAAGGGTGGGGATCGGCCGGGGAATGAGGGAGCGAACAGCGAAATCATCGTTGCAGAGACGGGTTCCGGAAGTCGCACCGGAGTCCCGCGGCCGATCTGAATTGCGACCATAGCAGGGCTATTCCGGCATTACGCACCGATTTTCGGGGCGGGTGCAGGGGTCGTGTCAGGGTCCATGTACGTGGATTCCCTGATACCCGTGACCTGCGTGAGGTGACACAGTGAAGTCGCTTGACAACTCAGCGTCCACAGATGGGGGCATCATGAACGTCCGCAGAACGCTGCTCGGTTCGGTCATCCTCGGCGCGGCCCTGCTCCTGCCGGCCGGCGCCGCGGGGGCGGCGCAGGCCGCCGAGCTCACCGCGGCCAAGCCGGTGGCGTCCGTCGCCGCCGCCAAGGCGTGCAAGAAGGAGTGCAAGGAAGGCTTCCGGGTCGGCTACCGCGACGGCTACGCCGACTGCCTGGCCAACACCGACCGCAACCCGCGTAACCGGCGCGGCTTCGGCGACTGGGTGCGCGGCTACGAACTGGGCTACGAGCGCGGCTTCCACGCCTGCTGAGCCCGGCTGAGCACCGGGGGCGTGGGCCGCGCCAGGCACCAGCCACGCCCCCGTGCTCAGAATCAGCGGCTCGAAACCAAGCTCAAAGCCAAGCTCAGAACAGGGTCAGCGGCTCGATCGGCTCGGTGTCCGGCAGCGGCTCCAGCTCGGGCACGCGCGCCCGCACCTCGTCGTGGAAACGGCGGGCGAGCGGCAGCGACTCGGTGTTGTCGGGGGTGTGGATGAACACGGTCGGGCTGCGCCCCTCGCGCAACCACGCGGTCACCGTTTCCACCCAGTGCTTCCAGCCCTGTACCGTCAGGTCGCTGTCGTCCCTGCCGAGGTAGCGGACGATGGGCCGGCCGGTCAGCGCCCGCGACCGGCGCGGCACGCGCGGCTTCTTCGACCACGCGTCCCGCTCGGCGTCGCTGGTCGGCCGGTCGCCGAACAGGGCGACGGTGTCGAAGGGCACCCACTCGGCCCCGACCCCGGCCAGCACGCTCTCCAGCGCCCGCGCGGCGCGCTCGTCCTCGAAGAAGACGCGGTGGCGGACCTCGACGGCGTAGTTGAGGTCGCGGGGCGCCCCGCGCAGGAAGGCGGCCAGCACGCCGAGGTCGGACGGGCCGAAGGACGGGGGCAGTTGCACCCAGTACGCGTGCGCCCGCGGACCGAGCGGCTCCATTGTGTCCAGGAAGACGCGCAACTCCTCGTCCACGCCGGTCAGGCAGCGCACGTGGGTGATCGTCTTGGGCAGCTTCACGATGAACCGGAAATCCTCGCCGGTCTGCGCCGCCCACGACCGGACGGTGTCCTTCGCCGGGGTGGCGTAGAACGTGGTGTTCCCCTCCACCGCGTTGCACCAGGTCGCGTACGCCCGCAGCCGCTCCCCCTGCGCCAGCGGATGCGGAAGGTACCGCCCCCGCCAGGGCGCATGACTCCACATCGCGCAGCCCACATGAAGACGCATACTCCGACGCTATCCGCTGTTCACCCGCTATGCGGAAGAATAAGGAGATGGACGATCTCACTCCGGTGCGGGAGGTGGCCGAGCGGTTCGGGGTGCCGATCTCGACGTTGCACTACTGGGAGCGGCGCGGCCTGCTGACGCCGCACCGGCGGTCGGGGCGGCGGCATTTCGACACGGAGCAGTTGTACCGGGTCGCGCTGATCAAGCTGCTGCGGGAGACCGGGCTGATGTCCATCGAGGAGATCGACGCCCTGCTGCACCGAAGCGGCACGGACACCTGGCAGGAGACCGTCCACGGCCGGATCGCGACCCTCGACGCCCACCTCACCCGCCTCCAGGCCGCCCACGGCTACCTCACCCACCTCCTCACCTGCCGCCACGGCGACGCCCTCGAAACATGCCCCGCCTTCCGCTCCACCGTCCCCCTCCCCCTCTGATGCTTGAACATCCTGCGCACCGACAAGAACGCAAAGAGCTGGCAAACTAGGCCCTCACCGAATAGGGAAGGGGCCACGCGGCGCTGGGTAAGCCTGGGATGGAACCTACGTCGCGAAGGTCACGGCTTTCAGCTGTACTGTCCTTGCCAGAACGTGTGTACGCCCCTCCCTTGGGAGCACCCCGCTCAACTGCGTCCAAAAGATTCAGTTGACCCCCGGTCTTCGGCCACTGCGGCTGCGTACCGGGGGTCGCCGAACACGGTGGGACGACTCGCCAGAACATTCATCTGTGGATGAGCCGCCGACGCCGGCACAGTGCCGAATTCCCATTTCCCAAGCCCGGGGAAATGGCGTGAATCAGCCCACTCAGAATGAAATTGCCGATATCGACTCCGCACTGAATTGCGGCTTCCACCATAGGGCGGCCGTGCCCGCGGAGCACCGGCTCTGACCCGTCACCGGGAGCGGGGCATGCGGGGCATGGTCAGGGTCGCGGTGAGGGCGGCGGAGATCAGGAAGGCCGCGGAGATGAGGAAGGCGATGGTGTGGCCCCGGGCGAGGGCGGCCGGGGCGGCCGGGCCCAGGGGGTGGGGGTGGGTCGTGGCCCAGCCGGAGGCGATGGCGGCGGAGGTCGTGCCGAGTACGGCGAGGCCGATGGCGCCGCTGGTCTGGCGGACGGTGTTCAGCAGGCCCGCGGCCAGGCCGTTCTGTGCGGTGGGCACGCCGCTGGTGGCGGCCACGGTGATCGGGGTGAAGGCCGCCGCCGTACCGAACCCGAACACCCCGCCCGACACCACGACCGTCAGCACGTAGGACCCGTCCACGCCGAGGAACGCCGCCACGCCCAGCGCGCCCGCCGCGCCGATCAGACAGCATCCGACGGTCGCGCGGCGCGCGCCGAACCGCAGCGTGAGCCGTCCCGCGGCCTGGGCCCCGGCGAACATCGCGACCCCGACCGGCAGGTAGCCGAGCCCGGCGCGCAGCGGCGACCAGCCGTGGACGTCCTGGAGGTACAGCGACAGCAGGATCGGGCTGGCGAAGAACCCCAGCCCGAGCAGGAACATCACCGCGTTGCCGCTGCTCACCGCGCGCAGCCGGAAGATGCCGAGGGACAGCAGCGGCTCGCGGGCCCACCACGCCTGGTGGACCACGAAGATCGCCAGCAGCGCGAGCCCGCCGCCCAGAACGGCCTGGCCGCGGGCCTGCGTCACCCCATACGACACGCCGGTCAGCGCGGTGGTGGCCAGTACCGCGCCGACGAGGTCCAGCCGGGGACGGCGGCCGGGCGCGTCGTGCCGGGGCAGCCCGCGCGCCGCGCCCACCAGGCCGGCCACCCCGATCGGGACCGTCACGAAGAACACCCACCGCCAGCCCGCCCACTGGGTCAGCACCCCGCCGACCACCGGCCCGGCCGCCGCGCCGATCGCCCCGACCGCGCTCCACGCGCCCAGCACCCGGGCCCGCCTCGCGGGGTCGGTGAAGGTCGCGGTCAGCAGGGACAGCGTCACCGGCCCCAGCAGCGCCGCGCCGAGCCCCTGCGCCGCCCGCGCGGCCAGCAGCGTCTCCGGCCCGCCGGCCAGCCCGCCGACCACCCGCGCCACGGTGAAGATCGTCATCCCGGTCAGCCACATCGCCCGCTGCCCGAACACGTCCGCGCACCGGCCGCCGAGCAGCAGGAACCCGGCGAAGGCCAGGGTGTAGGCGTTGACCACCCACGGCAGCGTGGCGGTGGAGAACCCGAGCGAGGCGCGGATGCCGGGCAGCGCCACGGACACGATCGTGGCGTCCAGGATGACGACGAACGACCCGGCGCAGGCCAGCGCCATCACCAGCCGCTCGCGCCGCCGTACGCCGATCCCCGTCAAGGTCACGTTCCCCCCAGTCGCACAAGGCTGAACGCCACCCTCACAACTCAACCCGAGTTGAGCACAAGCCCCTGTGACCAAGGTCTCCGAGTCAGGCGCCCTCCCGTACCGCGCACATCGGACGAGTCCTGCGCTGGTAGGACAGCGCAGCGGCGGCGCGTCAGGCCCGCCGCCCGTGCCCACATGCTGCCAGCCCTTGTACCGGCGTCCCCGGGCGAGCTAGTGTGACCGTTGACTGGATTTCGTAATTGGTCAAAGGACGGCACGGGATGGATGAGCGAGCGGACCGGATTCTCGACGCGGCACGCGGCCTGATCCTGCGCCTGGGCTACCGCAAGGTCACGGTCGAGGACATCGCCGCCGCGGCCGACGTCGGCAAGGGCACGGTCTACCTGCACTGGCGTACCAAGCACGAGTTGTACGAGGCGCTGCTGCTGCGCGAGGCCATCTGGCTGATCGAGGACCTGATCGCGATGCTGCGCCGCGATCCGGCCACCGTCCGGCCGAGCACCTTCGCCCGCGAGTCCTACCTGGCGACCGTGCGCAGGCCGCTGCTGTTCGCGCTGTTCACCGGCGACGTGGAGTACCTGGGCAAGCTCGCCCGCCACCCGCTGCGCAGCCACGACCTGCTGGCCTCCGATCGGTTCTTCGCGGTTGTGGACCGGTTCGGGCTGACCCGCCAGGACATTCCGCACAGAGAGCAGACGGTGAGCGCCGTGTCGGCGTCCTTCTACCTGCTGGACGCCATCAGTCCGGACACCTCGGCGCTCACGCCGGAGGACAAGGCCGACGCCCTGGCGTTCACCATGCGCAACGCCTTCGAGCCCGCGGGCGAGCCCGACCCCGACGCGCTCGCCGCCGCGGCGGCGGAGTACATCGCCATTTTCGAAGAGCTCATCCCGCCCTACCGCAAGTGGATCTACGACTGAGGAGAGCGATGGACCACATCAGCGAGCGGTACGCGTTCCCGCAGGACAAGTGGTGGCTGCACGGCCGCAGGCCGGAGGCGCCGGTGGTGCTGGAGGCCGACACCGGGGTGTGCCACGTCTACGGTTATCCCGAGCTTCAGGAGGTGTTCGCCGACCCGGCGACGTACTCCTCCGACATCACGCGCATCATGCCCAAAACCGGCGACACCATCTCGTTGGAGGGCTTCCTCACCCAGATGGACCCCCCGGAGCACGGCAAGCTGCGCAAGCTCGCCAGCCACGCCTTCACCCCAAGGGTGATCGCCGGCCTCGAACCGGCGATCACCACCCTCACCGGCGAACTGCTCGACGCCGCGGCCGGCCGGTCCCGCTGGGAGCTGGTCTCCGAACTCGCCTACCCCCTCCCCGTCATCGTCATCGCCGACCTGCTGGGAGTGCCCGCGGGCGACCGCTCGCTGTTCAAGAAGTGGGCGGACGCGATGTTCGAGACCGACCAGAAGATCTCGCTGGCCGAGGAGGACCTGCGACCGGACGACGGCGGGGCGTCGCTCCAGGCGTGGCACGAGCTGACCGCCTACCTGGCCGGGCACACCGCCGAGCGCAGGCACGACCCGCGCGCCGACCTGCTCACCAAGCTGGTCGAGGCCGAGGTGGACGGCGAGCGCCTGCCCGACGAGCAGGTGGTCAACTTCGCGATGATACTGCTGCTCGCCGGGCACATCACCACGACCATGCTGCTCGGCAACACGGTGCTGCTGCTGGACGCCCATCCGCAGCTCCAGGCCCGGGTGCGCGCGGACCGTTCGCTGGTCCCCGCGGTGATCGAGGAGTCCCTGCGGTACCTCACGCCGTTCGCCGGACTGACCCGGATCACCAACCGGGAGGCGGTGCTCGGCGGCGTCACCATCCCGGCCGACCAGTTCATGATGGTCTGGCCCGGTCCGGCCAACCGCGACCCCCGGCAGTTCCCCGACCCGGACGTCTTCGACCCCTTCCGCGACTCCAACGCGCACGTCGCCTTCGGCCGCGGCATCCACTTCTGCATGGGCGCGCCCCTGGCCCGCCTGGAAGGCCGCGTGGCGCTGAACCTGCTGCTCGACCGCTTCCCGGAACTGCGCGTCGATCCGGACGACAGCCCGGAGTTCCTGATCGCTCCCACCATGACGGGCCTGCGGAAACTCCCCATGGCCTGACCCGGGCTGACGTGTCCGGAAGACGTTCTTCAGGTCAGAAGACGTTCTTCAGGTCAGAAGACGTTCTTCAGGTCAGAAGACGTTCTTCAGGAACGGCAGGAGCGCCGCCGCCGCACGTTCCGGGTGGTCCGACATCGGGTAGTGGCCCGCGCCGTCGATCACGACGGCCTGGCCGCGTAGCAGCGACGCCTGGGTCCGGGCCTCCGCCGCCGGGTCGGGGAAGTCGGGGTCCTTGGCGCCCATCAGGACCAGGACTGGGCAGCGGACCTCGGAGAGCACGTGTTCGGCGTCCGGTCCGCGGTTGAGGAGCATGGCGCGCATGGCCTCGTGCCGCTTGCGGTCGCGCAGCATGGCGACCAGCTTGGCGCGGTGCGCCGCCAGGTCGGCGGGCTTGGCCGTGGGGTGGGCGACCTTGTAGTACAGGCTCCACAGCCGCGGCGAGGCGGCGATCAGCCGGACGAGCGCGCGGAGGGCCGCGTTGAGCGGGATGGCCCGGATGAACCCGTCGATCGGGACGATCCCGGCCACCCGCTCGGGCGCGTCGGTCGCGGCGCGGACGATGGCGCCGCCGGAGTAGGAGTTGCCGAGCAGGACCGCGCCGGGCGCGTCCAGCGCCTCCAGCAGGGCGACGATGTCGCGGCCCACCGCGGCCTGGGAGTAGTCGTCCCATCCGGCCGACGACTCCCCGTGGCCGCGCAGGTCCATGGTCACCACCCGGTACCCCGCCTCGACCAGCAGCGGGCGCAGCAGCCGGTACGCCTCGCGGGTGTCGCCCAGGCCGGGCAGGCACACGACGAGCGGCCCTTCGCCGGCGGAGTCGTAGGCCAGCCGGCCGCCCGGTACGTCGATGAACATGTCCCGACCTTCCCTAGCTGAGGACGTCGACGGCGAGACCCGCCACGAGCAGGAGTGACATGACGACGCCCGAGACCACCGCGCGCCAGGTGTCGGTGGCGCGTTGCCGTACCGAACGGAAGTACAGGACCGCGCCGGCCACCAGCAGGACTCCCTCGATCACGGCCGTGGCCCACGGGGTCTGCCACAGCCCGAGGCCGAGCAGTGGCAGGTCACCGGCGTTGCCGGGGAGCAACGGCAGGTCGGCCCGGTGGACCAGCAGGTCCAGCGGCCAGTGGCTGAACACCACCGCGCCGAGCACCAGCCCCGGCCTGCGGCCCCAGCGCCACGCGGCGACGCCGCCGTACAGGGCGGACAGCAGCAGCGCGCCGAGCAGCGAGTGGGTGTACTGCGCGTCGATCAGCGCCTCGCCGTAGGTGCCGGGGGCGACGGCCTGGAAGGACTCGATGCCGCCCGCCAGGTACAGGCCGATGAAGATGACGTCGAGGAACTGCGTCGCGAGCATCAGCGACCACAGCGGTACGCGGGGTTCGGCGGCCTTGACCACGGCGGCCACCCCGAAGTGTCCGACGAACATCAGCGGCCCTCCCCCGGCTTACGGGTGGCCCAGTGGTCGAGCCAGCCGCACAGGCCCACGAACAGCAGTAAGAAGATCAGTGCATCCACCGGTCACTCCTTCGATCGCCCGGTGGTCCAACGGTAGGCAGCGGGCGCGCCCATGCGGTATCAGACAATTGACTGGCGAATCATCTGAAAACGTTAGATTCCGATGATGCTGCGGGGCAGAGAACGCGAACAGGCACAGATCGAGACG
Organism: Spongiactinospora sp. 9N601; assembly: GCF_044326295.1. NCBI lineage: Bacteria > Bacillati > Actinomycetota > Actinomycetes > Streptosporangiales > Streptosporangiaceae > Spongiactinospora > Spongiactinospora sp. 9N601. The sequence goes on from NZ_JBIRBB010000007.1 coordinate 167,732, forward strand.
CTGATCGAGCACGCCAAGGACGGCCGGAGCGGCAGTCTGGTCATCCGGGGCGAACCGGGGATGGGCAAGTCCGCGCTGCTGGAGCACGCCGCCCGCGCCGCGCGGGAGCGGGGCCTGCGCGAGTTGCGCGGCACCGGAATCGAGACCGAGGCCGAACTCCCCTTCGCGGCGCTGCACCTGCTGCTGCGCCCGGCCCTCGACCGGATCGGCGGCCTGCCCGCGCCGCAGGCCAGGGCGCTCGCGGGGGCGTTCGGCCTGGCGGACCCGGACCCGGCCGCCGAAGACCGCTTCCTGATCGGCCTGGCCGCCCTGTCCCTGCTCACCGAACTGGCCGAGGACGGCCCGCTGCTCTGCCTGATCGACGACGCCCAGTGGATGGACCGCTCGTCGGCCGGGGCGCTGCTGTTCGCGTCCCGGCGGCTGCACTCGGAGGGGATCGCTGTGCTGTTCGCGGCCAGGGAGGGGTTCGACTCACCCGGTGTGCCGGAACTGCGGATCGAGGGCCTGGACCGGCGCCCCGCCGTCGAACTGCTGCGCGACCGCACCCCCGGGCTGGGGCCCGCCGCCCGGGAGCGGGTCCTCGCCGCGAGCTGCGGCAACCCGCTGGCGCTGATCGAACTCCCCCGGATGGCCGACGTGTTGCGCGATGGCCTGCACAATGACGGGGAGCCGCTGCCGCTGCCCCGCCGCATCCAGGAGGCGTACGAGGCGCGCATCGCCGTACTGCCGCCGGGCACCCAGACCCTGCTGCTGATCGCGGCCCTCGACGACGCCGGGGACATCGGCGTCGTGGTCCGCGCGGCCGAGAGCCTGGGGGCGGGCGCGGGCGCGCTGGGCCCGGCCGAGCGGGCGGGGTTCCTGTCCACGGCGGGCGGGCGGCTGTCCTTCGGACATCCGCTGATGCGTACCGCGGCGGCCCGGCGGGCGGCCTACGACCAGCGCGTCGCCGTACACCGGGCGCTGGCGGACGCGCTCGACGGCGAGCAGGACGCCGACCGCCGCGCCTGGCACCTTGCCGCCGCCGTACCGGGCCGGGACGAGACGATCGCCGCCGCGCTGGAGGGGGCGGCGGGCCGGGCCCGCGAACGCGGCGGCCACGCGGCGGCGTCCGCCGCTCTGGAACGGGCCGCGCGGCTCACCCCCGGCCTGGCCGAACGCGCCCGGCGGCTGGCGCTCGCGGCCGAGTCCGCCGCCGACGCCGGAGCCCTGGAACACGCACAGGTGCTGGCCGACCAGGCGCGGCGGCTGTGCGACGACCCGCAGACCCGGGCCAGGCTGGCGGGCCTGCGCGGCCGGATCGCGTTCGACCGGGGCGCGGTACACGACGCGCACCGCATCCTGCTCGACGGGGCCGCCTCGATCGCGGACCTGAACCGCGCGGGCGCGGCGCTCCTCCTGCTGGACGCGGTCCGCAACGCCTGGTACCTCAGCGACCCCACCGCCCTGGCCGAGGCCGAGGCCCGGCTCGGCGCCCTGCCGCTGACTCCGCAGGACGGGCTGGACGGGTTCACCCGCGCGGCCCGTGCGATGGCCGACTTCCTGGCCGGCGACCTGGAGCGGGCGCTGCCGCCGTTCCGCGAACTGATCGCGGTGGCGATGGCGATCCCGTCCGGCGGGGCGGCGCTGCGGATCAGCATCTGCTCACTGGCCGGCATCTCCGGCGACTTCGACAACGGCCTCGCCATCGCCCAGTCGGTGATCGAGGAGTGCCGGGGGGACGGCCTGATCGGGCTGTTGCCGCTGGCCCAGGCGGTGCTGGCGATCCACCAGATGTACCTGGGACGGTTCCGCGACGCCGTCACCACCTCCGCGGAAGGACGGCGGCTGGCCACCGACATCGGCCAGACCCACCGCGTCGCGCACTTCGAGAGCGTCATGGCCATGGCCGCCGCCGTCCGGGGCGCCGAGGACGAGTGCCGCGAACTGGCCGAACGCACGATCGCGCACGTCGGCCTGCACCCGGTGATGACGATCGTGGGCTGGGCGGAGTGGGCGCTCGGGCTGCTGGACCTCGGGCTGGGCCGGTTCGAGGTGGCGCTGGAACGGTTCGACGCCGCCGCCCGGGGGCCGCTGCGGCACCAGATCATGCCGATCTACTTCGCCCCGGACCAGATCGAGGCCGCCGTACGGCTGGGCCTGCCGGACCGGGCCGCCGGGGCGCTGGCCCGGTTCGAGCCCTGGGCGACGGCCGCCCGGCACCCGTGGGCCGAGGCCGTACTGCACCGCTGCCACGCCCTGCTGGCCGGCGACGACGCCACGACGGAACGGCACTGGCGGCTCGCCACCGACGCGCACGCCGACGCCAACCGGCCCTTCGAGCGGGCCCGTACCGACCTGCTCTACGGCGAGTGGCTGCGCCGCGCCCGCCGCAAGAACGAGGCCCGCACCCGGCTGCGCGGCGCCCTGGAGACCTTCGACCGCGCCGGCGCCGACCCGTGGTCCGAACGCGCCCGGGCCGAACTCCGCGCCGCCGGCGAAACCGTCACCGCCGGCGCCCCCGACCTGATCGCCCTCCTCTCCCCCCAGGAACTCCAGGTCGCCCGCCTGGCCGCCACCGGCGCCACCAACCGCGAAATCGCCGCCCAGCTCTTCATCAGCCCCAAAACCGTCAGCCACCACCTCTACCGCGCCTTCCCCAAACTCGGCGTCGCCACCCGCACCGAACTCGCCCGCCTCGACCTCCTCTGACCCACCCGCCGGGGCATGGGGTTAGGGTGCGCGGCGTAGGGGTCGTAGTGGAGCGGGGGAGAGATGAAGATCACTGTTGTGGCCGCCACGGGCGGGGTGGGGCGGCATGTGCTCGGGCAGGCGATCGAGGCCGGGCATGATGTGACGGCGGTCGTGCGGAATCCGGCGAAGCTGGATCGGGAGGTCCGGCATGTGACGGCCGATCTGGGGCGGCCGGACGCGGCGGCGTTGGAGGCCGCAGTGGCGGGGGCCGACGCGGTGCTGTCCGGGCTTGGCGCGGCGCCCGGGCAGGAGGGGGTCGCGTGGCGGGGGACGCAGGCGATCGTGGACGCCATGCGGGCACAGGGCACGCGGCGGATCGTGGCGATCAGCGCCGCGCCGGTCGCCGGCGTGTCGGCCCCCGGCCGGCCGGTACCGCGGCACGCGCCCGGTGAGGGGCCGTTCATGCGGTACGTCCTCACCCCGTTGCTCAGGGCCAGCCTGCGTCAGGAGTACGCCGACCTCGCCCGGATGGAGGCCGTGCTGGCCGGAAGCGGCCTGGACTGGACCGTCGTACGCCCGCCGCAGCTCACCGACAAGCCCGCCACGCACGCCTACCGGACCGCGCTCGGCGCGAACCTGCCGCGCGGGCTGAAAATCTCCCGCGCGGACCTGGCGCACGCCATGCTCGGCATGCTGACCGACCAGAGCACGATCAAGCAGTACGTCGCCGTCGCGTACTGATCCACTCGATCCGCACCGGTGCGACACGCCGGTTGGAGGGAGATCGTCACGAGCGTCCGGCTTCGTGATCAGACCGCCGCCCACCAGATCCTGATTTCCCTGTTCTCGTGCTCCCACTCGACATACTTTGAATCCCAGCACTGACCCGGGGAGACGAAGAACTGAAGTGACAAGGGAACACGAACGGACCGTCCTTTCGCGGATGCCCGCGCCGCAGGCGCACGGCGGCGCGGCGGCGGAGCGCGGGGAGCGCACGCTGTGGCGGGGCGGCCGGATACACGCGCCGGACGGCGGCAGCGCGATGCTCACCGAGGGCGAAAGAATCGTGTGGGTCGGCGACGACACCGGTGACGTGTCCGCCGCGCGCGTGGTGGAGCTGGACGGCGCGTGGGTCACCCCCGCCTTCGTGGACGCGCACGTCCACGCGACCTCCACCGGCCTGGCGCTGTCCGGCCTGGATCTGACCGGGTGCCCGAGCCGGGCCGAGGCCCTCGCGCGCCTCGCCGCGCACGCCGCCGGGCAGCCGCACGGCACGATCCTGGGCGGCGGCTGGGACGACTCGCTGTGGCCGGAACGACGCCCGCTCACCGCGGCCGACCTGGACGCGGCAGCCCCCGGCCGGATGATCTACCTGGCCCGCACCGACCACCACTCGGGGGCGGTGTCCTCGCCGCTGCTCGCCGCCGACCCCGAGGTCCGCGGCGACGCGGGCTACGACGAGAGCGGCCTGCTCCGCCAGGCCGCGCACGAGCGGCTGCGCGCCCTCGCGCACGCCTCGCTGACATCCGCGCAGCGCCGCGACGCCCAGCGGCTGACCCGCGCCCGCGCCGCCGAGCTGGGCGTCGGCTGCCTGCACGAGCTGGCCGGCCCGGTGCTGTCCAGCGAGGACGACCTGGCGAGCATGCTGGAGCTGGGCCGTACCGAGCCCGGTCCCGATGTGGTCGGCTACTGGGGCGAGCTGGGCGGCACGGCGACCGCCGCCCGGCACGGCTGCGCCGGGGCGGCGGGCGACCTGTTCCTGGACGGCTCGCTGGGGTCGCGTACGGCGGCGCTCAGCCGGCCGTACGCCGACCGTCCCGGCGACACCGGCGCCCTCTACCACGGCGTCGAGGCCGTCGCCGCGCACATCGTGGACTGCGCGCGGGCCGGGTTGCAGGCCGGGTTCCACGTGATCGGCGACGCGGCCGTGCGCACCGCCGTGGAGGGCTTCGAGGCCGCCGCCCAGGAGGTCGGCCTGGAGGTCATCCGCGCCGGGCGGCACCGGCTGGAACACGTCGAGATGATCGACGCGGGCCTGATCGCGCACATGGCCCATCTGGGCGTGTGGGCGAGCGTGCAGCCCGCGTTCGACGCCTGCTGGGGTGGGGTGCACGGCATGTACGGCGAGCGGGTCGGCGCGGAGCGCGCGGCGGCGATGAACCCGTTCGCCTCCCTGGCCGAGGCGGGCGTCGGCGTGGCCTTCGGCAGCGACTCCCCGGTGACGCCGATCGACCCGTGGGCGGGCGTGCTCGCCGCGGTCCGGCATCACACCCCCGCGCACCGGATGACCCCCGCCGCCGCGCTGGCGGCGCACACGGTGAACGGCTGGCGCGCGGGGCGGATGGACGACTGCGGGGTGCTGGCCGCCGGGATGCTCGCGACGTTCGCGGTCTGGGACGCGGCGGCGCCGATGGCCGACCTGGTGGACGGCAAGCCGGACGATGGTTCGGTGAGCGCGCCGGTGTGCGTCCGCACGGTGGTACGCGGGGCGACGGTCTATCAGCGCTCCTGACCGGCCCCGTCCCATTGTCATGCTCGCGATCGACATCACCTTCACAAGTGACCAGGAAGTCACATATGAGTCCGAGAGTGGTTCCCGACGAAGAACCGATCTGGCGCGCGCTCGCCGACCCCACGCGGCGGGCGATCCTCGATGTGCTGCGCGGCGGCGCGCGCAGCACCGGGGCGCTGGCGGCGGTCTTTCCCACGACGCGGTTCGCCGTGATGAAGCATCTGGGCGTACTGGCCGACGCCGGTCTGATCACCATCGAGCGGCGTGGCCGGGAACGGCTCAACCACCTCAACCCCGTCCCGCTGCGGGTGGCGTACGAGCGCTGGGTCCGGCCGCTGGCCGGCATGACGGCGCACCCGGGGGAGACGGCCGGGGCAGTGGAAGGACCGGAGCCGAGCATGGGAGCGCGTGTGGAGTACGGGCTGGACGTCCGGGCCGAGCACACCGTCAAGGCCGGGGCCGAGCGCACCTGGGGCGCGCTGCTCGACCTCGCGGACTGGTGGCCGCGCACCTGGCCGGAGGGCGAACGGCTGGCCTTCGAGCCGCGCCTCGGCGGCCGGCTGGGCACCACCGCCGAAGGGCGCACGCTCGATGACGGGCCGGGCACCCTGTGGGGCGTGGTGAGCGCGTTGAGTCCGGGCCGCGAGCTGGTGCTGGACGGGTCGATGGGCGTACGCGGGCCGGTGGCCGGGCAGTGGCGGATGATCCTCACCCCGGACGGTGAGACGACGAGCGTCACCGTCGAGCACCGGGTGATCGGCGAGATCGACGAGGACACCCGGGCGGGCTTCGCCCTCGCCTGGCCCGGCACGCTGGCCGCGCTGGACTCCTACCTATCCGGCCTATCCAGGCTATCGGGCCGCAACGATAACCAACCGGTATTTCCCGAACGCAACTACGGGGCTTGACAAATCAGGTGCGGCGAGGAGAGCACGCCTTCTCGCCGCCCGCCGTTTCATGACGTGAGCTTGGCGCGCGTCCCCCCGGGAGAACGACCCTCCGGACGGAAGAACGGCCTGTCCCGCGCAGGAGAACGGCAGGCGAACACTCGGCACGGCCCGGCCGTGGCCCCGGCCCCCGGTGCGCGGCGGCCTCCCGCCGGCGATGCGCTCACGGCAGGACAGGTTTGGGGCGGACAGTGCGCGCCGGGAGTGAAAGTGCTGGTCAGATGGGCACTTCGGGGTTTCGGCTAGCCGATACCCGGCTTTCGGAATATTTATATTCCTGCCACAGTAGATGACTTATTCATCGGTTTCCTTACCTTCCCAAGAGATAACCGTCAGTCTAATATCTAGTTTTATGTCTCGGTGTGCACAGGATTTCTATGGCACGCGCGCGCGGCAGCCACGTCGGCATGCCGCCATGCCCGGACATTGCCCTGACCGCGAGCCGTGGAACGTTACCCGGCGCGGTCCGGCCCCGGTCATTTCCGATAGACGCGCAATACAAGGGGTTGCCATCTCGGAGAGCCGCGACGCCTGACGTCCAAGACACAGGAGGCACGACGATGGGAACCTCCCGCGCGACGACGATCACCGTGGCCGTCGCGATCGGTGTGTTCGGCGTGGGCGCCGGGGTGGGCAGCGTCATCGCCGGCCGTACGGCGGGCGACGGCGGGATCAAGCTGGCGGCGGGCACGTACCATCTGGACGAGCAGGAGGACCCGGGGCTGACCTTCGAGCCGTCCGACCCGGAGCCGTCCGTGCTGCCCGAGTCGTCTGAAACGGCCGGGGACTCGGCCCAGGATCCGGCTGAGCGTTCGGAGGCCCCGGGGCCGTCCGAAAAGCGCCGCCGAAACGGCTTACGGGTCTGCCTGACCACCACGACCGACGGGCGGGTGATCGCCGCCAGACCCGGCGGCGAGGGCGGCCAAGGCGGCCGGAGCGGGAGGGCCGACGACGGCTGCACGCCGCTGCCGGTCGTGGTGGACGCGGCGGCGGAGCGGTTACGACCGGGCAACTCCACCCCCGTACCGCTGCCCAGCCCGATCGCGACGCCCTCGGGCGGGGACTGCTCGCCGAAGCGCGCGCCCAACGGGGTGATGCTGACTCCGGCGGTCCCGGACTCCAGGTCCGCCGCCTCGCCCCGGGCCACCCCCTGCCCGACCACCAAGCCCACCCGTACGCCGACCCGGAAGCCCACGGCGACCCCGACCCGGAAACCGACCGCGACGCCCACCCGGAAACCGACCGCCACACCCACGCGGAAGCCCACGGCGACCCCCACGCGGAAACCGACGGCGACCCCGACGCGGACGCCCACCAGGAAGCCGACCGCCACGCCGACCCGCACGCGGACCGTCGTGCCGACCCTGACGGTGCGCCCCACCCGGCCCCCGCGCCCGACCGTGACCGTGACCCTGACGCCCACCACGTCCCCCACGGGCACGCCGACGCCGTGCGCGGCGCCGTTCCCCGTGGTGACCTTCGACGCGGAAGGCCAGGAGCCGCCCTACGAGTACGAGTACGAGGACGACTACGAATACGACGACCCGTCCCAGCCGTCGCCGACCATCACCGTGACGGTGACCCCCAGCCCCAGTTCCGGCTCCACCGCGACCCCGAGCGCCACGCCGAGTCCCACGCCGACGCGCTGCCGCCCGACCCCCACCAAGAAACCGACGGCCACCCCGACGCGCACCCGTACCGCGACGCCGTCGCCGTCCGCCGACGAGACGTTCCCGGACTCGGTGCCGCCGAACCCCGGCCCCAAGGACCCCTTCGTCCAGCGGCTCGACCCCGAAGACCTGCCCGTGCTGCGGGACCCCGCGCTGATGCGGCGGGCCTATGAGGCGCTCGGCCTGGACGGGTCGATGAAGTACACCGACGAGAACGGTTTCTGGGACCTCACGATCGCCCCGCCCGGCACCCCGACCTGCCGCGAATACCCCGAGGAGGACACGCGGGCACGAATCCGGCATGACTCGTGCAGCCTGCCGGCGTTCGTCCGCTGGCTGCTGGTCGAGCCGGAGGCCGGCGAGGTGAGCAACTGGACGAAGTTCACCGGCCTGACCGAACGCGACCTGACCGTCGTGGTCCAGGACCCGGAGTCCGAGCAGGGCGACTCGCCGCCCGGCGACGACCCCGCGCCCGAACCCGCCCCGGCCCCCGACCTCACCGGGCCCGATCTCAACGCACCCGCCCCCGACCAGGTCGAGCGAGGCCCGACCGGATCCGGCGGGTCATGAGCACGCCGACCGGCGCGGGCAGGGTGGCCCTCGGTCCAGGCCCGTCGTGGGTACGCGATCACGGTGCCCACCTGCTCGACTATGCCGGGCACCACCTCGACGCAGGGCGCGCGGTGACAGCGGTGATCACCACGCTGACGATCTGCCTGACCAGGGCCGAGCCGTACAAGGACCCGGCGGCCCGCCAGAGCGGCGTGTCGGCGCGCGGCAGGCTGCTGGCCGTACTCCGCAAGGCGTGCATGTACGGCGGGCCCGGGGCGAGCGGCGCGGACCACGCGGGTCAAATCAAAAGGTATGAGTCGGGCGGTGCGCCGGGCATGCCGGACGGGCGGCTGGTCGAACGCGCCTGGACGCTCGCCGACCCGCTCGGCACCGAGGCGCTGCGCCTGATGTACCGACACGAACTGGGCGCGGACGACCTGGCGCACGTACTCGGCGTGCCCGCGACGGAGATCACCAAGGTCGCCACCCGCACCCAGGACATGATCGAGACCCTGGTCAGCGGCCTGGACGCGCTCGCCCACGGCCGGGCCGCCTGCCCGGCGCTCGCGCCGCTGGCCGACGCGTTGTTCCCCGGAGGGCTGTTCGGCGACTCCTACGACGCGCCGTCCATCATGCAGGGGCCGCGCAGCCCTGAGGAGTTCAACGAGGCGCGGATGACCCTGGTCACGCACATGATGACGTGCCCGGTGTGCAAGCGGCCGATCAACATCCGCTACACGGTGCCGCAGATGATCTGCCATCCGCCGGTGCCACCGCTCCCGGCCGGTACCAGGCAGCGCATCCTGGACTCCCTGCCGCTCCCGCCGGAGCCGCTGACCATGCCGATCTCGACGGCCGCGCCGCTGCCCGCCCCGGTCGCCCCGGTCGCCGAAACAGCCGAACGCGAGGAGCCCACCGCCGAAGAGCCGGCCCGGCCCGACGAATCCCCCGCGGAACAGACCGTCCAGTTCGACCCACAGCCCGAGCCGGACACCACTGAGCCGGACACCACTGAGCCGGAAATGACCGAGCCGGAAACGACTGTGCCGGACACCACCCAGCCCGGCCTGACCTCACCGCCCGCCTCCGGCCTGCCCGCCACAGGCGCGTCCGCGCTGGACACCCCCCTGTACGACGCCCTGCGCTCCCAGGCGTGGGCACGCGGCGTGCTGGCCAGGACCGGTACGGCCGACGAGGAGAAGCAGGCCGCCGCCGGCAAGCAGCAGCCCAGCCCCGAGCCCCCGAAGCGCCCCGAGCGGGAGATCCCGCCGCTGCCCACCGCCCCGATGCGCGCGGTCCGCGGCCCCAAACCCCCCAAGTCCGCCAAGCGCCCCAAGACCACCAAGTCCCCGCATCCCCCGCTGATGCTGCACGCCCCCGTGGCCGCCGATCCCGAGGCCACCATGCCGGGGACGGGCTTGGGGCCGGGCGCGGGCTTCGGTACCGGGACGGGCAAGGGCCAGCACCGGACGGGCGCGCGCAACGAGCCCCCCGGCCTGACCATCTTCGGGCAGAAGACCGCCGGGCTGCGCACCCGCCCCCGCGTCCCCACCACCATGATCAAGCTGTCGATCATCCTGGTCGCCGGCGCGGCCGGAGTGATCTTCGGGATGAGCCTGCTCACCCCTGGCGGGACCGCCACCCAGCAGAACGCGGCCACCCAGATCACCACCGACCCCGGCCTCGGCGCCAGCACCGCCCCCGTACCCCCGGCGACACCGGAAACAGCGCCGGAGACAGCCCCCGCGACACCGCCGGAGAAGGCCCCGACAACGGTCCCCACGAGCACCGCCACGGCGGCCGTCCCCACCGTGGAGTCCCGCGCCGACGGCGGCTCCCGGCTGGCCGCGCGGCTCACCGTGCCGCGCTCGGTGGCCCTGGACGACTACGGCCGCGGCAGCATCGCGATCTCCCTCTCCCGTGGCCGCGCCGTCAAGTGGGAGGTGACCGCGCCCGGCCTGCTGGCCACTCCGTCCAGCGGCACCCTGCGGGCAGGCCAGCGGGCGGTGATCTCGCTGCGCGCGCTGCGCGTCCGCAACTGGTGCGGCGCGGCCACGCCGATGACCGCTCCGCTGACCGTCCAGGGAGACGACGACTCGATCACCACCCCGGTGCGGTGGCGCACCTGCTGACCGGCGCGGCCCGCCCGCCCCCGCACCCCCACAGACCTCCGAACCGGTAAGACTCCGCGAAAGGACGCGACATGACGGAGCCCTCCCCCCCGATCCGCTCGGCCAAATCCGCGGCCGCATCGCAGGAACCGATCCCCGAGTCCGTGCCGCTCACCGCCGAGCACCTGCTCACCAACCGGCAGCCGGAACCGGCCGGCGGGTGGCGGCGGATTCTGTGGAGGTTGTCCGGCGGGCGGATCAACCCCGCGGAGTCGGCGGCCGAGCTGGAGCGTCGTACGCTGATCGGGCAGGCGCAGATCCCGGTGGCCAGCGGCCACCACCGGATCGCGGTGATGAGCCTGAAGGGCGGGGTCGGCAAGACCACGACCACCGCCGCGCTCGGCAACACGCTGGCCTCGCTGCGCGGCGACCGGGTGATCGCCATCGACGCCAACCCGGACCGGGGCACGCTCGGCCTCAAGGTCAAGTCCGAGACCGCCGCGACCATCCGGACCTTCCTCGCCGAGGCCCCGCACATCGCCCGCTACGCCGACGCCCGCGCGTTCACCTCGCAGTCGGCGGCCCGGCTGGAGGTGCTGGCCTCCGACGCCGACCCGGCGGTCAGCGAGGCGTTCAACGCCGAGGACTACCGTACGGTCACCAAGCTGATCGAGCGCTACTACTCGATCTGCATCACCGACTGCGGCACCGGCCTGCTGCACGGCGCGATGGGCGCGACCCTCGAACTCGCCGACCAGGTCGTACTGGTCACCATGGTCGCGGTGGACGGCGCCAGTTCGGCGGCGGCCACGCTCGACTGGCTGACCGCGCACGGGCACGCCGACCTGGTCAAGAACGCGATCGTGGTGCTGAACGCGGTGGAGCGCAAGACCGACGTGGACATCGAGTTGCTGGAGCGCCACTTCACCTCACGCTGCCGCGCGGTGATCCGCGTGCCGTACGACCCGCACCTGAAGGAGGGCGCGGAGGTCGATCTGGTACGGCTGCGCCCGGCGACCAGAGCCGCGTACCTGCGTCTGTCGGCAGCGGTGGGACTGGGCTTCTCCAAGGCGAGCCGGGGCCATTAGTGAAGATCTCCGAAGATCCGGTACTGGACTGGGGGCTGGGGCCGCCCCGGCACACGCTGCGCTGGGTGCTCATCGCCCTGGTCGCGGCCGTGGCGGCGGGGGTCGTGGTGTGGCTCCTGTTCCGGTCCGACGGGGCCCCTACCCAGGCGGCGACGGCACGGACCGAGCCGGTGGGCATCACGCTGGCGAAGCCGTCCGGGTACCACGGCGAGGGCGGTTACCCGATCGGCTTCCCCAAGACCGAACTCGGCGCGGCCTCGGCCGCCGCCGCCGCGCTGGAGGCGGCCTGGACCCTCGACCCGGACCAGGCCGAGCAGGCCGCGGTCCTGTACGCGCCGCCGGACCAGCAGGAGGCCGCCCGAGCCGGGGCGGCGGCGGTGGTACGCGACTGGCGCAAGACGCTCGGGCTGCCCGAGGAGGGCGAACTGCCGCCCGGCGCGGGCCTGCGCACCACGACGATCGGCGTTCAGTGGCGTTCGCGCGCCGCGGACCAGGTGGAGGTCTCCGTGCTGGTACAGGTGACCGCCACGAAGGACGCCGGGGTGGACACCCCGGCCTACTCAAGCCCCTATGCCATGAGTCTGCTCATGGCCTGGCGGCCGGACGCACGCGGCGGGGCCCGCGGTGACTGGGTCAACATCCCTGATCCGCAGCAGGTCGTCGTGCCGAAGGTCGCCGCCCCCGGCACCCCCGAGTTCCGCGCGGCGGGCTGGAAGCCCATCGCCGGAACCCAATGAACCGCACTGAATCCGCAGATCGAGGAGGACGCTATATGGCCCAACGCAGTCCCTCAAAGCGCGTCACCCTGGTCTCCGGGCTCGTCCTGACCGGGCTTTCGGCGACCACGGGCGCGGTGATCACCCATCCGTGGGTCGCCATGGCGCAGCCGGTACCGGAGGCCGCGGCCTCCTTGATACCGGGCGAACCTCCGCCGAACGACCCGATCGACGTGGAGAAGATGCCGCCGCCGATCGAGGAGCGCAGGCCCGAGCCGAAGCCGGAGCCCAAACCCAAGCCGGAACCAGAGCCCGAACCCGAGCCCGAAGCGACCGACGACGGCGAGCCCGCCCCGGAGGAGACGCCGGAGGAGGCCGCGCCCGACCCGGACGCCACGCCCGAGCGCAAGGCCCCCCGGCAGCGGCAGCAGCCGAACCCGCAGCCCAAGCCGGAGCAGACCGAGAACGACAAGCCGGACCCGGACAAGGACAAGGACAAGGACAAGGAGCCGGTCCCGTCGGTGTCGGCCCAGCCCAACCCGGGCCCGACGCAGCAGCCCACCAAGAAGCCGGACCGCGACCCCAAGCCGGACCCCACCAAGCCCGGCAAGCCCACCGACAAGCCCAAGCCCACCGACAAGCCGCGGCCGACGGACAAGCCCAAGCCCACCCAGAAGCCCACGCAGGAACCGCCCAAGGAGCCGGCCAAGCCGCCCGCCAAGGAGCCGACGAAGGCCCCGACGAAGCCCCCGACGAAGGAGCCGGCAAAGCCCCCGGCCCCCCGGCCGTCGCCGACGGGTGAGGTGGGCGACGCGCCGCCCGTCAAGCAGCCGGACTCACGGCAGCTCGCGGCCCCGCAGCAGAAGAACCGGCAGACCAGGCCGGTGCTCCCGCTGCCGCCGCTGGCCAAGCCGGCCCGCCCGCAGGGCGCGTGCGTGCCGTTCAAGGACGCGAACTGCTGGAGCCTCGCGCCCTGGCGCGGCCGTACCACCAACGGGACCGACCAGGGCGGCTCGTCCGGCCTGGGCGACTCGTCCGGTTCGCCGCTGGCCCTGCCCAAGCAGCAGGCCGAGGCCGCGAACGCGCCGCGCTGGGCGTTCGCTCCCCCGCTCGCGGCACCCGCCGCCCGGTCCGGTGACGGATCGCGGGGCACGTCCGCATCCAACGGCACCGCGTCGGCCCCGGTGCCGCCGCGCCCGGCCGGGTGCTGGACGTTCAGCATCTCCTCGCAGTGCGCCCGCACCCAGGACCCGCCGTCGTGATCGCCGGTACGGTGCTGCGGGCCGCCTTCGCCGGCCTGGCGGTCACCCTCGTCCTGGGCGGCCTCCCGGCCGCCCGGGGCGACACCTCCGTACGGCGGGCGGACTGCACCGCCACCCCGGAGGGCGCGAACCCCGACTGGGGCGCGCCCATCTGGTGCGAGGACTTCGAGTCCCAGCTCGACCGCGAGAACTGGTTCATCTACGACTCGGCGGGCCACGCGGGCAAGGGCCGGCGTTCCCCGGGCCAGGCGTTCATCGGGGACGGCGCGCTCTACCTGTACGGCACCGCCAAGGGCACCACGGCGGGGCTCGCCACCCGCTACGTCCAGTCCCACGGCCGCTGGGAGGCCAGAATCCGGCTCTATGCGGGCGCGGGTTCCTACCATCCAGTGGCGCTGCTGTGGCCGCAGCAGGGCGGTGGCGGGGTGGACAGCGCGACCGGCGAGGAGATCGCCTTCCTGGAGGTCATCGACGACCCGGAACGGCAGCGCCCGAACCTGTTCATGAAGACCCCTGATGGCGGCAAGGAGGGCGTCAGCGGCGAACTCGACATGACCGCCTACCACACGTACGCGGTCGAGAACACGCCCAACGGCGTGGTCGGGTACATCGACGGCCAGGAGTGGTTCCGCTCCGCCAACTCCACGCAGAGCCCGATGGCGGCCTGCCTCCAGCTCGACTGGTTCCCCGACGGCAAGGACCGCGGCGACGCCTGGATGGAGGTGGACTGGCTGCGCATCTACCCCATGCAGGAATCCCAGTGATCCCTGTCATCGAGGAAGTTCTTGTAAGGCCGCGACCGGAAACCGGCCGCGGCCTTCTGTTGTCACGAGGCGATAACGGCATCCCGGCATAAGTGGATAAAAAATGGACTGTCGTCTGGATACCGGCCGAATTACGCTGCGATCAGCGGCAGGGTGATCGCGAACACTCCGACCGCCGGCGATGCCCGACAGAACGCCCCGGCGACCCACTTCCAGCGCGGAGCCCGTCGCTACCCTACCCATTCCCGGCATGCTCTGCGCCCGTGCCCGCTTCATGGGCCGGCGCCTGGGCGATTCCCCCGTCGTCATCGTCAGTCCAGAACCACGCTGTCATAACGCGTTACCCGGGAAGGGACAAATGTCTCGATTATTAGGACGATGGCGACGCCGAGCGGCCGACCTACTGGCCTTGACGCTGGTCGCCGGACTGCTCGTCATCGTACCGACCGCGCCGTCCGCCCAGGCGGCCATCGCACAGGTCGCGATGACCTGGAACGTGCAGTTTAACGGGGACAACGCACGCAAGGTGCCCGGTCTGATGCGTGACAACAATGTCGCCGTCGCCGCCCTCCAGGAAGTGCGCGATGAGAAGTTCCTGGGCCTCACTCCCACGAATCACGACGTGCCCTACCTCAAGCCGGACGGAACGACCTCGACCCCGCAGCGATGGCGGGTCGAGCAGTACACGCTTCCCGGCAACGGCGGAACCGCCTTTGTGATCCGGACCCACAGCAGCGATCGAAGTCTCGCGATCGTCACCACCTTGGACGTCGCCGACGTGGCCACGGACGTACACGTCGTCAGTATACGGAATGACCGGAAAGGCAGAACGGCATTTCCCGCCCTGGGGGTGAAGGTGGACAATGCCTGGTACTACTCCATCCACGCCACCTCGCAACCGAAACGCGCCAACAACAACGCGAACCTGCTGGTCGAGGACATCTCCACCCTGCACGAGCAGCCCAACTTCACCGGCGACTGGGCCGCGATGGGCGACTGGAACAGATACCCCACCGAAGATGGGAGCGCCTGGCGGACAGCGACGAAAGGCCTCAGTGGTGACGCGCTGACCAACTTTTCATCAAGCCAGCAGGCATTGAGCGTCGACATGGACCTCGGTCCCGGCGAGCGCATCATTTCGCAAGGCGCGATGACCTACAAGGGCGGAGCCCAACTCGATTACATGGTGGCCAAGGGCGCGGGTACGGACTACCAGGCCCGTCGATCGAACTCGATGAACGGCTCCGATCACTATCCGGTCTTCTTCGGCCCGGCCACTAACAATTCCGGCACCTGCGTGGGCAACCCGGCACCGGCCCCGGCGTCGGCGAACGCGGTGCGGGCAGCCGCCGAGGAGGCCTGTCCCATCGGCAACGTGCCGACCATGGCCGTCTCGATGGGGGACAGCTACATCTCCGGCGAGGCAGGGCGCTGGCAGGGCAATGCCAACACCTCCTCGGGGGGTGATTCCTGGGGCACCGACCGGGCCGCCGACGGCAAACAGGTCTATGAGAAGAACGGCGACGGCAGCGACGCCTGTCATCGCTCGGACGTCGCGGAGATCAAGGGCATTCCCTCCGGAATACCGAAAGAACGCAGGTTCAACATCGCATGCTCGGGCGCCGAGACCAAGCACCTGCTCTCGGAGTCCTTCAAGGGAGAGAAACCGCAGATCGAGCAGCTCACCGACCTCGCCGAGGAGTTCGAGGCGGACACGATCGTGGTGTCCATCGGCGGCAACGACCTCGGGTTCTCCGGCATCGTGGAGGACTGCGTGTGGGCCTTCATGGAGGCCCGGGGGGCCTGTCGTGACGGGGTCGATTCGAAGCTGAAGGGCCGGCTCGGCGGTGTGCGCCAGGCCGTCTCCAACGTCCTGGCCGCCATTCGCGACACCATGGCCGAGTCCGGACAGGACGAGACCAGCTACCGGCTCATCGTCCAGTCCTACCCGTCCCCATTGCCCCCCGTCGAGGAGATGCGGTATCCGGGCGACCACTATGACCGGTACACCAAGGGCGGTTGCCCCTTCTACGACGAAGATGTGAAGTGGACGCGCGACACGGCCATCAAAGAGATCGGAGACATGCTGCAGGGGGCGGCCAATGACGCGGGCGCGTTCTTCCTCGACCTGAAGGACGCGTTCGGCGATCACGAGCTGTGCTCGAAGTTCGTCCGGCAGGCGAGGTCCGACGAATCGCTGGAAAATCCGATGCCACCGGGGGTGGCAGAGTATGTCCGGTTCGTCAACGGCCTCACGACGCCGGGCGACAAGGCGGAGTCCATCCACCCGAACGCGTTCGGCCAGAGACACCTCAGCGACTGCCTCGGGTCCGCCCTCTACTGGATGGCGAACGCAGATGCGAAACGCTTCTCGTGCCCCAAGCCGGAGAGGGTGAGGTTCCGCGTACAGGGTCTAGGGTCGTCCACCACCTGGGGTCAGGGCAGTTCACACGGTAATGGCTACCGGGACGTCGCCGACCGGGGGTTTCAGCTCCTCTTTGAAGACTCGCCGGCGAGTTCCGCGACCGTGGGCAAGAGGGACGCCAAGGCCGCCTTGGGGCCCAACGACTCCACCCCGTTGGTGGACTGGGTCGGCTCGGTGAAGGTCGGCAACATGGCCGACCGGGACGTGGAGGGGTGGCGGGGATTTCGGATCCACGAGATCGCCGGCAAGGCGGAGTGCTCCGTCAGGACCTACCAGCCCAACGTCATCACGTTGATCGCCGGCGGCAACGACGTCACCCAGAACTACGAGATGGGCGGCGCCATCGGGCGGCTTGAGTCATTGATCGAACAGATCAGCCGCGACGCCCCCGGCACCACCGTGCTGGTGGCCGGAATCCAGCACTACCACGACGCCGCCACCGACGAGCGCGGCGAGGCGTACACCGCCCAGATCCCCGGCCTGGTGGACCGGCTGGTGGGGCGCGGCCTGCGGGTGGTGTACACCGACATCACCCGGCTGGGTGACGCCGACATCGGCTCTGACGGCGTCCACCCCAACGACCAGGGTTATGCGAAGATCGGCGAGGCGTTCGTCGAGGCTGCGGCGAAGGCGTTGGACCGAGGGTGGATCCGGCGGCCCAATCCCCCGGCGCCGGATGCCGGCTCCAACCCCTGTGGGTCCAGGGACGACGGCGGAGGCGATCCGGAACAGGATCCGGCCGATCTGGGCCAGTACTGGGAGGGCCGCGGCGTCATCCAGCCCGAGGGGCGTCCCGGCGCGGTCAAGCTGTGGATGGCGGACATCAACCGGGACCGCAAGGCCGAGCAGATCGTGGTCAAGAAGGACGGTTCCTTCGACTTCTACTGGAACGACGGCCCCGACGGGAATGGCTGGAAGCCGTTCACGGTGGGCAAACACCCCTTCAAACCGCACGCCGGAGCGGACGGCGACAAGCTGCTCTTCCCCGACCTGGACGGCGACGGGCACCCCGACTGCGCCTTCGTCCAATCGGACGGCACCCTGACGGTCTACCGGTGGGACTGGTCCAAACCGATGGGCGAACGCATGTGCGCCGTCCCCTTCGTGGGCGACCCGCATGTCTACAACGACGGCAAAACAGGAGGCAAGCTGACACCCCCGGCGGGCGTGAAAGTCCGCTTCGCCGACGTCACCGGCGGCGGCCGGGACGACTTCCTGATCATGAGACCGGACGGCACCACCACCGCGTGGTTCAACGAGGACTTCAAGACCGACCGGACCATGCCGTACCTGGACTGGCAGCCGCTCAACCGGGTCGCCACAAGCCGCGGTGAGCCCAGCGAGATCAGGAACGCCGACCTCAACGGCGACAACCGCGACGACCGGATCCTGGTCACCCCCGGCGGTGGGGCCCGGGCCTGGATCAACGAAGGCCCCCGGGGAGGATTCAGCCGCTACCGCGACATCGGCAAGATCGCCGAGGACTCCGGCATCCCCCGCTACGACGTCCACTTCCCCGACATCGACGGCGACGGCAAGGCCGACTTCGCCCGCATCACCTCCAACGGCAGGATCTCCGCCTGGCTCAACAAGCTGCCCGACAATTACTTCGACAGCTTCCACGGGCCGGGTCGGCCGGTGCATGAGCCGCGCAAGCTGGGCCCGAGCTGGGAGCCGCTCGGCCTCATCCAGCCCGACGTGCGCTCCGGCGCGGTCAAGCTCTGGTGGGCGGACATCAACCGGGACCGCAAGGACGAGCAGGTGGTGGTCAAGGCGGACGGTTCCTTCCAGTTCTACTGGAACAACGGTCCTTCCGGACAAGACTGGAAGCCGTTCACCGAAGGCGAGCACCCTTTCCGGCCGCATGCCGGCGCCGACGGTGACAAGCTGCGGTTCCCCGACCTGGACGGCGACGGGCACCCCGACTGCGCCTTCGTCGAAACGGACGGCACCATGAAGGTCTACCGGTGGGACTGGTCCAAACCGATGGGCGAACGCATGTGCGCCATCCCCTACGACGGCGACGCCAACGTCTACAACGAGGGCAAAACAGGAGGCAAGCTGGCACCTCCGCCAGGGTCGAAGGTTCGCTTCGCGGATATCACCAACAGAGGCCGGGACGATTATCTGATCATCCGGCCGGACGGCACCACCACCGTCTGGATCAACCAGAACTTCCAGAACAACGGCGAGCTGGCCTGGTTCGAGCCCATGCGCGTCTTTGCTGACAACGGCGAGAACCGCGAGATCAGGCACGCCGACATCAACGGCGACAAGCTTGACGACCGGATCCTGGTCACCCCCGGCGGCGGCGCCAGAGCCTGGATCAGCGAGCGCGAGGGACTCTTCGCCCGCTTCCGTGACATCGGCAAGATCGCCGAGGACTCCGGCACCTCCCGCTTCGATGTCCACTTCCCGGACATCAACGGCGACGGCAAGGCCGACTTCGTCCGCATGACCTCCAACGGCCAGGTCACCGCCTGGCTCAACAAGCTCCCCGCCGACTACTTCCGCACCTTCCACCCCTGATCCATAACCGAATCGGCCCTCGGTGCGCTTCGCACCGAGGGCCGAGGCGTCCTTGTGAAGGGCCGATCAGACGGGGTCGCCGCCGTTGTTGATCCATGCCTGGACGCTGCCCGTGCGCAGGTCCCAGATCAGGTAGTCGTCGCGCTGGTCGCCGTCGATGTCGGCGAAGGCCAGGCCCTGGCCCTGCGCGATCCCGACACCCGAGGCGATCTGCCCGCGCGCCACCCAGCCGGGCCTGCCGTCCTGGTCGCCGCCGCGGTTCAGCCAGGCGGTCGCGGCCCCACTGGGGTACTTGGTCACCACGTAGTCGTCGCGGGTGTCGCAGTCCACGTTGGCGAAGCGGAGCCCGTCGCCCGGCTTGAGGACGCCGGAGGCGATCTGCCCGCGCGCCACCCAGCCCGGCTTGCCGTCCCGGTCGCCGCCGATGTTGGTCCAGGCGCTGACCGCGCCGGTGTTGACGTTGGTCACGACCAGGTAGTCGTCCCGCCCGTCGCCGTTGATGTCGGCGAACACGGGCCCGGACTCGCCCGCGACTCCGGAGGCGATCTGCCCGCGCGCCACCCAGCCCGGCCTGCCGTCCCGGTCGCCGCCCGCGTTCATCCAGGCGCGCACGGCCTTCGTCCTGGCGTTGACCACCAGGTAGTCGTCCCGTTTGTCACCGTCGATGTCGGCGAAGTCGATCACCTCCTCACCGCTGTGCCCGACTCCGGAGGCGATCTGCCCGCGCGCCACCCAACCCGGCCTGCCGTCGCGGTCGCCGCCCGCGTTCATCCACGCCCGTACCACGCCGGTCTTGTCGTTGACCACCAGGTAGTCGTCCCGCCGGTCACCGTCGATGTCGGCGAAGGTGATCCGTTCGTCCGCGCCGTACGCGACGCCGGAGGCGATCTGCCCGCGCGGGGTCCAGCGCTTCTGGGCGTCGCTGCACAGCGGCGTGCCGGGTGAGTCGCTGATCCAGCCCTTGGCCGCCGCCCGGAGCAGGGCCTTGTGGAAGGCGTCGGCCATCTTGCGGTATCCGTTGTCGTTCGGGTGCAGGGAGTCCACGAGGTCGCCGGGCGTCATCTTGCTCATGTCGGCCAGCGCGATCATCCGGCCCATCCCGACGCGTTTCTGGACGATCGCGGGGATCTCCTTGTTGAAGGCGTCGATCCTGTCCTGGACCCTGGGATCCTTGGAGGGCACCAGGTTGGCCACCACGATCAGCGCCGTCGGGGCGTCCTCGAAGACCTGGTCGACCAGGACCTTCAGCGCGTCCGGCGCCGATCGCGCGTCGCCGCGGTCCATGTCGTTGGTACCGGCGTGGACCAGCACGACGTTGGGCCGCCACAGCGGGACCGCGGTGTCGGCCGCGTGCGCGATCTGGCTGATCATCGCGCCGGAATGGCCCTCGTTGTCGGGGTCGGGCAGCCGCCCGGACCGCATCGAGCCGACGAAGTCGATGCTCTTGGTCTTGCCGTCGAGCTTGTTCCACAGGTCGGCGCGGTAGCTGGACTCGGTGGAACTGCCGATGCCGTAGGTGATGGAGTCGCCCAGCGGCATGACCCGCAGATCCCGCTTCTTCAGCTCCTCCGCCCCCTTCCTCTCCTCTTCCCTTTCCTCGTCGTCATCGTCGTCGGGCGGCGTGTTCGGATCCGGCATCCCGGACGGCAGCTCGTGCTTGTCGACGTCGAAGTCGAAGGGCAGGTCGAGATAGACGGGCGCGTTGCGCGGCGGCTCGATCTTGTGCTTGTGGGCCTTCCTCAGGTCGCCGGGGAACGCGCTGTCCTTCAGCGCGAACGTGGCCGCGCCCCAGCCGTGCGCGGACAGCCTGTCGCGCAGTGCGGTGGAGGGGTAGCCGTTCCAGCTCACCAGGTCCGGCAGAAGCCAGCGGCCCCAGTGGTTCTCCGGCTTCTCGTTCAGGCGGCCCAGGCGGAACGCGTGCGTCTCCCCCTTGTCCTTATGGTAAACGATCTTGGGGTGGGTGCCGTCCAGGAACTCGACCTGATCGGCCGGCCGGGCGTCGTAGTAGCCGTGGGCGGACGGCCCGACGTACTTGACCTCGCCGTCCTTGACCCAGACCGCGATGTGCTCCCAGTCGTGCCGGTGCCCGCTCTCGGCCCCCGCGGCCTTCTGGTCCTTCTGGAAGTACAGTCCGTACAGGTGGACGCACCACCCGCTGGTGTTGCAGCGGGACCGCGCGTACATGTTGACGTTCGTCAGGTCCGACTCGTCATGACACGCGCCGTCCAGGGCGCCGGAGGGCTTGAGCCCCGGGTTCAGCGTGCCGTCGGGTCCGATGGCCACCGACGGGTAGCAGCCGTCGCCGTCGTAGTCCATCGCGGGCTGGAACTTCAGTTGCGCCGCGCTCGCGTTCGCCGGAAGCTTGGGCGGCGGTGGCTCGGCGTGGGCGGGCGTGGCCACGGCGATCACGATCCCCAAACCGGCGATCAGGCTCGCGATCAGGCTCGCGCATAATGATCTTCTCAATTGTCACTCCCCAGGATGGCGTCCCCGGTACCGCGCCGTTCGGCGGACCGGGTTCTCATTCGCGCGCATCCTCTGTCACCCCATCGGCCCGTACCAGACCGATTCGGTGCCCATGTTCAGTCCACTTTCTGCTCCGGCTTCTGCTCGGCGGGGCGGGAAGTGCCGTTCGGCGACGGGTGCGGGAGGAAACCGCCGAACCGGCGGCCGTGGTACACCAGCGGGCGGCTTTCCGGATCGACCGAAACGTCCATCACCAAACCCACCAGCAGAATGTGGTCGCCGATCTCGGTCGCGGCGTCCAGCGAGCAGATCAGCCGCGCGGAGACGTCGTCCAGCAGCGGTATTCCGCGCGGCCCGAGGTGCCACCTGGTGGGCGCGGCGAAACGGTCCACCCCCTTGCGGGAGAACCGCGCGGCCAGCTCGCTCTGCCCGCCCGCGAGGATGTTGGCCGCGAAATGCGCAGACGAACTCAGTCCCGGCGCGCTGGCGGACCCGCGGTCGATGTAGAAGGACACCAAGGGAGGGCTCAGGCTGGCGGAGGTGAACGTGGTCACCGTGAGGCCCAAGGGCACGCCGTCCGACTCGGCGGTGATCACGACCACGCCCGCGGCGTGCAACTGGAGCGCACCCCGGAACGCCTCGCCATCGATCGCGCGCGCCGCAACCTCTTTCATCTCGCCCTCCCAATGGGTCCGATTTCCCACCCACCGTAAGCCGCGATCGTCGAGGTACTCCAGACCGCGCCCACCAAGCAGGCGTAGCGGCGAACGACCACCGGATTATTCCGTCACCCCCCGGGGGGAGAATTCACCCGCGCGGCGCCATTACCCCGGTTGACACCACTCCTGCCCCGGGCATAGCATCGATATCAGTGAGCTTTCGCGCACACAGCGTCACACCCCGCGACCCGCACAACGACAGCGACTGCGTTACCTCCGCGACAGGCGAGGAGACATGTCGAAAGACTCGTTGGCCAGGTCACCACAAATTCCACCCCCGGAAACCCCGGCACGCGTGACGAATTCCCGAAATCAGTTATCCGGAATAATCGGCGAGCGTTTTTCCGAGCCGCGCCGGCTGCCGATCGCCGCGCTGCGCGCGGCCGACTCGCCGCGCAGCGGCGGAGAGGACGCCGAGCACGTCCGGCTGCTCGCCGACCAGGACGCGCCGCTGCCCCCCATCGTGGTCCACCGGCCGACCATGCGGGTGATCGACGGCATGCACCGGCTCAGGGCCGCCGCGCTGCGCGGCGAGCGGGAGATCGAGGCGGTGTTCTTCGACGGGCCGCAGGAAGACGTGTTCGTCCTTTCCGTCGGCCTGAACTCCGCGCACGGCCTGCCGCTCGGCCAGGCCGACCGCAACGCCGCCGCGGCGCGGATCATCACGACCCACTGGCACTGGTCGGACCGGGCCATCGCCTCGGTGGCGGGCATCTCCGCCAAGACCGTGGCCGCGCTGCGGCGCCGTTCGACCGGGGAAGTTCCACACTCGAACGGCCGGGTGGGCCGGGACGGCAGGGTCCGGGCGGTCGATCCGGGCGCGGGGCGCAGGAGGGCGGGCGCGGTGCTCGCCGAGCGGCCCGGGGCCTCGCTGCGCGAGATCGCCGCCAGGGCCGGGATCTCGCTGTCCACCGCCAAGGACGTACGCGAACGGGTGCGCAACGGCCAGGACCCGCTGCCGCCCCGCCAGCGCGGCGCGCCCCGGGCCGCCCCCACCCGCGCCCACGCCCCCCGGGAGCCGGTACGCGACGAGATCGACGCCGAGCTGCGGCCGATCGTCCAGACCCTCAAACGCGACCCCGCGCTGCGGCAGAGCGAGATGGGGCGGCGGGTGCTCACCCTGCTGGACGTACACGCGCTGGAGTCGGCCGAATGGGACAAACTCGCGGCCAACGTGCCGACGCACTGCGCGACCACGGTGGCCGACGCGGCCCGCAAGTGCGCCGCCTCCCTCCAGAACTTCGCCTCGGAGCTGGAACGCCGCGACGCCCCGCGCTGAGCCAGGATCACCCCCGGCCCGGGGAGACGAAGCCGCTCTCGTAGGCGAGCACCACCGCCTGGACCCGATCGCGCAGCCCCAGTTTGGCCAGGATGCGCCCGACATGGGTCTTGACCGTCTCCTCGGCCAGGGTGAGCCTGGCCGCGATCTCCGCGTTGGACAGCCCGCGGGCGATCAGGGCGAACACGTCGATCTCCCGGGGCGTCAGCGCGTCCAGCGGCGACGTGGCGGGCGGCAGGGCGGGCTCCTGGAACAGGTACCGCTCGATGAGCCGGCGGGTCACCGTGGGGGCCAGCAGCGCCTCCCCCGCCACCACCACCCGGACCGCCTGCACGAGGTCGTCCGCGCGGGCGTCCTTGAGCAGGAAGCCGCTCGCGCCCGCGCGCAGCGCCTCGAACACGTAGTCGTCCAGGTCGAAGGTGGTCAGGATGATCACCCGGGGCGGCACCTCCCCGTGCAGCAGCGCCCGCGCCGCCTGGAGGCCGTCCATGACCGGCATGCGGACGTCCAGCAGCACGACGTCGGGCCGCTCCCTGCGGCAGACCTCGATCGCGGTCTCGCCGTCGCCCGCGTGCCCGACCACCGACATGTCGGGCTGCCGGTCCAGCAGCGCCCCGAACCCTTCGCGGACCATGGCCTGGTCGTCGGCGATGACCACGCGGATCATCCGGCCGCCTCCCGCACCGGCAGGGTGGCCTTGACCACGAACCCGCCGCCGTCCACCGGCCCCGCGTGCAGCGTGCCACCGAGCAACTGCGCGCGTTCGCGGATGCCGCGCAGGCCCAGCGCCGAGCCGTCCAGCCTGGGCACGCGTCCCGGCAGGCGCGGCGGCGGGCCGTTGGCGACCTCGACGTACACGTCGCCGCCGCGGCGCTCCACCCGGGTGCGGACCGGGGCCCCGGGCGCGTGCCGTACGACGTTGCTCCACGCCTCCTGCACGATCCGGTAGACCACCAGGGAGTGGACCGGCGGCAGCGCGCCCGCCGAGTCGTCGATGTCGATCTCCACGGGCGAGCCGGTGCGGCGTACCGAGACCGCCAGCTCGCCCAGCTCCGCGAGGCCCGGCTGGGGGGTCAGCTCGGCGGCGGTGTTCTCGTCGCGCAGCGCGCCGAGCAGCCGGCGCATCTCGCTCAGGCACATCCGGGCGCCCTTGGCCAGCGACTCGAACTCCGCCGCGACGCGCGGCGCGAGACCGTCGATCCGGTAGGGGGCGGTCTCGGCCTGCACCGCGACGATCGACATGTGGTGGGCCACGACGTCGTGCAGCTCGCGGGCGATCCGGGCGCGCTCGGACAGCAGCGCGTGCGCCCGCCGGTGCTGGGCGAGGTCGGACTCGGTACGGCCGCGCGCCGCCATCAGCCCGCCGAACAGCGCCGCGACCCCGATGAGCAGGACCACGCCGGCCGGATTCAGCTCCGTCCGCAGGGCCAGGAACGCCGTCATCGTGACGCCCGTGACGGCCAGCACCGGGCCCGGCGGGCGGGTCAGCCCGACGCGGTAGAGGACCAGCGGGCCGACGAGGTTCGCCGTGGCGCTGAGCCGTCCTGGGGCCAGCTCCAGCGCCTGTTCCAGCAGGCAGCAGGCCAGAAAGGTGGTGATCAGCACCGTCCAGGCGCCCAGCGGGTAGGACCGGCGCAGCGCCAGCGGGGCGGCCTGGCCGGCGGCCAGCGCCACCGAGGTGACGAACACCAGGGAGGCCGGGAAGACCGTGAACGACAGCGCGTCCCGCGCGTAGGTGTAGGCGGTGATGGTGAGCGCCACCGCGCACAACTCGTTGGCGTGGACGACGGCCCACGCGCACGCGCCGCGAAGACCTGGACGCCGCGCGGCGGGCGGCTGGTCCGCCGATAACAGGACGCGCACCACGGCCGGCATGCCCCGGGCCAGTGTCCTCGACATCGGCATCTCCTCCTGTCAAGACCTTCTGACATCCCGATTGTCACGCAAAAAGCGGCCCCGGCGGGCGCGGTCGGCAAATCCGAACGGTTGTCCCGGCGGGGCCCTATTGCTAAGTTCCAAAACGAGCGGTGACTCCTGGTACCCGCGGATGGCTCCAAATGAACCGCATCGCCGCCGGGAGCGGGAAATCCCATTTCGCCGTGCCGCCTTTCGTGTGCCACGTTCTGCTCGATCGCGCACCGGAAAGGCAATGGTCCTAACGTTCCCCGCCATTTGAGCAGAGGAGGTGAAAGCGATGAAGGAGAACATGGAGGTCGAGTTC
The DNA here is from genome assembly GCF_044326295.1 of Spongiactinospora sp. 9N601. Lineage (NCBI taxonomy): Bacteria > Bacillati > Actinomycetota > Actinomycetes > Streptosporangiales > Streptosporangiaceae > Spongiactinospora > Spongiactinospora sp. 9N601. Next base: position 193,663 of record NZ_JBIRBB010000007.1, read on the forward strand.
ATCGGCACGCTCGACGAGCTCACGATGGGTCCGGTTGGTCCGACTCAGGACACCATTATCGGTGACTACGACTCGCTGTGATCGGCCCGCCCTCCGGAAATGACCGGAGGACAAGCTGAACGGTGAATCACGGCGTGGGCGCGCCTTTCCGGCGCGTCCACGCCGCTGCCCGTCTACCCGTTCCAGAGGTGATCATGTCGCTTGCGCTGCCCCGATCCGTTCATTCCCGGCGACGTGCCGAGACCCTTCGCGCGCTGCGGAAGTTCCTCGTCGCCGACCGGCCGGTCCCCCGGCGCATCCGCGTCACGGACGCCGAGATCGTCCGCGCCGCGCCCTCCTACCTGCGGGTCGGCGAGAGATTCCGGCGCGGCGGGCTGGCGGAGGCGTTGCCGGCGATGCCCGCCCTCCCTCCGGACCGCGACCCCCGCGCGGGCGAGAGCGAGGAGGTGGTGTTCGCCGCGCGGTCGGCCGCCTGGCGGCTGCACGGCCTCGGCCGGACGCTCACCGGAACGCCGCTGTGCCTGCACGAATCGCTCGCGCTGTGCGCGGGCCTGCGGGTGCTCGGCTTCCAGGCCCATGTCGCGATCGGCTACCCGGTGATCGAGAAGCTGGACGACCCCGACGAACTGCACGCCTGGACCGTCATCGGCGAGCGTGCCATCACCGACCAGGCGGACGCGGGCCGGCCGATGCAGTTCGCCGAACTGCTCAGGCTGCCGAGGACGGTGGGTGCGCCGTGATCGTCTCGTCGTTCGCCATGCGGGGCAGCGTGCCCGTGCCGTACTCCGGCGGGGGCGAGCTGACACAGGGGCCGTTGCACGACGACACCGGTCCGCTGGCCGTCGAGCGGCCGGCAGGCCGTACCGCGATGGCCGGTTGGATCGGCCACGCGCCGGGCCGCGACGGCTCGCCGCTCGGCCGCCTCCAGCGGGCCATCGACCAGGAGGGCGACCGCGCGGTACGGCGGTTGCGCGGTGACTTCGCGCTCGCTCACCTGGGCGAGGGGGAGCTGAGCCTCTACCGGGGGCTGAGCGCCATGGTCCCGCTGTTCTGGACGCTCCGCGACGGGGCGCTGTCGTGGTCCACCGACCCACTCGACCTGCTGCCCGGCCGTGCGCCCGGCCTCGGCGACGTCGAACTCGGCCTGGTCCCGATGCTCATCGCCGAACGCGGCTTCCCGCACGAGCGCTCCTGGTTCCGCGGCGTCCACCGGCTGCCCGCCGGGCACCGGCTGCGGCTGTCCGGGCAGCGGCCCGTGGTGTCGGCGTTCGACGACTTCCGCCTCGGCCAGGAGCCGCCCGCGAGCCTGGAAGACGCCGCGGACGGCCTGCGCGACCGGCTCTCGGCGGCCTGCGAACGCGTGCTCGCCGGCGCGGACAGCGCCGTGCTGATGCTCAGCGGCGGCACCGACTCGGCCGTGGTGGCCTGCGAGGCCGCCCGCCACTGCGCCGACGTGCTGGGCTTCCACTTCACCCTTTCCGGGTTCCCCGGCTTCGCCCAGGACGCCGAGTCGGCGCGGGAGGTGGCCGCGCACAGCGGGATCGCCTTCCAGGAGTACGACATGGGACGGCACACCGTGCCCGGCGGCGACTACCTCAAGGGCCCCGACGACCGTTCGCTGCCGCGTACGCACGTACCGCTGCCCGCCTACGCCGTCACCGCCGCCGAGGCCCATGCCAGGGGCGCGCGGTTCGTGCTGACCGGGCTCATGTCCGACCAGGTGTTCATGCACGACTGGCACCGGGGGCTGTGGGACAGCCTGGGCTGGTCCACGCTGAACCCGCTGGCCGCCGGGCGGCCGGTGTGGCAGGTGCTGGGCGAGACGCTGTCCTCGTCGTTCTCCTCGGGGCCGGTGGCGTTCCTGCGCGGCCTGGTCAGTGGCGACCCGGCCGCCGCGCTGCCCAACCCGGAGATCCTTTACCACCACGTCGGCCTGACCAGGGCGGCGCAGGAGCGGATCGCCGACTCGGTGGGCGAGTCCGCGCGGCTGATCCGGCGGCAGGAGGAGGAGTTCCACGGTGCGGGAGTACGGCGGCGGCGTCCGTCCGGCACCGCACAACTCTTCGTCAAGGAGGCGGTGAACTTCCCGCACGTCCACACCGGCTACCTGAACGACCTGCGTCCGCGCGAGACCTTCCTGTTCACGCCGTTCGCCGACCGGGACGTGGTGGAGTACCTGGCGGCGGTGCCGCCGGAGTACAAGCTGGCCGTGGGGCACGGCGCGCACGTGGACAAGTTCCTGCTGCGGCACGCGTACGCGGGGCGGGGCATCCCGCACCGGGTCGCGGTCCGCATGCGGCAGGCCAGGATCGACGCCATCCCGGCCACCTACGCCCACCACAACGCGGCGCTCGCGGCCAAGCTGCTGGGCCAGGACTCGATGCTCGTCGAGCACGGCATCGTCGAACCCGGCTTCGCCGACCGCCTCGACCCGCGGACCGTCCACCGGATGGGCGAGCCCCTGGCCCGCCTGTGCGTCATCGAGCAATGGTTGCGAGGTTTCGTGCGATGAACGTCCGCCTGGCCGATGGGATCGTGTTCGGCACGCTGCCGTTCTGCGGCGTACTGGTCGACACGACCACGTTCCGCGTGGTCCGCGTCTCGGCCCGGGCCGGCACGGCCCTGGCCCGCCTCCTCGACGGCGACGCCGCCCCCGACCCCTTCACCGACGACCTCGCCGCCCGGCTCACCACCGCCGGCCTCCTCCGCCCCGCCCCCGGTGATGGATCCGCGTAGTGCGGTGACGGACGCGGCGGCGCGTAGTGCCGCCTGGGTGACGGGCCGCCTCGGGCGGCTCGTGCCGGCCGGCGCGGAGGGCGCGGCGGATGCGGCGGCCAGGCGGCTCACCGAACTCGCCCTGGTGGAACACCAGCTCGCCCGCCGGGCCCCGGCCCGGTTCCCCCGGCTGTCCCGGTCGCTGGACGCCCACCTGGACACCTGGCGGGCGGTGCTGACCGAGCGGACCCGCGCCGCCTCCTTCGCCCGCGCGGCCAGGGCCAGGCCGGCGGAGGCGGTCCACCGGGTCCAGCCGTACCTGTGGCTGCGGGCGGGCGGCCACCGTTCCGCCGAGGGCGAGGAACTGCTGGGCGCGCTGATCGCGGGCGGCGCGCGGCCCCGCTCCCCCGGCCAGACGTACGCGCTGTGGCGGGCCGGCTGCCTGCGGCGGGCCCCCGACTGGGCGGGCCTGTGGCGGTCCTGGGTGCTCGGCCTCGCCGGGCGTACCGCGACGGCCGACGGGCCGGCCGTCTACGACGCCACCCACGCGATCTTCTACGGCACCGACTTCGGCTTCGCCCGTCCCGGCCTGACCCCGGCCGAGCTGTCCGCCAGCCGCGTGATCGTCGGCGAGCTGCTGCGCCGCTGCCTGGCCCTGCACGCCTGGGACGCCGTCCTGGAACTGGCGCTGTGCGCGCACCTGCTGGGCGAGCCGTTCGAGCGGTGCGCCAGGGCGTTGCGCGAGGTCGAGACGGTACGGCACACCGACGGCTCGATCCCGTCCAGCCGCGCCTACGAACCGGGCGGCCCGCCCGCCCCCGACGCCCTGCGCCTCTCCCGCATCTGCCACGCCACCCTCGTCCACACCTTGACCTGCGTCACCCTCGCGACCGCGGAAGAAAAGGGAGGAATCCCATGGGCCGCCCCGCTCACGACGACCTGAAAGCGGCCTTCTTGACCGCGACGGCGTTGGCGGCGGATCGGGCGCTCGCGCCCGGGCGGCGGACGCTGGCCCCCGGACAGGCCGTGACCAGCGAGGACGCGCTTTCCTTCCGCACCGCGGCGGCGGCCCTGGCCTGGCTGGACGCGAACTACGAGGAACTGCTGCGCGTGATCGTACGGGCCGCCGAGTCCGGCCCCTCCGTCCACGCCTGGCAGCTCACCTGGGCCCTGACCACGTACTTCGCCGAGCGGCAACACTGGCACGACTGGCTGTGGACGACCGAGCTGGCCATCCCCCAGGCCCGGGCCCTCGGCGACGACGACGCCGAACGGCGGCTGCTGCGCAACCTGTGCCGCTGCCAGCTCAGGCTCGGCCACCACGAGGACGCCATCAAGTCGGCGTCCGCCGCGCTGGAGTCGTTCGCCACCGCCGGCGACCGGTACGGCCTGGCCCACACCCACTTGTCCCTGAGCTATGCCCTGGAACGCCTGGACCGGCTCCCCGAGGCCACCGCCCACGCCCGGACCTCCCTGACGGCGTTCGAGCGGGCGGAAGACGACGACGGACGCGCGAGCGCGCTCACCTCGCTGGCCCGGCTGTGCGCGCTGCGCGGCGAGCCGCGCGACGCCCTCGCCCACGCGAGCGCCGCCATCACCCTGTTCGAGGCGCTGAACAACCCCCAGGGCGCGGCGGCCGGGCACCACACCTGCGGCAGGGCCTCCGCCGACCTGGGCCGGCACGAGGACGCCGTCGCGCACTACCGGCGGGCCATCGAGGTCATCGAGGCCGCGGGCGGCAACGCCTACTACCGTTCGCTGGCCCTGCGCCGGATCGCCGCCTCCCGCCGCCACCTCGGCGACCTGCCCGCGGCCGGGTACGCGCTGCGCGAGGCGCACCGCCTGCTGTCCGGCCTCGGTCACCCCGAGGCCGCCGAGGTCGCCGCCGAACTCACCCACCTGAACGACAACGACACCGACAACCAGGACGAATCATGGCCGTCATCGACACCATCACCGAACTCAAGCCCCGCCTAGCCGAACGCGTCGCCCAAGCCGAGAGCCAGGCCGACATCCCCGCCGCGACGATCAAGGACCTGGTCGAGTCCCGGCTGTTCGACATGCTGAAACCGGCCGCCTTCGGCGGGTTGGAGTCCCACCCGCGCGACTTCTACGAGTGCGTCAGGGAACTCGGCGGCGTCTGCGGTTCGACCGCGTGGGTCAGCGCGGTGCTCGGCGTACACCCGTGGCAGCTCGCCCTGTTCCCGCCGCAGGCCCAGCACGACGTGTGGGACGGCGACGGCGACGCGCTGATGGCCTCCTCCTACGCCCCCACCGGCACGGTCACCCCCGCCGAGGGCGGATATCGCCTGTCCGGCCGGTGGAGTTTCTGTTCGGGCGTCCGGCACTGCCAGTGGGTACTGCTCGGCGGTTCGACACGCGACGAGGACGGCAAGCAGACCGACCGGCTGACGTTCCTGCTGCCCGCCGCCGACTACTCGGTGGAGAACGTCTGGGACGCCGTCGGCCTGCGCGGCACCGGCAGCGACGACGTCGTGGTCGAGGACGCGTACGTCCCCGCGCACCGGACCCTGAGCTGGCGGGAACTGTCGGAGGCACGCGGGCCGGGCCAGGAGCTGAACGCCTCGCCGCTGTATCGGCTGCCCTTCCCGGCGATCCTCAGCACCACGATCTCCACGCCGCTGCTCGGCATCGCGCAGGGCGGCTACCAGGCCCATGTCGCGATGATGCGCAAGCGGGTCAGGGTCTCCTACGGCGGGCAGCGGGTCGCGCTGGACCCGTTCGCGCACATCCGCGTGGCCCGCGCGGCCAGCGAGATCGACGCGGGCTGGCTCCAGCTCATGCGCAACATCGACGAGGCGTACCTGCTGGCCGAGGCGGGCCGGCCGATCCCGATGGACCTGCGCAGGCGGCTCCGCCGCGACCAGGTGCGGGCCACCGAGCGCGCGGTCTACGCGATGGAGCTGCTGTTCGAGAACTCCGGCGGCCGGTCGCTGCGCAGCGGCAACGCCATCGAGCGCGCCTGGCGCGACGTACACGCGGGCCGCGCGCACGCGGCCAACGACCCCGAGCGGGCCTTCGTGCTGTTCGGGACCGGGGAGTTCCGGCTCGACGTCACCGACCCGATGCTGTGAGGCGGCAGGCATGATGGACCCGCACCAGGCCACCGAGCTGGCCGCGGCGCTGATCGCGGTGGCCGACGGCGACCCCGTGGCGCTCACCGGCACCATCGAGCGGGCCGGGGCCGGGGAGGTCGCCGCGCTGCTCACTGACGAGATCGCCTTCCGCTGCGGCGCGCCCGCCCACGGGCACGAGGTCGCGCTGCGGCTGGACCTGCTGCACGAGGGCAAGCGGTGGAGCCGGGTGCTGCGCTGCGTGCCGTACCGGGGGGTGGTGGCCGAGCCCGCCGGGGCGGTACCGGTGGCGGCGACCCTCACCGCGCGGCTGGACGAGACCGCTCGCGGCCTGTTCGGCCCGGGGGCCGAGCGCCGCGCGGGGTGGTGCGAGGTCGCGATCGACGAGGCCGCCTGGCCCGAGATCATCGCGGCGGACGGCATCGCGCCGCACGAGCTGAAGTCCGCGGTACGGCGGGCGGTGGACACCGTGCTCGCCACCCGCACCCGCCGCCCTGACCTGGAGGAACTCACGGTCGCCACGGACTGCGACAAGTGGGGACTGGTCCACTGGTTCGCGCCCCACTACGACCTCCACTTCCGCGGGCTGCGCGAGCGCGCGGTGCGGGTGCTGGAGATCGGCATCGGCGGCTACGACGACCCGGACGCGGGCGGCGAGTCGCTGCGGGTGTGGCGGCGGTACTTCGGCCGGGGCCTGATCTTCGGCCTGGACGTCGCGGCCAAGGGCGGGCTGGACGCGCCCCGGCTCACCACGCTCGTCGGCTCGCAGGCCGACCGGGGGCGGCTGCGCGCGCTGGCGGCCAGGTACGGGCCGTTCGACGTGGTCATCGACGACGGCAGCCATGTCGGCGAGCACGTGCTGACCGCGTTCGAGGAGCTGTTTCCGCATGTGCGGGCCGGTGGCTGCTACGCCATCGAGGACCTGTGGTCGTCCTACTGCCCGGGGTACGGCAGCGACGAGACCGACCCGGGCGCGCCCGGTACGTCCGTGGCGCTGCTCAAGAGCCTCATCGACCGGATTCACCACGGCGAATGGGGCGACGGGGATGAGGATACCGTGGGGGTGGGTACGGCGGGGCTGCACGTCTATCACAACCTCGCGGTGATCGAGAAGGGCGTCAACACGGAGATCGCCATCGCGCCCCGTATCCGTCGCGCGGCCCGCGGTTCTAGCGGCTGAGGGGGCGGCGGAAGGCGCGGAAGGCCGCCAGCATGGCCGCCACGCCGAGCGGCGCGGTGGCGGCCAGCCCGACGACCAGTGACGCCGCCGAGCCACCGCCGATGGTGCCGATGGTCAGGTCCCGCGCGGCGTCGATCGCGTACGTGACCGGGTTCAGCGTGGCGACCGCCCGGAGCCAGCCGGGCAGCTTCTCCACCGGGACGAACGCGCTGGACGCGAACATCAGCGGATATGTCACCACGAACGCGATGCCGGTCAGCACCTCCAGGCTGCGCAGCCACGCGGCGATCAACAGAAAGACCCAGATCAGCGACCAGATGACGGCGAGCGCGAGCACCAGGGCCCCGGCCATCCCGGCCACGCCCCCGGACGGTACGAACCCGAACAGCACCGCCCCGCACGCCAGCAGGACCAGCAGTTGCAGCGCGGCCCGCGTCAGATCCGTCGCCGCCCTGGCCACCAGCACCAGGCGCAGGTTCACCGGCAGCGACCGCAGCCGTGCCGTCATGCCCGTGCCCATCTCCCTGACCAGCACGATCCCGGCGTGCTGGGCGGCCCCGATGCCGGTGGTGACCAGCAGCGCGGGCATCAGGTAGTCCAGGTACCGGACCCCGCCGGGCAGTACGCCGGGCCCCGCGATGCTGCCGAAGATCTGCCCGAACAGCGTCAGCATGACCAGCGGCTGCACCAGGTTGAGCACGACCGCCCTGCGGTCGGCGAAGGCGTGCCGGAGCTGGCGCGCGGTGAGCAGCCGGAGCTGGGTGAACGCCCCCGGGTGCGACCACTGCTCCACCTGGGCGACCGCTGTCATACCCGGCTCTCCTCTCGTCGGGTGAGTGCGAGGTAGACGTCGTCCAGGGTGGGTTCGGTGAGGTTCAGTTCGGTGATGTCGGTGCCGTCCAGCAGGCGGACCACCGCGGGCACGTCGGCGGCGGCGGCCATCGGCACGGTCACCGTACGGCGGGCGGGGTCGGGCACCGGGGCGTACCCGCCCGCCCGCAGCGCCGCCGCGGCGGTGGCGACGTCCTCCGGCCCGGCCAGGGTGACGTGCGCGCATCGGTCGCCGACGGCGGCCTTGAGCCGCGCCGCCGTCCCCGAGGCGACCACCCGGCCGGACGCCAGCACCACGATGTGGTCGGCGAGCCGGTCGGCCTCCTCCAGGTACTGGGTGGTGAGCAGCACGGTCGTGCCCTCCGCGGCCAGCCGGCCGATGGTCTCCCACAGCGACATCCGGCCCGCCGGGTCCAGGCCGGTGGTCGGTTCGTCCAGGAACAGCACGGCCGGGCGGCCGACGACGCCGACCGCGAGGTCGAGCCGCCGGCGCATGCCGCCCGAATAGGTGCGTACCGGGCGTTCCGCCGCCTCGCGCAGGCCGAACAGCCGGATCAGCTCCGCGGCCCGCTCCCGGGCCCGCCGCCGGTCCGCGCCCAGCAGTCTGGCCACGAACTCCAGGTTCGCCGGCCCGCTGAGCGCCTGATCGACCGCCGTGTCCTGCCTGATCAGCCCGATCCGGCGGCGGACGCGCGCGGCGTGCCGTACGACGTCCAGGCCCGCCACCTCGGCCCGGCCGCCGCTCGGGGGCAGCAGCGTGGCCAGGATGTCGACGAGCGTGGTCTTGCCCGCGCCGTTGTGTCCGAGCAGCGCGAGCACCGACCCCGCGGCGACCTCCATGTCGACCCCGTCCAGCGCGGAGACCTCGCCGAACCGCCTGGTCAAGGCGATTGTTCTGATCGCGGGCGCACTCATCACGCTCCCTCGCGAAAACAAATCGACCCACGACACATTACCGGCCAGGCCCGGAAACGGGCAGTGGCGTAGCTCCGCAGAGCCACCGCGAGAAGCGGGTGGCGCGTTCGAGCCAGCCGATTCATCCCGCTTGTGGGGGACGACGCGGAGCGGCGCGGGCGGTTATTTTCTGGTGGTGCGGAGAGGGTGTGAAGGAGGGTATCGGCATGCCTTCGTCGAAGGAGGGATCGGATAATTCAGGACCACGCCAGGGCGTCCCTGAGCTTTTCGAGGTGAAGGCCGCCGCGGTGAGCCTGGGCGTGCGTTCGCTGGCCCGGTTCACGCCGTGGCTGGAAAGCGAACTGCTCGGTGTGCGAAGCCTTACCGGACCGGGCGGCACCTGCGTTGACGTGGGCGCGGCGGCCGGTCTCTACACGGCCGAACTCGCCCGTGCGGTCGGCCCCGGCGGCGTGGTGCACAGCGTGGAGCCGCTTGTCTTCGCGCATGCCGTGCCCTCCCGGCTCCTCGGCCTGCGCGACCACCCGAATGTCGTCAGGCACGCGCTGGCCCTCGGCGAAACGGAGGGCAAATCGGTGATGAGCGTGCCGATACGGAATGGCAGAATGGTCACCGGACGTTCATTCGTCGTTTCCGGCGCATTCGGGCTCGGCCAGAATCGCGAGTTCGACGAGCATATCGAGGTCGTGGTGGCGATGCGCACGCTCGACGGGTTGTGCGAAAGCGCCGGCATCGGCCAGGTGGATTTCATGAAGATCGATGTGGAAGGCCGGGAGCTTCAGGTTCTGAAAGGCGGCGCCGCCCTCATCGAACGCTGCGCCCCCGCGCTGCTCCTTGAGGTCGAGCAGCGCCACCTGTCCCGCTACGGCACCCACACCGGCGACCTGCTGTCCTGGCTCGCCGACCACGGCTACACCATGCGCGCCTGGCGCAACGGCACCTGGCAGAAGGTGCCCGACCTGTCCCCGGCCCACCGCAACTACCTGTTCACCGCCAAGGACCCGGCCGGCCGCTGAAGGCTCTGAAGGCGCTGAAGGCTCGTCCGGGTCCTTGGACACAGGGGCACAGGAGCACAGGAGCACAGGAGCACAGGTCAGAAGTCGAAGCGGTCCAGCTCGGCCGTTCCGGCGTCCTTCTTGTAGGAGAGCAGGTAGGGCTCGCCGTACAGCTCGAACGGGGCGAGGGTGGTCCAGCCGGTCGTCCAGCCCTGCTGCCAGACGCCGCTCCAGGAGCCGTCCTTGTGGAACTTGCTCAGGTCCGCCTCACCCGAGCCGTTCTTGTAGGACAGCAGGTAATACTCACCGTCCGCCCGGAACGGGACGACGTTCGTCCAGCCGGTCGTCCAGCTCTGCTTCCACACATTGCTGTAGGAGCCGTCCTTGCCGAATTTGTCAAGGCTGGCCTCGCCCGTCCCGCTCTTGTAGGAGAGCAGGTAATACTCGCCGTACAGCTCGAAGGGGGCGAGCGTCGTCCAGCCCGTGGACCACCCGTGCCGCCACACATTGGCGTAGGAGCCGTCCTTACCGAACTTGTCCAGGCTCGCCTCGCCCGAGCCGTTCTTATAGGACAGCAGGTAATACTCACCGTACAGCTCGAACGGGGTAAGTGTCGTCCAGCCGGTGGTCCAGGTGTGCTGCCATACGCCGCTGTAGGACCCGTCCCTACTCCACTTGCTCAGGTCCGCATTTCCCGCCCCGGACTTGTAGGAGAGCAGGTAGTACTCGCCGTACAGCTCGAAGGGGGCGAGCGTCGACCAGCCCGTCGTCCACCCCGCCTGCCACACCCCGTCGTACTCGCCGTCCTTGCGGAACTTACTGAGATCGGCGCTTCCCGCCCCGCTCTTGTACGACAGCAGATAATATCCGCCGTACAGTTTGAAGGGTGCGAGCGTCGTCCAGCCCGCCGTCCATTCTTTACGCCATATCCGCGTTAACCCCATGCTCAGAGTTTCACTTGGGCCCCGATCTCCGTCAACCCCGCTCTCAGCATTCGGTATGAATCGCCCAGCACCGGCGGAGGCGGATCTGATTCGTATCATGCGAAAAAGCAGGCCACCAGGTGAGAATATTGTCGATTTCTTATCAGGCTGCCGGGTATTGACAGGCCGGGGCGGCGATGGCAACCACTGAACCCTTTTCAACCGGCTGCTTGCACCAGGTCAGGGGCGCCTCCGTCGAACTCGGGGCGGGCCTGATAGCCCGGCAGGACGCCTGGTCATGCGGATACGGCATCTCGCTTACCGCCCCTGACCAGGGAACTTGAGGATGAAAAGGCTCACTGTGCCTATGCCTATGCCTATGCCTGCGCCCGTGCCTCGATCGCCTGCTGGACGGCGGCCAGGAGGCCGGCGGCGCGAGCGTCCGGCACACCTTCCTGGATGTGGTTCATGACGTACCCGAAGGCGAGCCCCGTCGCCGGGTCGGCGAAGCCGAGCGACCCGCCGTACCCGCCGAACCCGAAGGCGGCCGGGCTGTGCCAGAACAGGCCGGGCATCGGCAGGCCGAACCCGGTGGCGATCCGGACCGGCGTACGCAGGATCTCGTCCTTGCCGCTGACCTGGAGGGACGTCGCCGCCGCCAGGGTCTCGGGGGTGAGGATGCGGTGCCCGTCCACCTCGCCGATCAGCGCCGCGTAGCAGCGGGCCAGGGCGCGGGCGGTGCAGATGCCGTTGGTGGCGGGGAACTCGGCCCGCTGCTCGGCGGGGTCGTCGTGGTTCAGCATGGGCGTGACCACGGACATGGCGCGCATGCTCAGCGATGCCGGGTCCGTGAAGGCCGCGATCATCTCGCGGGCCGCCTCCGGGACGGAGTCCAGGTCGATCGCGGCCTGCCCGCCGGGGGCGGGCGGCGGCACGACGATCCGGGCGACCCGGTGTTGTTCCGATTCGGGCAGCCCGATCCACAGGTCCAGGCCGAGCGGGGCGGCGATCTCCTCGGCGAGGAAGGCGCCGATGCTGCGCCCGCTCACCCGGCGCACGACCTCGCCGACCAGCCAGCCGTACGTGTGCGCGTGGTACCCGTGCGCGGTGCCCGGCTCCCAGACCGGGCGCTGCGCGGCCAGCGCGTTCACCATCGGTTCCCAGGTCAGCGCCTGCGCCGGGGTGATCGGCCGGTCGATCACCGGCAGCCCGGCCTGATGGGTGAGCAGCCACCGGACCGGGATGCGCTCCTTGCCGTTCGCCGCGAACTCCGGCCAGTACTTCGCCACCGGCGCGTCGAGATCGAGTTCGCCGCGCTGCGCCAGCAGGTGCGCGCAGGCGGCCGTGACCCCCTTGGTGGTGGAGAACACGACCGCGAGGGTGTCGCGCTCCCAGCGGCGGCCGGTACCGGGATCGGCCACGCCGCCCCAAAGGTCCACGACCTTCTCGCCGTGCAGGTAGACGCCGACGGCGGCGCCGATCTCCTGTCCGCCGGCCAGATTGGCCGCGAACGCCTCCCGCACTATCTCAAATCCCGGTGCGGTCTCTCCGCCGATTTCGGGCATGCGTCATCGCCTTCGGTTCTGGTACTGAAATGAGTGCTCTATGAGTGCTACCTGCGCCAGTGGTCGATCAGCCAGGCACAGATCTCCGGCTCGGTCATTTCCGGGAACTCTTCGGTGAACGTGACCAGCGCGCGGATGGCCTCATCACGCTCCAGGCCGCGTTCTGCCGCCGCCCGGAGGTATTCCTGGCGCGCGGCGGTGGGACGGCCGCCGCCCGTACCGCGTCCGGGCAGGCCGTTGCGCCACTGGACGATCTCGCCCAGCCGCGCGGGCCGCCAGCCGGGCGCGCCGTCCACCTCGACGTCGGGCTCGGGGAACGGGTGGCTCGAATCGCCCGGATAGCGCGAGCGCCATTTGTGCACCGCATGCCGGCTCACCCCGAGCGCGTCGGCGATCCCGAGCACGCCGAGGTAGGACTCGGCCATGATGCACCTTTCTTTCGTCGTCTTCGGTAGAGACGATGTTAGCCACCGCCTCAGAACATCGTCAACAACGTGGACAAGCTTTTCGGAGGGGGTCGCCATAGCCGCCGGTTATGGGGCGATCGTGGGGTAGGCGGGACCGTCGCCCGGTGTCATCGTGAGTGCGTCCGTACGCACATTCGGCGCCAACGGAGGTACCTGACATGCGAGTTCTCCGCAATGTGGCCACGATCGCGGCCTTGGTGCTCAGCCTGGGCCTCACCACCACGACCGCCGACGCGGCGACGGCCGACCCCGCCGCCGCCCACCTCGGAATCTCGCTCACCCCCACTTCGGGCACCGTCTCGCCGGGCGGCTCGACCAAGACGATCCTGCGCTCCGACGAGCCGGTGGACCTCATCACCGTCTCCGGCGCCCCGCCCGGGGTGACGATGGGCCTGTCCGGCCCCGACCCCATCTACGTTGTGTTCTACGCCTCGCCCTCAGCCGCGGCGGGCGTGTACGTGATCACCTTCCGCGCGAACGGCTCCTCCGCCGACTACCACCTGACCATCGCCACCGGCGACGACCGACCCGCTGAGTAGCATGGTGGCGCTTTCCCCCCGGCCACCGACAGAACGGACGAGCCCGTGACCGAAGCCCCCGACGACGGCCACCAGGCGAGCGCGGCGCGCATCTATAACGTGTTACTCGGCGGCGACACCAACTTCGCCGCCGATCGCGCCGCCGCCACGCTGCTGGAGTCCAAGTACCCCACCGTCCGTCAGGCGGCGGTCGCCAACCGGGCGTTCGGGCTGCGCGCCGTACGGCACGCGGCGGAGGACGGGGTGGACCAGTTCCTGGACATCGGGTGCGGGCTGCCGCTCACCCCCAACACCCACGAGGTCGCCCGCCGGTCCCGGCCCGCCGCGCGCGTCGTCTACGTCGACAACGACCCGCACGTCATCGCGCATGGCAATGAGTCGCTGCGCGGCGAGGGGGTGGCGACCGTACCCGGTGATCTCCGCGACCCGGCCGCCGTTCTCGACCACCCGCAGGTCCGAGACCTGCTGGACTTCGGCCGTCCGGTGGCGATCCTGGCCGTGGCGGTCATGCACTTCATCGGTCGGGACGACGACCCCTTGCGGATCGTCGCGACCCTGCGCGACGCGTGCGCCCCCGGGTCGTGGTTCGTACTCACGCACGCCTGTACCGACACCATGCCCGCCGACGAGGTCACCACCGGCACGTCCGTCTACCGGCGGACCGCCACCCCGGTCACCGCCCGTACCCGGCAGGAGATCGAGAAGCTGTTCACCGGCTTCGAGCTGCTGCCGCCCGGCCTGGTCAGCCCCGCCCTCTGGCGCCCTGAGCCGGGCGCGGCCGGCGGCCCCGCGCCCACCGAATCCCTCGCCGGAGCCGGAGTGCTCGCCCCCTGACCGAGGTCAGCTACGCAGAGACTCCAGCATTCGGGTCAGCGCGGCCATGGTGTCGGCGAGGTCGCGTGGGCGGTCTTGTGGCTCGCCGGGCCGGGCGAGCCACAGTACGGCTTCGTTCATCGCGCCGGACAGCAGGTGGGTGAGGGGTTCGACGCGCTGGAAGGCGATGGTGCCGTCGTCGATGAGCGCCTGTAGGACCTCCGCCAGGTGCCGCGCGGAGGCCGCCTCGTCCATCGCCCGCCACTCGCTCCACCCCAGTACGGCCGGGCCGTCCACCAGCATGATCTGCTGGACCTCCGGATCCGAACCGGCGGCCAGGAAGGCCCGGCACCCCGCCGTCAATTGCTCCCACGGGTCGTCGTGCCGCTCCGCCGCCGCCGCGACCCGCGCGGCCACCTCCTGCTGAACCTGTTCCAGGACGGCGCGGAACAGCCCCGCCTTGCCGTCGAAGTGGTGGTAGAGCGCGCCCTTGGTCACCCCGGCGGCGGCGACGATCTCGGCCAGCCCGACCGCGCCGTACCCGCGTCCGGCGAAGAGCCGCCTTGCCTCGGTGACCAGCGTGCGGACGGTCTGCTCGCGCTGGTGTGCCCGGCTCGTGGGTCCCATGATCGCCTGCCTGCCGCTCCAGTTGACATACCGGTGGTATGTTTCTACGGTAGCGTCACATACCGACGGTATGTGAACTGCCTTCAGGGGGACGAATCATGCGGCTGACCGGCTTCTATCCAGTGATCTGCACGCGCGCCATCACGGAGTCACGCGACTTCTACACGGGCCTGTTCGGCTTCGAGCCGACCTTCGAGGCGGACTGGTACGTGAGCCTGCGCCGCCCCGGCGACCCCGCCTACGAGCTGGCGCTGCTCGACCACACCCACCCCACGATCCCCGAGGGACACCGGCGGCCGGCGCAGGGCCTGCTGCTGAACTTCGAGGTCGTGGATGTGGACGCCGAATGGGAACGCCTGGTCATCGGCGCGGGCCTGGAACCCAAACTGCCGCTGCGCAGCGAGGACTTCGGCCAGCGGCATTTCATCGTCGCCGACCCCGATGGCGTGCTCATCGACGTCATCACGCCGATCCCACCCTCGGCCGAATTCGCGGCGCAGTACGCCTGATCGCCTGGCCTTCTTCAGCAGGTCCTCTTCAGCAGGTCCTCTTCAGCAGGTCCTCTTCAGCGGGATCGAAGGCGAACCGGCAGCCGTACCGGGCCTCGGACCGTCAGGCTCGACTTCCACTCCAATTCCTCCGGGCGGACGGCGAGCGCCATTTCGGGAAACGCCCGGATCAGCCCGCCGATGGCGATCCGCCCTTCCAACCGGGCCAGGCCGGCACCGACGCAGTAATGAACGCCGTGCCCGAAACCCAGGTGGGCGCTGTCGGCACGCTGGAGGTCGAGCCGGTCGGGGTCGGCGAACGCGTCCGGGTCACGATTGGCGGCGGCCAGGGCGACGAGCACCGGCTGCCCCGCGGGAATCACGGTATCGGCGATCCGCACCGGCTCCAGCGTGAACCGCCAGGTGGAGAACTCGGTGGCGCTGTCATAACGCAGCAGTTCCTCAATGGCGGTCTCCAGAAGCTCGGGCCGGCCGCGCAGCAATGACAGTTGCCCGGGGTTTCGCATGAGCGCGAGCATTCCGTTGCCGACCAGGTTGATCGTGGTCTCATAGCCCGCCACGAGCAGTAGGAAGATCATCGGGATGACCTCGTCCCGGGTCAGCTCGCCATCCGGGTCCGCCAGCGCACTGATCACATCGTCACCGGGCGCCGCGGCCTTCTCCTCGACGATGCCGGTGATGTACTCCAGCAGCTTGCCCATGGCCGCGACGCGCGCTTCACCACCGGTCCCGCGAGAGATCACGACATCATCGCACCACCGCCCGAAGTCCGCGCGATGCGCGGCCGGAATGCCGAGCATTTCGCAGATCACCGTGGCCTGCATGGGCGCGGCGAACCGCTCGATCAGATCAACCTCATCGGCCGTGGCCATCCGCCCCAGCAGCGTTTCCACGGTCTCCTCGATGACACCGCCGAGTTTCGCCGCCAGCCTGCGCCGCTGAAAGAACCCGGAAACGACGCCCCGCAACCGAGTGTGCTCAGGCGGATCGAACGTCAGCAGATGCGCCCCCAATCCCGAACGATCCTCAAGCGGCTTCCCCCGCCCTGCCTCTCGCCAGTCGGAAGGCGCATGGCCGGGGTCCTTGCTGAAACGGGGGTCGGAAAGCACCAGCCGCGCATCCGCATAGCGGGTGATGAGCCAGGCATAGAGGCCGTTGCGGAGCCGCACGAAATGAACGGGCCGCGAACGACGCAACTCAGCGTAGAAACCATAGGGATCCGCCACGAACTCCGGACCGGAAGGCAACGACTCCCCAAACCCAGAACCCACGGACGACACCTCCCCAGGGACGGGATTTGCAGGCAGGACCTCGTCGGTGGACAACCCACTCTCCCCTCACCTCTGCGGCAGTACCCCTCTCGACCTCATGTTCCCTCTCGGGCGGCCACCACCCCAACCCCCTCCCCCCAGATACCGCGTGCGGGGTGAGTGGGCTCTGCCGTACAGGCTCGGTACCCCGGCCTGGGAGACCGGCCACGCGGACGCACAGCACAAAAGGGATGGAACCGTTTCGGGGGTTGGTGGCAACAACGGATGACCTGATGCAGAGCCGAAAGGCGCACAATGAGTGAGAGCGGCCGGGTGGAGGGCGATGACGCGTTCCTCATCGAGCAGTCCCGGCGCGAACCTGAGGCGTTCGCGGAGATCTTCCGGCGGCACGCGCCCGACATAGCCCGCTATGTCAGGCGCAGGCTCGGCACCGAAGCCGCTGACGACGTCGTCGGGGAGACCTTCCTGACCGCGTTCCGCCAGCGCGGCGGCTACGACCTGGCCCGGCCGAACGCGCGGCCATGGCTGTACGGCATCGCCTCCAACCTGATCGGCCGGTACGTGCGCACGGAGGTCCAGCAGTTGCGCATCCTCGAAGGCACCGGCACCGATCCGGTGCAGGCGTCGTTCACCGAACGCAGCGACGAACGGCTGAGCGCCATGGCCTCCCGCCGTCGCCTGGCCGGGGCGCTGGCCGCGCTGCCACGCGGCCACCGGGACGCGTTGCTGCTGGTCGCCTGGGCCGACCTCAGTTACCCCGAGGTCGCCGAGGCGCTGCGCATCCGGGTCGGCACGGTACGCTCCCGCGTCAACCGGGCGCGCACCAAGCTCAAAAAGGAACTCGGCGAGGTCAACCCCCTGGCCATGATCAGCGAGGAGCCCGGTCTGTGAACGAGACGAATGAGATCAACGAGCTTGCCCGCTTCCGTGCGGAAATCCCCCGCCCCGAACTCGCCGACCTGCGCGAGCAGGAACGACTCCTGCATGCCGCAATGAACGATCCCGCACCGACCGGCCGTAGAAGGCCCCTCCCTCGCCTGCTGATCGGCGCGACGGTCACCGCCGCGATGGCCGCCGCCGTCGTCGCCGGGCTCACCCTGCTCCAGGACCGCGCCGGCACCGCGACCTCCTACGCGAACGCCGCCATCGACATCCGGCTGAACGGCGACGAGTACATGGCCACGATCAAGGACCCGTTCGCCGACCACACCCAGTACTCCGAGGGCTTCAAGGCCCTGGGGCTCGAAGTCGGCCTGCAACTGGTCCCCGTCTCCCCGAGCCGGGTGGGCGACATCGTCCGGTACGGATTCTCTGGCACCACCGAGGCGGACAAACTGGGCGGCGGCCTGTCCCCCGAGGGCTGCGCCCCCGGCACCCCCGGCTGCGCGCTGACCGTGACGGTCTCCAAGGGCTTCAGCGGCAAAGGCACCGTCTATGTCGGCCGTTCGGCCAGGCCCGGCGAGCGATACGGGGCCCACGCGGCGGCCGAGGCGAAGGGCGAGATGCTGGAGGGTTACGACCCGGTCGAGCGTACGGCGGGCGAGGTGGCCGCCGAGGCGCGGCGGCGGGGCCTGGTCGTGGAGTACCAGATCATCAGGCCCTCCGAGCAGGGCGGCTTCTCGGTGGACCCGAACGACCGCGCGACCGACGTACGCGACCACTGGATCGTGTGGGCGGCGGAGTCGGCACGGGAGGGGACGGTCCGGCTGCTGGTGTCGGAGAAGCGGGTGGCCAAGAACCCGGTCCACGGGAACTGACGTCGCCCTCAACCGACATCCGCCTCCGCGTCGATGAACCAGACACCGTCGCGGAGGACCGTTTCACCGAAGGTGAGCCGGAGCGGGGTTCGGAAGATCGGGCCGCCGGTGACCACCGTGTGATATTCACCGTTCTCGCCGGCGATGTCCACACCCGCATCCGTGAAAAGCCCGAGCATTTCCGCGTCGATGACCCTGCCGAGAATTTCGGGCGGCAGAAGTCCGTCACGGACGGCGACGACGGCCGCCTGGAATCCGCTGTCGAGGAGTTCACGCATCAGGGTCGGGCGTTCGGTCTGCCACAGCGGCAGATGGGCCGTCGCGCCCGCCCGAGCACATACGGAAAGCTCCCATTCCCGATGGCTTTCCGTGTCGATGTCACCGAACACCCCACGGCCGATCCCGCCCGCCACCACACTCCGCACCTCGGCGCAGAACTTGTTCTCATAATCGTCCCAGGTGGTGGCCACGAACCGGATGGGCACGCCGATCGCCGCCGCCTGCCGGGCCAGCACCTCCCGGCGCAGGCCGTGCGAGCGGGAACGCAGCCCCGTTTCGGTCATCATCGTGACCATCACCCCGGGAACGCCACCGTGCCGTACCGCGCGGTGAAAAGCCAGCGCGGAGTCCTTTCCGCCGCTCCACGAGCAGAAGAACGGAGAACCCGCGAGTTCCGGTTCCATGAGATACCCCCGATTCCCAGGATTATCGTGAGTGCCGATGGGGCAGTAACCGGCTACCCCGATCCTCTTCAGCGTCGAACGATGGGAAAAGGCCGTGGCGGTGAACCGAGCCGTTCCTCCGACGATCCGTTCTCAGCAGGAGCTTATCGAGCGGGGTGTCTCGTTCCCGGCCCCGCCGCTCGCCGCGACCGCCCTGCCGATCTCCGCCGACGGCGTCACCTACGAAATGGCCCAGCAGCTCACCTGGCTCGACGCCGACCACTTCGTGGTGGGCCGCTGGGACGGTTCGATGAGCATCTTCAAGTTCGTCGAGTCTGCCGTGTCCGGCCCGCTGATCAGCGAGTCCGTGACCAGCCCGGCCTTCCAGGGCGTACGGATGCTCGCCCGGCTGCCCCGCCGGTCGTTCGCCAGCTCCAACGACGAAGATTCCATCGCCCTGTGGTACGCGGGCGACGACGGCTGGCCCGACCTCCGCCCGGGCGGCACCTACGGCTACGACCCGGCCCTCGGCGTCGCCACCGGCGCCCGCGCGGTCCAGGCCGGGACGAGCACCCTGGTCGTCGGCCACACCTCGGGCCACCTGTCCATCTGGGCCCACGACCCGATCCGGCGGCGACTGCGCTTTCTGCGAGCCGTGGACGTACGCAATCCCGACCCGGTCAACCCGTGGGGCCTGCACGACGTGCATTCCATCGCGGTCGTCTCGGACTCGCCTGCCAAAGCCCGCGTGCTGGCGGGCTCCGAAGACGGTTACGTGTCGATCGTCGAAGTACCCTCGGGCCACGTTCTCTCGCAGGCGGTCTTCAATCCACAGGCCCAGCGCGGCATCAACAGCGTCTCGGTGGCCGGCGACTCACTGCTGGTCGCCAACTGCTCGGTCGGCCCCGACGACTACAACCTGTGGTACTACACGATCGACCCCGCGACCTGGCAGATCGCCCTTCGCGGAAAGGCCAACCTGATCGTCGACACCCACCGCCCCCAGGCTTTCAACTTCGCCACCGTCTGGGGCGCGTATTCGGGCGGCCCCTGCTGGTTCGCCTCCACCGAGGAAGGCGCCCTCTGGATGGGCACCGCCGCTCCCGCCTCCGGCATCGACATCATCGGTTATCAGGAGGTCACCAGCCCCCTCGGCTCGACCCTGGGCTATGCCCCCGACCCCGGCCGCCTGGTAATGGTCGCCTACGACCTCTACGAGTACACGACCGGCGCGTAAGTCGCTTATGGGGCCGAGTCAGAGCCGTGCATGGCCTTGTAAATGCAACACACACCAAAAGACTTCTGGCGAGGAGGACCCGACCTTGGCGGACGCCCGCCCTGCGGAGCGCTTCAGCTTCGTATAGATCATCGACGTCTTGGAGCAGTACGGCTTCCGCAGGCCGACTGAACAGAAGCCGCGGAACGTAGCAACGGCCGAACGATACCTCCTTCAGGAAGGGAACGGCCCAGGGCTCTGTATCGTCCGCCGGGCATCGCAGATGGTGTTCAAGGCATTCTCAACACGCAGCCGTAGCAAACGCTGATGCACACAGAATGGCCGGGGAAGTTCCCGGCCCTTCTGATGCCTCAGCTCAACTCGACGTAGCAGCGAACATCAACGTCAAAATGGATCACGGCTGCTATTGCAGAAGCTCTGTTGTCCGCCGCTGGTTCCAACTGCTAAGTGAGCCCGCGGACTTCGGGATGCGGCCTGGATCGATCGACGCTTGACGCCCCCATAACCGACCTTCATGCTCGGGTGTGCAAGCCGGAGCACACTCAGAGCATGGGAGCCCCTCATGGCGCTACGGTTCGTGGGCATCGACCCGAACACCGACGGTAACAACTGCCCATCCGTGTGGGTGGACGAGCGCGACGGCAGCATCGTGATCCAGGGATGGGAAGTGACCGCCAAGGACGACCTGGCGGAGGTCGCCGCCCGCAGCCCCATCCCCGACAATGAGAAGGTCGTCCGCGTCCCTCGGCGCATGGCGAGACTTCTGATGGAGGCATGTAGTGGGTCCGCTTATGACCTTTGAGGAGATGCTTGCCAGCGCATCCCATTCGGCTGTTCACCTCGAAATGCGGGATGCGTACGTACCAGACGACCCATCCTTCATCGCCTGGCAGGGGGGCCCTTCGTACGACCGCACCCAGCGCGAACGGGACTGGCACCAGCTCATTGGGGAAGCGCGGGCCCGCGGAGTGCAGGTTCGGCGAGCCCGGGTCGTCTCGGAGCCGGTAACGGACTACATCCGCTTCGAGCACTCCGTAACCGACTCGATGAACATCGCGGCCGGTGAGCAAGTCAGATGGCTCCCGCGGCGGAAGGCTTCAGATCTTCTTCTGCCCGGTAATGATCTGTGGGTGTTCGATGAACACCTGGTCAGGTTCGGTCTCTTCGCCGGAGACGGTCGTTACCTGGGTGAGGAGCTGATCCGCGACCCGAACGTGATCAAGCAGTGCTTGGCCGCGTTCGAGGCTGTTTGGGAGCGTGCTATCGAGCACCAGGAGTATCGGCTCGTCTGACCGCTTGCCATGCGTACTTCGCCGTCTTCAAGCGCCCAAGAGGCACGTAAGGTCATCGCCCAGCGTCTACGCGAGATCCGCCTCGACGCAGACAACATGACCGCCCGGGCCCTCGCGAAGGCCGCGAACTGGCATGAGTCGAAGGTATCCAAGATCGAGCATGGGCGCACCGTTCCGTCTGAAGGCGACATCCGTCAGTGGTGTCGTATCTGCGGTGCCGAGGATCAAGTAACTGAGCTGGTCACAGCCTCGCGCGCTGCTGACCTGATGTACGTGGAGTGGAAGCGACTTCAACGCACTGGCCTCAGGCAGCTCCAGGTTACGAAGATCCGGATGTACGAGCATGTGCGACACTTCCGTGTCTACTGCTCCAACGTAATCCCAGGGCTCTTCCAGACGCCAGCCTACGCGGAGGCGTTGCTGACCTCCATCGCCGAGTTCAGAGCAGCACCGAACGACGTGTCCGCAGCGGTTACGGCCAGGCTGGAACGAACACGCTTTCTCCATGAGGGCAATCACCGCTTCGCGGCCCTGATCGAAGAGTGGGTCTTGAGAAGCCGGATCGGCGATGCCGAGGTCATGGCCGGCCAGCTAGGTCATCTGCTGGCGATCATGACCTTGCCGTCCGTATCCCTGGGCATCATCCCCCAGCGAGCAGGCCGCCACCTCTGGCCTATTGAAGCATTCAACATCTTCGATGACTCCTTGGTCCAGGTGGAGTTGCTCACAGCGGAGATCAACGTAAGCCAGCCTGGAGAGATCGCCCAATACGTTGCCGGCTTCAACCGGTTGTCGCGGATGGCCGTTTATGGCCCAGCCGCGCGGCAGCTCATCGCTGGCGTGCTGACTGAACTCTCCTAGCGGAGCAAGTTCAAGCACACTTGTTGAGGCTGGGAATTCGGGACTCCTACCGTCGGGGCATGGCCCACGGCGCTCCCGAGATCCCGCACTACTTCGTAGACCCGCACATACCGAACGTCGCCCGTGTCTACGACTCCTTCCTCGACGGTAAGGACAACCTTCCGGCCGACCGCGAGGTCGCCGAAGCCGTGTTGCGCGCGGCTCCCGAGATCCGGGATCGCGCTGCACAACCGGCGATTCCTGGCGCGGGCTGTGCGGTACCTCGTGAGCCAGTGCGGAGTGTCACAGTTCCTCGACATCGGCTGCGGCCTTCCCACACAGCAGAACGTTCACGAGGTCGCCCACGCCGCGAACCCGGAGGCCAAGGTCGTCTACGTGGACCACGACCCCGTCGTGATCACCAATGGAATGCCCTGCTGGCGACCAACCCGAACACGGTCATGCTCCTCGGGGATCTGAAGAAGACCGAACTGGTCCTGAACAATGCGGCCGAAACGCTCGACTTCACCCGGCCCATCGCGTTGATGCTCGTGGCGATACTTCACTTCTTCCCGGACTCGATCGGCGTTCACGACATGGTGTGGCGTCTCATAGACGCTCTCTCGACCGGCTCCTTTCTGACGATGTCTCACGTTCCGCACCAAGGAGCAGATCGAAGAGTTCTTCCGGGGTACGAACATCCTTTACGGGCTGTCTCCGGTCAACCACATTCCCCCTGACGAACTGACTCTCCACGGGCGGGACTTAGGAAATGACAAGCCGATGGCCGGGTTGGCCGGGATCGGATACAAGTGGTGGTGACCGTCATGTGCGATGTGGAGAGCCTGTTATGGCCCCTGCAGATTGGGCCGTTTTCGGGGACGCCGCTTTTCGGCGGATAAACAGAAACCTGGTCGCGGTAACGACCGGGACCTTTGGGACGTCTACCTGAGGCCACCACGCGTATGAAAAGCGGGAGGCCGACCACATAACCGCGAACTGGCGGAAAACGGTCACAAGGAGTGATGACGAGCGTGCGAACTGGCCATGCGCAGACTCCAGCCGAAAGGCTGAAGGTCCTTCTTCAGACCGCCGTACCCGAACTGGCCTATACCCACGAGGCCGCTTCGGAACTGGAGTGCCTTCTGATCGAGCCCAGCCGCTTGCGTGCCCACTTGCAACACCTCCTCGGCCGATCGGTCGCTCAGATCCATGTCACCGGCCCGTTGGACCGACGTTTGATATTCCTCCAGCACCAGGGCGCCGCCTGGCTGGTCGCAGACCTGTCCGGAGAGCCCCACAACAGCCGGATCTGGCCCGCGTGGACGATCGGTCACCTGGAGCTGGAGAGCCCGGACAACTGGCTGTCGCAGGCTGAGCTGGACGACCATGCCGCGTACCGACTCGCGCGCCCTCGCACGCTGCTGGCAGCGCTCTACCATCCCGAGTACTTCCCACTACCACGCTTCCCTCTGGGGATCAGTGCCCTGGCACGGGCGGCCCGCTCCACCCTGCTGGGCGAGGTCAGCCTGACCGACATGCAGTTGAGTGTCACACTGTCCGACCTCAAGCGGGCGGTCATCGACGTCCCGCCGGACATGCTCGGCATCTCAGCCACCTTCGGGCAGCACGACCTCATGGCGGAACTTCTGGACACGGTGTACGGCCTGCCAAACCCGCCCCTGGTCATCGCCGGGGGTAGCCTCACGGCCCGCAACGAGGCGCTCCTACTCAACCGGTATGGAGACTTGCTGGTCGCCCGAGGAGCCGGAGAGCCGACCATCGCCGATCTCCTAGCCCACTGGCATGGCGACCTGGCCCAAGATCAAGTCCGCGGAATCGGCTTCAACGGTGCGGCCCGAGGAGCCGGGACCATGACCATCGGCCGACACCGCACCGCCAAGCCGACCAGCCGCACGCAGGACGACATCCTTCCCGAGTTGGACCTGTTGCCCGCTACCTTCGAGCACCATGGGGTGGCCCAGCTCGAAGCCTCGCGCGGCTGCACCAATTTCTGTTCGTTCTGTCCGCGCGGCCACAAGGGGCAATGGTCCGGGGCAGAACCGGCCCTGTTCCCCCAGATTCTTCAGCAGATGGGATATGTCTTCGGCCGCTACCCAGGTATCTCCCGAACCCTGTATCTCGTGGATGAGGAGTTCGTCGGGCGAGGGGCGGACGCCGTCCCACGCGCGCTGGAGATGGCGAACACCCTGCACCACGCAGGCTTCCAGTGGGAGACGAGCTGTCGCATCGATCAGGTGGTTCGCCTTGACCATGACCGCGCCTGGCACGAAGAACGCGCCGCGATGTGGCGAACCCTGGTCGAGCGGGGACTTCGCCGCTGTCTGTTCGGGGTGGAATCCGGCGTGGACTCGATCCTCGCCCGTTTCAACAAGGAGACCACCGGCGAACAGAACGTCCTGGCGATCCGCACGCTTTCGGCCCTGGGCGTGCCCACCCGCTTCACGTACATCACCTTCGACCAACTCATGACCTTCGAAGAGCTGAAAGCCACCTACACCTTTCAGGGCCGCACAGACCTCCTGCTGAAGCCGTCTCCGCGCTTCTCACCCGAGCAGATCGTCGAGGGCGTCCGCGATCCGGAGTTCGTGGCCGACATCGCCACCGGCAGGCCATTCCACAGCGGCATCTCCTACATGCTGGTCTCGATGGAGTGCCTGATCGGCGCGGCCTACACCAGACAGGTCCAGGCCGCTGGCCTGACGGGTGCCATCCAGCCGTCGATGGGCCGGCAGGCCGCGAGATTCGCCGACCTGCGCATCGGTGTGTGCAGCGAGTGGGCGCAACTTTGGGTGGACCGCAATTTCGCCCTGGACTACACGTTCAAGTCGCTGGAAAAGACCCTGGACGGTCGCGCCAGGCCGTACGGCAGGCCCGCACAGTCATGAAGGAGGCCGCCTACACCGTGTTCGGACACATGATCCGCGCCATTGAGGACACCCCGGCGACCCTGCCGGGCGCCGAGTTGCTGACCACGCGTCTGCACCGAGCCCTGGACGCCGAGATCGGCGCACTCAGCGCGTGCATGGGGCCGGTGGTCGAGCAGGTCTCCCGTGCTTTGCCGCTGGAGAGCGCGCGCCTCCTGGAGCAGGAGCACCGGCGGTGGGCGGACACGACCGGATGGCGACTCATCAACGCCGCAGACCCGTGCGGAACATGATGGGAGCGCACAGCATGCAGTACCGCCACCTTCCGGGACTCGCCCGGGACGTCTCCGCCATAGGCGCCGGCTGTTGGACGATCGGGGGCCTGGCCAGCAACCGCGGGGTGCCCATCGGCTGGGCGGGCGTAGCCCCTGACGAGGCGTACGCGGCGCTGACCCGCGCCTTTGAGCAGGGCGTGACCCTGTTCGACACGGCCGACGTCTATGGCCTGGGCCGATCAGAGCGTCTCCTGGGTCGGTTGCTGGCCCAGGTGGACAGGGGCCAGGTTGTCGTTTCAAGCAAGGTCGGCTACTTCGCGGGTACCGCACGACACCCGTACCAGGAGCGGCAGATCTTGCACCAGTTCGAGACCACCCGCGAGAACCTCGGCACCGAGTATCTGGACGTTTACTTCCTGCACAGCGCTGATTTCGGTCCGTCCGACTGCTACCTGACGACAGCGGTGGACACCCTACGCCGTCTTCGGGCAGAGGGACTGATCCGGGCCATCGGCATGAGGGCACCCCACGAGTTCGCCGAGGAATGGGCGACCCACTCGGGTCATCCGCAAGCGACTGAGACGGCCAGGTTTCTGAAGTTGTTCGCATTCATACAGCCCGACGTGGTGACCACACGCCACAACCTGCTGAGCCCTGCGTACACGCCCGGAGAGACCGACATCTTCGCCTTTACCCGCAAGCATGCGGTAGGCGTGCTGATGAAGCAGGTCCTCGGCCAAGGGCTCCTCCTGGGGGCCTACAGCCCGGACACGCCGCCCTCCTTCCCACCTGGCGACCACCGCCATGGGGACGCCCGATTCGCCGGCCCAGCCGTGCAAGCCATTCACGACGGCTTGGCAGCCCTCGGCGGACGATTCGGCCAGCGGCCCGCCGACCTGGCGCGCGTCGCCCTGCACTTCGCCCTCCAGGCGGACCCGAACGCAGTGGCGCTGGTCGGCTTCCGCAACCCCGAGCAGATCATCGGCAGCGTCGAAGCACTCGGGCGACCCCTGAGCCTCGCGGACATTGACGAGATCCGCCACCTCACCGAGCCTCTTCGCGCCATGCTGGCCAAACTCCCCTCCCCAACCGCACACAACCGATAGGAGCAAGCTCATGAAGTACGTCGAGGTCGAGCAGAAGTTCCAGCTCCTCAGCCAGCCGGACGACCTTAAGGCCACGCTCGCCAAGCGCGGGGCCAAAGCCGGACAACCCACCCGCCAGGTGGACACCTACTTCAACGCCCCGCACCGTGATTTCCTCGGCGGGGAGGTCGTCTCCGAATGGCTGCGCATCCGGGAGGAGGAGGGGCACGCTTCCCTGAACTTCAAGCGGTGGTACCCGCTGGAGGCCATGATCAAGACCCACTGCGACGAGTACGAGAGCGTCGTCTCCGACGCCGAGGCCGTCCGACGCACCCTCGCGGCCTTGGACTTCACCGAGATGACGGTCGTGGACAAGACCCGCGAAGAGTGGCTCCTGGACGAAATCGCCCTGGCCTTCGACAGCGTGGCCGGTCTCGGTGACTTCGTCGAGTTCGAGTTCAAGGGCGAGGCCGAGAATGCCGACGAGGCCAACGCCGCGATCACCGCATTCATCGACGGACTCGACATCCAGCTCGGCGATCGGATCAACGCCGGCTATCCCCACATGACCTTGGGCCTCCCCCCGGCGAGCTGAACGCGGCCAAGGCGCAGGACACTCCCCGGGCGACACCGCACGCGCGAAGCGCGGGCCTGGAGAACAGGCCGAGCGTCAGCGAGGTCCAATGCGCGCGGAGCGCGGCCCCTCGGGCGAAGCCCGTCCCCATGCGCGCGGTAGCGCGCAATGAGGCGACGCGCGGCAGCGCGGCGCCGGAAAGTACAGGCCGAGCGGAGCGAGGTCCAACAGGTGCGCGAAGCGCGGCTCTTCGGGCGGAGCCCGGCCTCTGCGCGCGGGGCGCGGCCCTCTCGGGCGAAGCCCGTACAACGCGCGGAGCGCGGCCCTCTCGGGCGGAGCCCGGCCCCTCGCGCGGAGCGTGGCTCTTTGGGCGGAGCCCGTACAACGCGCGGAGCGGGGCTGGCCGCCGGAGGCGGGACGGGGTGGGGGGTGTGTCAGAGTGGTCGGGTCGTTCGTGTGGATGGAAGGGGCGGGTATGACCGGGGGCATCGTCACCGTCCTGGGCGAGAACGTCGCCGACACCTTCGCCGACCCCGCCCAAGGCCCCACCGGCACGGACGGTGAGCTGATGCTGCGGGTGCTCCCCGGTGGCAGTCCCGCCAACACCGCCGTCGCGCTGGCCCGCCTCGGCACCCGCACCCGGTTCCTGGGCCGATTCTCCAACGACGTGTTCGCCAGGGCGTTCCGGGACCGGCTGACCTCCTCGGGGGTCAAGCTGACCGGCAGCGTGCGAGCCGCCGAGCCCAGTACGCTCGCCGTCGCCACCCTCGACGAGCGCGGCGGCGCGGCGTACTCCTTCCACGCCGACGGCACCGCCGACTGGCAGTGGACCGCCGAGGAGTTGCCCGCGCACGCCCTGGACGAGGCGGTGTGCCTGCACACCGGTTCGATCGCGCTGGGCCGCCCGCCCGGCGGGCGGGTGATCGAGGAGTTCGCCGAGGCGGCCCGGTGGCGGGCGACGATCTCGATCGACCCGAACGTCCGGCTGCCCCTCGTCACCCTGGACGGCCTGCGCGACCGGCTCCCGTACTGGTGCGCCCTCGCCGACGTGCTGAAACTGAGCGACGACGATCTCGCCATGCTCTACCCCGGCTGGACGATCGAGCGGGCCTGCGACGAGTGGCACGCGGCCGGGGCCGACCTGGTGGTGGTGACCAGGGGCGCGGAGGGTGCGGTGGCGTCGCTGCGCGGGGAGCGGGTGGCGGTGCCGGGGTTCCGGGTCGCGGTGGTGGACACGGTGGGGGCGGGCGACGCGTTCACGGCCGGGTTGCTGCACTGGCTGAACGAGGAGCGGCTGCTCGGCGGCCGGCTGACCGGGCTGGAGATCGGCCAGGTACGCGAGGCGGTCGGCTTCGCGGCCCGGGTGGCCGCGCTGACCTGCTCGGTCGCCGGGGCGAACCCGCCCTGGGCCGACGTGCTCCCTTCCTCCTGACATCCATCACGACTCCGACAGGTCACGGCTGAGTTCGTCGGTGACCAGCAGGTCCGCCCGCACCCGCCCGGACCGGTACGCCGCCCGCCCCACCATGTGCGCCGCCACCGGAGCCGTCATCAACTGGAAGATGGCGACCAGCAGCAGGATCCCGATGTCCAGCGGCGCCTCCGCCCGCAGCCCGATCGCGAGCAGGGTCGCCATCAGCCCGATGACCTGCGGTTTGGCCCCAGTGTGCAGCCGTGCCAGGGTGTCGGGGAAGCGCAGCAGCCCCACCCCGGCCGTCAGCGAGAACAGCGCGCCGAGCAGCAACAGCACCGCCACCAGTACGTCCAGCACGACGCTCACTCGCTGTTCCTGCGCACCGCGAAGCGGGCCACCGACACCGACCCGACGAACCCCACGATGGAGACCACCAGCAGGATCGGCAGCGTGGCGGTGTAACGGTGGTAGGCCGCCTCCAGCCCGATCCCGACCACGGTCACCGCGATCAGCACGTCCAGCGCCAGCGCCCGGTCCAGCCGGCTGGGGCCGGTGATCAGCCGGATCAACGCCAGCAGCCCGGCCAGGCCGAGCATGGTGGTGCACACCCCCACGACCACGGTCACAGGACTTCCCTTCTGTCGTCCGCCGTACCGATCGCCCGGATGACCCGCTTCTCCAGGTCGAGCGCGTCCTGTCGTGCCTTGTCCAGGCCGCCCTGTTCGTCCACGCCGAGGACGTGTACGTACAGCGTCTGCCTGGACCTCCTGACCTCCACGACCAGGCTGCCGGGCAGCGCGGACAGCGCCAGCGCGGTGAACACCATGGTCAGGTCGCTGTGGGTGCGCAGCGCCACCGCGATCACCGCGTTGACCGGCGGCGGGCCCGGGCGCAGGGCCTGCCAGGCGACCCGGGTGCCGGACCGGGCCATGTCGAGCGCGAACCAGCCGAGCAGCCGCAGGCAGCCGCCGATCCGGATACGCGCGCCCGCGCCGACGTGCGGCAGCCGGGACAGCGCGGCCACCAGCAGGCCGACGGCCAGGCCGGACAGCGCGTTGGCGGCCGAGAGGTTGCCCCACAGCAGGATCCAGATGACGGCCATGCCAACGACCGGCGCAACGACCCTCATGGCAGTACCGCCGTCAGGTAGGCGCGGCGGTCGAGGAGTTCGGTGGCGGCGCGGTCGATGTAGCCGGCCATCGGGCCGGCCGCGACCGTGAACGCGGTCGCGAAGACGATCAGCGCCGCCGCCGTACCCACCATGGTGCCGGGGGCGGTGGTGGCCACGATGCCGGTGCCGCTGAGCCCGCGCCGGCCCTCGATGATCTGGCCGCGTTCCGGGAGTTTGCCCCGGTCGCCCCAGAACGCACGGTTCCACAGGTGGCACATCGTGTAGAGCGTGAGCAGGCTGGTCAGCAACGCGACCCCGACCAGCGCGTACGCCGGCCAGGTGCCCTCCTGGACCCCCGCCCGCAACAGCCACAGCTTGCCGAGGAACCCCGACAGCGGCGGTATGCCGGAGAGGTTCATCGCCGGGATGAAGAACAGCACGGCCACCAGCGGCGACACCCGCGCGAGCCCGCCGAGCCGGTCCATCGAGGTGCTGCCGCCGCGCCGTTCCACCAGCCCGGCGACCAGGAACAGCGTGGTCTGCACGGTGATGTGGTGGGCCACGTAGAAGATCGCCCCGGCGATCCCGGCCCGGGAGGCCAGCGCGATGCCGAACACCATGTAGCCGATGTGGCTGACCAGCGTGAAGGACAGCGTCCGTTTGATGTCGGTCTGCGAGACCGCGCCCAGGATGCCGACCAGCATCGTGCAGGCCGCCGCGACCAGCAGGAGTTCGGTCAGCGCCTCGCCGGGGAACAGCAGCGTCTGCACGCGGATGATCGCGTACACGCCGACCTTGGTGAGCAGCCCGGCGAACACGGCGGTGATCGGCGCGGGGGTGGTCGGGTAGCTGTCCGGCAGCCAGGCCGACAGCGGGAAGACCGCCGCCTTGATCCCGAAGGCCACCAGCAGGGTCAGTTGGAGCACCAGCCGGACGTCGGGCGGCAGGTCCGCGAGCCGTACGGCGAGCTGGGCCAGGGTGAGCGTGCCGGTCGCCGCGTAGCACAGCGCGACCCCGATCAGGAGGATCACCGAGGACAGGATGCCGACCACCACGTAGGTCATGCCGGCCCGCACCCGGGCCGGGGTCCCGCCCAGGGTGATCAGCACGTAGCTGGCGGTCAGCAGCATCTCGAAGGCGACGTAGAGGTTGAACAGGTCGCCGGCCATGAAGGCGTCGGCGACCCCGGCCAGCAGGACCAGGAACGACGGGTGGAAGATCGCCAGCGGGGTGCTCTCGTCGTTGTCGGACGCGCCCTGGCCGATCGCGTAGATCAGCACGCACAGCGTGATCACGCCGGAGACCAGCAGGATCAGCGCCGCCAGCCGGTCCACGACCAGCATCACCGCGATGGGGGCGGGCCAGCCGCCGGGGTGCATGGTCTGCGGGCCGTAGCGGTCGGTCTGGTGGACGAGTACGGCGGCGATCACCACGACGGCCGCGAGCACGGCGACGCTGATGCCGCGCTGCACGCGTACCAGCCGCTGCGCGAGCGCCAGCCGCAGCCCCGCCGCCAGCAGCGGCAACACCACCGGCAGCGGCACCAGCACGTTGTTCACGGCCCACCCCCGAACAACAGCTCGTTGCTCACAGCCCGCCCCCGAACACCGGCACGCTGCTCACGCCCCACTCTCGAACACCCGGCACATGGTTCATGGCGAGTCCTCGCCCATCGTGGTGTCCATGCCGCCCTCGGGGTCGTCGGCGGCCATCTGGCGTTCCCACTCCTCGCGCATCCGCCGCCGCAGTTCCCTGCGCTCCCGCCGTACCGTGCCGCGCAGCCCGAGCCGCGCCCGCAGCCCCGCCCGGAACCCCTCCTCCGCGTGGATGCGGCGCATCCGCTCGACCTCCTCGCGGACCCGGTGCCTGGCCAGCTCGCGTTCCACCCGGGCGATGACCCTGCGGTCCTCCTCGTCGTCGCGTACCTCGTCATCGCCGGTCAGCCGCATGGCCCGATGCGCGAGGGACAGCAGGAACGCGGTGAGCGCCAGCGTGATCACGATCGCGGTCAGGATCATCACCTGCGGCAGCGGGTCGCTGATGCCCTCCGAGCCGAACAGCCCCCGGATCGGCGGCCGGCCGGTGACCCCGCCGGACAGCAGGATGAACAGGTTGGCCCCGTTGCCGATCAGCACCACGCCGAGCACGATCCTGGTGAGGCTGCGTTCCAGCAGCAGGTAGATCCCGCTGCCGGCCAGTGTCGCCACGGTGGCGAGGACCAGCAGGTCCGGGCCGCTCACGCGGTGATCACCTCCTCGCCCTCCTCCTCGACCTGCCGGTCCAGTTCGTCGCCCATGGCCCGCAGTACGTCGAGCACCACGCCGATGACCACCAGGTAGACCCCGATGTCGAAGGCGAGCGAGGTGACCAGGTGGATCTCGCCGAGCACCGGCACCCGCCAGTGCAGCACCGTCTCGTGCAGCACGCTGCCGGTGAGCGCGAGCCCGGCCAGCCCGGCCACGGCCATCACCCCGAGGCCCGCGCCCTGGCACACGCCGGGGCCGATCGGCATGGCCTCGGCGAGTTCGTAGCGGCCCCCGGCCAGGTAGCGAACGGTCAGCGCGAGCCCGGCCACCAGCCCGGCGGCGAACCCTCCGCCGGGCGTGCCGTGCCCGCTGAACAGCAGGTAGATCGACAGCACCAGCATCGGATGGAAGATCAGCCGGGCGACCACCTCGAACATGATCGACCGGCGTTCGGGGGACAGCGTCTCGCTGCCGCGCAGCCAGGTCGTGGCCGCCGCGTCCTCCGGCGGCTCGCCGAAGGAGCGCAGGCCGGGCAGCGACCAGGTGCCGCCGGGGGCCTCGACCGTCCTCGGCAGCCTGGGCCGGCGGCGCACGAAGATCAGCCCGGTCACCCCGGCCGCCGCGATGAGCAGCACCGAACTCTCCCCCATGGTGTCCCAGGCGCGCAGGTCCACCAGGGCGATGTTGACGATGTTCGTGCCCCCGGCCTCACGGGCGGCCTGCGGGTAGGCGGCGGAGATCGGAGGCCAGGCGCGGGCGTTGATGGCGACGTACCCCATCGCGGCGACCAGCAGGCCGGCCGCCACGCCGAGCGCCGCGTTGACCCGGCGCATGCCGACGTACTGGCGTTCCACGAACCGGGGCGGCAGCCGGCGCAGTACCAGCACGAACGCCACCAGCGTCACCGTCTCGGTGAGGAACTGCGTCAGCCCCAGGTCGGGCGCGCCGTGCAGGACGAACATGGTGGCCGTGCCGGTGCCGGTCACCGCCGCGCACAGCACCGCGGGCATCCGCCAGGACTGGAGGGTGGTGGCGAACGCGGCCAGGCACACCAGCCCGGCCACGACGATCTCCGCGGGGACGTACCAGACCCGCGCCGCCCCGGGCCAGGGCACCCCCGACACCAGCGCCGCGCCGGGCAGCACCAGCAGCGCGAACAGGATGTAACGCAGGTAGACCGGCAGCGAGCCGCGCTGGGTGAACCGGGTGGCCTGGTCGGCGGCGAAGTCCAGGCCGCGCATGATCAGCCGGAAGGTGCGCTCGGCGTCGATCGGCGGGTGCAGCCGGTCCTGCACACGGGCCACGAAGAACCGGGCCAGGAACAGCGCGACCCCCACGGCCAGCACCACGGCGGACAGCAGCAGCGGCACGGTGAAGCCGTGCCACAGCGCCAGCGGCTCGTCCGCCGGTCCGGCCGGATAGGCCATGCCGTACCCGGCCAGCCATCCGTCGATGACCGGCGCGAGCGGCCCGAGCAGCAGGCTCACCACCGCGAGCAGTACGACGGGCCCGGCGAGTACCGTCCCCGGAGGGTGTACCGCGACGGGCCGGACGCCCTTGTCCGCGAACGCGCCCCACACGAACCGCACGCTGTAGGCGACGGTGAGCGCCGACCCCGCCGCCAGTACCGCGAGCACCGGCGGATCGGCCAGGAAGGCCGCGAACGCCGCCTCCTTGCCGACGAACCCCGCCAGCGGCGGCACCCCGGCCATCGAGGCCGTCAGCAGCACCGCCGCCGCGCAGGTGATCGGCATGGACCGCCCCACGCCGCTGAGTTTGCGCAGGTCGCGGGTGCCGGTGGCGTGGTCCACGATGCCGACGACCATGAACAGCCCGGCCTTGAACACCGCGTGCGCGATCAGCAGGTACGCCCCGGCCTGGGCGGCGGCCCGGCCGCCCGCGCCGAGCAGTGCCGTCAGGAACCCGAGCTGGCTGACCGTCCCGAAGGCCAGCAGCAGCTTCAGGTCGTGCTTGCGCAGCGCCCGCCAGGCGCCCACCAGCATGGTGGCCCCGCCGAAGACCAGTACGACCGGCCGCCAGACCGGATCGGCGGCGAACGCCGGGGCCAGCCGGGCCACCAGGTAGACCCCGGCCTTGACCATGGCCGCCGCGTGCAGGTAGGCGCTGACCGGGGTGGGCGCGGCCATCGCGCCGGGCAGCCAGAAGTGGAACGGCACCAGCGCCGACTTGCTCAGCGCGCCCACCAGGATCAGCGCCAGGGCGACCGGCACGGCCGGGCCCGCGGGCGGCGCGGCCAGGATCTCCGAGATCCGGAACGTGCCCGCGCGCAGCCCCAGCAGGACCAGCCCGCCGAGCATGGTGAGCCCGCCCGCCGCGGTGACCACGATGGCGGTGAGCGCGGCCCGCCTGCTGGTGCGGTCCTCGGCGTCGTAGCCGATCAGCAGGTAGGAGAAGACGGTGGTGAGCTCCCAGAAGACGTAGAGCAGGATGAGGTCGTCGGCCAGTACGAGGCCGAGCATCGCCCCGGCGAACGCGGTGAACTCCCCCGCGAAGGCGGGCAGCCCCGGCCCGCCCGGGGTGAAGTAGCGCCCGCAGTAAACCAGGATCAGCGCGCCGATGCCCGCGACGATCAGGGTCATCACCAGGGCGAGGGTGTCCATCCGGAAGGCGAGCTGGACCTGTAGCCGGGGCACCCACGGCACGACCTGCTCGTGCGGCACGGGCACCGCGAGCGCCCACAGAGTGACGGCGGCGGGCACCAGCGCGACCAGCCAGAACGCCCGCAGCCCCAGGGTGCGCAGCGCGGTGGGCGCGAGCACGGCGGCGGCGAAGAAGGCGGCCACGGCAAGCAGCATCCGCTCAGTTCACCTACGCCCCCGCGCCCGGAACAGAACCGATCAGCCGCCTCCCCCGCGAAACGGCCGAACCCGGCGATCGTAACCGCAGGTCCCGGCCCTTTCAGCTCAGGCTCGCCGACCCAGCGCGACGGAGGCGGTACGCAACAGAGTCGTGGGATCGGTTTCCGGGGCGTCGCGAATGACGGCCACGTCGAGTCCGGCGTCGGCGAGTCCGCGCAGGTGGCGGGCCGCGTCGCCGAAGGTCCCCGCCGCGGTGAAGACGTCGAGCAGGGCGTCGTCCACCAGGTCGGTGCGGGGCGCGCCGGAGCGCCAGCCGGCCCGGAAGGCGGCGCAGCGCTCCGGGTCGAGCCCGGCGATCCGGGTGATCTCGTGGTCGCCGTGCACGCCCAGGTAGGTGGCGACCCCGGCGCGGGCGCGGTCGCGGGCGGCGGCCGGGTCGGCGTCGTCCACCGATAGCCCGACATATGCCGAAAGCTCCAGCTCGGCGCCGACGCGCTCGCGTACCGAGGCCACGTACGGCGCCGACGACAGGATCGACAGCAGCAGCCCGTCGGCCCGCTCCGCCGCCATGGCCAGCGCCCGCGGCCCCTTGACGCCGAGGACGATCGGCGGGCGGGTGCGCGGCGGGGTGAAGGCCAGCCCGGCCTCCACCCGGAAGTGCTCGCCGTGGTGGCGCACCGGCTCGCCGGTCATCAGCGCGCGGACCAGCTCCACCGACTCGGTCAGCCGCCCGATCGGCCGGTCGAACGGGATGCCGAGCTGGTCGCTCATCCAGCGCGGATTGCTCGCGCCGAGCCCGAGCACCGCCCGGCCCTCGCTCACCTCGTCCAGCGCGGCCAGCTCCATGGCGATCAGGGCGGGGTGCCGGGTCCAGGGGTTGATCACGCCGATCCCGATCCGCACCCGCCCGGTGACCGCCGCGATGGCCCCGGCCAGCGCGAACGCGCCGCGCTCGCAGTAGTCCTCGGTGATCCACACGGTGTCGCAACCGGCCTGCTCGGCGGCTCGCGCGACCCGTACGGCGTCGCCCGCCGTACGGTGACCGGAGATCGAGAACGCGAGCCTCACCCGAGTGCCCGGTCCATCGCGTCGGGGGTCGGTTCCACGACCTGTACCGGACGCAGCCCGGCGGCGGTGGCCCCGACGTCCTTGAGCCCGGTGGACGAGCCGATCAGCACCACGTCGGAGCCCGCCGGGACGCGCCCGGCCAGTTCCTCCAGCGCGGCGAACGTGGTGATCGAGGACGCCTCCAGGTACAGCCCGGCCTCCCGGCCGAACCGGCGCTGGGCATCCATGATGCGGTCGTTGTCCGGCACGCCGACGGTCAGCCCGTCGGTGGCGCGCAGCGCCGCGAGGCCCTGGTAGGTGCCGAACGGCGAAGCCGTCGAGAACGCCACCGACGGCGTGACCGGCACCGGCCCGGCCACGTCCGCGCCCTTGGCCAGCGCGTCGCCGTACGGGCCGAACGGCTCGGCGGCCACCAGCCGGGGCAGCCGGTCGGTCACCCCGAGGGCCACCAGGTCGGCGAACCCGCGCCAGATCCCGGCCAGCCCGTCGCCGTAGGACACCGGCACCACCACGTAGTCCGGCACCCGGCCGAGCTGCGCGGCGATCTCGTAGGCGATGGTCTTGTAGCCGTCCACGCCGTACCCGAGGGAGCCGGCCGGCGGGCTCGCGTGCCCGGACAGCGGCAGCCAGCCGCGTTCTTCGATCAGGCGGCGCATCAGCACCCACCGGTCGGTGTGGCGTTCCAGCGCCACCACCCCGGCCCCGTAGACCTGCATGAGCGTCTTCATCGTGTCCGGCACGGAGGCGACGGTCAGCACCACGCAACGCAGTCCGGCGCGGGCCGCGTAGGCGGCCACGGCCGCCCCGTGGTTGCCGGTGCTGGCCACCACCACCGCGGGCGCGCCCAGCTCGGCGGCCTTGGTCACCGCGACCGCGGCCAGCCGGTCCTTGTAGGACCAGGTCGGATTGCGGGTCTCGTCCTTCAGGTGGACGGACGCCAGGCCCAGCCGCTCGGCGGTC
Organism: Spongiactinospora sp. 9N601; assembly: GCF_044326295.1. Taxonomy (NCBI): domain Bacteria; kingdom Bacillati; phylum Actinomycetota; class Actinomycetes; order Streptosporangiales; family Streptosporangiaceae; genus Spongiactinospora; species Spongiactinospora sp. 9N601. Next base: position 230,333 of record NZ_JBIRBB010000007.1, read on the forward strand.
CGGGGGAGAGCGACGAGGGGAGTGCCGCCCTCCCCCAGACTCACCGCGGGGGTTTCCTGGGAAAGCGGAAGGAGCGCCCGGTACCGGAACAGCCCCGGCTGGCCGTCATCGACGGGCAGCGCCCCGATGGCCGGGAGCTCGTAGTCGGGCAGCACGTTGGCCGGTACGCCGTCGCGCTCGCACGCCGGGCAGCCACGGCCCATCAGCGCGACGCTCGGGTCGGGGTAGGCGGTGCCGCAGCGCAGGCATGTCAGCCGGCCCAGGTAACGGACGTCGCTCATGCCGCCACCACCGGAAGCGCGCGCGGGGAGCGGGTGAACCGCTCGACCCCGCCCGAGGTGACGACCAGGGCGTCTTCCACCATCATGCCGCCCCACCCCAGCTCATAGTACGGCGTCTCGAAACAGAACGTCATGCCGGTGACCAGCGGCGTCGCGGCCCCGGGGGCGATGATCGGCGGCTCGTACACCGCGGTGCCGATGCCGTGGCCGCAGTGCTGGCGGCGGTAGGGATCGACGCCGCCCCGGCGCACCGCGCGCATGGCCACCTCGAAGACCTCCTCGGCGGGCACTCCGGGACGGGCCAGGGCGAGCTGTTCATCCAGTCCGGCCAGGATCGCGGCGTAGCGGCGGGCCTGCCGTTCGCCGGGCTCGCCGAGTACGGCGGTGCGCCCGATGTCCGACCAGTAGCCCTGGTAGACGCATCCGACGTCGAACCGGGCCAGCTCGCCCGGCCGCCAGCGCCGCCCGGTCGGTTGCGCGTCGGCCAGCGCGGTACGCGGGCCGGTGGTCGCCACCAGGAACCGCGGCTCGGCCCCGCCCGCGACCATGGTGGCCGCGACGACCGCCGCGAGTTCGCGTTCGGTGACGCCGGGCCCGGCGGCGGCCAGCGCCGCAGCCACGGCGGACTCGGCCAGCCGGGCGGCGTACCGCAGCAGTTCGACCTCGCCGGGCAGCTTCACCCCGCGCACCTCGGCGATCCAGGCGGTCGCGTCCACGGCCGGGACGTCGAGCAGGCCCTCCTCCGGAGCCTCCACCGCGTACTTCAGCCGGGGCCCCACCGCGCCCACGGCGGTGGCGAGCGCCGCGGCGAGCCCCGGGTGCCGGTCGGCGGCCAGCGCCAGGGGGGAACCCGCCGCCGACTCGAAGTAGAACCGGCCGTAGGGGATCAGCCTGTCCTCCGGGACTCCGAGGTCGGCGGCGGGAGCGGTGTCGGCGGCCGGGCAGACCAGCCACAGGTCGTCGCCGGTGACCACGGCGGCCATCCGGTGCGCGCGGAACAGCGGCGTGGCCACGGCCCGGTAGCCGGTGGCGTAGAACACGCTCTCCGCGCTGGTCAGCACCACCGCGTCGAACGGGGCCGCGGCCAGCGCGGCGCGCAGCCGGGCCAGCCGCTCGGCGGCGAGCCGGCGTTCGTCGATGTCCGGGATCTCCAGGGGGGAGTCGATCAGAGCCTCCTTCACATGATCACCTCACTGAACTCCGTCATGGCGTCCAGCGTCTCTTCCACCGTGTTGGCCGCGAACAGCAGCCCGGCCAGCGTGTTCACCCCGGCCGCGCGATACTCCTCGATCCGCTCGGCCACGCTCTGCGGCGTGCCGATCAGGTTGCGCGCGGCGAGGTCGGCCACGCCCTGGTCCTTCAGCGTCGTCTTGGACAGCGACACCATGTGCGTGTGGAGCTGCGAGGCCCGGAACTTCCGCCACGCCTCCTCCTGGGTGGGCGCGACGCACACCGCGACCTGGAGGGCCACCTCGAAGCCGGCGGGCAGCGGGCCGCGTCCGGCCGCCTCGGCCTGGGCCCGGATCTCGGCGAGCCCCTTGGCGGCCTCCTGCGGGGTCAGGCAGGCGGGCAGCCAGCCGTCGGCGTACAGGGCGGCGCGGGTCTTGGAGCCGGGCGCGTTGCCGCCGGACAGGATCGGCAGCCGGGCGACCGGCTTGGGGTAGGACTCGACGTCCTCGAAGTTCACCCAGCGGCCCCGGAAGCTGGCCCGGCGTTCGGTGAACAGCGCGGTCAGCGCCCGCAGGGCCTCGGCCGCGTGCTGGCCCCGGTTGATCGGCACGCCGGGGTTCATCGCGGTGAACTCCTCCCGGTACGCGCCGATCCCGACGCCGAGCACCGCCCGGCCGCCGGACAGCCGGTCCAGGGTGGCGGCCTGTTTGGCGGCCACCACCGGGTTGCGGAACGGCAGCACCATGATCGCGGTGGCCAGCCTGATCCGCCGGGTGAGCGCGGCGACGTAGCTGAGGTAGGCGAACGGGTCGTAGTAACGCGGCGGTTCGGTGAACTCCGCGCGGACGTACGCCTGGGTGGTGACGTGGTCGTTGCCCCACACGGAGTCGAAGCCGAGCCGTTCGGCCTCGACGGCCAGCCGTACGGCCTGCTCGGCGTCGGCGTACGGGACCGGGTACATCAGCCCCTCGGTGCCGGTCGGCACCCCGAGCCCGAATCTCATGACTTCCCTCTCTGAACGGCGGGCGCCGCCTGGCCGCGCGTGGCGGCCTGCACCGCCAGGCCGAGTACGGCATAGCAGACGAACCCGTACACCAGCCCCTCGATCGCGTCCGCCAGCAGCACGTTCGTGAACTTGGACAGCACCGCCGCGATCAGCCACGCCGCCAGCGCCTCCACCCGGATGGCGGGCGCGGAGGCCAGCAGCTCGCGGCCCGTGCCGCGGCGGGCCAGCACCCAGAAGTGCGCGATCATCACGCCCGCGAACGGCGGCGCCACCAGCGCGATGACGTTGAGGAACGTCAGGAACGAGTCGGCCAGCCCGGCGAACGCCACGGCCACCGCGATCACGATGGCCACCACGTTCCACACCGGCTTGCGGATCGGCAGGCGCAGGGAGTTGGACGCGTTGGTGAAGGCCAGCGAGGCGGAGTAGAGGTTGTTGTCGGCGGTGTTCCACAGCGCCAGCACCAGCATCACCGCGGCCGGGGCGAGCAGCCCGAGACCCTGCATGACCAGCACGAAGTTGCTGTTGCCGACCTTCATCGCGGACACGGTGGCGATCGTCTCGAACACCCCCGCGCCGACCACGAACCCGCAGAAGCTGGAGATCAGCACGTCCCGCGGCCGGGTGGCGTAGCGGGAGACGTCGCCGATCAGGGCCGCGCCGGTGACCCAGGTGGCGATGACCGCGCCCACGGCGGTGGCGAACCCGATCGGCACCGCCGGGACGTACGCGAACACGTCGCCGAACCCGCCGTCGCCACCGCCGATCTTGACCAGCGCGACCAGCGCGATGGCGATCTCGATCGGCACCGCGATGGCGGAGAACCTGGCCAGGCCCTTGATGCCGAAGATCGACGTGGAGGTGATGGCGACCGCGAACAGCAGCACGAATGCCCACGAGGGGACCGCCGGGATCAGCTTGTTGACCGCGCCGCCCCAGGTGTCCATCAGCACGCCGATGAAGCCCATCGCGATGACCCCGAGCAGCAGCGAGACCAGCACCGCGCCGTGCCGTCCGAAGACCGCGCGGGCGGCCAGGTAGCTGGACAGGCCGGTGCGGTACCCGACCAGCCCGACCAGGGCCGAGACGGCCACCAGGACGAGGTTGCCGACCACGATCGCGGCCATTCCCTCGCCGAAACTCGTACCTCCGCCGACGACGCCGCCCACCAGGAAGCTGCTGACGCTGATGTTCCAGCCGATCTGCACGATGATCATCTGGGTCAGCGACTTGCGCCGTTCCCGCGGAACGGGTTCCAGGGCGTGGTCGTCGAGGTCGGTGGCGAGCCGGTGGCGGCCCGCCGCCTCTTCGCTCATGGGCGGTCCTTTCGCTGGGGGCCTGTGATAATCCATAGTCAGATAGTGCCTGGCGACCCCACTACGTGGACCGACGTGAATCTGGTAAGGGGGCGTTTGTGGATCTGACACAACGGGCCCAGGTGCTCCACCAGCAGGCCGACGAGATCGCCGCGACGCTCGTGTCCGCCGTGTGGGGCCATCTGCCCGGCTACGACGACGCCCGGATGGACGTCGAGGACCTGTCGAACGTGGTCGCGCTCAACGTCCGGGCGCTGCTCACCGCCGTGGCCGCGCGCCGCCTGCCGCGCGGCGAGGAGCTGGCCCCGGCGGCGGCCCTCGGCCAGCGCCGGGCCATCCAGGGCGTGCCGGTGGAGGGCGTGGTCGCCTCCTGGCACGCGGCCGAACGTGAGCTGCTGGAACGCTTCGCGGCGGCCGGCCCGCCGCTCGACACCGTGGGCCTGATCGACCTGTCGCACCGGCTGGCCTCGGCCACCGACACGCTGGCCGAGGCGTCCATCGACGCCTACCGGACCACCCGCACCGAGTCGGCGGGCCACCTGGACCAGATCGCCACCGACCTGGTCTCCCGGCTGGCCGGCGGCGAACCGCTGGACCCCGCCGACGTCGAGGAACGCGCCCGCCTGGTCGGGGTGCCCGCCCAGGTGCCGCACCGGGCGGCGGCGATCGGGCTGCCCCCGAACGCCGGGGCGCTGGCCCTCACCCGCGCCCAGCGGATCATCCTGGACGCGGTGACGCCCCGGCTGCGCAGCCGGCTGCTGGTCGGGGCCCGGGGCTCCACGCTGCTGCTGGTACTGGCCGACTCGCCGGGCATCGCCGACGCGTTCGCCCGCGCGGCCACCCGCCCGGGGGTGCCGGAGGGCCTGGTCATCGGCCTGGGCGAGCCGCGTCCCCGGCTGGGCGAGGCGGGCGGGTCGTGCCGGGAGGCGGTGTCGGCGCTGGAGGCGGGCCTGCGGATGCGGGCCGACCGGGTGGTCGTGCCGTTCGAGCGGGTGGTGCCCGAGGTGCTGCTGCTCGGCAACCCGCTGGACGCCCGGCTGCTGGCCGACACCATCCTGCGTCCGCTGCGGCCCAGCCCGGCGCTGATCGAGACGCTGCGGGTGTTCCTGACGGCCGGGCTGTCCACGCGGGTCACCGCGCAGCGGCTGTCCATCCACGAGAACACCGTCAGCTACCGCATTCGCCGCATTCTCACCCTGCTCGGCGCGGGTTCGGCCGCCGACCTGGTGCGCCCGGACATCCTGCTCGCGCTGCGCGCCGAGGAGTTGCTGCCGTACGACGCTCCGCGCGTCACACCCGGCTGAGCAGGTCGTCGGTCAGCGCACGCAGCCGTTCGGCGGCGGCGGGGTCGAAGGCGGGGCCGTCCATGGCGATCCGCTCGCCCTGCGCGTAGGCGCCGATCTTGTCGGCGGGCGGGTCGGTGAGCAGCGCCAGGATCGGCAGGACGGCCTCGTCCACCGGCCGGGCGCTCTCGCGCATCCGCTCGATCGCGGCCGTGGTCTCGGCGTCGTACTCCCCGGAGAAGCTGGTCGCCACGCCGCCCGGGTTGACCAGCGCGTATCGGGTACGGCCCGGCCGGGTGCCGTGGGCGACGCCGAGCAGGTCGTTGAGCCTGCTGCCCTGCAAGATCGCGGTCATCAGGGCGTAGCCGCCGCGGAGCTGGAGATCGTCCCAGTGGATCTCGCCCGCGTCCACCCCCGGCGCGCACACGTTGATCACGACGGGCCGTGCGGCCCGCTCCAGCGGTACGGCGAGGGCGTCGGCGAGCACGCGGCGGCTCAGGTAGTACAGCGCGAACGTGTTCTCCAGCCCTTCGGCCGTCTCCAGCCGGGCACTGCGCCCGTGCTGCGCGCACAGCACCAGGCCGTCGATCACCGGGAACCGCTCGGCGATCTCGGCGGCCACCCGCCGGGTCTCGCCGACCAGGCTGAGATCGGCCCGCAGGAACACCGCGTCGCCCGCGCCGAGCAGGCTCTCCCCGCGTTCGGCGTTGCGGCCCACGACCACCACGGTGTCGCCCGCGCGCAGCCTGGCCAGGGCCACGGCCCGCGCGATGCCGTCGGTGCCGGTCACGACGTAGGTGCTCATTCGCACTCCTCGTTAAGTCATCGAACGCTGACATCGGCGAACGTACGGGATCGGCCGCTACCATGTCAACGGCCGATGACCGAAGGGACGGCCAATGGGGGAAGGGCGCAGACGCGACCGGGGGGCCACGCGGGCCGCGCTGCTGGGCGCGGCGCGGGTCCGCTTCGCCCGCGAGGGGTACGAGGCGGCGAGCGTCAGGGACATCGCCCGCGACGCCGGGGTGGACGCCACCCTGATCTTCCGCTACTTCGGCTCCAAACAGGGCCTGTTCGACGAGGTCGCCAAGGCGGGCGGCCAGGAGGGCGCGGCCCTGCTCGACGGCCCCGCGAGCGCCCTGCCCGACCTGCTGCTGCGCTCGGTGGTGTCCCAGGAATGGCACCAGACCGGCGGCGAGCACCCGTTCGTGGCGATGCTGCGTTCCTCCGCCCACGAGCCCGCGCACCGGCGGATGCAGGAGCAGATCTGCGGCGGCTTCATGAAAAGCCTGGAAGAACTGGTCGAGGGCCCCGACCCCGCGCTGCGCGCGGAGCTGCTCGGGGCCCTCGTCCTCGGCATCAGCGTGGCCCGGTCGGTGGTCCGCTCCCCCGCCCTCGCCGACGCCTCCTACGACCAGATCGAGCCGTACTACCGGCGGCTCGCCGAAGCCCTCCTGGGCCCCGGGGATCGCGAGCGGTCAGCGCAGACCGGCGAAGAAGGCGCGGACGTCGCCGGCCAGTAGCGCAGGGACCTGGTGGGCGGCGTAGTGGCCGCCCTGGTCGTAGGTGTTCCAGGCGGCGATGCGCGCGTGGTCGCGCTCGGCGAACCTGCGGATCGACTTGAAGTCGTCGCCGAACCGCGCGAGGCCGATCGGCACGGTCGTCGGCCCGGTGGGCGGCGTGGCCTTGGCGTCCTCGTAATAGAAGCGCATCGAGGACGCCGTGGTGCCGCACAGCCAGTGCATCGCGATGTTGGCCAGCGCGAAGTCCAGGTCCACGTCCTCGCCGAGGAGCTGGCCGAACCAGCCCGCCACGCCCGCCGGGGAGTCGGCCATGGCGTGCGCGAGGGTCTGCGGCTGCTGCGCCTGAAGCTGGTTGAAGGCCCCCATGTTCTCCCAGAACCACTGAAGGTGCGCGATGGCCGCCTGCTCGTCCTCGGTCAGGTCGGCCAGCTCGGCGGGGTCGCCGGAGGGGAAGGAGAAGATCTGCGTGACGTGGACGCCCGCCACCCGGTCCGGGGCGATCCGGCCCAGCTCCGGGGACACGAACGAGCCGCCGTCGTTGCCGACCGCGCCGTACCGCTCGTAGCCGAGCCTGGCCATCAGCTCCGCCCAGGCGGCGGCGACGCGGTAGCGGTTCCAGCCGCGCTCGGTGGTCGGGCCGGACGGGCCGAAGCCCGGGATGGACGGGATGACCAGGTGGAACGCCGTGGCCGGGTCGCCGCCGTGCGCCCGGGGGTCGGTGAGCGGGCCGATCACGTCCAGGTACTCCACGATCGTGCCGGGCCAGCCGTGCGTCAGGACCAGCGGGAAGGCGTCCGGCTCGGGCGAGCGTACGTGCAGGAAGTGGACGTCGTGACCGTCGATCTCGGTGGTGAACTGCGGGTGGGCGTTGATCCGGGCCTCCAGCGCCCGCCAGTCGAACCCGTCGCGCCACCGCTCGACCAGCGCGCGGACGCGGCTCACCGGCACGCCGTAGTCGCCGCCGGCGCCGGGAAGCTCCTCGGCGAAGCGGGTGCGGTCCAGCCGCGCCTGGAGGTCGTCGAGGTCGGCCTGCGGGATGTCGAGACGGAACGGCTTGATCACAGGAACTCCCTGGGCTTCTGGAACGGAACGTTCTGCTCTTAGTCTAGCAGAACGGAATGATTCGTTCTACTGCTACCCTGGGATGTATGAACGTACCCATGAGCGGGCGCCGGGCGCAGGCGGCGCGCAACGACGAGGTGATCCTCCAATCCGCCCGGGCCGTCTTCGTCGCCGACCCGAGCGCCCCCATCGCGGCGGTCGCCGAGCACGCCGGAGTGGGCATCAGTGCCCTCTACCGGCGATACCCCTCAAAGGAGGAGCTGCTTCGCAGGCTCTGCCTGGACGGGCTGAAGCGCTACAACGCCGAGGCCGAGGCCGCGCTCGCCGCGCTCACCGGCGGCGGCGACCCGTGGACCGCGTTCGAGGGGTTCCTTCGCGGGCTGACCGACGCCGACACCCACTCCCTGACCCAGAACCTGGCCGGCACGTTCACGCCCACCGACGACCACATGCGCGAGAGCGCCCGCGCCGAGGAGCTGAACACGGCGCTGTTCGACGCGGTCAAAGAGGCCGGGGTGATCCGCCCGGACATCGAGCTGAACGACCTGACCATGCTGCTCGAACAGCAGACCGCGATCAAGATCGGTTCGCCCGAGCGGATCTCCGAGCTGCGGCACCGCTACCTCACGCTCACGCTCGACGCGCTGCGCGCCGGCCCCGCCCGGGCCACGCCGCTGCCGGGCAGCGCGCCCACCGCGCGGGAGCTGGGCGAGCGCTGGATCCCCCGGCACAAGTCGTAGCCCTCGTGGGTCTTACCCTGGACCTCGGAACGGCCCCGGATATGATCGGCCGGTGGCCGAGACGCACGATCTGGTGCTCCGTGGCGGGCGAGTCCTCGATCCGGAGACGAATTTCGACGCCGTGGCCGACGTCGGCGTGACGGGAGACGTCATCACCGGCGTCTCCACGACGCCCCTGCACGGCCGGCGCACGCTCGACGTACCCGGCCTCGCCGTTGCGCCCGGCTGGATCGACATGCACAGCCACGCCCAGACGCTGGCCGGGCACCGGCTCCAGGCCCTCGACGGCGTCACCACCGCCCTTGAGCTGGAGGCCGGCGCCACCCCGGTGGCCGAGGCGTACAACGAGGCCACCGCCGAGGGCCGCCCGCTCAACTTCGGCTTCGCCGCCTCCTGGACCCAGGCCAGGATGGCGGTCATCGGCGGCATGCCGCCCGGCGGCGGCATCGGCTCGACGCTCGGCCGCATCGGCGACCCGCGCTGGCAGGCCCCCGCCACCGGCCGCGCGCTTGAGGAGATCCTGGCACTGCTCGGCGGCGAGCTGGCCAACGGCGCGCTCGGCGTCGGCATCCTGATGGGCTACGCGCCCGGCGTGGCCCACGAGGAGTACGCGGCGGTGGCCGGGCTGGCCGCGGCGGCGGGCGTACCGACCTACACGCACAGCCGTGACCTGGTCGAACGCGTGCCCGACATCCTCATCGACGGGGCCGAGGAGCTGACCAGGGTGGCCGCCGAGACCGGCGCGCACATGCACTACTGCCACGTCAACAGCACCTCCACCCGGCAGATCGACCGGGTGCTCGGCCTGGTGGAGAAGGTCCGCGCGGAGGGCGCGCGGGTGTCCACCGAGGCGTACCCGTACGGCGCGGGCATGACCGGGATCGGCGCGTCGTTCCTGGCCCCCGAGCGGCTGGCCGAATGGGGCATGACGCCCGCTTCCATCGTCTACACGCCGACCGGGGAACGCGTGGCCGACGCCGCCCGGCTGGCCAGGCTGCGCGCCGACGATCCCGGCGGGCTGGCCATCATCCACACCCTGGACGAACGGCTGCCCGCCGACCGGATCTTCCTGGACCGGGCGCTGCTCGCCGGAAGCACCGTGATCGGTTCCGACGCGATGCCGCTGACCTGGACCTCCGGCGTCCCCGACCCCTACGCCTGGCCGCTGCCCAAGGACGCGGTGACCCACCCGCGTACGGCGGGCACGTTCTCCAAGGTGCTGCGCCACTACGTACGCGAGACCGGGGCGCTCTCGCTGCTGGAGGCGGTCTCCCGGGCCAGCACGCTGCCCGCTCAGGTGCTCGGCGAGTCGGTGCCCGCGCTGCGCCGCAAGGGGCGCGTCCAGGCCGGCTGTGACGCCGACCTGGTGGTCTTCGACCCGGCCACGGTCACCGACCGGTCCACCTACGAGGACAGCACGCGGCCCTCGGCCGGTTACGCGCATGTGTTCGTCGCGGGCGAGGCCGTGGTGAGCGACGGCGAACTCGTGCTGTCGGCGCTGCCCGGACGTCCGATCCGCCGGTGAGATCGGCGATCCGGTAGACGAACGTTTAGACTCCGGTTAGCGAACTTTAGAACGGTTGGCGAAGCTTCAGAAGACGACGCGGGAGGTCGCGGTGAGTCATCCGCCTCCCGGGAGCTATCCGTGGATCCCGGCGCAGCCGCCGCCGGAGCCGCCGCGCCGCGAGATGCCCAGGCACCTGGCCATCGCCCTGGTGGTCATCGGGGTCATCCTGGCCGTGCTGTCGGTCGCGGGGGCGCTGGCCATCGTTTACACGGGCGGCATCACGCAGACGACTCCCACGCCGGTGGCCACGGCGGAGTCCGATGTGGGGGAGGAGTTCGTGCCGTCCGATCCGGGGGTGTCCGATCCGTCGCAGCCTGCGGTGGGACAGGTCGCGGTGCCCGATCTTTCCGGGATGGACGGGGCCACGGCGCGAGCCACGGTGACGCGGTTGGGGTTCACGTCCGTCACGGCGCGGGGCACGGACGGGAAAGAGGTCGCCCAGGAGAGTCAGTGGCGGGTGGTCGCGCAGTCACCGGCCGCGGGGCAGCAGGCCACCACGGACACGGCGATCGTGCTGATCCTCGCCGGCAACGAACAGCAACCGCCCGCGCAAGAACAGCAGCAGCAGCGGCCTTCCGGGCAGAACCCTTCCCAGAACCAGCAGCCTGTGAATCCGCAGCCGTTGGGTCAGGGGCCTTCGGATCAGCGGTCTTCGGATCAGCGGCCTTCGGACCAGCGGCCTTCGGACCAGCAGCCGCAGTCCGCGCCGGTCGGGTTGCGTACCGAGTCCCACCCCCGATACGCCTCCTGCGAGGAGGCCAACGCCCACGGATACGGCAACTACCGCAAGGGCGAGCACCCGGAGTACAAGTGGTATGTTGATCGCGATGGCGACGGCGTGGTCTGCGCGTTCTGACGCCGGGGTTCGGTCCTTCAGTCCTTCGGGCGCACGAACAGCTCCAGATGCGAGCAGCGGGTGCAGCGGAACGCATCGATGATCCAGCGCGGCTTGCCCATCCGCCGCGCCCCGCCGAAAAGCCCGCGTTCCAGCGGACCGGCGATCCACCGCCCGTATCCCTGGGACGCCTCCCCGCTGTCCTCGATGAAGCCGGGCTCCAGATCGGCGCCATCGCACTGGGTGCATCGCATGCGCTTTACTCTGACAGGTTCCGGCGTCTCCGACGAGAGGGACGATTCTGACCTGCCCGGGGCAGGCGGGATCACGACCCGGCGGGCGGCGCGGAGTGGCGCGCCCGTCACATGCATGATGGCGGCCCGCCCGGGCAGGGTCAGGAACGCCCTTCACGGGGCGGCAGGTGGGTGTCGAGCCAGTCGAGTTCGGCGAGCAGGCGGTCGGGTGGACCGGCGAGGGAGGGATCGCCAAGGGTGAAGTCGAGGACATCTCGGGTGGCCTGGTAGCGGGTGGCCGCGAGGAGCCGGGTGCGGACCACTGGGTCGTATGCCGCGCCGGCCTCGATCACGGTGGTACGGGCCAGGTCGGCGAGGTGGGCGGCGAGGGTGTACGCGCGGCGGAAGTCGCGCCGCCGTACCGGGGAGCACAGCCAGCGCACCGAACCGGCCACGGCGCCCGGACCACGCCTGCTCACCAGGCCCCGCAGGACGCCTGCCAGCGCGCCGGGCAGCGCCGCCTCCCCGGCCCGCCGGTGGCACTCGCTCTCCAGCGCGGCCAGCCGGTCGACCCGGGCGCGCAGGCGGACCAGCAGCAGCCGCGCGAACATCTCGGTGAGCTCCTGGTGGCGGCTGATCAGGCGGGGCTCCCAGGTGGTGCCGCGTTCGACGGTCGGCACGTCAGGCCGACCGCCGACGACCATCTCATGGGCGCTGACGGTACAGGCGTAGGTCAAGGCGAGAGAGACGTCGCGAGCGCGTTTCTTCGGCTGAACCTTCATGATCGTACATGTGGGTGAATGCTGCGTACAAGGACGATATTCATGGCCCTCCTGAGGGATATGCTGCGCGGATGGCCGTCATGGCGGGGTAGCCGGGTACCTCAAGTATCTCAGGTGTTGGACGACTGTGCAGGCGACACCCCTCTCAAAGCACCGCAAACGCCCGCGGCACACCGTCGGCCTAAGGGCCGGTCGCCGGGGTAAATGCGCAGGTACACGGCCTGAAAAGGGGAACGGTATGCGCGCCATAACGGTAAAAACCAGCCAGCCCGGGTCACTCCGGGTCGAAGAGGTTCCCGACCCGGTGCCGCACGAGGGCGACCTGCTGGTGCGCGGGCTCGCGCTGGGCATCTGCGGCACCGACCGGGAGATCGTCAACGGCGAGTACGGCTGGCCGCCGGAGGGCGCGGACCGGCTCATCCTCGGTCACGAATCCCTCGGCCAGGTCATCCAGGCCCCCGAGGGCTCCGATTTCGCCGAGGGCGACCTCGTGGTGGGCGTGGTCCGCCGCCCCGACCCGGTGCCGTGCCCCGCCTGTGCGCGCGGTGAGTTCGACATGTGCCGTAACGGGCGTTACGTGGAGCGCGGGATCAAGCAGATCCACGGCTTCGGCAGCGAGTTGTGGACCGTGGAGGCCGACTACGCGGTCAAGCTGGACCCGGCGCTGGCGCGGGTCGGGGTGCTCATGGAGCCCGCCACCGTCCTCGCCAAGGCGTGGGACCAGATCGAGCGGATCGGCGCGCGGGCCTGGTACGGGCCCAGATGCGTACTGGTCACCGGGGCCGGGCCGATCGGCCTGCTGGCCGCCATGATGGGCCGGCAGCGCGGGCTCGAAGTGCATGTGCTCGACCTGGCCGAGAAGGGGATCAAGCCCGCGCTCACCGCCGAACTGGACGCGACCTACCACACTGGGACGATCGCGGACGCGGTCGGCGAGGCCAAGCCGGACATCATCATCGAGGCCACCGGCGTGGGGCGGCTGGTCTTCGACGCGATGGCGAACACGGCGGCGGCCGGGATCGTCTGCCTGACGGGCGTGTCCGCCACCGGCCGCCCGCTCCAGGTGGACGCCGGGTCGATCAACCGGGACATCGTGCTGGAGAACGACGTGGTGTTCGGCTCGGTCAACGCCAACCTGCACCACTACCGGCTCGCCGCCGAATCGCTCGCCAAGGCCGACCACGGCTGGCTGGAGCGGATGATCACCCGCCGGATTCCGCTGGAGCAGGCCCAGGAGGCGATGGCCCCCGGGCCCGGCGACGTCAAGGTGGTAATCGATCTGACCGCGTGAGTTCGGGGGTGGCGCTGCGCCGTGCCGGTCCTGGATGCAGGATTGGTCGAGTAAAGCCAGTGATCGGGCGAATAGATCGAGTAGTCGGTCGAGTGACACGGCGACAGAGCGAAACGGCAAGGAGCCGATATGGCGGACAAGGCAGTCATCGGAGTGACCGGCCTCGCGGTCATGGGCCGCAACCTGGCCCGTAACCTCGCCAGGCACGGGCACGTGGTGGCGCTGCACAACCGGACCGTGGCCCGGACGAAGGCGCTGGTCGAGGAGTTCGGGCACGAGGGCGAGTTCGTGCCCGCCGAGACGGCGGAGGAGTTCGTCGCCTCCCTGGAACGCCCGCGCAGGCTGGTCATCATGGTCAAGGCGGGCGCGCCGACCGACGCGGTGATCGAGGAGTTCGCCCCGCTGCTCGAACCGGGCGACATGATCGTGGACGGCGGCAACGCGCACTTCGCCGACACCCGCAGGCGCGAGGCGGCACTGCGTGAGCGCGGCCTGCACTTCGTCGGGGCGGGCATCTCCGGCGGCGAAGAGGGCGCGCTGAACGGCCCGAGCATCATGCCCGGCGGTTCCGCCGAGTCCTACCAGGCGCTCGGGCCGCTGCTGGAGAGCATCGCCGCCACGGTGGACGGCACACCGTGCTGCGTCCATGTGGGCCCGGACGGCGCGGGCCATTTCGTGAAGATGGTCCACAACGGCATCGAGTACGCCGACATGCAGCTCATCGCGGAGGCGTACGACCTGCTCAGGCAGGGGGCCGGGCTGGCGCCGGCGGAGATCGCCGAAGTCTTCAGGTCGTGGAACTCAGGGCGGCTCGACTCCTACCTGATCGAGATCACTGCGGAAGTGCTCGCGCACACCGACGCGAGGACCGGCAAGCCGTTCGTGGACGTCATCCTCGACCAGGCCGAGCAGAAGGGCACCGGCCGCTGGACCGTACAGACCGCGCTCGACCTGGGCGTACCGGTCAGCGGCATCGCCGAGGCGGTCTTCGCACGGTCGGTGTCGGGGCACGCCGAGCTGCGGCAGGCGGGCCACGGGCTGCCGGGACCGCGCGCCGTACCGGGGGACGTGTCACCGGACGACGTGGAGAAGGCGCTGTACGCGTCCAAGATCATCGCTTATGCGCAGGGGTTCAACCAGATCCAGGCGGCCGGCGCGGAGTACGGCTGGGAGATCGACCCCGGCGCGATGGCGACGATCTGGCGGGGCGGCTGCATCATCCGCGCCAAGTTCCTCGACCGCATCCGGGGCGCCTACGAGTCCGACCCCGAGCGCCCGACGCTCCTGACCGACGACCACTTCACCCACGCCCTCGGCGACGCCCAGGACGCCTGGCGCGGCGTGGTCGCCACCTCGGCCCGCCTCGGTATCCCGGCCCCAGGCTTCGCCTCAGCCCTCGCCTACTACGACGCCCTCCGCGCCGACCGCCTCCCGGCCGCCCTCACCCAGGCCCAACGCGACTTCTTCGGCGCCCACACCTACCGCCGGGTGGACACCGAAGGCTCCTTCCACACCCGCTGGGAGTCCGGCCGCACCGAAGAACCCACCAATTGATTCACGTGAAACATCCCGCGCCCCCTTCGACCTAGCCCAGCCCACCCGGCCGGGTCGGGGCGGGGCGGACGGGTCGGGTCGCGGAGCCCGGTCGGCTCTCCTACGGACCGGTCGGGTCGGGCGAATGGTACGCCTCGCCCGCCCCGACCAGTCCGCGTAGAAGGGCTCGCCCAGGTCGCGGACATCCGGGCGGGCCGCCCAGATCGGAATCGACCGCATCGGGCGACTCGCACCGGCACATGGATCGCGGGCACAAGCCAGGTCGGATCGCCTGTTGGCCCGGGACGCACGCCAGAGGCGGGCGACCCAGTGCGCTCTCCGGCACCGCCCCCATGGATCGCGGGCAGGTAGGTCGGACGACTTCCACCGCCCGGAGGGACAGTGAGACCGGCGGCCCGAAGGGCTCGCCAACATCCAATAGAAGCCCGCATCAAGCGGGGGCAGACGACTCGCACGCCCCGGACGGAAGGCGGGACCGGGCGGACCGAAGAGCTCGCCCGCATCGGAGGGGACCGGACGGACCGGGCGGACCGAAGAGCTCGCCCGCATCGGAGGGGACCGGACGGACCGGGCGGACCGAAGAGCTCGCCCGCATCGGGTGGGCCGAGGCGGGTTATGTGGATCGGACGGCAGGGGGATGACCGGGCTTCTCCGGCTGACCTGCCGTTATTCAAACGATCTACGCTCGCGCGATCTTTACCCGGCGTATGCCAACGTCAGCGGAGAAAACAGCGGTTCTGTGATGGGCTTTCTCCTCTGAGGTCGGATGCGAAGGGCGGCGGCTGATCGCGAGGGGGCGGCGGCTTATGCGGAACGGGCGCGTCGGCAGGCACAGTGCCGCGAGTAAGGGGTTCGGTGCGGGCAAGGGGTTCGCGCTCACCGCCGGGTCCGCCGTCCTCTGGGGGCTGGCGCATCTCGTGGCCTGGCGTGGGCGTACCGGGCTGGGGCTGATGGCCGCACAGGCGGCGGTGGTGATCGCGGCCGTCGTACTGGTCACCGGACACCGGGCCCGGCTGCTCACGCTGGCCGTGCAGCCCGGCTGGCTGACCGGCCTGGCCGCCGCGCTGGTCGCCGTGGCGCTGGCCTGGGTGTCGGTGATCGTGTGCTCGTGGCGGCTGGTACGGCCCGCCGACGAACCGGCCGGGCCGCTGATGACCGCCATGGTCGGCCTGCTGTGCCTGGTCGTGGCGACGCCCACCCTGTTGCTGGCCCGGCTCGCGTACGTGTCCAGCGACCTGGTGACCAGCGTGTTCGCCCCGGGCGAGCGCAGCGGCCCGGACGCGTGGGCCGGTCGCCGCCGGCTGAACATCCTGCTGCTCGGCGCGGACTCCGCCACCGGCCGGTACGGAGTGCGCACCGACAGCGTCACGCTCGCGACCATCGACACCGTGACCGGCCGTAGCGTGCTGTTCGGCCTGCCCCGCAACCTGCAACGCGTCCCCATGCCGCCCGGCCCGGCCAGGGCCCGCTTCCCGTGGGGCTTCAGCGGCACACCCCCGCACACCCCCGGGCTGCTCAACGAGATCTACCAGTACGCCGAGGAACACCCCGAGATCGTCCCCGGCGCGCCGCACGGCCGGTACGGCGCCACCCTGCTCAAGGAGACGGTGAGCGGCGTGCTCGGCCTGCCCGTGGACCATTACGTGATCATCGATATGCGGGGGTTCGCGCAGCTCATCGATGCGATCGGCGGCGTGACCGTCACGGTCAAGGACCCGATCGTGTACGGCAGGCGGAACGAAGGGCACATCCCGGCGGGCACCCGCCGCCTGTCCGGCGAGGCGGCGTTGTGGTTCGGCCGCTCGCGTACCGACAGCAGCGACTATGTGCGCATGTCACGGCAGAAGTGCCTGCTCAACGCGGTCGTCCGGCAGGCCGACCCGGCCACGCTGCTGCGCAGTTTCGACGGGCTGGCCCATGCCGCGAAGCGGGCGGTGGCGACCGACATCCCGCAGTCGCTGCTGCCCGCGCTGATCGATCTGTCGGCGAAGGTCAAGGACGCGCCGATGAGCAGCGTGCAGTTCGTTCCGCCGTTGATCGACACGGCCTATCCCGACTACGCCCTGATCCGCCGCAAGGTCGCCCAGTCGGTGGCCGCCCTCGACCGCCCACCGGTCACCCCCACTCACTCACCGTCCGGGCGATCCGCCCCACCGCTCGAACCCGGCGCCCCCGCCCAGCCGTCGCTGGAAGCAAGCGACCCACCATGGCCATCACCTGAGCCCCGCGTCCCCTCAGCCGGGTTGGACCGCACCTCAAGCGGCCTACTCCGCCCCTGGCCGATGGAAGCGGCTGCCCCACCGTGGCCATCGCCCGAGCACCAGCCCCCTACAGCGGACCGGGTCCGCATCTCAAACGGCCTACTCCAATCCTGGCCGATGGAAGCGGCTGCCCCGCCGGCACCGGGGCCCCGCGCCCCTTCGGCGGGGCTGGGTCGCATCTCAAGCGGCCTACTCCAGCCTTGGCCGATGGAAGCAGGTGACCCGCCGGCACCTGGGCCCCGCGCCCCCTCGGCCGGGTTGGGCCGCGCGTCGAGCGGCCTACTCCGGACCTGGACCGGGCCGGGGGATCCTGTCCCGCCGCCATACGGGCCGGATGATCCGGACCGTCCCGCGCTAGGGCCCGGCGAACCGACCGCCGCCCCTGGGCGGGGACGGCCGAAGGTCACCCGCCCGCCGTACGGGCCGGGCGAGCCGACGACCGGCCCAGGCCGTACGCCGAGGGACCGCGACCGGGCGCAGGCCGGGCCACCGCGTGGACCGGGCGATCCCACCGCCGAACCGGGCCGCGCGCCGAAAGATCGGACCGGATCAGGCGATCCCAGCCGGCCATCGGCCAAGCGGACCTGGTCTCCGGTCGAACCGAGCAGCCCCGCCCACCCGCCGCGCGAAGAAACCGATCGCGACGACCGTGCCCGGCCATCGGTCGGTCCCACCACCCCATCGCCGCATCCGAACCGCCAGAACCGCCAGAACCGCCAGAACCGTCCGAGAGGTGGGATGCAAACCCCCACAGCGAGCCCGGACACGCCCTCGGAAAAGGCAAACGATTCGTACTCCCGGCCGCACCCGGTGTACCCCGCCGACCCCGACCCCGGCCCCGGCCCGAATACGGACTCCCTTGACATCGCCTGTCAATGAACCCTTGCCGCCCCTTCCATGATCATATACGATCTTGTATAAATTGATTACCGGCAGTCCCTGAACTGCAAGGAGTCGAGATGCCCCCCACCAAAATCACTCTCGACCGAGAACACCGCCGTGTCGTACTCGCCGCAATGGTCGGCACGACGATCGAGTGGTACGACTTCTTCATCTACGCGATCAGCGCCGGACTCGTCTTCGCCACCCAATTCTTCGGCGGCGCCGGAAAAAACGCCCTTCTCGTATCCTTCGCGACGATCGGCATCAGCTTCTTCTTCCGCCCGCTCGGCGCCGTCATCGCCGGTCACCTGGGCGACCGGATCGGCCGCCGGGCCATGCTCATCTTCACGCTGCTCCTGATGGGCGTCTCCACGGCGCTGATGGGCCTGGTGCCCTCGTCCGACGCGATCGGCGTCGGCGCGCCCATCCTGCTGGTCCTGCTGCGCATCATGCAGGGACTCTCCGCGGGCGGTGAGTGGGGCGGCGCGGCACTCCTCGCGGTCGAGCACGCCCCCGCCGACCGGCGCGGCCTGTACGGCGCGTTCCCGCAGATCGGGGTGCCCATCGGACTCCTGCTCGCGAACGGCGTCCTGGCCGCCACCGCCGCGATCACCGGCCCGGACCGGTTCCTCGCCTGGGGCTGGCGCATCCCCTTCCTGCTCAGCGTCGTGCTGATCGTGTTCGGTATGTACATCAGGACCCGGGTGGCGGAAAGCCCGGTGTTCGAGGAGGTCAAGAAGACCCGGACACAGTCCAACGTCCCGCTCGTCCCGCTGTTCAAGCATCATTGGGCCCTGGTCATCGTCGGTGCACTGCTGTTCGCCGCCAACAACGCCGTCGGCTACATGACCACCGGCGGGTACATCCAGTCGTACGCGGTCAAGACCCTGCACCTCGACCGCACGACCGTGCTGGCCGCCGTGATGATCTCCGCGGTGGGCTGGCTGGTGAGCACCCTGCTCGGCGGGTGGCTCGCCGACCGGTACGGCCGGCTGCCCGTCTACCGGATCGGCTTCGTCGTCCAGTTGGCCTGGATGTTCCCGTTCTTCGCGCTGATCAACACGGCGAACCTCGCCCTGGTGATCGTCGCCCTCATCCTGTTCACCGTCGGCCTCGGCCTGACCTACGGCCCCCAGCCCGCGCTGTACGCCGAGATGTACCCCACCCGCGTCCGCTACAGCGGGGCCGCCATCTCGTACGCCATCGGCGCGATCCTCGGCGGCGCCTTCGCCCCCACCATCGCCGAGGCCCTCCAGACCCGCACCGGCACCGTCTACGCCGTCGCCGTCTACCTCGCCACCGTCACCTTGATCGGCCTCATCGCCACATTCCTGGTCAAAGACCACCCCGGCACCCCACTCACCGAACCCCTCACCCCCAAACCCCTGGCCGAAGACCGCCCCTGAAGCAACACTCTTCTGTACGGTTTGGGGGTGGAGCTGCTGCATGGGGCCACCGAGGTGAGCATCAGCGAGGCCGACCTGCGCGATCTGGCTCTGGTGCTCGCCCGTTCGGTCACCGATACCGGAGGGCGGGTCTCGCTGGATGCCGTGCTCACCGCGTTCGGGCTCGCGCGGGAGTCGCCGGCCACGCCCCCAGGCGGTCGATCTGTGGGCCGACCACCGCTCGAAACGAGATCCGCTTCCTTAGGTGAGCGCTTCGTGGCCGGTGGGGCGGAGGGCGCGTAGGGCGGTGTCGGGCTGGTCGGCGAAGAAGCGGATCACTCTGGCCTCGGCCTGGGCGCCCAGGGGGCGGGTCACGGTGATGGGTTCGGCGAGTTCGACGGTCATGTTGGTCTGGGACGACACGGCCACGCCGAGCCTTCCGTCGGCCAGGCCGATCATGCCCTTCTCGTTGAGGTTGCGGGACGACCGGACCGAGGTGATCAGTTCCCTGGGGATGCGCAGATCGAAGTACACGCCGTAGCGGATGCGCAGCTCGGTGGGGGTGATCACGTGCGGGCGGGTGACGCAGGCGGCGGCGAACATCAGCCCGTACAGGATGCCGTAGATGTCCAGCACCAGCACCGCGATCCGCAGTCCGGTCGGCACGTCGAGCGCGGACAGCAGTACGTCCAGCGCGACCGTCTCGATGACCAGCGCGAACAGCATGATCAGCGTCATCGTGGCCTGCTCTCGGGAGTATGACACGGCGACGCCGCCCGGGGGCACGCCGTGCCGGCGGCGGGCGAGCCAGATGCCCAGGCCGGCCACGCCCCGCAGTTCGATCATCAGCAACCGGCGGACCTGCACGGGCACCAGCGTGGCGAAGGTCGCGGCGAGCGCGGCCCGACGTACCGTGCCACGCCGCCGTTCGGCCCGGTAGAGGCGGACGACGGTCGTGACCTCCAGAACCAGCGCCAGTACGACGGCCACCTCGGCCGCCACCAGCAGCGGCGCCGGCAGGCGCACCCCGGCGACGAGCAGGATGAACAGCAGCAGTTCCCCCGGAATCACCAGGAACATCACGGCACGCGCGGCTTTGATCATCGGACCCTCTCCTGCTCCTGCGACTCGCCTGACCTCGTGTCGATGCTCATTAGAAACGTTGACGTCGCGTCAAGGTCAAGTCGCGCCCGTGCCGGTGTCCGGGTCTTATCGGGTGAGGTGCCGGCCGCCCGCCACGGCGATGATCTCCCCGTTGGCGTGGCCGTTCGCGTCGGAGCCAAGGTAGGCGGTGAGGTCGGCCACGTCCTGCGGGGTGCAGATGCGGCCGGTGGGGGTCTTCTCGGACTCGGCGTCCACCAGCTTCTGGCCGAAGCCGGGATGGGTCAGCGCGCGCTCGGTGAGCGTGAATCCGGGGCGTACGACGTTGGTCAAAATTCCGTGCCGGGCCTCGCGCAGCGCGAACACCCGGGCGGCGGCCTCGATCGCGGACTTGCCCGCCGGATAACCGGCGAACGCCGGTACCGGCTGGTCCACCACGTCCGACGAGATCAGCACGACGCGCCCCCAGCCCCGGGAGCGCATCCCCGGGAACACTGCCTCGGCCAGCCGTACCGTGCCCGCGACGTTCACGGTGAGCGCACGGACCAGCGAGTCCCAGGTCTCCTGCCGATCCGGCCAGGCCACCGCGTTGCCGACCAGGACGTCGATGCCGCCGAGCCCGGCCTCGACGGTGGCCACGGCCTCGGCCATCGAGCCAGGGTCGCCCTGGTCGACGCGTACGCCGAGTGCGGTGCCGCCCGCCTCGCCGATCGCGCCGACGACCTGGTCGGCCCGGTCCGGCCGGGAGTGCCAGCCGACGGCGACCTTGGCCCCCTCGGCGGCGAAGGCGGTCGCGACGGCCGCGCCGATGTCACCGGAACCGCCGGTGACCAGTACCACACGATCCCGCAGACGAAGGTCCATCGGTCCCTCCACAGAGATAGATAGCCGACTAACTAATAGCCGACTATACATCGATAGGGTGGGCGGCATGGAGTTCGCCGAGGTCGCCAGGATCAACCGCGCACTGAACAAGGCGGCCAAGCTCTACCGGGCCGCCAAGGCGCGCAAACTGGCCGCCCTCGGCCTGCACCCCGGCCAGGACGTGCTGCTGTGGGTGCTCGCCGAGGCCGGCGACGGGATGACGGTCTCCGAACTGGCCGCCCGCCTGGGCATCGAGCCGCCCACCGCCACCCGCAGCCTGGCCCGCATGGACAAATCCGAACTGTTCCGCCGCGTCCCGGTCCCTACCGACCGGCGGCAGGTCCGCGTGGTGATGACCGAACGCGGCCGGGACCTGATCCCCGCCATCGAACGCGCCTGGGCCGAGCTTGCCGAAGAAACCCTCGGCCACCTGCCCAAGGAGACCCGGGCGCTGGTGATCGCGGCCCTGGAGGAGGCCAACGACCACCTCCGCCACATCGTCGGCGACGCGGCCGAGGCCGTCCTCGCCGAGGGCTGAGCCGAGGGCTGAACTGCCGGCGAGGATGGCCGGGCCGTTGTTCTGTTATGGATAATTCGTCTTTTGGTGGCCCGACGGCCGGCAGACCCTCCAGATCGCGCAGGTCGATCGCTTAGGAAAACGCCGGATGCGCGGCCATCGGTCACCACTCCATCAAATGGCGTACTGCCCTTGGCAGCCGCCCATGACCTCAGATTCCTGGTGCCGATGGCCGACCACTGGACGGCCGCACATCGTACTCACCCGCCTTGACATGCGCGACGAACGACTCCCAATCGGCCACACCGAACACCAGTGCCCCACCGGCGCGGTTCTTGGAGTCACGCACGGCGAACGCCCGCCGCGCGCCCGCCGCCGCCACCGCATCCCCGTTCGGGAGAGCGGCGACTTCAACGCAGTTGGTGTGTCCGTTACTACGACTGCTCTTGCGCCAGACGGCGTTCGAGAGATCGGCATTGTGCATGGTCGTCTGCTACCTCACTGTTCGCATTTCTCCGGAAAGTGATCGGTTGAGTGCCGTGCCCGATTCTTACGGAACCCCATCTGGTAGCGCTGGATTTCATCTGATTTGTCCAGATGTGGCAGTCTCCCGAAAAACTCTGGACACGCCCTCATGCCGTCTTTCCCGTGCAGTGCGAACTCCCGGCAAACCCCTGGCCCAGCGTGAACACGGACCAGGGGTCGCGGGTGGTCGGAGACGGACCGAAACTCGGCCCGCGGCTCAGTCCGCGGCTCAGTCCGCGGCTCAGTCCGCGCGGTGGAACTCCGCCAGCCTGGCGGCCTCCGGCGAACCACTGGTCGCCTCGTACCAGTGCGGGTAGGTGACGTAGACCAGTTCGGTCGGCTCCTCGGTCCGGTAGACCACCTTCGCCCCGGCGCGCAGGTAGATGACCTCCCCCGGCCCGGCGCTGACCGGCCCGTTCTCACCGTCCACGATGAACCGGCCCTTGGTCACGATCAGGGCCTCGTCGTAGGTGACGGTCCAGGGGTTGCTCTCGGCTCCGTCGTAGCGCGCGTAGCCGACCGACATCTTCACATCGTTGGAGCCGTCGAGCACGTCCCCAAGGAAGATCTTCTGCTCGCCCCGCTGCCACCAGACATCAGGCGAGCCGACCGTGAACTTCTCGACCGCGTCGTTCTTCGCTGCCATGACTGCTTCCCCTCGAATCGGAATGTGTTCCGTTTGGTGTAACCGGAACCTGTTCCGGATGTATTCCCACTCTCTGGGAGGAATCCCGTAGGGTCCGGGTGTGAAGGTGCTGATCTCTGTCGACATGGAGGGCATCTCGGGGATCGTGCATCCCACCGAGACCAATCCAGGGGGATACGACTACGAGCGCGGCCGGGCCTTGACGACGGCCGAGGCGAACAGCGTGATCGCCGGGGTGCTGGACGCCGAACCCACCGCCGACGTCCTGGTCGCCGACGCGCACGGACCGTTCCGCAACATCCTTCCGGAGCAGCTCGACCGGCGGGCACACCTGGTCCGTGGCAAGCCGCGCCCACTGGGCATGCTGGCCGGGCTCGACGAGCACACCGACGCCGCCATGCTCATCGGTTACCACGCCCGAGCCAGTGGCGGGCCGGGGTTGCTGGCGCACACGATGAACGACGACATCCTGGACGTACGCGTGGCCGGGCGTTCCATGGGCGAGATCGGTCTCAACGCCGCCATGGCCGGGCATATGGGCGTCCCGGTCGTACTGCTCAGCGGCGACGACGCGGCCGGGGCCGAGCTGCACGAGCTGGTTCCTTCGGCCGTCGCCGTCGCGGTCAAACACTCCCTCGGACAGGCCGCCGCCGTCACCCTGCACCCCGAAGAGGCCCGCGAGCGGCTACGCCAGGCCGCCGCCGACGCCATCGCGCGGCGAGCGCAGATTCCACCGCTGACCATTTCAGGACCGTTCGACGTCGAGGTCGATCTGCACAACCCGCTCACGGCCGATCTGGCAACGCTGGTGCCAGGCGTCTCACGAGCCGCCGGCGGACGTACGGTCGCCTTCACCACCGCGGACTTCGCCGACGCCTACCGGCTGCTCCTGCTATTCGGACAGCTCGTCACGATCAAACCAGGCTGATCAGTACCCTCAGGCCCCTCAGGCCCCTCAGGTCAGCCCGTGGTCTCGTCGCCGGTCAGGCCGACCTGGCCGCCGACGTCGTCGCCGTGTGCCGCGTCCAGAACGGCGTTCAG
This sequence comes from Spongiactinospora sp. 9N601, assembly GCF_044326295.1. Lineage (NCBI taxonomy): Bacteria > Bacillati > Actinomycetota > Actinomycetes > Streptosporangiales > Streptosporangiaceae > Spongiactinospora > Spongiactinospora sp. 9N601. The sequence continues at coordinate 254,198 of NZ_JBIRBB010000007.1, forward strand.
GAGGCCGGGGAAGCGGGTCTCCAGGTCCGCGCGGCGCAGTTCGACGAAGCAGCGGGTGCCTTCCTGGCGGGTCCGGGTGATTCCGGCGTCGCGTAGCACGCGGAGGTGATGGCTGAGGGTCGACTTGGCGACCGGGGCGCGCAACTCGCCCCAGCCACGCTCGCGGCCGTCGGCGAGCACCCGCACCAATCCGACGCGGATCGGGTCGCTGAGCGCCCCCATCACCTGCATGAGACCCACCTCGCCCAGGTCCGGATGCCGCGCCTGTCTCATGACGACCATGGTAGCTTGTTCGATGTTCTACGAACAGCGAACGAAGTGAGCGATATGTCCGTCCAGCAGCACGGCGCTTTCACCGGTACGGTCGTCATCGTCACGGGTGCCGGATCGGGCATCGGCCGCGCCGCCGCCCGCGCCTTCGCCCGCGCCGGAGCCCACGTCCTCGGCGTCGGACGCCGCCCGGACGCCCTGGCGGAGACCGCCACCGGCCATCCCGGCATCGTCACCCTCCCGGCCGATCTGTCCGCCCCGGGGGCGCCGCAGCAGGTGATCGACGCCGCCATCAGCCGGTGGGCACGCCTGGACGTACTGGTCAACAACGCGGGCGCCACCAGGCGCATGCCGCTGGCCGAGACCACCGCCGAGGGCATCACCGGCCTGTTCGACGTCAACGTCGTCGCCCCCAGCCTGCTGGCCGGGGCCGCCCTGCCGTACCTGCGCCAGACCAGGGGCTCGATCGTCAACATCTCCAGCACCTACGGCCACCGGCCCCTGCCGGGCAGCGCCCACTATGCCGCCACCAAGGCCGCTCTGGAACAGCTCACCCGCAGTTGGGCGGTCGAGCTGGCCCCCGACGGCATCCGGGTCAACGCCCTGGCCCCCGGCCCGACCGAAAGCGAGGCCCTGGCCGCGGCCGGACTACCCGAGGCGACCATCCAACAGATCAAGCAGGACGAGGCCGCCCGCATTCCCCTCGGCCGCCGCGGCGAACCCGACGAGGTGTCCACCTGGATCCTCCACCTGGCCGACCCGGCCACCACCTGGCTCACCGGCCAGGTCCTCACCATCGACGGCGGCCTCGAACTCACCTGACGCTAGTTCCGGTAGAGCATGAGGACGTCGAACAGGGGTGCGTGCGGCATGCCGGGGCGTAGCTCGGCGGCCTTGGTCCAGCCCCATTTCAGGTAGGCGCGGTACGCCCTTTCGTTCACCGGCTGGACGAGGAGTGTGGCACGCGGCTCAGGACGCGCGGAGAGTAGTTCGTCATGGAGGGCACGGGCAAGGCCACGACCTGTCCGTGGCTTCCGGACCATGATCTCGGACAGGGCGAATGTCCTGCGCCCGTCTTCATGGGTGAACCCGGGCTCCGGCTCATACTCCAACCCACGCCACCACGCGGCTCCTGAGCGTTCGTCCAGCGACCATCCCCACGCCTGCCCCACCGGTTCGCCGTCGATATAGGCCACGACAAGGTCGAACCCGGATTTGGCGGCATAAAGGTCGAAGCGCCGCATGGCCTCGTCCTCTGCGGTGAAAGGGTCTCCCTGGGCGATCCGGTCCGCGTAGGCGTCACGGTGGATCAAGGCCACCTGGTCGCGTATGCGCCTGGCGGCTGCGGCATCGTAACGGCGAAAGGTCGGCTCGGTCATATCCGGCTCCCAGGGTCAGGTGCCGAGAAGGAACGAGCCGCCTGGTCGAAGCGCACGCAGAACTCCTCGGCGGCGAGCTGTTCGGCGGCGGCCCTTACCGGTTGCAACTCGTTCAGCGTGCGCCGGGAGGTCACGCGTACGCCCAGGTCGGGCAGGATGGACAGGCCCTCATTGATCGCCTGCGCCCGATCTCCACATTGCAACAGCGCGCTGGAAAGACGAGCCCGGTAATAGGCGCGGTTACGAGGTGAGCACCGCACATCACTCACGACCGCCGAGTAGAGATCGACCGACCGCGCCGGGGAGCCCAGATCCATGTATCCCATCGCCTCATACCCGTTGATCTCCGATTCGGTCACGAACTGGGTCCACAATGCGTCATCAGGATGGCCGCCCCGCTGGAGTTCGTCCCTCGCCTGGGCGATGTTCCGGCGGAAGGCCGCCTCGTTACCAAGGCGGACGTACGCGAGAGCCTGCCGTAGCTTGATGAGCGCGTGCAGGCGCGGGGATCTCTCATGGCGGGCGAGGTACGAGGCGCGGTCGGCGAAACGCAGCGCCTCGCGTGCCATCCCGGCCTTGCCGCTCACCCTGGCGAGGAACGAGCTCTGCATGGCCATGTTCAGGTAGACATGGACAGAGGTCCCGGCATCATCGGCACCGTCCGCCAACAGGCCGGCTTCGCGATACAGCATCCGCGCGGTCTTCTGGTCTCCGTTGTCATAAGCCAGCCAGCCACAGAGTGTGCCAAGGTCCGAGGTGACCATAAGGAGCTGATGGCCGACATTGTCCGTGTAGTCGCTATCGTCGATGATCCGGCGCGCGCGAGAGAACAGTCGCACCGCCTGTGGCAGCACCGCACCGCCACCGAGATCCTGATCCTGTCTGCCCAAGCCGTCCAGGCAGGCACGTAGGTATCTGACATGCGCCGCGTCGGCACGGTCGGGCACCTGGATCAGGTCCAGGCCACTGGCCGTCACCAGGCCGAGCAGCGAACCGGTGAAACTACGCCGATCCACCCCTGCCAACTCCTCATCCGCCTCGAAAGTACGAGATTCTCCGCTAAATGGAGACAATCCCAGGGTGCCACTTTCGGTGCCGAGCACAACAGGCAGAAGCACCTTACGTGGAATGTCACATGCGTCGGCGAACCGTACCAGCTCGCGTATGTCGTACAGAGTATCCCGGTCGCCCGTTTCGATCATGCTGATGGTGCTTTGGGATAGGCCGACGATGTTTCCGAGGTCAAGCTGACTCAATCCGGTCGCGGCCCGAAGGATCGTCACGAATGTGCCCAGCTCGTGGTTGGCGAGGGCGCGACGCATCGGAAGCGAGTCCCATAGCCACTCCGGAGCGTTGACGCCGGCCGACTTCAACGCTCGGGTACAGGGGGCACATAGGGAATTATGGTTATAGCGGTTCAGCAGGGTCGATTTGCATGCTGGACACAGCCGCTCACTCCGAGGCATTTATCCTCTTTCGCGCGCACGTCGCTCACAGTAAGTGGTCCCCCGAAACACGATAGCGCCCTCGGTGTTATCGAACCATTACTCTCTGCGATAGCGCCTCGTCACTTGCCTCTCGCAACGTCTCATCGCGGGCCCTTTCGCATGCGAGCACGCTATCGCTACGCATCCGACACGGACGATCACCGATAGTGAGCCGGAAGGTGCAAGCCTCATGCAAAGCAGCCATTATGGCCCCTCGGCAGGTGGCCGATGAGCGCGTTCATGCTCGGTACCCACCTGGTCCGCCCCACATCCCCCGCCGAGAAGACCGCGCACCGGCTGAAAGCCGTGCTTGCCGCCTTACATGCGATCCACGCGGACCTGGTCAATGATCAAGGGCGAGTGCGGTTGTCGCTGTGCCCCGGCCTGGTCGCGGTCGTACAGGACGACGGGATCTGGTGGCACAGCCCACGCATGCTGCATCCCGGCATCCCACTGTACGTCCACCGCTGCACGGTGGGCGGCGCGGCCGAGGCCCTGGCCGGCGACTACGCCCTGTTGAACCCGCCCGGCAAGGAGCCGCCCAATGCGGTTGCCAACTGACGGGTTCCTGCTCGGCTGCACCGCACGCCCCCTGCTGATGGTCTGGGAGGTCCAGGCGGGGGAGCGTACCGCAGGCGGGGTCACCGACGACCAGGTCGCCGCCGAGACCGCCATGTTCGACGCCCTACGCACCCACCCCACCGGCCGGGGCCGGATCCGGTACGCCCGCCTGTCGTTCATCGGCATCGGCTACGTCTACGGCCCGACCCTGCTCACCGCGCACCGGATGAACGGCGTCACGATGATCATCGCGGGAGATGCCGGAGACGCCGGAGACGCCTGGGGCGGCATCCCATGAGCGGGCACGGCGGCGTGGCGCGGGCTTGGGGCGCCGCCGTGCCGGACGGCGGGCCGCCGGGGGCCCGCCCGGCGCGGGCAGGGTTCGCTCCCTGCCCGCGCCACCCAGCCCACCTGAGACGCGCGGCGGCCGTTCCACACCTTCCCTAGGCCGTACCGCGCCCTGCGGGCGGGCGGCGTACCCCACAACGCCGCCCGCCCGCACCCTTTGATGGCCATTTCTTCCGGACCCAAAATGGCCATCTTCGCAGGTCAGCCGGCATTCGCGAGCATGCTGTTCGCATTTGCGCAGCCCTTCTCCGCTGGTCAAAAGTGGAATCCATGAGAATCCTGATGACCGGGGCGACCGGAAACGTGGGCCGGCTCGTGGTCGACCGCCTCGTCCGCATGGGGGTCACCGTACGAGCCCTGAGCAGAGACCCCGCCCGCGCCCACGCCCACGCCCACGCTCGCCTCGCCGAGGACGTCGAAGTGGTCGAAGGCGACCTCGCCCGGCCGCGGAGCATGGCCCCGGCGCTGAAGGGGGTGGACAGCATGTACCTCTTCCCGCACGCCGCGACCGCGCCCCAGGTGGTGGCGCTGGCCAGGGAGGCTGGGGTGCGCCGCATCGTCGTACTGTCCTCCGGCGCGGTCACCACCGGCTACGACACCGATTTCCACCTGCCGGTGGAGCGCGCGGTGGAGTCCTCCGGGCTGGAATGGACGCACGTACGGCCGGGCGAGTTCATGCTGAACAAGCTGTGGCTGTGGGGACCGTCCATCCGAGCCGAGCGCATCGTACGCGAGCCACTGCCCGACGCGGCCTGGTACCCCGTGCATGAGCAGGACATCGCCGACGTGGCCACGGCCGCACTGATCGAGGACGGGCACCAGGGCGCGGCCTACACCCTCAACGGACCCGAGCTGATCACCAGGCGCGCCCAGGCGGCGGCCATTGCCGCCGCGATCGGAACCGAAATACGCCTGGAGGTGGTCACTCCGGCACAGGCCCGGGAACTGTACCTGGCCCAGGGCGGTTTCGCGGCGGACAACGCCGACTTCCTGACCGGCTTCAAGGACTACTCGGGCGCGGACGCCGACCCCTCGTTGAAGCAGGAATTCGATCTCGCCATGCTGGGGCCGATGTCCACAGCCGAGGAGATCACGGGCAGGCCGGCACGTACGTTCGCCGAATGGGCACACGACCACGCGCGCGACTTCCTGGCCGGGGTTCCGTCAGCAGGCTTCTAGGATCTGACGATGCGACTCGACCTGATCACGATCGTCGTGGACGACTATGACCCGGCCATTGAGTTCTTCACCAGCGTCCTGGGATTCGACCTGGTCGAGGACTCTCCGGCGACGACCAACGACGGGCGCCCGAAACGCTGGGTCGTCGTACGGCCACCGGGCGCCCAGACCGGCATCCTCCTCGCCCGCGCGGACGGCCCACACCAAACGGCCGTCGTCGGAACCCAGGTCGCGGGCCGTGTGGGGTTCTTTCTACAGGTAGAGGACTTCGATACCGCTCACGAACGCATGGTTTCTGCGGGCGTCGAGTTCGTCAGGCCACCTCGCGTGGAGCCTTATGGGCGCGTCGCGGTGTTCGTCGACATTGCAGGCAACCGCTGGGACCTGCTCGGTCCTGCTTGACCGCTATGTGGGGCCGGCGGCTTCTCGCGCAGCCCCTCGGCCAGTGCCTGCGCGTCGCCCATGCCGCGCGCCCAGCGGCGTATGCCCGTACATCCCGCGTGAGCTTCATCGAGAAGAAGTGCAATCTCAACCCGGTTCACCGGGCCCCGGCGATCTGACGTGCCCAACCTTAAGCCGGCCAGCTCCATATCCTGCGGAACAGTTCTGGGCCCGGGGGCCGGTCCTGGCCTGTGGTGGGACTCCGGCCGCCTGGCGTTACACCTCATCTGCCGCGCCAAGCCTCACCGTCGCCCCAGCCGGCCGTTTCGTCAGTCATAGAAGCGGCGCGTCGCCAAAACGGCCACCTCGTTATTCACCCTCAAGGCTACGCAGGAGCTTATACATCCCAGACGAGGGATTGTCGTGCGGGAAGGTCGTACCATTTTGCTCGTGCCAGACGTCAAGGCGCGCAGCATGTCGTGCCGCCGCCTTCCTGAGAGGCATATAGGCTGCGGCGTCGATACTTTTCCCCGGTCGGCCGTCCAGTGAGCGTGAACGGCTTTCGGCGGTGCCTGTGTCCATAAATGCGCTACAGTTCTGGTGGTGTAAGATCAGCCATACCTCGAAGCATGGGGTTAGATATTGCGAGATTAATCCCGTTCGCTCTCGCGATATCGATTGCTTGAGCTAGGTTTGGATGATTTTTCGGCCACTCAACATCGAAGAGGCACCAATACTCATCGATCTCAGGATCGTCTTTGTGCGCCACCGCCTTTCTGGTCAGGGTAAGCGGGACGCCCTGCTCGGGGTGGATCTGTATGCTTAACGCAGTATTTTCGGCTATATGCGGAAGCTTCTTTAGGCCGTTTATGTAGTCGGGCTCCGAGCTTCGACCCTCACAAAAGACCATTACGGTGCGAAGTTCGGGCCGCTTTTCGGGGATTCTTTTTAGTGGCCTTCCGCCTCTTTGCCGCCTACTCGAAGCCATCAGCCGATCAACCCAAGGGCTCGCAGTAGAGCAGTCTGATCCACTTGCGGCAAGGCGCCGAACCTGCCATGAAGATATGCATTCTCAAGGTTCTGTGATTTACGCACACGCTCTCCGGCGAAATCTGCCAGTGCACCGAGGCGAGTAGAGCCATCGGCCCGCTTTTCAGTTAGCCAGACCTCGTCCCTGTTCAGATAGTTCAGAAGGCTGGTGTCATGCGACGTGAAGATAAGTTGAGCGCCGCGAGGATTGGTTGCTGGGCTATGAAAAATGCTCAGCAATTCCGCCGACAGGGTTGGGTGCAGGCTCGCATCCAGCTCGTCAAAGAGGACGGCCGAACCGAGTCGTAGCGCAGTGAGTACAGGACCGATCAAAGCGAACCATGTTCTCGTCCCTTCCGACTCGGCATTCAAATCGAACGGTGCGCTCTCCTCTGATGTCTTATGGAGTAGCCGAACTCTGCGAACAGTGCGCACCTCCGAGTCAGAGTAGTTGACCTCTTGGTTATCTATGATCACGTCTTCGATGCCAAGGTCAGCTAGGCGCAGAAGCGCCAATGCTTGCTGGCGAGTTCCAATCACTCTGTCACCAAGGTCGCTATCACCAAAGAGGGAGAGCTGGTTGCTTGTCTCTTCGAACCAACGAGATGTAGAGCGCGAAAACGAGCCTCTCAATCCACTCAAAGGACCTGATCGGCGCCTGTTCACATGGCCAAGGTTTTGTATACTTAGGAGTGCTCGCGTAAATTCCGACACCAACGGCTCGTCGAACCGTCGGGCAATTGAGAGCGCCAGCGCCCTGTGCGTCATAAGCTCACGGGTTCCGGATAGAGCACCCAGTCCCCTCTGTAGCTTTAGCTCCGATCCTTCTCGCTCAAATATCCGCCTCCGCTTTTTCTCTGGATAATGAAAAAGGCCCTCGTATATCACATGCTCGCGATCTACTTCGAGCACATACTCAAAGCGGACGCCACGGATAGCCAGCTCAATGCTGAACTCACTCGTCGAGACAGGTCCCTCGCCGAAGGCAAACGGTTCGGTTGGTATTACATCATCCCAAACGCGTAGAGAATGTTGCACGGCATCGCATAGCCAAGAGAGCGCAGCTATAACGTTCGACTTGCCGGAGGCGTTTGGCCCGTACACCGCCGCAAGTGGCAGAAGGCTCTCCCCGAGCAGCGGTGCCGGACGTGCCTCTTCGCGATCTCGATCGATCGCGACCATCGACAGTTCGACCGGCTCCCGGATGGAGCGATAGTTCGTGGCTCCGAATCTGATCAACATGATCTCACCCTACCCTGCACTCTCGCCGCCGATACAGGGGCCATACCGTAGACATGAGACGAAATTGTGGCTTTGAGTGCAGTATGCCCGCATGCACAGCCCACTCGACGCGCCTTCACGATCATGTGCGGCGTGCCCTCGATCGAGTACTCGCTCGTCTGCGGGAATAGCCCTCTGAGGGCTTCACGGCTTGCACTTGACGTAAACGTCAACTCCTAACGTTGTCGCCATGACCATTGCTGTGCCTACCGCCCATCGTGAGGTGCGTCTCGCCGCCCGTCCGGAAGGGACGTTCAGGACCGATCACCTCCGGGTCGTCAAGGCTCCCGTTCCGGAGTACGGCCCCGGCCAAGTGCTTGTCCGCAATCGGATGATGAGCGTCACCGCCGTGATGCGCACACTCATGGATGGCGACATCGGTTTGCCCATGCCGGCGTACGAGCCAGGTCAGACCTTGTGGGGACCGGCCATCGGCGAAGTGATCGCTTCGGCGGACGCTGACTTGAGTCCTGGCGATCTTGTCGTACACAACCATGGCTGGCGAGAGTACGCCGCCGCCGGCGCGGCTGAGGTGCGGCGCGCTGACGTCGACTCGCTGCCTGACCTGGGTGCGCACCTGTCTCAGGGGTTGACTGCATGGCTCGGCGTTGTGCGGGCTGCCGAGGTGCGGGGTGGGGATACGGTGTTCGTCACCGGTGCTGCGGGCGGTGTCGGTTCACTTGCAGGACAGTTCGCTCGGCTGCGTGGGGCCACGCGGGTGATTGGCAGCACCGGTTCCCGGCGCAAGGGTGAGTACTTGGTCGGGCAACTGGGGTACGACGCCGTGGTCATCCGGGGTGAGGGCGGCACTATCGAGGATCAATTGCGCGCGGCGGCCCCGGATGGCATCGACGTGGTCTTCGACAACGTCGGCGGCGAACAACTACTTGCCGCTCTAGCGGTTGCCAAACGCGGCGCTCGCGTCGCGCTCGTAGGCACGATGTCCAGCCAGACATCGGGTGGCTTCAGTGCTCCGGTCGAGATCGACACGGGTGCACTCATCGTGCGGGGGATCACACTGCGCGGCATCGCGGGCAGCGACCACCTCGACGCCATTCCCCAAGCGATGCGGGAGTTCGGTCGTGGGCTCCGCGACAAGACGCTTGTCTTCCCCCATACGCGTCTGTCAGGCATCGATCAGGCACCTCGTGCGTTGTGCGAGTTGCTTGAAGGGCGCCATATCGGTGCGGTGCTTGTGGAGTTGTAAGTCCAAGGGAGAACCAGGAATGCGGATCGGCGAAGCCTCGGCAGCGGCAGGGCTTACCCCGAGAGCGCTCCGCTTCTACGAAGAGCGAGGGCTGCTCGCGGCGCGGCGCACGACATCGGGCCATCGTGAGTACGACGAGGAGGACGTTCGCCGGCTACGGACTGTAAGGGAGTTGCTGGCAGCAGGCCTGACGATCAGTGATGTCCAGGCCGTGGTCGAAGGCCTGGACATGCCGCTCAAGCAACCGGGCGATTGCCCGATCGTCGACATCACCAACCGACGGCTGGCCGAGCTCGACAAACGCATCGAGCGGCTGACCGAACTGCGCCGTCGTCTTGCCAACGCGCTCACCGACCGATTCGACAAACAGTTCCTTGGACCTGACCAGGCGGTCGCAATGCGACGCCGACTGAGTCCGTGTGAACGCCAGGTAGGCGATGAGTTCACGGTGACGTGAGCGGCTCGGCTTCGTAGGCAGAGGCGACCCCCGCGACGGCGGTATGCATTATTGAAGGAAGCCTCTGCCTAAGTCGTGAGTGAGCCTTTTTCATCCTCGGGTGGTCTCGCAGTTTTGGAGTACCGCGATGGCCTTGCACAGGTGTACTGCGATGGCCTTGCTGGGGCTGCATCGGAGCTTGCGGAGGATGGCCCAGCTTTTGAGCTGGGCGTTGGCCCGCTCTCCCGGACCTCATCGACGGGCCTGTGCCCGGTTGGCCTGCTTCTGCGTCTCCGGCTTGTCCTTGCCCCGGTACGGCGTGACCACCACACCGCCGGCTTCGCGATTCGGCGAGGACGACCCTTTCTAGAACTGTGGGGATGCGGCTGGAAGCACGGGAACGATATCTCGTAAGGGTGTACGGACTGAGTGGTTTGTCTGAAGTTGGTGAAGGTTCATGGTCATCGGGGCCGTGTGGGATGAGGTGCCTGGAGGTCTCGGTCGTGGTTGGTGGCTGTGGTGGGTCGAGGCGGGTATCGGTGTGCCGGTGGCGGTAGCGCCGGGCGGAGCCCGGCTTTAGGAAGACAGGCCGAGCGTCAGCGAGGTCCAATGCCCGCGGAGCGCGACCCCCGGGCGAAGCCCGGGCCTGAAGAGCAGGGCGAGCGTCAGCGAGGTCAATTCCGCGCGAAGCGCGGGCCCTCGGCGAAGCCCATTCAACGTGCGGAGCACGGCCCTCTTGGGCGGAGCCGTCTAACGCGCGGAGCGCGGGCCGCGGGCCTTTGGGCGGAGCCCGTCTAACGCGCGGAGCGCGGCTCTTCGGGCGGAGCCCGATCCCTGCGCGAGAGCGCGGCCCGGGAAAGCAGGCCGAGCGTCAGCGAGGTCCAATGCGCGCGGAGCGCGGACCCTTGGGCGAAGCCCGCCCAACACGCGGAGCGTGACCCCCGCGCGGAGCGCGACTCTTCGGGCGGAGCCCGACCCCCTGCGCGCGGAGCGCGCAGGGGGTCGGAGCCCGGGTGGGAGGCTGGCCGAGCGTTAGCGAGGTCTGCTGGAGGCGCGGCGGTCGTCGCCTCTGTGTGAAGAATCGCTGGTCAGATGATCAGAGCTGCAGGTCGACGCGCCCTGCCGACTACGGCAACTTCCTTCACCTTGGTGGCATTCCGCGCAGTAAGGCGGCGGCTTGGAACGACCTATGCCGCATATCCCAGCAGAACGGTGCGGCTCGACGAAGAGATCGGGCGATGGGGACGACAGAGCGGCGGCGGCGTGGCATGATTCGTTCAGCCAGTCATAGGAATGGTTTTCATAACCGTATCGGAATCGGGGTGTGAGCAGGCGTGCGTGTTGCATTCGTCGGCAAGGGCGGTAGCGGCAAGACGACCATGTCAGCGCTGTTCACGAGGTACATCGCGGCTCGTGGCGCGCCCGTGGTCGCGATCGACGCGGACATCAACCAGCACCTCGGCATGGTGCTCGGCGTGGAGCAGACCCCCACGCCCATGGGCGCCCACCTCGCGGAGATCAAGGAGTATCTGCGGGGCGACAACCCGCGCATCAGCTCCACCGAGGCGATGGTGAAGACGACGCCGCCCGGCCGGGGTTCCCGGTTGCTCAAGATCTCCGAGGCGACCGACCCGATCCACCAGCGCTTCTCGGTCACCACCCCGGAAGGGCCCGGCCTCATGGTCACCGGTCCCTTCGACGAGGACGACCTCGGCGTGGCCTGCTACCACTCCAAGACCGGGGCCGTCGAGCTGTACCTCAACCACCTCGTGGACGGCCCCGGCGAATACGTCGTCGTGGACATGACCGCCGGGGCCGAGTCCTTCGCGTCGGGGATGTTCACCCGGTTCGACATGACGTTCCTGGTGGCCGAGCCGACCCGCCAGGGGGTCGGCGTCTACCGGCAGTACCGCGACTACTCGGCCGAGTTCGACGTGCCGATCGCGGTCGTGGGCAACAAGGTCCAGGGCCCGGAGGACGTCGAGTTCCTCAAGGGGCACGTCGGCGATGACCTGCTGGTCTGGTTCGAGCACAGCAGGGCCGTGCGGGCGCTGGAGCAGGGCCGGCCGTTCGGGCTCGATGACCTGGAGCCGGCCAACACCGCCGCGCTCGCCGTACTGCTGAGCCACCTCGACGCCCAGCAGAAGGACTGGGAGAAGTTCGGCAGGCAGGCCGTGGAGTTCCACCTGCGCAACGCGGCGGCCTGGGCCAGCCGGGCCGCGGGCGAGGACCTGGCGGGGCAGGTCGATCCGGCGTTCGTGTTCGGGCCGCCGAAGCCGCAGGCCCAGCCGGTACCGGCGCCATCCGCGAGCACGGACGCCAAGCCGGTACACGCGAGTGTCGCCCCGTAGCCACCTAGAGCAGATAAATCCCCCCATCTAGCGTCGAAATCAGTCCCTTCCGGAAGGAGACCCAGCATGTCGCTGACCGTTCCCAACGATCTACTCGACCAGGCGGTGGCAGGAGAGATCGACGACGCGGCGTTCGTCGGCTGCGTCCGCGACTCGCTCCCCTACGCATGGTCCCTGATCAGCGGGCTGGTCGAAGAGCGCGACCGCTCCGGCGCCGCGTTCGCCGACAACCAGACGCCCCCGCCCGACGAGGCGGCCCGTGGCCAGTTGCTGCGCTGCCTGGCCAGCGACGCCATGCGCGGGGCACTGGAGCGCCACTTCGGGGTACGGCTGGCCTTCCAGAACTGCCACCGTGTCGCCGTGTTCGACCCGACCGCCACCGAGGCCCTGCGCGACTTCGTCACCCCAAGGGCCCAGATCCTCAACCAGAAGCCCGAGCTGGTGGACTGCTAGCGGCCCGCGCGTACCCGAGGTAGCACCTCGGCTCCGAGGCGGGTGATGTTCTGGAGGGTGCGGGCGGGTCCGCCCGCACCCTCCACCATGTAGATCAGGTGCCGCAGGCCGGTACGGCGGAGCGTGGCGAGCGTGGTCTCGACGCAGTGGTCCGGCGAGCCGACGGGGTGGATACGACACAACATGTCGACATAAGCCGAAATATCCTGCTCCCGCTTCGGCCGCCCGTCCACCGTCACGTAGCCCGCCAGCCCGGGCCCCAGCCACGACGGCATCACGGCGGCCAGCTCCCGCCGGGCCTCCTCCGTCGTGTCGGCCACATGCCCGACCACCGCCGCCACATGATCAACGCGATCCGACACTCTCGCGTACTCCGCGAGCATCGCGGCCTTCTCCTCGTCGTCCATGTGCATCCCGAGCAGCATCGGCAGCCCGCGCTCGGCCGCGAGCGCCAGGGTCCCGCTCGACGTACACGCCACCACCGGACGCAGCTCCGCGCACCCCGGCGGCATCATCGGCACCTCGCGAAACCGGAAGAACTCCCCGTCGGCCGCCACCTTCGCAGACCCGAGGGCCGCGCACAGCAGGTCCAGCGACTCGGGGAACCCCCGCTCGAAGCGTTCGATCCCGGTACCGAACACCTCCAGGTCCATCCACGGACCGCCGCGCCCCACCCCCAGCACGAACCGCCCGCCCGACGCGTGGTGCAACACCGCCGCCTGCTCGGCCAGCGCCACCGGGTGCTGGGTGGACAGCACGCTCACCGCCGTGCCCACCCGGATGCGGGACGTACGACCGAGCGCCACCCCCGCCAGCGTGACCGCCGACGGACACACCCCGTACGACATGAAATGGTGCTCGGCGATCCACGCGTCATCGAACCCGGCCGCCTCGGCGGCGGCGATCGCCTCGACGGTGTCGGCCAGCACGTCACCCGCCGCCGCGCCCGGGAACTGGGCGGCCGTCAGAAAAACCCCGGCACGGAAGTCGTTCATCGGCGATCACATGGCGAACAGGTCGAGTTGGCCTTCGGACACGGCAGGGTCGCGGTGCTTCTTCAGGTGCCGCCAGCGCGGCAGGTCGTCGAGGTAGGACCAGGAGAGCCGGTGGTGCGGAGTGGGCCCCAGTTCGGCCAGGGCCGCCTGGTGCGCCGGTGACGGATAACCCGCGTTGTCGGCGAAACCGTACTCCGGAAATCCCAGCTCCGCCATATACCCGTCCCGGCGAACCTTGGCCAGCACCGAGGCCGCCGCCACGGAGATCGACGCCTGATCCCCCTTGACCTCGCACCGGACCGGCCACGGGGAGCCGATGTAGTCGTGCTTGCCGTCCAGGATCACCACGTCAGGACGGTACGGCAGCGCGTCGAGCGCCCGCCTGGCCGCCCGCCGCAGCGCCTCGGTCATGCCCAGTTCGTCGATCTCGGCGGCGCTCGCCTCACCGTGGCCGATGCCCGCCGCCCACTCCTGGACCTCGGCCGCGACGGCCGTACGGCGGGCGGCGGTGAGCAGTTTGGAGTCGGTGAGGCCGCTCGGCGGGTCGGACAGATCGGTCACCACCGCGCACACCGACACCGGACCGGCCCACGCTCCCCTGCCGACCTCGTCGATCCCGGCGACCAGCCGGGTCCGCCCGCCCAGCAGTGTCCGCTCGATGGCATAGGAAGGGTTCACGCCGCGAAACGCTACCGCGGGCGCCACGCCCGTACGGTGTCAACGGGCCGCCAGGCGCAGCGGTTCGAGGTCGGCCGCGAGGACGCGGGCCGCCACGTGCATCGCCCGCAGCGTCACCGACACCGAAGGCCGGTTGACGCTGGAGGCACGCGCGATGGCCAGCACCTCCCGCCCCGGCGGGTCGCCGGGGAACTCCCGCACCACGATGCCGCGCACGCCCGAGGCCAGCGCCAGCGCGGGCACGGCCGCGATCCCGATGCCCTTGGCGACGAGCCCGAGTATCGTCCCCAGCCCCTCGAACTCCCACGGCACCGGCAGCGCGCCTCCCACGTCGGCCAGCATCCGATCGACCGCCAGCCGGGACGGTTCGCCGTCGGGGGTGGCCATCCACGGTTCGTCGCGCAGCTCGGCGAGCACGACCGGCCGGTCCGGGTCGGCCATCGGGTGCTTGCGCGGCACCACCAGCACCAGTGGGTCGCGCAGCAGCGGGAACGCCCGGAGCTGGTCGGCCGAGCGCTCCCGGTCCCGGCCGTACCAGTCGTCCACCAGGGCGATGTCCACCTCGCCGGACTCGACCTCGCGCATGCCCCGCCCGGAGCGGGCCTGCCGCATCCGCAGCGTCAGGGCGGCGTGCCTGCGCAGCGAGCGGGCGAGCGCGGGGGCGAAGGCGACGGCGGCGGTGGGGAACGCCGTGATCAGTACGCGCCCGGAGGGCGTGGCGGCGTGCGCGGACAGGTCGGATTCGGCGGCCTCGACCATGGACAGGATGCGCTCGGCGTGCTCGACCAGCCGCCGCCCGGCGTCGGTCAGCTCGGCGCTGCGCGCGGTGCGGTCGATCAGTGCGGTGCCGGCCTCGCGTTCCAGCGCCGCGAGCTGCTGGGACACCGCTGACGGACTGTAGCCGAGCGAGGCCGCCGTGGCGGCGATGCTGCCCCGCCGGGCGAACTCGCAGATCAGCGCTAACCTTCGGAAATCAAGCATCAGCCTTCCTTACGCCTACCCTCCGAAAGCCTCGCTTGTTCTTACGCCTATGTCCAGCCACGCTGGAAAGGTGTCGGTTAACGACCTTGGAGGCACCCCTTGAACGTCACGTTGTCCGCGACCTTGGCGGCGAACGAAGACATCGACCGAAGACGGCGTGCCGGGGAGCGGGTCATCAACCTCGCCTTCGGCGAGGCCGGTCTGCCCGTTCACCCGGCCCTCCAGCGGCGGCTGATCGCGGCGTCGGAGCGCAACGGCTACGGCCCCGTGGCCGGCGCGCCCGACCTGCGTGTGGCGGCGGCCGGATATTGGGAGCGCCGCGGCCTGGCCACCGACCCCGACCTGGTGGTCTGCGGCCCCGGGAGCAAGCCTCTGCTGTACGGCCTGCAACTGGCGATCGGCGGTGACATCGTCCTGCCGATGCCGAGCTGGGTCAGCTACGCCGCCCAGGCCGACCTCGCCGGGGCCCGGTCGCTGCTGGTGCCCACGCCTCCCGGCGAGGGCGGCGCGCCCGACCCGGACCTGGTCCGCTCCGCCGTACTCCACGCGCGGGGGCAGGGCCGCGAGGTGAGTTCGCTGCTGGTGACCCTGCCGGACAACCCGACCGGCACGCTCGCCCGCCCGCAGACCATCCGCCGCCTGGTGGAGCTGGCCCGCGAACTCGACCTCGTCATCATCTCCGACGAGATCTACCGCGACCTCGTCCACGACCCGGCCGCCGACTACCTGAGCCCGGCCGACATCGCCCCGGAGCGCACGGTGATCACCACCGGGCTGAGCAAGAGCCTGGCGCTCGGCGGCTGGCGGATCGGCGTGGCCAGGCTCCCCGACGCGGGCTACGCGCTGCGCGAGCGGATGCTCGCGGTGGCCAGCGAGATCTGGTCCAGCCCGGCGGCGCCGGTCCAGCAGGCCGCGGCGTATGCGTTCACCGAGCCCGACGAGCTGGTCGAACGGGTGACCGACAGCCGGCGGCTGCACGGCGCGGTGCTGGGCGCGGTGTGGACGCGCTTCGCCGAGGCGGGCGCGAAGGTCGCCGAGCCGCAGGGCGGCTTCTACTGCTACCCCGACCTGACCCACCTGCGCGACCGGCTGGGCGTGGCGACGGTGCAGGAGTTCTGTGCGCTGCTGCTCGACCGGCACGGCCTCGGCGTACTGCCCGGCCACGCCTTCGGCGACGACCCGGGCGCGCTGCGGGTCCGGGTGGCCACCAGCCTCCTGTACGGCGAGACCACCGAGCAACGGCTGGCCGCGCTGCGCTCCTCCGACCCGGTGGCCCTGCCGTGGATCGCCGCCGCGCTCGACCACCTGAGCGAGAGCCTGCGCGCGCTGCCCGCCGGGCCGCAACAGCAGGTGTCCCGCACCCGGATCGGCCCCTCCCTCATTCCGGCCGCCGCCGCGAACTGACCGAACGCGCGAAAGGCCCCGCCCAGATGGTCCGGGCGGGGCTCCTCGATGTTCGGGTTACAGGTCTTCGTCGGCCTCGAAGATGTAGTCCCAGCGACCGCAGTACTTCTTCTTCTCCTGCTCGGAGTGCCAGTAGCAGACGCGCACCTGCACGCTGTCCACCTCGTGGCCGGAGTAGTGGAAGCTCCGGTAACCGGACGAGCCGCACTTCTGGACCGAGCGGGTCCACTCGTCGCCGTCCTCGTTTTCGAACTTGACCTGCGCGTACCCGCAGAGGTACCAGGGCGAGTTCTTGTCGTAGAGCCGGCCGGACACGCGGACCCTGCCGTCCTCGTCGGCCCAGACGTCGCCGCGGGCCTTGGCTCGCGAGCCGTCGTACCACTTGGAGTAGTTGTAGCCCCAGGAATCCTCGAAGTCGGCGGCGATCGTGGCCGCCGCGGGCGCGGTGGCGGAGGCCGAGGCGGCGGAGGCCGGCAGTGCGATCGCCAGCGCGGTGGCGGTGACGGCGGCCAGGCCGAGCAGGTTGCGGGTCGTGCGACGCATGGTTGTGCTCCTGTACTGAGGACGAGTACCTTGCCCCGTTTCCGGGGCGATGGGTCATTGGTAACCCCGCCCGCCTGCACCGCGCTTACACGGCGTTGACACCTGCCTGCAAAGCGCTATCGCCGGGTTGACGGCGGCTTGCAAGCCCGACCGCTAAGGTGAGCGGGCAAGAACATGAGCGGGCGGCACCAGGGCGACACAGAAAACAGGGCGACACAGAAAAGGGGCCCGCACCCCCATGCGGGCCCCGCCGAATATGTCGGGCACGTACGAGGTCATGGCCGCCCCCGTGATAGGGGCCATGGCCTCTGCGCGTGAACACAGCGTCACCCACCCCGCTCAACAGCAGATCAACAGCGGATCAACGGCGAGTGACAGCGGTGCCATGGCGCACGAGCGCCTTTGGCGCGGCGGCGCAAGGTTCTATCATTTGGGCCGTAAAACTTCCCATTAGCGGCGGGGACGTGCGAAATGGCTGTTCAAGGCACAGAAGCCGGGCTGCGCTTCGCCGTACTGGGTCCGGTGCGGGCATGGCGGGACGATGACGAGCTGGATCTGGGCACTCCGCTCCAGCGTTCCATCCTGGCGATGCTCCTGCTCAGGGAGGGTCGTGCGGTCACCCCCACGGAGATGATCGACGCGGTCTGGGGCCAGGACGCGCCGCCCCGGGCGCTGGGCGCGCTGCGGACGTACGTGTCGCGGCTGCGTGCCGTACTGGAGCCGGACCGCTCGCCGCGCAGCCGCCCCGACCTGCTCACCTCGGTCGGCAAGGGCTACGCGCTGCGGCTGCCCGAGGGCACGCTGGACCTCACCGTCTTCGAGCGGCACATCGCCCAGGCCGACACCGCGCGGCGGGCCGGGCGCGTCGAGGAGGCCGCCACGCTGCTGCGCGGGGCGCTCGCGCTGTCCGGCGGGGAGGCGCTGGCCGGGGCCGTCGGCCCGTACGCCGAGCACCAGCGCGAACGGCTGGCCGAGCGCCGGATGCTCGCCATCGAGGCGCTGATGGACCTGGACCTCCAGCTCGGCCGGCACGACCAGGTGGTCTCCGAGCTGATCGTGCTCACCGCCGACCACCCGCTGCGCGAACGGCTGCGCGCCCAGCTCATGCTGGCCTACTACCGCTGCGGGCGGCAGGCCGACGCGCTGGCGGTGTTCACCGAGACCCGCCATGCGCTGATCGAGGAGCTGGGCGTGGACCCCGGCCCCGAGCTGACCGCCCTGCACCAGCGCATCCTGGCCGCCGACCCGACGCTGGCCGTACCGGACGAGCCGCAGGCCGCCGTACGACCCGCCGAACAGCACCCGGCCGGCGGCGACCTGGACCCCCCGGAGGCCGATGAGGAGGAACTGCCCCGACCAGCCCAGCTTCCCGCCGCGGTCAGCGACTTCACCGGCCGCCGCGAGGTGGTGGCCCGGCTGCGCGCCCTGCTCGCCGAGGCCGCGCGCGACGACCGGCAGGAGGGCGGGATGGCGGTCGCGGCGATCTGCGGCATCGGCGGCGTCGGCAAGACCGCGCTGGCCGTGCATGTGGCGCACGCCGCGGGCGATCTGTTCCCCGACGGGCAGCTTTATGTGGACATGCGCGGCCACGGTACCGAGCAGACCACGCCGCACTCGGCGCTGGCCGCGTTCCTGCGCGCGCTCGGCATGCCGCCGGACATCATCCCCGAACGCACCGCCGAACGCTCCGCACTGTACCGCTCGCTGCTGGCCGAACGCCGGATGCTGGTGCTGCTGGACAACGCGCGCAGCACCGAGCAGGTCAGCCCGCTGCTGCCGGGCGCGCCCGGCTGCGCCGCGATCGTGACCAGCCGGACCAAGCTCGCCGACCTGCCCGCCGCCCGGCTCATCGACCTGGACGTACTGGAACCGACCGAGGCGCTTTCGCTGTTCGGCGCGGTCGCCGGGACCGAACGGGTGGCCGCCGAGCGGGCCGCGGCGATGGACGTGGTGGCCGCCTGCGGGTTCCTGCCGCTGGCGGTGCGGATCGTGGCGGCCCGGCTGGCCGCCCGCCCGTCCTGGACGGTGGCCTCGCTGGTGCCCCGGCTGGCCGACGAGCGCCGCCGCCTGGACGAGCTGAAGGTCGGCACGCTGGCGGTGGACGCGACCTTCGCGCTCGGCTACAACCAGCTCGATCCCGCCCAGGCGCGGGCCTTCCGGCTGTTGTCGCTGCCCACCGGCCCGGACATCTCCTCCTCGGCCGCCGCCGCGCTGCTGGACCGCGCCCCCGTCGAGGCCGAGGACCTGCTGGAGTCGCTGGTGGACGCCAGCCTGCTGGAGGCCCCGGCCCCCGGCCGCTACCGCTTCCACGACCTGCTGCGGCTGTTCGCCCGCCGGGAGGCGGAGGACTCCGAGCACCCCGAGGCGCGCGAGCAGGCCCTCGCCCGGTTGCTGGACTTCTACCTGGCCACCGCCAAGGAGGCGCACCGGCTGGGGTACGAGGGCAGCCGCGTGTCCGACGGGTTCGCGGTGTCCGGCAGCGGGCGGGCGTTCGGCAGCGCCGACGAGGCCGTGGCGTGGCTGACGGTGGAGGCCGACGCGCTGTTCGCGGTGATCGCGCAGGCCGCCGACACGCCGGGGCGGTCCATCCTGCCCGCCGCCGACCTGCTGCTGGCGATCGAACCGCTGCTGGAGTCCGGTACGCACGGCCGGGAGCTGGAACGGCACGCCCGCCAGGTGATCGCCGCGGCCGGGCGGGACGGCGACCGGCACAGCGAGGTGCGCGCCCGGTACATCCTGGGGCGGGTGCTGTTCGGCATGGACCGGCTGCGCGACGCCGAGGAGCAGTTCGCCGCCGCACTGGACCTGGCGGAGGCGAGCGGTGAGCGGATCGTGCTCGGCGAGACGCTGAACGCGCTGGCGGTGGTGGCCGGCCGGCAGCGCCGCCACCACGAGGCGCTGGCGCACTTCGACGCGGCCATGCGGGTCTACCGGGACATGGACGCCCCCGCGGGCGAGGCCCTGGTGCTCAGCTACTCGGTACGCGACCACCTCGGACTCGGCCGCGCCGACGACGCCATCGCCGCCGCCGAACGCGGACTGGCGATCTTCACCGAGATAGGCAGCGGCGCGGGCACCGCGCGGGCCCGCTACCACCTGGGGATCGTGCTGTCCAAGGTCGGGCGGCTGAACGAGGCCGTGCACCATCATGCCGAGTGCCTCGCCTTCTTCCGGGCCAGTAACCAGCACGTGTGGGAGCAGCGGGTCTGTTGCCGGCTGGCGGAGACGTTCATCGCGGCCGGCCGGTTCTCGGACGCGGTACGGCATGCCGAGCAGGCCCTGACGGTGAGCCGCCAGATCGGCCACCCGTACGGCGAGGCGCTGTCACTGGCCGTCCTCGGCCGGGCCCTCGCCGAACTCCGCGACACAGGGCGCAGCCGGGAATGCCTGCGCCGGGCGTACGACATCTTCGCCCGGCTCGGCACCCCCGAGGCCGGTGACCTGCGCATCCTGCTCGAACGCACCCAGGTCGACCAGGTCGGTACCTGAGCCGCCCGAATCGGTGAGCGCGCAGTCCAGCCCGGCGAACAGGTCGTCGTCGAGACGTGTCATCCGCACATGGTTGATCACGTTGGCCGTCCTCGTCTGCCAGGCAAGGGAAGAAAGCGGCCCGACCGGCCACCTTGCCGCCGCACGACGCTAGGGGGCCCGGATTACCGGATGCGCCGTGCGACGGTCAGCCGCCTCACTCTGGCGACCGGCCGGACCTGAGCACGTCCCTCGAACCCCCCAAGGTCCGTGCTCATGGCGAAAAGGCTCCCCAGTGGGAGTCAACATCCGATCAACGCTGAATGAAACGGCGGGTCAGAGCGTGAGGAAGCCCTCCGCGAGCAACATCCGGACCGGCTCGGGGACGCCGTTCGCGGGCTCGGTCCCGGTGAGTTCGGCGATCGCCGCGAGCAGCGGCCCGAGCGGCAGGTCACCGTCGCACACCCCGGCAAGCGCCGCCTCGGCCGTGCCCACCTGGGCGGTACGGCGCAGCCCGCGCGTCTGCCTGAGCAGGATGCGCGCCGGGTCCTCGGCTCCCGGCGGGCCGATCCGCTCCTCCACGACGCCTTCGGCGAGCCGGAGCCGGGCGGCCAGCAGGTCGTCGTCGCCCGCCCGGTGCGAGGCGGCGATCGAGGCGAGCACGTCGTCCACGTAGCCGCCGACCGGGAGTTCCACCCGCTGGGTCAGTTCTTCGACGCGTACCACGGGGTCGTCCGCGCCCGAGGCGTGCAGGGTGATCCAGCCGAACCCGACGCCCGTGGCGTTCAGCGCGGCCAGCCGGTCCAGCCAGGCGTCATAGCGCCGCCGGTAGCCCGCGCCGCCGTGCTCGGCGGAGTCGCGCAGCCACAGCTCGACGTACTCGGCCACGTCCTGGACGTCGCGCTGGACGGCCCAGCCGTCGCAGCCGGTCTCGGCCAGCCAGCCGCCGACGCGGTCCCGCCAGTCCTCGCCCTTGACGTGGAGCCAGTTGGCCAGCAGGTGGCAGCGTCCGCCGGGGGCGAGGTGGCGCGGGGCCCGCCGTACCAGGTCACGGCAGAAGGAGTCGGCGCCCTCCCCGTGACGGTCGGATCGGTAGACCAGCCCGTCGTCCGGGGCGATCACGAACGGCGGGTTGGACACCACCAGGTCGAACCGCTCGCCCGCGACCGGCTCGAACATCGGGCCCTGCCGGGCCTCGACGCCCTCGGTGATGCCGGACAGCCGCCAGCTCAGCCGGGCCAGCGCGAGCGCGCGCGGGTTGACGTCGGTCGCGACGATCCGCTCGGCCCGCCCGGCCAGGTGGAGCACCTGGACGCCGCAGCCGGTGCCGAGGTCCAGCGCGCGCCCGGCGGGGCGGGTGGAGGCGAGCTGGGCGAGGTTCGCCGACGCGCCGCCCGCGCCGACGACGTGATCGGGCCGCAGCGGCGGGTCGCCCGGCCGTACCTTGCGGTCCGACACGACGTGGCCGCCGGTCTCCCACGGTTGCAGATGTACGGCGGCGCGGACGCCGTCCGGGGTCGCGGTCAGCAGCCCGGCCGCGCCCAGATCCGCCCACAGCCCGCCGGCGACGGGCAGCGCCGCCTCCGGGACCGGCACGCCGAGCCACCACAGCCGGATCAGCGCGGCCAGCGGGTCGGTGTCGCGGGTGGCCCGCAGCGCCGGGACGACCTCCTCGCGGGCGAGCGCGGCGGCGGCCGTGTCGCCGAGCCGGGCGCGTACGCCGTCGAGGGTGTAGCCCGATTCGGTCAGCAGCTCACGCAACCCGACGATCTGGTCATCGGCTATATTCACCGGCATTCACCCTCATTCCCTACCAGTACCGCGCACCTTCCCGTTACTGACCTGCAAGCGGACGGCAAGGACGCCGAGGTACCTATGGTGCGGTAAACCCTGCTCATCCGTACGACCCCTGGAGGCGGATCCCCGATGTTGATCCCCTGCATGGCCTGCGACTCCCGGTTCCTTCCCGACGAGTACTTCCGCGCCTGCCACAACTACCAGCGCGGAACGGATTCCGTCGCATGGACCTGCCCACACTGCGGAAACCAGGACGACCTTCGCATTCTGCCGGGTGAGCTGGGATTCGGAGCCACCGGCCGCGGCCGGTTCGACGTCCATGACCGCGTACGCGTGCCCGGCCTGCGCCGCCGCCGCCAGGACCTGCGGCTGGACATCTCCCTGGACCAGAAGGTCTGGCGGGTGCCGACCGCCACGCGGCGGCCCGGCGAGGCGCGCTGCTTCTTCTGAGTCTTGCGAGTGCTTCTGAATCTCGCGAGGGGCGCCTCAGGGCGTCTGGCGCAGGCTGTGCCAGGCCGCCGCGCTCAGCGCGGCGATCTCCTCCGGCGTCGGCTGGTGGGCGCCCGCGAACCACAGGCGGCATATCTCCTGGGCGGGCCCCAGCCACAGCACGTAGCACATCGTGGTCGGCACCGGCTGGAGCAGCCCCGCCCGCATGTGCGGACGCCACCACTCCGAGACCTTGCGGAAGAACGCGCGCCGGGCCTCGCCCACCTCCGCGCCCCCCGGCTCCTCGCGGCGCGGCGGACGCTCGCTGATCAGCACGCGGGCGCGCTCGGGGTACTCGCCGCACCAGGCCATGTGGAAGGCGACGATCGCCTCGATGCCGGCCCTGGCCTCCTCGTGGCGGGTCAGCTCGGCGAGGAACGCCTCCTGGTACATCGTCTGGATCTCGGCGTAGAGCACGCCGTAGACGTGTTCCTTGCTGGCGAAGTGGTGGTAGAAGCTGCCGACGCTGACCCCGCTCTCCTCGCGCAGGCTGGCCAGTGTGGTGGCAGACACGCCGTCCTGGCTGAACCGGCGCAGCGCGCCGTCGATGATCCGGGTACGGCCGTCGCGTCCGCTCTTGACACTCTTCACGTGGTCAATGGTGGGGGAGCGGAACGTGCTCCGCAAACGCCGTCGCGTCCTGGCTGACCTGCGGGCGGAGCGGCCCGGCTCGGGGGAGCGCCCCTATGGACGGAGCAAGGGGTCCGGCGCCTACCCTGAAGTGGTGTACCGGTTCCTGCTGACCCCTCGATGGCTCGTGCTGCACGTGGTGGTGCTGCTGGTCATCCCGGCTTTCGTGTTCCTGGGGCGGTGGCAGTTCGGCCGGTACGAGGAGCGTTCCGGGGACAGCGAGCGGATCACCGCCAGCCTGCACGCGCCCGCCGTACCGCTCGCGCGGCTGGCCCCGCCGGGCGCGCCTTCCGTACGGCCGGCCGACGAATATCGCGCCGTCGAGGCGTCCGGCACCTACGACGCCGGGCACGGGCTGCTGGTCCGCCGCCGCCCGCAGAACGGCATGACCGGCTACTACGTGCTCACGCCGCTGATCACCTCGCCCGGACAGGCCGTGATCGTGAACCGGGGGTGGGTGCCCGCGGGCGCGACCGCCGACACCCCGCCGCAGGTGCCTCCGCCGCCCACCGGGCAGGTCACCGTGACCGGACGACTGCGACTCGCCGAGAACGAGGAGAGCGCGGGCATCCGCGACCGGCGGGGGCTGCCGCCCGGGCAGGTGCTGCTGATCGACACGACGGCGATCGGCGCGGGCCTGCCGTACAAGATCGTCGGCGGGTACGTCGAGCTGACCGCGCAGCGTCCGGCCCCGGCAGGGGCCCCCGAGCCCGTCCCCGAACCCGACGTCGCCAGTGGCGGGGGGCTCAACCTCGCGTACGGCGTGCAGTGGTGGCTGTTCATCGCCATCGCGGTCGGCGGCTGGATCTTCCTCATCCGCCGCGAGGCCGCCGACATCAAGGCCGGTACCACCGAGACGGACTCCGCGAACACGGACGAAGAGCGCCAAGAGGAACCGCTGCCCGCCGCCGAACGGCCGGGCTGACCCTCCGCGAAGAACGCGATACAGACAGCCGCGCGTGGCGCGGGCGCGAGCGTGGGTCCGGAGAATTCAGCGGAGCGTCCCGGCCGCGCCACGCCGGGTTATTCCGGCCGCCCGGAGGGGCGAATTCCCGCCCTCGCCGGCGAGTATCGGCAGCCCGCGGTGCAGGAACGGATACCAACCGGAGACCTCCCAGCTTGTTCTGTGTGATGCCCGCGTCATACGGTTTCCCATGTGACTTCGCCGCTGCTACCCGACCCCGAGCCCAGGCGGCGCGACTATGTGATCGTCTCGGCCGACGATCACCTCATCGAGCCGCCCGAGATGTTCGAGGACAGGTTGCCCGAAAAATACGCCGACCTGGCGCCCAAGGTCGTGGAGACCGAAGCGGGCCACCAGGTGTGGCGGTACGGCGGAGCCACCTACCCCTGCGCCGGGCTCGACGTCGGCGCGGGCCTGCCCCGCGAGCAGTGGACGATGGAACCGGTGCGGTTCGAGCACATGCGGCCGGGCTGCCACGACATCGAGGCGCGGATCCAGGACATGGACCGCGCGGGGATCTGGGCCGCGCTGTGCTTCCCCGGCATGCTCGCCGGGCAGGCCGGCATGGTCTTCTCCAAGACCCGCGACCAGGATCTCGGCCTCGCCGTGCTGCGGGCCTGGAACGACTGGCACGTAGACGTCTGGGCGGGCACCTATCCCGAGCGGATCATCGCCCTGCAACTGCCCTGGCTGTCCGACCCCGAGGTGGCCGCCAAGGAGATCCGCGCCAACGCCGCGCGCGGCTTCAAGGCCGTGGCCTTCCCCGAGTTCCCCACCCGGGTGCGGCTGCCGTCCATCCACTCCGGCCACTGGGACCCGCTGTTCGCGGCCTGCGAGGAGACCGGCACGGTGGTGTGCCTGCACGCCGGTTCCGCCTCCTGGTCCCCGGTCCCCTCCCCCGACACCCCGATCGAGGCGATCACCACGCTGATGCCCACCAGCGCGATGTTCGCCTGCGCCGACTGGCTGTGGTCGGGGGTGCCGCTGCGGTTCCCCGCGCTGCGCATCCTGATCGTGGAGGGCGGGGTGGGCTGGCTGCCGATGCTCGCCGAACGGGCCGACTACGCGCTCGACCACCCGGTGGCGGGCGAGGCGTCCTGGGAGGGCGGCCTGAAGCCCAGCGAGGTGCTGCGCCGCAACTTCTACTTCGGCACGCTCAACGACCACGCGCTGTCCGGCGTACGTCTGGCGGTCGGCCTGGATCACGTACTGCTGGAGAGCGGCTACCCGCACTCCGACTCGACCTGGCCGGACACCCAGCGCGCGGTCGCCCGCAACCTCGGCACCCTGCCGCCGGCCGACATCGCCAGAGTCGCGTACGGCAACGCCGCCCGGCTGTTCGGGCACCCGCTGCCTTCGCGGGCCTGGCTGCGGATGGAGGAGCTCTGAGGAGCTCTAGGTGCCCTGGGGGGTCGTGATCCGATCGACGGGCACGCCGTGCTGCGGCATGCGCTCCCACTCGACGAACCGCCCGCTCTCGCCGAGCAGCGAGCCGACCAGCCACAGGAAGACCCCGAAGTCGTCGACCACGCCGATCAGCGGCATGAGATCGGGCAGGATGTCGATCGGGGAGACCATATAGAGCACGCCGAGGCCCATCAGGGCCAGCTTGCTCTTGGCCATGCCGGGGTACGTGCCCCGGGTCACCCCCTTGACCAGCCGGGGCACCGCCCGCAGCCTGGTCAGCAACCCTGCCGATCCGGTCCGGCCCATCTGCCGATACGCCCGGACTAACGCCGCGCCGCGCGCCACCTTCACCATCATGCACCTCCGCTGGGTCCCCGGCGAACTACCCTGTCCTCTCTTGACATAACGAGCTTCCTGGCACTCCAGGTTCCTGCTATAGGGGTCACCGGGAGTCCATATCAACGAATTGCCGGGAAGCGCGGGCATCGCGTTATGTGGTGTGTTACAAACACACCGTGACCACCCCTCGGCGTACCCCGCCCATCCCCCGGGCCGACGACGGCGTCGCACTGCACGCGCCCCAGGCGATCTCCCCCGCGGCCCACCCCTACGGTCGCAGCCGCGCAAAGTTCCCCGCCGGTCGCCACCTCGGCACCCTCACCAGCGCCGTGGTGACCGCGGGCCTGCTCGCCTCAGCCGCTTCAGGCCCCGCCATAGCGGCACCAACGGACCACGTGGCCCTCGTCTCGGCCGGTTCGAGGGCCGCAGTCGCGGTGCCGGAGGGGCGGGGTGAAGCGGTGGTGGCGCGGCAGACGGGCAAGCCGCTGCTGCCCGATCTCGATCTCGACCTTGATCTGAACCTCAAGCTCAAGCTTGATCTTCACCTCGATCACCTGCATCCGCACCAGCCGCCGCGCAAGCCGGATCCAGAGCCGTCGCCGCCACCGCCGCCGCGCGTGTCCGAGCCCGGCGAACCGCCGCAGCCTCCCGAACCGCCGCAGCCGTCACAACCACCAGAGCCGCCAGAGCCGCCGGAGCCATCAGACCCCCCGAAGCCGCCAGAGCCGCCGAAACCCCCCAAGCCGCCCAAGCCGCCCAAGCCCTCAACGCGCCCCCCAAGGCCCGTACCACCGCCCGTGGAACGGGTCCTCGCACCCCTCCCGCCACCGGTGGTACGCCCCACCCCCAAGCCGCGTCCCACCCCCAAGACCACCCCACGGCCCACCGCGAGCTACCGCGCCCAGACCTCCATCCTGGACAAGTACACCGAGCGGCGGGCCGGGATCGACCGGAAGATCGTGATCGTGTTCTTCACCGTCATCGTGGTCGCCACCGTCGTAGCCGGCGCCGGCAGCGCCGCCCGCCGCCGCGGCTGACCCCAAGCCAGACCAGGAGGCCGAGCATCCCCGACTCCCCCGCCGCCGGAACCGCACAGGCGGGGCCTGACGGCCCGAGGGCCAGAACCGAGTCAGAGAGCCGGCCTGAGCCGCCCGAAGGAGCCGGGACAGCCCGAGAGCCGAGCAGCCCGACCGCCATGTGGGCCGAAGCCGAGACAAGCGGGAGCCGAGCGGCCCGATAGGCCAAAGCCAGGTCTGGACGGGCGGGAGCCGAGCCCCAGGGGGTCGGCCTGAGGGAGCCGAGGTCAGGATGGGGCGCTGGGGGGCGAGTAACCCCGACTCTCCGGGGCCGGAGCCGTGCCAGGCGTGGAACCAGTGGCTCCGTAGAGCAGAGCCGATGGTCGGTGGGGTGCGCGGTTTGGCCCTTCGGTGGGTGGTGTTACTGCTGGGGGGCGGTTGCGTCGGTTGGGAAGATGCCCTCGGTGACCAGCTTTTCCAGGGTTTCGCGCATCCACTCGGACTCGTTCAGGTGTGGGAACGGCTCGCCTGTCGGTACCTCGACGCCCAGGAAGCGGCACAGCGGCTCCCAGCCCTCCCGTACATCGAACACCAGCAGCCGCTCCGCGGGGAGGCTTGCCTTGACCGTCTCGATGTGGCGGTCGAATGCCGCCACCGCCGCGCTCTCCTCCGGCAGCTCCATGTTGGCGAAGTGGACGCCGAGCGCCTCCTGGGAGATGCGGTCGGTCACCGGGCGGAGGCGTTCCATCCGGGTGAACATCTCCTTGGCCGCCGGGGGCAGGGCGTCCGGGAGCGCGCGGCCGGGGCCGACGGCGATCAGGGCCTGCATGCTGCGGTACCAGCGGTGCGGGTCGCGGACGGTGAGGACGACCTTGGCGTCGGGGTACGCGGCGGCCTGCTCGCGCCAGAAGTGGCTGGCCGGCCAGTCGGTGGCGGACCGGTATCCGGCGAAGACCTTGTCCCAGTCCAGGGGCTCGCCGGAGCCAGCGGGCAGCCAGCGCTCGATGTGGTCGGGCTTACTGAGGATCTCGAACATGTGGTAGCAGGGGCCGAACCCGAGCCGTTCCAGCGCGACCTTCAGCGAGCGGGTCCCGGTACGCGGGAAACCGGCGCCGATCACTTGCAACATGTGACTCTCCTCTGCCTCGGGACGGTTTCCCGTCCCACTCGGTGGGGAATTCAACACATGTTTAGTTTATTTGCCGCGCCCGGAGGTCCCGGATTCGCCCCCTTGGTCGTCGTGTCGACGAGATCAGCTCTGGGGCGGCGCCAGTTGCCGGTCGATGCGGTCGAACTGCTGCACGGCCACCTCGAACGCGGTCGGCTCCACCGCGTTGAAGCCGCTGTAGGGGTGGCTGCTGAGCTGCACGAACACCACGCCCACGACCACCACCGTGACCCGGATCGCGTCACTCACCACGGTGGGGAAGGTCGGCCGGATGCCGAGCGTCCAGGGCAGCGCGATCACCAGTGCGCCGGACAGTGCCATCGAGATCATGAAGATGTCCTCCAGCCGGGTCGCCGCGTCATCGGCGCGCAGGGCGCGGGCGTGGCTCAGGTCGGCGGCCCGGTTCAGGGCCTCCTGGCGGAGGTTTTCGTGCGCCGGCTCGGCCGGGCGCAGCCGGTGCAGACCCGCGCGCAGCTCGTCGAGCGTACGGCCGGGCAGCGGGGACAGCGTGTCGTTGCTCATCATCGGCCAGTCGAGGGTGATCGACTGGTTGGTGTACTGCCTGATCTGCACCTTGAGCGGGGCTGCCTCCGGGATGGGGGCCAGCGTCCAGTACAGCTCGGTCAGGGTCTCGCTCTCGGCCGCGGAGTCGGCTTCGGCGGCGGTGATCGCGTCCTTGCACAGCACCACCGCGTACGCCAGGACCAGCAGATAGACGGCGAGCGCGATGTTGGCGGCGAAGTCGACCGCGCTGAACCGCTGCTCCTGATACTCCTGGCCCTTCTTGCGCAGGACGACGATGGCCAGAACTAAGAGGACGAACGCCGCCGACGCGGCGATGCTGACCCAGCCCATGGGGGGACCTCCAAGCGCGCACCAATGGTGATGCTACCGAGGGTAATCGCATGAGTACGCGATTTCACGGGTTTCGGGGAGGTCGGTGGGACTCAGGTGCGGAGCTCGTGTACGGCGGCCAGGAAGTCCCTGGTGACACCCCGCAAACCCGGCAAATGCGACAGCCCCACCAGCCTGACCACCAAGGGCACCGTCCGCTCGATCAGCCGGTAGGTACGGGCGCATTCGGGCGAATTGTCATGCACCCAGAAGAGCACCACTCCCATGGACAGCAGCCACAGCAGCTCGGGCAGTTCGGCGCGCAACTCCTTGTCCATCCGGTCCGTCGAACCCTCCACCACCTTCCGGTAGATGGCGATGGACGCCTCCCGGGACGGGCTGGAATCCGCGCTGAACGGGCTGAGCGGATTGCTCGGCTCCGCCGCGTGCTTGAAGAACTTGACCGCGAACTCGTGGTACGGCTCCGACACCCGCACCCACGCCCGCAGTACGCCCGTCAGCCGCGCCTCCAGTGTCCGCTCCCCGGCCAGGACCTCCTGGCAGGCCGCCTCGTGCTTCTCCTGGGCGCGGTCGTAGTACGCCTGGATCAGCGCCTCCTTGGAGGCGAAGTAGTAGTAGGCGTTTCCCACAGAAATGCCCGCCTCCGCGGCGATGGCACGCATTGTGGTGGCCTCGTAACCCCGTTCTTGGAAGAGGCGCAGCGCCGTCTCGACGATGAGCTTGCGGGTCGATTCCGAACCCCGGTTCCGTTGGGTGGGTTCAACCACGTTTGTCACTGTACGTCCCGTCCCCCTGCTCGGTCATGAACCCTAACGGTGATCGCCACCACACCGCAAAGACTCTCCGCGCCCAGGTCTCACCCCGCCGGAAACGTGGGATTGATCCTCCTCGGAAGGGCAATCCGCGAAAAGGGATCAACATGGGGACCAGTCCCTGCAAACGGGGGCCCGTGCGGTTCGCCGCGTGCGTGTTGCTCGCCGTACAGACTTCCATCATCGCGCTCACCGCGGCGGAAGCCGACACGGCACACGCCCGCGTCGCGCTCGACGCCGGCTCTCCGGCAGACACGGCCGGCACGGACGGCACGGCCGGCACGGACGGCGCGAACGACACCGGCGGCACGCGTGCCGCCGAGGCGCTGCCGGACGTACACGGGCGGGCGCACGAGATCACGTTCTATCTCGCGCGGGTGCTGCCCACGGACGTCGCCTACCGGTCCGTGACACCGACCGTCCAGCACGACGCCCAGGCCGTCCAGGACCGCGGCGAGGCCGTGTCCAAGCGCAAGCGCGCCCGCGCCGCCGTACGGCTCGGCCACCACAAGGCCATGCGGCGGGTCAAGCGGTCCGGGATCAGGTGGCACTCGTCCGGTGGGTGTACCAACCGCGAGGTGCGGACCTGCACCTCGCTCGCGTCCGTGCGGGCCGGGACCATCTCGGCGGTGATCGCGCTGAAGCGCCGCAGCCAGTGCCCGATCAAGATCACCGGTGGCACCGAGGCCGGGCACGCGCCCGGTGCCTACAGCCACGGCAACGGGTACAAGCTGGACATCACGCTCAACGCCTGCGTGGACCACTTCATCACCCACAACTACCCGCTCTACAGCGTGCGCGGCGACGGGGCCCGGCTCTACCGCGGGCCCGGCGGCGACGTGTACGCCAGGGAGGGCGATCACTGGGACATCCTGTTCCGGTGACCGCCTCCCCGGCATCGGGACCGCGCGGTCAGCCGGCCAGCTCGGCCGCCACCAGCTCGGCGATCTCCGCGGTGTTGAGCGCCGCGCCCTTGCGCAGGTTGTCACCGCAGACGAACATTTCGAGCGTGTTCGGGAAGTCGAGCGCCTGGCGGATGCGCCCGACGTAGGTCGGGTCGGTGCCCACCACGTCGGCGGGCGTCGGGTAGATCCCGGCCCCCGGGTCGTCGAGCACCACGACGGTCGGCGCGGCCGACAGCACGTCTCTGGCCTCGGCGACCGTGACCGGCTCGGCGAACGTCGCGTGGACCGCGACCGAGTGGGTGGTGATCACCGGCACGCGCACGCAGGTGGCGGAGACCTTGAGGTCGGGAATCCCGAGGATCTTGCGGGACTCGTTACGGACCTTCAGCTCCTCCGACGCCCAGCCGTCCTCCTTGAGCGAACCCGCCCACGGCACCACGTTGAAGGCGATCGGCGCGGGGAACGGCGAATCGGCCAGATCGGGCACCGTCTTGCGTACGTCGCCCGCGACCGTGCCGATGGTCCGGTCACCGGCCAGCGCGGCGACCTCGTCGTACAGCCGCTCCGCGCCGGCCGCGCCCGCGCCCGACACGGCCTGGTAGGAGGCCGCGACCAGCTCACGCAGGCCGTACCGGCCGTGCAGCGTGCCGAGCACGGCCATCATCGACAGCGTGGTGCAGTTGGGGTTGGCGATGATGTTCTTCGGCCGCTCGCGTACGGCCTCGGCGTTGCACTCGGGGACGACCAGCGGCACCTGCGGGTCCATCCGGAACGCGCCGGAGTTGTCCACGGCGACCGCGCCGCGGGCGGCGGCCACCGGCGCCCACTCCTCGGACACCTCGTCGGGCACGTCGAACATCGCCACGTCCACGCCGTCGAACGCCTCGGGGGACAGCGCCCGCACCACGACGTCTTCGCCGCGCACGCGCAGCACCTTGCCCGCCGAACGCGGCGAGGCGATCAGCCGGATCTCGCCCCACACGTCGGGGCGGCCGGACAGGATGTCCAGCATGACGGTGCCGACCGCGCCGGTCGCGCCGACCACGGCCAAAGTGGGCTTGCTCATCGTCCGGTACCTCCGTAAACCACCGCTTCAACCTGGTCGGCGTCGAGATCGAAGGCGCGGTGCGCCGCGCTGACCGCCGCGTCGACCTCGTCCTGTCCGACGATCACGGAGATCCGGATCTCCGAGGTCGAGATCATCTCGATGTTGACCCCCGCGTCGGCGAGCGCCGCGAAGAACGTCGCCGTCACGCCGGGGTGGGAGCGCATGCCCGCGCCGATCAGCGACACCTTGCCGATCTGGTCGTCGAAGAGCAGCGACTCGAACCCGATCTGGTCCTGGGCCCGCTTGAGCGTGGTCAGCGCCGTCGGGCCGTCGGTGGCCGGGAGCGTGAAGGAGATGTCGGTACGGCCGGTCGCGGCGGCGGACACGTTCTGCACGATCATGTCGATGTTGATCTCCGCGGCGGCGAGGATCTTGAAGATGGCCGCGGCCTCTCCCACCTTGTCGGGCACCCCGACAACGGTGACCTTCGCCTCGCTCCGGTCGTGCGCCACGCCGGAGATGATCGGCTGCTCCATCTCGCTTCCTTCGCTGGTGCTGGTACTGGTGCTGTTGCTGGTACTGGTGCCGGTGCCGGCTTCGGGCCGCCTGGAGGTCACCCAGGTGCCCTCCCGCTGGCTGAACGAGCTCCTGACGTGAATGGGGAGCTCGAACCTGCGCGCGTACTCCACGCAGCGCAGATGCAGGACCTTGGCCCCGCAGGCGGCCATCTCCATCATCTCCTCATAGGAGATGCGCGGAATCCGCCGAGCCGCCGCGACGATGCGGGGGTCGGCCGTGAAGATCCCGTCCACGTCGGTGTAGATCTCGCAGACGTCGGCGTCGAGCGAGGCGGCGAGCGCCACCGCCGTGGTGTCGGAGCCGCCGCGGCCGAGCGTGGTGATGTCCTTGGTGTCCTGGGACACGCCCTGGAACCCCGCCACGATCGCGATCTGGCCGACGTCCACGGCCTCCTTGATGCGGCTGGGCGTCACGTCGATGATGCGGGCCTTGCCGTGCTTGGAATCGGTGATCACGCCTGCCTGCGAGCCGGTGAAGGACCGCGCCTCGTGCCCGAGGTTGGCGATGGCCATCGCCAGCAGCGCCATGGAGATGCGCTCGCCCGAGGTGAGCAGCATGTCCAGCTCGCGCCCCGGCGGCAGCGGGGAGACCTGCTGGGCGAGGTCGAGAAGCTCGTCGGTGGTGTCGCCCATCGCGGAGACCACCACGACGACCTCGTTGCCGGCTTTTTTCGTCGTGACGATCCGCTGCGCGACCCGCTTGATGCTGGCCGCGTCGGCGACAGACGAACCACCGTACTTCTGCACAACGAGCGCCACTGTAAGTCTCCCGAAGGACGTAGGGGCTGTGGAGCTCACAGTTTACGGTGCGCACGGCATGCCGCTTCTGGCCAGCCCACCATATGGGACGGCCGGGCGGCGACCTCCGCTACGACCCGGTGCGCTCCTCCACCACGTCGAGCCTGGTGTGCGCGACCAGGGCCTGAAGCGCCCGCATCGCCGCGCCCGCGTGGTTGCCCCAGGTGTTGAAGTAGCTGTACTGCCACCACCACAGGGCCTCCAGGGGACGGCCGGCGCGGTGGTGACGCAGCCCGTGGTACAGGTCGGCGGCCACCGCGGTCAGGTCGTCGGAGAGGCGGTAGGCGGTGACCCCGGTGTCCTTGTAGGGGTCGAAGACCTCGGCGTAGACGTCGACCTCGCCGAACCGCTCGGCCAGCGCCGCGCGGACCTCGTCAAGGTCGGGGTCCTCGCTCATCGGGGGCTCCCAGTTGCCGGACAGGATCACGTCCTGGCTCGCCCCGAGCTGCGCCCCGGCCAGGCTCACCTGAGCGACCTCCATCAGCAGCAGCGCCAGCGTCGCGTCGCCGCCCTCGCCGCCGGCCAGCCGGCTCAGGCCGTCCAGGTAGTTCTCCGCGTGCCCGGCCACGGTCTCGGCGAGCTCACTCCACTCGGCAGACATGTCAGACATCAAGGAGCCTCCGCCCTTCGAAAGCGCGGCCCAAGGTGACCTCGTCCGCGTACTCCAGATCGCCGCCCACCGGCAGGCCGCTGGCCAGCCGGGTGACCCGTACGCCCATCGGCTTCACCAGGCGGGCGAGGTAGGTCGCGGTCGCCTCCCCTTCGAGGTTGGGGTCGGTGGCGATGATGAGTTCGGTGACCTGGCCGTCGGCCAGGCGCGTCATCAGCTCGCGGATGCGAAGGTCGTCGGGGCCGACGCCGTCGATGGGACTGATCGCCCCGCCGAGCACGTGGTACCGTCCGCGGAACTCGCGGGTCTTCTCGATCGCCACGACGTCCTTGGGCTCTTCGACGACGCAGATCACGTGGAGGTCGCGGCGCGCGTCGCGGCAGATCCGGCACTCCTCCTCGGAGGCGACGTTGCCGCACACCCGGCAGAAGCGGACCTTGTCCTTGACTTCGAGCAGCGCGTGCGCCAGCCGTTTGACGTCGGCCGGATCGGCCGCCAGCAGATGGAACGCGATCCGCTGCGCGCTCTTGGGACCGACGCCGGGCAGCAGGCCCAGCTCGTCGATCAGGTTCTGGACGACCCCTTCGTACATCGTCTAGAACCCTGGAAGCTGCCCGAAGCCGCCGCCGCCGAGGCCCTGAGCGAGCGGGCCGAGCTTCTGCCGCTGCAACTCGGACGCCGCGCGCACGGCGTCGCGGACCGCGGCGATGACCAGGTCGGCGATCGTATCGACCGTCTCCTGGGCGTCGTCGGCGTCCACGACCTCCGGCTTGATCTTCAGCTCCTGCAGCTCGCCGGCGCCGTTGACCGTCGCCACGACCAGCCCGCCGCCCGCCGAGCCCTCGACCCGTGCGTCGTTCAGCTCCTGCTGGGCGCTCGCGATCTGCTGCTGCATGAGCTGGGCCTGCTCCATGAGCTGCTGCAGGTTGACATCACCTGGGTTCACCGTCGTGCGCTCCTCGTGGCCTTCGCGTGGTGGGGTTCGTGCCGTCGCCACGAGCCTACGGTGTTTGGACGGGACGGCGCACCGGCGGCGGCCTGTGTTCCCTTTCAGGACCGCTTCCGGGCCGCCTTCGAGCCGTCTCCTGGCCGTCCCCAGGCCGTCTTCGGACCGTCACCGGGCCGTTCTCAGGCCGTCGCTGGGCCGTTCCTGGGCTGTTCGGCGGGCCGCCGACCGGGCCCCGGCGCGTCTCGGGACGCCCGGGGCCCGACCGCCACATCCGCCGGGAATGGCCGCACCAGGCGGCTGCCGTCAGTGAAGCTAGCGAGGGCCGGGTTGCGTACGCGTTGCGCCCGCAGTTTCACTTTCCGTGTCTGGGATTGGCCGAATCGGTTGCGCGGGCGTGCCGAAAACCCTGATGCTCGCCGATGAAACGACTACTGGGGGTGGTCTATGCGTGACAGGCGCGTGCCCGCGGTACCCGCCGCGGTGGCGCTGAATCTGGACGAGTACGCTGGCCGGCTCCGTGACTGGCACGAGGCGGCCGTCTCCGGCCATCCAGGCGACCCGATCACGCAGCGCGACGAGCCCGCCTCGCCGTACGGCGAGGCGGACGTACAGCACGGCGAAACCGACCGGAACCATGACGAGCCACCCGGGGCACCCGACGGACCGCGCCGGGTCATCGCCGCGTCCTGGCGGCGTTCCCTCAGCGCGGGCATCGATCCCGAACGGCTGTGCTCCTACCCCGGCTACGAGACGGACGACATCGGCGACGCACGGCGCTCACACCCCATCGGGCCGCACCTGCCGATGCTCGCCTCGACGCTGCTGCGCACGGTCTACAGCACCGGCATGATCATGACCGTGGCCGACGCCGACGGCCGCGTACTGTGGCGCGACGGCAGCAACCAGGCGCTCGCGCTGGGCGAGAGCGTCGGGCTGTGCGACGGCTTCGTCTGGGCAGAATCGGCCGTCGGCACGAACGGCATCGGCACCGCGCTGGCCGCGGGCCGGCCGGTCCACGTCTATCCCGCCGAGCACCTGGTCAAGGCGCTCCAGGAGTGGTCGTGCTCCGGTTCGCCGATCAGCGACCCCGACACCGGCGAGATCGTCGGCTGCGTCAACGTCAGCGGTACGCCCGACCACCTGCACCCCGCGACGGTCGCGCTGGTCCACGCCGCGGCCAAGCTGACCGAGAGCCACCTCGCGCTCGACCTGCGCGAACGCGACGCCCGCCTGCTGGCCCAGCACGAGGACCGCGCCCACACCTCCCGCGCCACCGGGCAGAGCGCGCTGGTCACCGCCACGGGCCGGGTCCTCGCGGGCGAACTCCCCGGCGTCCCCGGCGCCGCCGGCCTCGCCGCCGTCACCGGCGTCACGGGCCATCCGGTCGACCGGATCGCACTCCCCCGCAACGGCGACACCGTACTGCTCCGCGACGGCACCGTCGGCCTGATCGAACCCTTCGGCAACGGCTATCTGGTCTATCCCACCCAGCAGGTGTCGGCCACCGTGCTCACCCTGTGCTTCCTGGGCGCCGACCACCCCACGGCCCACCTGGACGGCGTGTCCGTCCACCTCTCCCAGCGGCACGCCGAGATCCTCGCCCTGCTGGCGCTCAACCCGGGCGGCATGACGGCCGACCAGCTCTCCTTCCAGCTATATGGAGACCTGGGCAAGCCGGTGACCATCCGGGCGGAGATGCACCGGCTGCGCGACCAGCTCGGCACGGCGGTGGCGGGCAAGCCGTACCGGCTGACGTGCGAGGTCACCGCCGACTTCCTCGAAGTACAGCGGCTGCTCGCGGGCCACGACCCGGCGGCCCTCGCCCAGGCGTACCGCGGGCCGCTGCTGCCACGGTCGGAGTCGCCCGCCATCCGCCGGACCCGCGACGAACTGGAGGGCCAGGTACGCGCCCGGCTGCTCCAGGACGGCTCGGCCGACGCGCTGTGGCACTACGCCCAGACCCAGTACGGCCGAGACGACCCGCACGTACTCGAACGCCTCACGATCCTGCTCCCCCCAGGCGACCACCGCGCCGCCGTGGCCCGCATCCGCCTGTCCGCCGACGACTGACTCCCCCGCCCCTACCCCGGACCGAACGCGAGGCCCATGGCATTCGGCCGTGCCTAGGGAAGCCGTGCCTAGGGAAAGGGAACGTTCAAACCGGACATCGCGCACGTCGGCCACTCCGCGGGACGTAGTGCGGAGCGATGGTCAGGCGTGGTCGATTTCCTCGATGATCCGGCCGCCGAGTTCGCGCTGGATGAGCGCCATGCCGGACAGTTCGTCCACGTCGGCGTCCGCGTCGTTCTCCGGATCGACCTCGTCGTTGATCGAGCCGTTGGACGCCGTCGCCTGCCGTACCGGGACGGCGTCGGGCCAGGAGGCGGCACCCCCGCCCCCGCCCTGCCTGGAGCGGGACTGGACGGCCTGCTGGGCCGCCTGCGCGGCCGTACGAGCGGCGGCGATGCCCGCGCTCGGCGCGGGCGGCGAGCCGGGGTCGTCGGGGGGCGGCGCGTCGGGCCAGGTTTCGTCGGTGGTGGGCACGGGCCGCGCCTGCGCCGGTGCGGCCGAACCGCCCGAACCGCCCGAACCGCTCGGCGGGGCGCTCTGGCCATTCTGGCCGTTCTGACCGTTCTGGCCGCTCTGACCGCCGGGACGGCCGGCGTGGGCCTGCGCGTCGCCTCCCCGGCCCTGTGCGCCTCCCTGAGGGCCGTGTGAGCCTCCGGGGGGCGGCGATTGCGGACCGCTCGGTTGCGGCCCCGCATGGGGCCCTCGTGAGCCGCCGCCGGGCCGCGAGGGCGAGCCGCCGCTCCCGGCCCCGAACGGTGTGCCCGGCCCGCCGCCGGAACCCGTGACGGCTTCCACCCGCCACGTCCCGCCCAGTACGTCGCCGAGCGCCGCGGCCACCACCGTGTCCTTGCCGCCGCCCACGAAGTTCTTCATCGCGCCGACCTGCGCGAAACCGAGCGTGACGACGTTGCCCTCGACGCCGACCACCTGGGCGTTGGTGTTGACGTTGGCCCAGACGACGATGCTGCGGCGCTTCAGCGCGCCCAGCACGGCGGGCCACGCCTGCCGTAGGTCACCGCTACCACCGGCGGGTGCGGGCGCGGGAGCCGAAGGCGGAGCGGGGCTCGCCGTACCGGCGGCCGGCTCCGCGGGCGCCGCACCGGGACGCACCGCGGCGGGCCACCCGTCATCTCCGACCGGGCGCTCCTCCGCCGGGGCCTTCTCCTCGGCCCGCGCGACAGGCGCCTGCTCCGGAGCGGCCGGTTCAGGCGCGGCCGGCGCAGGAGCCTGTACCGGCGCCTGCGCCGCTCTCTGTACCGGCGCCTGCACGGGTGCCTGCACGGGTGCCTGTACGGGTGCCTGTACGGGCCCCGTACCGGGGCCAGAGCGCTCCAGCCGTTCCAGGCGGGCCAGCAGCGCGGCCTCCCCCTGCTGCGCGGACGGCAGCAGCACACGCGCGCACATCAGCTCAAGCAGCAACCGGGGCGAGGTGGCCCCGCGCATCTCGGTCAGCCCCGCGTTGAACACCTCGGCCGCCCGGGTCAACTCGCCCGGCCCCATCGAGGCGGCCTGCTCGCGCAGCCGTTCCAGCTCGTCGGCCGGCCGGTCGAGCAGCCCGCTGCCCGCCGCCTCCGGCACATTCGCCAGGATCACCAGGTCGCGGAAGCGCTCCAGCAGGTCGGCCGCGAACCGCCGCGGGTCGTGCCCGCCCTCGATCACCCGGTTGACGGTGTGGAAGACCCCGGCCCCGTCACCGGCCGCGAACGCGTGGACCACCTCGTCGAGCAGGTCGCCGTCGGTGTAGCCGAGCAGTGAGGCGGCCCGCGCGTACGTGATGCCGTCGTCATCGGCCCCGGCCATGAGCTGGTCGAGCACGGAGAGCGAGTCACGCGCGGAACCCGCGCCCGCGCGCACCACCAGCGGCAGCGCCTGCGGCTCGAACGGCACGCCCTCGCTGGTCAGGATCTCCTCCAGCAGCGCGCGGAGGGTCGTGGGGGGCATGAGCCTGAAGGGATAGTGGTGGGTGCGCGACTTGATCGTGCCGATGACCTTCTCCGGCTCGGTCGTCGCGAACACGAACTTCAGGTGCGGCGGCGGCTCCTCGACGAGCTTGAGCAGCGCGTTGAAACCCTCGCGGGTCACCATGTGCGCCTCGTCGATGATGTAGATCTTGAACCGCGCGGCCACGGGCGCGAAGAACGCCCGTTCGCGCAGGTCGCGCGCGTCGTCCACACCTCCGTGCGACGCGGCGTCGATCTCGATGACGTCGAGGTGCCCGGGCCCGGTGGGGGCCAGCGCCACGCACGACTCGCACTCCCCGCAGGGATCGGGCGTCGGACCCTTCGCGCAGTTGAGGGATCGCGCCAGAATGCGCGCACTGGACGTCTTGCCGCACCCGCGCGGCCCGCTGAACAGGTAGGCGTGATTGATCCGCCCGCTCCGCAGCGCCTGCCGCAGCGGATCGGTCACATGCTCCTGGCCCTTGACCTCAGCGAACGTCCCGGGCCGGTACTTGCGGTACAGCGCGAGGCTCATGCGGGTCCCCTCCAGCTAAAGAGACCCCCCGCACACCCGCCAGAGCCCGCTTATCCTTGCTGCCTTCCGGCCCTGGGGAGGTTCACAGGATGACGCCGCGCGAGGGGTCCACCGACAGTCTAGCCATGCCCACGAGTACTCGGGGCACGGAATCCCGGTCCCCTTCACCCGCGAGTTCCGGTAAGCTGCTCAACGGAGGATTCGCCTAGTTGGCCTAGGGCGCACGCTTGGAAAGCGTGTTGGGGGCAACCCCTCACGAGTTCGAATCTCGTATCCTCCGCTCCTGGTTGAGACAGGTAACGCCAGAGGGGCCGGTAGATCCAACCGGCCCCTCTCGCATGTCACCGCCTCGGCGGCGCGGCGAGCGATCTTTGGGCCGCGCCCCTCAAGCCACCCTCGTCGGCTCCTGCGAGCGACCGGAGACGTCCAATTTCTCCCGGTCGTTAAATGGGTGTGGCATGCTGTGTACTGCCCGGGTATGCGCAGGCGATAGCGGTTTTGCTAGCGACAGAGGCAAAAGTTGCTGACAAGGCAGCGCCAGTGGGCCTTCAATAAAGCTGGTAAACGGATATGCCGGAGTCCAGGCTGGGAGAGTCCAGTGGATCCCACAGGTCCTGACCCCATCAAGTCGGTCCCGCACCGCCAGAATGAGCGGACGGGCCTCCCCGGAAAAGGCGGAGTTCCCGAGGAATCCCGCCCCGATGGCCCTCCTGCCAAAAGCAGGCGGCGCAACTCCTGGCCCCGGTTCTTGGGCCGGAACACAGGTGAGCGTGCAGGAGTCATCGCCGCGATCACCGGCGTGCTGGCGCTCGCGGTGGGCGTGTTGGCATGGCTGCTCCCCCAGGGTGATGGCAAGAGCAGCGATGTGCCAGAGCAATATCTCGGCACTTGGAGAGGGCAGGTCACAATGACCCTTCCCGACCCCGCTCGGGAGGGAACAGGGACGGGAATTGACGAGCTGACGATTGAGCAGGGCGGTATCGGCGACACGATCGCAGATCAACGCGCCATCGACTGGGGTCAGGCGAATAGCTGCTCACGTAGCTGGCAGCTCGCCGAGGTCAACGGCGACCACCTCATTTTGAAGGCCGGCAACACCGGCGCCCCGGCCAACGCGCCACCGGGACAGGCATGCCTCGCGGATCTGACAATGAGTGTCCGGCTGACCGATCAGGCAAGAATCGCGATCCAAGCGAACTACAACATCCTCGGAACGGCCACGGGGGCGTTCAGCGGTTCTCTGACACGACAGCGCTGAACGTGACCGGGCGAGCGGGGTACGTCCCCACAGCGAACCTTCCACGTGGGAAGTTCGGCTGCGTCATGCCGACCGTCCCGTCGCCGACTTGCTAGCGCCGCCTTGCCCATGGGGCTGGAACCGGGTGATCGTCCCTGCGTGTGCCAGGATCGGGGGATGGGGGCGAAGACTGAGCGGCGGGTGGATACCGGGCGGTTGCGGCGGCTCAGGGTGGCCAAGGATGTCATGGATACGGAGTGGGCCGGGCCGTTGGATCTCGATGTGGTGGCGGCCAGGGCGGGGTATTCGCGCTACCACTTCGTGCGGTGTTTCAAGGAGGCGTACGGGGAGACGCCCGGGCAGTACCTCAGCAGGCGCAGGATCGAGCGGGCGCAGGATCTGTTGCGATCGGCCAATCTGACGATCACCGAGATCTGTGTGCTGGTCGGGTTCAGCAGCCTCGGGACGTTCTGCACCCGGTTCAAGCAGGTCACCGGCGTGACGCCGGGTGAGTTCAGGGTCAGGGAGCGGGCGCGGGAGCAGCCGGCCATTCCGGGGTGTTTCGTGTTGCTCTGGGCGGGTGGGTTCGCCCAGCCGGGCCGGGCTCGGGACTGAGCAACTTTCGAGAAGGCGTACGGCGGAGCGGGTGCCTAGCGTGGGATGAGGCACGCAATCGCACGAAACAGCACGTCAGGACGCTGCGAAAGGAGCCCGGAAATGATCAAGGGCCTGGGAATATCCACCGTGTGGGTGCTCGACCAGGATTCGGCGAAGGAGTTCTTCACCGACAAGCTCGGCCTGGAGGTCCGGACCGACATGACGCTCGGCGAGGGCGGGATGCGGTGGATCACGGTCGGTACCAAGGACCAGCCCGAACTACAGATCGCGCTGATGGCGATCGGCACGTCCGCGCAGGATCCGGAGTCCGGGGAGCACCTTAGGGGGCTGGTGGCCAAGGGGGTGCTGGGCGCGGGGGCGTTCACCACCGACGACTGCGAGGGCGACTACCAGCGGCTGTCCGCGAAGGGGGTCACGTTCTTGCAGGAGCCGCAGAAGCGGCCGTACGGCATCGAGGCCATTTTCCGTGACGACTCGGGCAACTGGTTCAGCCTCACCCAGCCGTTCGCCGAACTCGACGAGAGCGCGGACTGGGAGTAGATCCCGACATAACGGGGCATCTCACCATAAGTGGTCAATCAACCACTTCAGGTGAGCAACGGGGGAAGCATGCCGGAACACCGCATACCATCGCGGCATCGCAGCGGAACGGCGTTCCGGCTGCTCACCCTCGCCCTCGGCACGTGCATGGCGGTCGCCGCGTGCCCGAGTCCGATCCGGGGCGACGACCCGCCCGGTGCGGACGGCGCGGGCGGACGGCAACCGGCGCCGCTCCCGACCGAGCTGCCCACTGCGCTGCCCACTGGGGCGGGCGAGTGCGAGAAGACCGCCGCCCGGCCCGAGGACTGCCGGATCGCCCGGATGGTGCGGAGCATCGAGAGCTACTGGACCGGCTACTTCCAGCGGCGCGGCGGCCGGGCGTACCGGCCCGCGCGGGCGGTGCTGTTCGAGCGGCGGGTCCGCAGCCCGTGCGGTGTCGCGACCGGGTCCGTGGGACCGTTCTACTGTCCGCGCAACGAGCGGGTGTACCTGTACCGGACCTTCTTCGACACCCTCGAACGCGACTTCGCCGCCGCCGGTGGCGCGCTCGCCCAGGCGTACGTGATCGCGCACGAATACGGTCACCACGCGCAGAACCTGCTCGGCGAGATGGGGAGTTCGAGCGAGGGTTCGCTGGGCGAGGAGCTTCAGGCCGACTGCTACGGCGGGGTGTGGGCGAAGTACGCGGTCAACACGAGGTTCTTTCCCCGGCCGTTCACCGAGGCGGACATCAGGAGATCGTTCGAGTCGGCGGAACAGGTCGGGCGGAAGACCATCGACCTGGACCCGCGCGGCGAATCCGACTCTGAATGGTCATCGCGCCCCGATCGCGGATCATTCGACGAACGCAGACAGTGGTTCACAACCGGCTACGAAAGCGGCGATCCGGCCCGCTGCGCGGTCCCCGGCAGACGCGCCTGACCAGGGCAGGTGACGGTTGTCTCATTGGTACCGAATGTGCACCGAATGCGCAGCGAACGCGCGTCCACCACCCGGTGATCTCGCTCATCTCATAAACTACGTAGGGTGATCTTCAAGCTGGTCGGCGACGGACGTCCTTATCCCGAACACGGTCTCTCCAATCGCGATTGGGCCCAGATACCCCCGCGGCAGGTCCGGCTCGACTCTTTGATCACCACGAAGGCCGTGCTGGACCTTCACTCGCTGCTGGCCAAGGACTCCACGTTCTACGGCGACCTGTTCCCGCACGTGGTCCAGTGGCAGGGCGAGTTCTACCTTGAGGACGGCCTGCACCGCGCCCTCCGCGCGGCCCTGCACCAGCGGTCGGTGCTGCACGCCCGCGTACTCGAACTCACCGACCCCGGCTGAGCCCCGCACCCCATGAACGATCCGTCAGCGAAACGGCCCCGGGTGCTCGTCAGCCGCCCGCTGCCGACCGACCCGGCCGTCCGCGGCTCCCGGTCGCTGTTCCTGAGCCAGGCCGCCGAGCAGGGCATTCGCGCAGACCGGCGGATGCTGTACGTCGGCCCCGAGCCCGCCGGCCGCAACGTGGCCGAGTGCCTCCGGGTCGCCCCGGGCGATGAGGTGATCGCGCGGCGCAAGCTGATGCTCGCCAACGACGTTCCGGTACGGATCGCCACCAGCTACTTCCGGGCCGACCTGTTCGCCGGCACCCGCATCGCCCAGCCCGGCTTCGTGCTGCCCACCCTCCAGGCCGCGCTGGAGGCCCTCGGCCACCGCTTCGGCCGGGCGGAGGAAGTGCTGACCGCCCGGCGCCCGACCGCTTTCGAGGCCGAGACGCTCGACCTCGACCCGGGCGAGTGGGTGGTCCAGGTGGTCCGCACCGGCTACGGCACGGACGGCACGCCGGTCCACACCCTTGAGACGATCTGCGCGGCCGACCGGCACGTGTTCCCCGTC
This sequence comes from Spongiactinospora sp. 9N601, assembly GCF_044326295.1. NCBI lineage: Bacteria > Bacillati > Actinomycetota > Actinomycetes > Streptosporangiales > Streptosporangiaceae > Spongiactinospora > Spongiactinospora sp. 9N601. The sequence continues at coordinate 297,815 of NZ_JBIRBB010000007.1, forward strand.
CGGCAGGTCACCGGGGCCGACGAGTTCTGACCCGGCGAAAGCTGATCCGGCGCGCCGGGGACCGGGGCGCGTGGGGCGAGGGCTCCGGGCTACCAACTCGGAGCGCCTCGCCCAGGCAGAGGGCTCCGCGAAGAGTCACCTGCACCGCAGCGACGATACCGCCTGGCCGTTCTGGCGTGCGCTTCTCTGTGTAATCAAACGATAGCCGGGACGGGTTTTACCGACTCCTGGGGTGAGCGGAGTACCAAGCGGCTGTGCCGATAAGGGGTGCGCTGCCCACACAAGGGCAGTAGAGTCACTCGTGTCACGGACGCTCCGTAACGGGACTACTACCACCCGTCACATAACGGACGTTGCCGACATCGCTCCGCGAAGCTCTTAATTCACCCAAGCCCAAGTGAGGGAACATTGGAGATCCTGCATCCCCTTCTCGCGGCCGGGGTCATCCTCGCCGTGCTCGCCGTCGCGTACTACGCCATCCGGCGCGTCTCCGACGTCGCCCCCGCGCGGATCGCCGGCGTACTGCTCGCACTCGCCACGCTGATCGGCGCGATCCCCCTGCTCATCAAGGTCCTGACGCCCTGACATGACCCGGGCCCGGCGACGCCGGGCCCGGTCTCACCGTCTCTCACGCCTCACGGCTGGATCACCTCGCATCGCCACCCTTCGAGGGTGCCGTTCCACGGGAAGACGTGACCGCAGTGGTACAGGCCCGCGTCCGTACCCGAACGGATCTTGACATCGACGTCGACATAGCCGAAGCCGCTGCAACTTCCGCCCCACAGCTCGTAGTAGCCCTCCTCCGTCTCCGCCGTGAGCCCGCCGAACCAGCAGTCGTGCAAGTCGGCGGCGTACGCGGGCGGGGCGGTGAGGAGCGTACCGGCCATCGCCGCCGCGCCGACCGCCAGGGCCGGTACCGATCTCGTGATCTTCACGGCGCTCCTTCCTCGGGGCCGCTTGGACCAGGTAGGACCACCGCAAACGGTAGTCAGCGCACCGGCGAACGCCCAGAGGCGTCTGTCACCGGTTCGTTGTGAGATCCTCAGCCCCCTCGTGCTACTTTCGGGGTCGCCGTGCGTCACTGCGACCTGAGGAGGTGAGACCGATCAACACTGTCACCGGTCGGGCCTCCCTCCCTCGCATGGCCTAGGGAGCCCGCAGAAGGCATCCCGAAAGGCGTGAACGCCATGCGCTTCCCCTCTCAGACGTCGTCCGGCGGCGTCTCCGAACGGCTCTTCACCCTCGGCGAGATCCCCGGCGTGCTGTGGACCCCGCAAGACGCCACCGGCCCTCGCCCCCTGATCCTGATCGGCCACGGCGGCGGGCAGCACAAGAAGGCCCCCGGCGTCCTGGCTCGCGCCCACCGCTTCGTGACCGAGTGCGGCTTCGCGGCCGTGGCGGTGGACGTGCCCAACCATGGCGACCGGCCGAAGCAGGAGGAGTACCAGCGGATCGCGACCGAGATCCAGGTCCGCGCGCAGGCCGGGGACGATCGGGCTCCGCTGATCGCCGAGTTCCAGGCGCTCGTGGCCCGCCAGACCGTCCCGGAGTGGCAGGCGGTGCTGGACGCGGTCCAGGCGCTTGAGTACGTCGGCGCCGGCCCGGTGGGCTACTGGGGCGTGTCGCTGGGCTGCGGCCTCGGCGTCCCGTTCGTCGCCGCCGAACCCCGCGTCCGCGCGGCCGTCCTCGGCCTGGGCGGCGCCCAGGCGTCGGCGAAGGCCGCCACGCGGATCACCGTCCCGGTGGAGTTCCTGCTCCAGTGGGACGACGAGCGAGTGCCGAGGTCGCAGGGCCTGGCGCTGTTCGACGCCCTGTCCTCGGCCGAGAAGACCCTGCACGCCAACCCCGGCAAGCACGGCGACCTGCCGGCGTTCGAGCTGGACAGCACGCTCCGGTTCTTCGCCAGACACCTGCGCTGAGGCCGCCCGCGGGCCGCCCGCGCCAAGCAGAAAGCCCGTCCCCCCCGGAAAGGGGGACGGGCTTCGGTGTGGCGGTGGAGGTGGGATTTGAACCCACGGTAGGTTGCCCTACACACGCTTTCGAGGCGTGCGCCCTCGGCCACTAGGCGACTCCACCGTCGAGCAGCCTACCGGAAAACGACCGGTGGACGTTACCTGCGGGTGGCGAAGAAGTCGCTGAGCACGGCGGCGCATTCGTCGGCGAGGACGCCCAGGACGACCTCGGGACGGTGGTTGAGTCTGCGGTCGCGCAGGACGTCCCAGAGGGAGCCGGCCGCGCCGGCCTTCTCGTCCGTCGCGCCGTACACGACGCGGGCCACCCTGGAGAGGACGGCGGCGCCCGCGCACATCGTGCAGGGCTCCAGGGTGACGACGAGGGTGCAGCCGGAAAGGCGCCAGTCGGCGCGCTCGCGGGCCGCCGTGCGGAGGGCCAGGATCTCGGCGTGCGCGGTGGGGTCGTGGGCCGCCTCGCGGGCGTTGCCGACCGCGGCGATCACCGCGCCGGCCGGGTCGAGCACGACCGCGCCCACCGGGACCTCACCGGCCTGCGCGGCGCGGCGGGCCTCGGCGAGGGCCAGGCGCATCGGCTCCTCGAAGGCGGTGTCCATCAGCTCGCGGATACGGCCGAGGTCACCGCAGGCGGTCCAGTTCGTCGGCGAAGGAGAGGCGTTCGGCGATCACCGAGAGGGTGTCCGCCGGGAGCACGCCCTCCTCCATGCTCAGCTCCAGCAGCTCCTCCGCGCTCACCCCGAGGTCGCTGAGCAGCTCGAAGTCGCCCGCGGGGCGCACCCCCAGGTCGCTGGACTCCTTGTCCGGGGCGACTCCGGCCAGCTCGGTGAACAGCTCGCCGAGCGCGTCGGTCACGCCCGCCTTGTCGTCGGAGATGAACGCCCGCGGCTCCTCGTCGCCCTGGTACCGGGCGATCGCGAACCATTCGTCCTCGACCTCCACGCAGAGCAGCGCGATCTCGTCGCCGCTCACGTCGAGATGCTCCTGTACCGCGTCACTGAGATCATCCACGATCTCGGCGTCCCGCAGATCCACCTCGGCCCCGTTCCAGCCGTCCCCGGTCTGGACGAAGGCGGCGGCGAACAGGCTGCTGCCAATGGGTCTGGAGGGCATGTACTTGCTCCTGGATCAGCCGAACACCGAGTCGAGGGCGCGTTCGAACGGCTCGGAGAACCCCAGCCGCGTCGCGATGCTGGACAGCACCTCGTCCGGGAGCAGCTCGAAGTCGCCGGACAGCGCGCCCAGCTCCATCTCGTCCAGGCCGAGGTCGGCGAAGATCGACAGATCGCCGGCCGGGAGCGCGATCTCCTCGTCCTGGAGGATCGCGTCCAGCTCGGCCTCGTCCGGCACCGGTACGTCGAGGTAGTCCAGGGCCTGACGAGCGAGCGGCCAGTCCCACGACGCGGTGATGTCGGACAGGAAAAGGTCCACCCGGTCACCGAACACCCTTAATGCCACGAAGAACTCATCCCCCACGGCGACCAGGCCAATCGTGCCGCTCATGCTCGGCTGCTGGCGAAGGGCGTGGATGAGCCCCCGCAGGTCGGAGGTCAACGCCACCGGCAGCATCCCGGCTTCCCAGTGGTCGTCCTCCCGATATACCACGATGGCGAAGTCGAGCACATCTTCGTCTGTCATCGTCACCCCACCGACGTGGTCACTTGCCATGGTCAATCGTCCCAGAAGGCACCCGTCGCCGTGGGGATCTCCGACCAAATTGTGATCCAAAAGGCGATGACGGCCGGGTCCCGTAGTCGGTCCGCGCCCCAGCGACTACGGTTGACGCCCATGGAGACACTGGTCGTCGACCACCCCCTGGTCGCGCACAAGCTCACCGCGCTGCGGGATGTGCGCACCGACTCGCCGGCCTTCCGGCGGCTCGCCGACGAACTGGTCACCCTACTCGCCTACGAGGCCACCCGAGACGTGCGGATCACCCATGTGACGGTCGAGACGCCGGTCTCCCCGGCCCAGGGCGTACGCCTGGCCCGGCCCGCGCCGCTCGTCGTACCGATCCTGCGGGCCGGCCTCGGCATGCTCGAAGGGATGACCCGGCTGCTGTCCACCGCCGAGGTCGGGTTCCTCGGCATGATCCGCGACGAGGGCACGCTGACGGCGCAGACCTACGCCACCCGGCTGCCGGAGAGCCTGGCCGGCCGCCAGTGTTACGTGCTGGACCCGATGCTCGCCACCGGAGGCACGCTGACCGCCGCGATCGAGCTGCTGTTCGAGCGCGGCGCGGCCGACGTCACGGCGATCTGCCTGCTGGCCGCGCCGGAGGGCCTGGCCCGGGTGAAGGCCGCCTTCGCCGGCACCGGCCGGCCGGTGCGCGTGGTGACGGCCGCGGTGGACGACCGCCTCGACGTCAAGGGCTACATCGTGCCCGGGCTCGGCGACGCCGGAGACCGCCTGTACGGCATCGCCTGAAACCACGGGCTCGACCACGCCGTAGCCCAGTGCGCCGGTTGGTCAAATCCGCGCAATCCCCTGACGCCATTGTCATCCTCAGTTACATACTGTTGTCGTATGGGTACGTCGAGTGACGAAGGCATCTCTGCCGTGTCCCGTCCGAAACGACAGACACGCATCGGGGAGAACGATGAGCGAGCTGATCCGCCGGACCTCGGCGGCCACGGAAGCGGCGGCATGAGCCGGCCCGACGACGCCGACACCCCTCCCTATGTCGACGTCGAGGCCGCGCTCCGCGACGAGTTCGCCGGCGTACACGCGCCTGCGACCGTCACCCGCTGCATCGAGGCCGCGCACTACGGGGCCCTTGAGGTCGCCGGTGGTGCGCACCGGGGTCTGGTGGAACGGATCGCGCGCAAGCACCTTGAGGTTCTCGCCCTGGTCGCCGCCGAAGGCGGCTGGCCACCGATGGCCGAGGGGGCCCGGGCAACGCGGCGCCGCCGCGGATAACCCGGGACTGTCATGGTTAAGGACGCTTTACCCCAGCAACAGCCTGGGTAATGTATACGGCGGGTGCAGTGGGCCGAGCGGTAACGGGAGACGACAGTGCAGGTCAAGAAGGTTCTACAGTACACAGGGATCGCCTTCGTGGCGTTCTACCTGCTGTCCAGGCCGGGTGATGCGGCGTCAGCCGTGCGGGGCGCGATGAACTCCGTGTTCACCGCCGCCGACTCACTGGCGCAGTTTGTGACGCAACTGTCATGAGACTTGTGACCCACGGGGACTCTGCTCCGTCGTCGGTCAACCGCTACCTGCTCCCCCACGAAAACCAAGTCATCATGGTCAGGCGGCACCCCGCCATCCTGCTTCGCCCGGTCGCCGAGGTCTTCGGTGGCCTGATTCTGGCCGGGCTGCTCAGCAGGTGGTTCGGCGGGAGTGCCGGCGGTCAGGCCCTTGTCGTCGTCTGGTGGGCCTGGTTGCTGTTGTTGATCCGCTTCGTATGGAAGGTCGCGGAGTGGTCGGTCGACTACTTCGTGGTGACCTCCCAGCGGATGCTGCTCACGTACGGCCTCATCACCCGTAAAGTGGCGATGATGCCACTGGGCAAGGTGACCGACATGAGCTTCCAGCGTTCGGTGCTGGGGCGGATGCTCGGCTACGGAGAGTTCGTCCTGGAGTCGGCCGGTCAAGATCAGGCTCTCTCGACGGTCAACTACCTTCCGTATCCGGAGACCCTCTACCTAGAGGTGTGCCAGATGCTCTTCCCGGGCTCCGACCCGGCCGATGATTAGTGCCTGATCGTCCTTTGTTCCCGTGTGTGAACGATCGTTCACACACGGGATTCTTCACGTGGGGTTACCCATTTCCTCGCCTTTATGCAATCATGACGAGAACATTGACCATTACCCCGCCCTGAGAGATCAGATGCCGAGTCAGGGATCCATTGGTGACCGCGTCCGAGGATTGCGGCTGAGCAGGCGGATGTCCCAGGCCCAACTGGCCGGGCCCGACCTCTCCGACAGTTACGTCTCTCTCATCGAGTCGGGTAAGCGTACCCCGACTCCCGTGGTAGCCCGGCTCCTGGCCGAACGACTCGGTTGCACCACCGAGTTCCTGTTGCACGGCATCGAGCCGCGGCAGCGGATCGACACGGAGTTGGGGCTGCGCCACGCCGAGCTGGAGCTCCAGCACGGCGATCCGGCAGTGGCAGCCGACCGGTTCGGCGAGATCATCAAGGCGGCCGGCGAAGAGAACGCCATGCTTGCGGCGCATGCCCGGTTCGGGCGGGCGCGTGCGCTCAAGTCGCAGGGCAAGCTGGGACCGGCCGTGGAAGCCTTCGAGAGGTTACGGCGTGAGGCGGCGGCGCACCCCGAGCGCCTGGCCGACCTTCCGCTCACCATCGCGCTGAGCCGCTGCTATCAGCGCGCCGGAGACACCCTCCGGGCTCGTGACCTGGCCGGACACGCCCTCCGCCAGGTCTCGCGGCTCGGGGTCACGCACGGCGAGATCGCCGTTGACCTGGCCTCCGTGCTGGTGGAGGCCGGAGCCGTACACGGCCAGCAGAACGGCACGCTGTCCTACGTGCGGCAGGTCCTCGCCGACAACGACATCCCCAGGGCGATCGACCGCGAGCAGGAGGTGCGCGCGCTGTGGCGGGCCAGTGTCACCGCCGCGCAGGGGGACGACTCCGCGCTCGCCGTACGACTCGCCGACGACGCCATCTCCACCGGCAGGCCCGCGCGGATGGCCCTGCGGCTGGCCAAGATCGCCATGGAGTGGTCGCGGCTGGTCATCGGCCCGGTCGGCGAGAGCCGTCCGGGCGAGGCGCGCGAGCACGCCACCGCCGCGATGCGGATCTTCACGGCGTTCCCCGCGCACGTTGACGAGCGCGCGACCAGCATGGTCGTGCTCGCTCACGTCCATCTCGCGAGCGGGGAGTACGGCGAGGCCGCGCGCCTCGCGGGCTCCGCTCTCGAACTACTCGATGGTTCCACCACGCCCACCGCGGCGACCGCGCACCTGGTGCTCGCGGAGATCGCGATGGCCTCCGGGCAGGGCGGCGACCCGGCCGCAAGCCTGAGCAACGCGCGTAACCTGCTGGAAAGCGCGCCTGCGGGGGAGGTCGACCGGCGACACGCCCGCGCGTGGCGGGAGCTGGGCGATCTTTACGGCAGAGCGGGCTTCGAAGACGATCAAGCCGGCGCTTATCATAGAGCGCTCCAAGCGGTCGGAGTGCGTTCCGCGCTCACCGGCCTGGCCATCGACTCGGTGCTCACCGTCTGATCGACTCCCGAGGTCAGCCGGGCGGGCGTCCCGGCTGACCCGGCCCCCCTCTCGCGGGTCCACCGTCTCGCGTCTGGAATAATCGGTGGTCTACCGGTCATCGACTCATGGGATGACTGGTTTCCCCGGAGGAGGCGGGACTGTGAGTCTGCGTACGGCACAGCGGGCTTCCCTGGTGGACCAGGTGATCGACCAGCTCAAGGAGCAGATCGTCACCGGTTCCTGGGCGTTGCACGCCAAGATTCCCACCGAGACCGCGCTCGCCGAGCAACTCGGCGTCGGTCGTAACACCGTGCGTGAAGCCGTGCGTGCGCTCACCCACGCGGGCCTGCTCGACTGCCGTCAGGGCGACGGCACCTACGTGCGCGCCACCAGCGAGCTTTCCGGCGCCATGCTGCGCCGGCTGCGCCAGGCCGAGCAACTGGAGATCCTGGAGGTCCGCCGCGCGCTGGAGATCGAGGCGGCCCGGCTGGCCGCGACCCGGCGCACCGAGGGCGACATCCTGCTGATCGAGGAGGCCCTGGCGGTCCGCGAGCGGGCCTGGGAGAACGGCGAGCCCACCGCGTTCGTGGAGTCGGACCTGGAGTTTCACATGGCGGTCGTCCGGGCCACCCACAACCAGGTGCTGCTCGACCTGTACGAGGACTTCACGGCCGCGCTGCGGGCCAGCATCACCGCCGCGGGCACCTCTCCCAACAGCTCCTACATCCCGCACGACGCCATCGCCAGGGCCATCGCGGCCGGTGACGCCGCCGCCGCAGAGCGCGCCGGGCACGCCTGCATGGAACACATCCTGATCGCCCTCACCGACGGAGAGTAGGGACGCCGGGCAGCCGTCCCAGCGGCCCGCCTGGCGGTTAAACACCACTCATTTCACGTCAGTCACGAATGACTAACTCATTCACTCGGCAAGTAAACCGATCTTTATTTCGCGCGTCGGAGCCTTCATCGAATGCCATTCGGTAATCACCCGAGGCGCAGCGACATTACCAGGTAACGGAAGTCAGGGTCGGCGTCACCGGGCACACCGGAGATGAGGGCGGGTCGCGTTGCGGACTCCATGTTGAGCCGCACCAGCTCGCCCTCCACCCCGCCGAGCCCGTCGAGCAGCCAGTGCGACTGGAAGGCGATCTCCAGATCGTCGCCGGTCAGGTGGCATTCGACCGCCTCGGCCCCGCGGCCGATGTCACCCGCGCCGGCCTGGATCAGCACGCGGCCCTGGGAGAAGGAGAGCCGGACGGCGGTGTTACGCTCCGCGACCAGCGCGACCCGCTTGATCGCCTCGATGAACGGCGCGACTCGCAGATCGGCGCGCACGGACCACGCGCCGGCCAGCCGCGAGCGGTAGTCGATGAACTGCTCGTCCAGCAGCCGGACCGTGGTGGCCCGCCCCACGCTCTCGAACCCGGCCACCCCGTCGCCCAGCGCGAACGCGACCTCGCCGCCGCGCAGCGACCTGGCCACATCGACCAGCACCCGGGCCGGGACCATGGCCGCCGCGGCGAAGCCGGGCCGCTCCGGCCGCCAGTCGTATTCACGGGCGGCGATCCGGTAGCGGTCGGTCGCGGCCATCGTGACCTTGTCGTCGGCGAAGTCGAAGCGGATGCCGGTCAGCATCGGCAGCGTCTCGTCCCGGCTGGCCGCCGGGGCCACCTGGGCGATCGCCGCCGCGAACACGCCGCCGCCCACCGCGCCCACCCGCTCGGGCATCGGCGGCAGTGCCGGGAAGTCTTCGACCGGCATGGTGAGCAGCGCGAACTCGGCGCTGCCGCAGGTCAGCACCGCCTCGACGCCGGACGTGGCGACCTCGACCGGCTCGTCGGGCAGGCTCTTGCTGATCTCGGCCAGGATCTTGCCGGGGATCAGCACCCGCCCGGGCTCGGCGACCTCGGCCTCGACCGAGCACCGCGCCGAGACCTCGTAGTCGAACGCCGACAGCACCAGCTCCTCGCCGGCCTCCAGCAGGATGCCGGTGAGCACGGGCACCACCGGCCGGGCGGGCAGCACCCGGGCGGTCCACGCCACGGCCTCGGCCAGGACATCGCGGTTCACCCGGAACTTCACCTTGGTCCACCTTTCGCCCCGCCAGAACTTCCTCTGGACACCCCCTGAAAGGTAACCCCTTCCCCCGACAGAAGGCAGGAGTCAACGGCGGAACCCAGGTCAGGGCTGGGCGTTGAGGTAGGCCAGCACGGCGAGGACCCTGCGGTTGTCGTCGTCGGAGGGCGCGAGGTCGAACTTGGCGAAGATGCTCGCCGTGTGCTTGCCGACCGCGCTCTCGCTCAGGAACAGCCGCTGGGCGATGGCCGCGTTGGAGCGTCCCTCGGCCATCAGCGCGAGGACCTCCCGCTCGCGCGGGGTGAGCCGGCCCAGCGGGGCGCTGCGCGCGTTGCTGGCCAGCAGCTTGGCGATGACCTCGGGGTCCATCGCGGTACCGCCGCCCGCCACGCGGCGCAGCGCGTCCACGAACTGCGCGGCGTCGAACACCCGGTCCTTCAGCAGATATCCCACCGAACCGGACCCGTCGGCCAGCAGTTCGCGGGCGTAGAGCTGCTCGACGTGCTGGGACAGGACGAGCACCGGCAGCCCGGGGACGCGGCGGCGGGCCTCCAGAGCGGCCTGTAGTCCCTCGTCGGTGAACGTCGGCGGCAGGCGTACGTCCACGATGGCCACGTCGGGAGGGTCGCCGGTGAGGGCCTTCAGCAGCTCGGGGCCGGTCTCGACGGCGGCCACGACGTCCAGGCCGTGCGCGCGGAGCAGGTGCACCAGCCCTTCCCGCAGCAGGTACAGGTCTTCGGCAATGGCGACTCTCACTCGACGAACTCCGCCTGCGGTGTCATCGGCCGCCTGGCCGCTCTGACGTTCTGGACATTCAGCACCATACCTACAGCGAACAGCCCGATCCCCACCAGAACCATGGTGATCATGACCTGCCACTCCCGCCCGGCCAGTCCCAGCCAGCCGATCCACACGACGTCCGGCCCGTACGCCAGCGCGTACACCATGGACACCACCCCCAGCGGGAACAGCGGCAGCGAGAACACCGACAGGCACACCTGGGCCAGCCAGCGCCGCCACCGGGGCGGCCCGCCCGGGTCCACCGGCGCGGCCGGCCCCGGCTCCCCCGGCCCGGCCGGAACGCTCACCGTGGCCGTCGTCGGGCCGCCCCGCGGGCTGTCCAGCGCGAGCGTGCCGTCGAAGGCCGCGATCCGCCGCCGGATGCCGCGCAGGCCGCTGCCCTTGGCCGGGTCGGCCCCGCCGCGCCCGTCGTCGGTGACGGCCACGGTCAGCCCGGCGTCGTCGTGGCTCAGCGCGACGGTGGCGCGGGCCGCCCCGCTGTGCCGGGCCGCGTTGGTCAGCAGTTCGCTGACCGCGAAGTAGACCGCGGACTCGATCGGGGCCGGTACGCCTTCCGGCAGGTCGCCGTCGAGCCGCACGTCGAGCGGGCTGTCCACGGCCAGCGCGCGCAGCGCCCCGGGCAGGCCGCGTTCGGCCAGCACGGGCGGCCGGATGCCGCGTACCAGCCGGCGCAGCTCGGCCAGCGTCGCCGCCGACGCCTCGCGGGCCTTGGCGATCAGCGCCTCGGCGGCGGCCGGGTCGGAGTCCAGCAGGTGATCGGCCGCGCCCAGCGTCATGCCGATGGCGACCAGCCGGGCCTGCGCCCCGTCGTGCAGGTCGCGCTCGATCCCGCGCAGTTGCGCGGCCTGGGAGTCGACCGTCTCGGTACGGGACTCGGCCAGGTGCCGCACCCGGCGCGCCAGGCGGGACCGCTCGGTGGGCCCCAGCAGCACGCGCAGCCACAGGCCGTGCAGCCGCAGCACCCAGGGGGCGGCCAGCACGCCGAGCGCGACCGGCCCGGCGACCGCGAGGAGGGCCAGGGGCGAGGCGCCGAGCCCGTACGCCAGCACCGGCCCGCACCCCGCCAGCCCGTACGGCAGCAGCGCGAGCAGCGCCCCGCCGAACGCGTAGGACACCACCCAGGCCATGTCCCGCCAGGTCGCCGGGTCGCGCAGCAGCCAGTTCATCCACCGGTTGAAGTCGGGGACCCTGGGGGTGCGGTAGAGGTTGCGCCCGTCGCGGTACCAGCCGTCCGGCTGGCGTACGGCGGGCGGCGGCTTCGGCAGGTACGGCGGCGCGATCTCCACGCCCGACCAGTCGCGGGCGAGCCTGCGGGCCAGCGCGGCCCACACCCGGGTGAGCCGGACGGCCGGCAGGAGCAGGAAGGCCAGCAGCCCGGTGGCGGTCGCCAGCAGCATCACCAGGAGCAGGGCCGCCACCAGTACGTGCACGACGCCCACCGCGCCCAGCCCGAGGCAGCGGGCCAGCGCGAGCGGGTAGTCACGGGGCCGCCATAGCACCCGGGAGACGCGCCGCACGCTCACCGCCTCCGATACGTGTAGGGCGGGGCGCACGAGTCGATGCCGTACTCACGCGAGTGCAGCAGCGGAAGCGCCGTGGCCATGCCGTACAGGAACGTGCCAAGCATGATCATCAGCCCGATGAACGGCCACTGCATCGGCTCGGGCAGGTAAAGGGCCAGGAACCAGCTACGGTTCTCCGGATTGACGATCTTGTTGACGCCCGCCACGAACCCCTGCGGGAACAGCGGCAGCCACCCCAGCGACCAGCCCAGGACCACCGGAATGCTCTTGCTGAGCGGCATCTTCGGATGCGTGCCCTCGGTGGTGTGGGCGAGCGCCTGCGGCAGCTCGATGGTGATCATGGGTGGGCCCACGCCCTCCCGGCCCACCGCGACCACGCCGTCGAAGACGCCGACCCGCCGTTCGATCCCGGCCAGCACGGCGGGCGCGGGCGCGCCCACCCCGGTCAGCGTGATCCGCAGCGCCATGCCGCGCGGGCTGACGTCGATCTCCACGCGTTCGGCGCGCTCGTCCCGCGCCGCCTCGGCCAGCAGCTCGCTGACCGCGAAGTAGGCCGCGGCCTCGACCGGGGCGGTGGGCCGCACCTGGAGGTCCACCACGACGTCCACGTTGAGCGGGCTGTCCAGGGCCAGGGCGCGCACGGCGTCGCCGAGGCCGCGTTCGGCCAGGACCGGCGGATGGATGCCGCGTACCAGGCCGCGGATCTCGGCCAGCGCCGCCGCCGACTCCGACCGCGCCTGCCCGAGCAGCGTGCGGGCCGCCCCGGGATCGGCCCTGACCAGGTCGTGCGCTGCCCCGAGGGTCATGCCCACCGCGACCAGCCTGGCCTGCGCCCCGTCGTGCAGTTCGCGTTCGATCCTGCGCAGCTCGGCGTTTTGGGCGTCGAGCGCGTCGCTGCGGCTCCTGGCCAGCCGGCCCATGTCCCGGGCGATCCGGGCGCGCGGGGTGGAACCGAGCAGCCAGGAGCACCACACCGCGTGCGTGCGCAGCAGTACCGGCGCGAGCATGAAGGCGCCCAGCGTCATCACCAGCCCGGCCGGTACGGCGAACACCGCCGGCCAGGGCACCGGCGTGACCCACGGCACGGCCACCGCCAGGCCGTACCCGGCCAGCGACAGCGGCAGCAGGCCCACGACCGCCGCGACCACGCTGTCGGAGGCGATCCACAGCATGTCCCGCCAGGTCGCCGGGTCGCCGAGCAGCCACTTGTAGCGCTGGTTGAAGGCGGGCACCCGCGGGGTCTTGTAGAGCACCCGGTCCGAGCGGTACCACCCCTCGGCGTCGGGCACCGGCGGCGGGGGCGGCGGCTCGTACGGCTCGGGGATCTCGACCCCGGACCACGCCAGCGCCCTGCGCCGGGCCAGGGCCGTGATCCGCCGGTGGGTCCGCACCAGCGGGGCGAAGATGAAGGCCATGCCCTGGCCCACCGCGAGCACCAGGGCGACGATCGTCCCCACGCTCATCAGGGCCTGGAGGACCGCGCCGGCCAGCAGGAGCGTGGTCCGCGCGAACGCGCGAGCGTGTCTCGCCACCACTCCCGCCACCACGCCGCCTCCTTCATCGGGGTCCTTATAGTTTCGGTTACGACCGCTTGGCGCGCTATTGGCCCCAGGCCCCGGAGCACGGTGTACCTAGCCACACCCCCGGTCGGCGTCCAGCCCGATTCCGCCGCGCCGCCCGTGTTCCTAGCGTCGTCGGTATGGCGATCATCGATGTCAGCGACCTGCGAAAGTCCTACGGGGGGCGGGCGGTCGTGGACGGCGTCTCCTTCTCCGTCGAGGAGGGCGAGATCTTCGGCGTCCTCGGGCCCAACGGCGCGGGCAAGACCACCACGGTCGAGTGCCTGGCCGGGCTGCGCACCCCCGACGGGGGCCACATCCGCGTGGCCGGGCTGGATCCCCGCAGCGACAAGACCGCGCTCAAGCAGCGCCTCGGCGTGCAGTTGCAGAGCGCGGTACTGCCCGACAAGCTCAAGGTCGGCGAGGCGCTCGACCTTTACGCGTCCTTCTACGACCACCCCGCCGACTGGGTCTCCCTGATGGACCGGGTGGGCCTCGGCGGCAAGCGGAACACGCCGTTCGCCAAGCTGTCCGGCGGCCAGAAGCAGCGCCTGTCCATCGCCCTGGCGCTGGTCGGCGACCCGCGCGTGGCCGTACTCGACGAGCTGACCACCGGCCTGGACCCGCAGGCGCGGCGGGACACCTGGGAGCTGATCGAGGAGGTTCGGGCGTCCGGGGTGACGATCGTGCTGGTCACGCACTTCATGGAGGAGGCCGAACGGCTGTGCGACCGGCTCGCCGTGATCGACTCCGGCCGGGTCGTCACCGTGGACACGCCCGCCGGGCTGGTCGCCAGGGTCGGCGAGGGCCAGCGGATCACGTTCCGGATCGCGGACGGCGACGACGGCGGCGCGGTGGAGACCGCGCTCAAGGAACTGCCGGAGGTGACCGGGGTGACCCGGTCGGGCAACCGGTTCGCGGTCTCGGGGGCCGATTCGCAGGACGGTTCGGCGAGTCTGGTACTCGCGGTCGGCACCACGCTCGCCGCGCGCCGGGTCGCCCCGCTGGACCTGCGAATCGACCGCGCCACGCTGGACGACGCCTTCCTCGCCCTGACCGGCAAGCCGATCGACTCCTGAAGGGACCCGCCATGCGCAAGATCCTTGCCGTAGAGACCAGACTGCTGCTCCGCGAGCCGGCGGGGCTGATCTTCGCGATTCTGCTGCCGATCGGCCTGCTGCTGATCTTGGGCAGCCTGCCGACCTTCCGCACGCCCGACCCGAAGCTGGGCGGCATGCGGATCATCGACAACCACTTCCCGGCGATGATGACCGCGCTCGCCGTGGTGACGCTCGCGTTCGTGTTCGTGCCGGGCGCGCTGGCGCTCTACCGGGAGAAGGGCATCCTGCGCCGGATGTCCACCACCCCGGTCCATCCGGGGAAACTGCTGGCGGCGCAACTGGTGCTCAACGGGGCGACGGCGGTCGTCGCCGTGCTGCTGATGATCGTGGCGGGCAGGCTCGTCCACGACGTGCCGATCCCGAAGAACGTCGCCGGGTTCGCGCTCTCGTTCGTGCTCGGCGTCGCCTCGCTGTTCGCCATCGGGCTGATCATCGCGGCGGTGGTCGGGGCGAAGGCGGCGCCGGCGGTCGGCAACGTGCTGATGTTCCCGCTGCTGTTCGTCAGCGGCATGTGGATGCCCAGGGAGGTGATGCCGGAGGCGCTGCAGCGGATCGGCGACTTCCTGCCGGTGGCCCCGTTCGGGCAGGCGCTGCGGGACACCTGGGCGGGCGGCTCGCCGCAGGTGCTGAACCTGGTCGTGATGGCGGTGACGCTGCTGGTGGCGGGCGTGGTGGCGGTGCGGATCTTCCGGTGGGAGTGACCTCGGGGCGGGCGGGCTCAATAGGCTGTGGGGCATGCTCACCCTGGCTCACATCAGCGACACCCATATCGGCGGCTCCGAACACAGCGTGCGACGGACTGAGGCGGTGGTGCGACATCTCGCCGAACTACCCGAGCCCATCGACGCCGTGGTCGCGACCGGCGACATCGCCGACCACGGCGCCGCCGACGAGTACGAGACCGCCCGTGAGCTGCTGGCGCGGCTGCCGTACCCGACGATCGTGTGCCCGGGCAACCACGACTCGCGCGCCGAGTTCCGCAAGGTGCTGCTCGGCGCGAGCGACGGCCCGGGCGACGGCGGGGACGCCCCGGTGAACCAGGTGCTGCACCTGCCGGAGGCGACCATCGCGCTGTGCGACTCCACCATCCCCGGGCGTCCCGAGGGCTACCTGGACGACGCCACGCTGAGCTGGCTGGACGGCGTGCTGGAGTCCGCCGACCGGCCCGTGTTCGTGGGGATGCACCACCAGCCGGTGCCGCTCGGCATCCCGTACGTGGACGAGATCATGCTCCGCGAGCCGGAACGGCTCGCCCAGGTGCTACTGCGGCGCAGCCGCACGGTGGCGGCGCTGCTGATCGGCCACGCGCACACGGCGGCCAGCGCCAACTTCGCCGGGCTGCCGGTACGCGTGGCCGCGGGCGTCAGCTCGACGCTCATGCTGCCCGCCGAGAACACCCAGCGCGTGGCGATCGACTACGACCAGCCGCCCGGGTTGTCCTTCCACCTGTTCGAGCCGGACGGCGGCTGGCTCGTCACGCACTCACGGGTCGTCGCGGCGTAGCCGTGAACGCCGCGTAGACCGCGTCCAGGCCCATCGCCGCACGCACCTCCCTGACGGTCCGCACGACCACCTCACGAGTGCGCTCGGTGCCCTCCACGATGAGCCGTTCGACCAGGCCCGGTTCGCTCTCGAACCGGGCGCGGCGCTCCCGCATCGGGTCCAGGAACGCGTTGATCGCGTCGGCGAGTTCGGTCTTGACCTCCACGTCGCCGACGCGGCCCGTCCGGTAGCGCTCTTTGAGGTCGGCGACCTCGGCGGTGTCGCGGTTGAACGCGTCGTGGTAGACGAACACCGGGTTGCCCTCCACGGTGCCCGGGATGTCGGCCCTGACGCGTTTGGGGTCGGTGTACATCCCGCGGACCTTGCGGCGCACCTCGTCCGGCGAGTCGGACAGGTAGATCGCGTTGCCGAGGCTCTTGCTCATCTTGGCCTGCCCGTCGGTGCCGACCAGGGACGAGACGTCGGCCGAGATCAGCTCGGGCACCGGGAACGTCTCGCCGTACAGGTGGTTGAACCGGCGGGCGATCTCCCTGGCGATCTCGACGTGCGCGGCGTTGTCCTTGCCGACCGGTACGGCGTGCGCCTTCACGCACAGGATGTCGGCCGCCTGGAGCACCGGATAGCCGAGCAGGCCGTAGGGCATCTCCTCCTTGCCCGCGTCCCTGGCCATCTCCTTCAGGCTCGGGACGCGCTCCAGCCTGGGCACCGTGACGAGGTTCTGGAACAGCGTGTTCAGCTCCATGACCTCCGGGATCGCCGACTGGAGGTAGAAGACCGCGAGGTCCGGCTCCAGGCCGGCGGCCAGGGAGTCCAGGACCATGTCCCGCGCGTTGCCCGCCGATCTCGCGATGTCCTCGCGGGTGTTCTTGGTGGTGAGCATGTGCAGGTCGGCGATGATGAAGTAGCTCTGGTAGGAGTGCTGGAGCGCGCGGCGGTTGGCGATGCTGCCGACGTAGTGGCCCAGGTGCAGCCGCCCGGTCGGCCGGTCGCCGGTCGCCGGTGAGCATCCTGGGTGGCGCGGTGGTGGTCATTCGGCTTCTCCTCGATGTTTCGCGGCCTACGGAACGGCCCCGAAAACGAGGAGGGCCGCCCGGAGGACGGCCCGATTTCGTGCGCACATCAGGTGACCGCCCTAAGACGGCCACCACCAGCTCGATGTGCGGATCATGCGGTCGACTTTACCCGACCGGCGGCCCTGATCGGCTCACCGACCTCGTGCATGTGCCGCAGCGCCTTGGCGTAGGACCGGATCAGCCCGCACTCCTGGTAGTCGATGCCGAGTTCGGCGCAGTAGTCGCGGACGATCGGCTGCGCCCTGCGCAGGTTGGGCGACGGCATGCCGGGGAACAGATGGTGCTCGATCTGGTAGTTGAGCCCGCCGAGCGCGATGTCGACGAACCGGCCTCCGGTGACGTTGCGGGAGGTGAGCACCTGGCGGCGGAGGAAGTCCAGCCGCTCCTCGCCGCGCAGTGTGGGCATCCCCTTGTGGTTGGGCGCGAACGTGCAGCCCAGGTAGACCCCGAACACCGCCTGGTGCACGACCAGGAAGACCAGCGCCTGCGGCAGCGGCAGCGCCAGCAGCACCGCGCCGACCCCCAGCACCACGTGCCCGATCAGCAGGGCGGCCTCGATCCCGCGCCGCTTCATGAAGGGCCGGGACAGCGCCCGGAAGCTGGACACGTGGAGGTTCAGGCCCTCCAGCGTGAGCAGCGGGAAGAACAGGAACGCCTGCCTGCGCCCGATGAACCTGGCCAGGCCGCCGCTGGCCTCCGCCTGCTCCTTGGACCAGAGCAGCACATCCGGCGAGACGTCGGGGTCGAGGTCCTCGTGGTTGGGGTTGGCGTGGTGCCGGTTGTGCTTGTCGTTCCACCAGCCGTAGCTCATGCCGATGAGCAGGTTGCCGACGATCAGGCCGGTCACCTCGGTCGCCCGCCGGGTCCGGAAGACCTGCTTGTGCGCGAGGTCGTGGGCCACCAGCGCGGTCTGCGCGAAGATCACCGCGAGCAGTACGGCCAGGCCGATGGCCAGCGGCCAGGACTCCCCGATGAGGAAGACCGCCGCCCAGCCGGCCGCGTACAGGAATCCGACGATGCCGAATCTGACGACGTAGTAGCCGGGGCGCCTGTCCAGCAGCCCGGCCTCCGCCATCCGGCGGGACAGCCGGGCGAAGTCACTACCTCGCCCGCTCACCGAGCGATCGGGGGGATCGACCATGGTTGAGCCGGTCACGGGTTCTCCTCACCTGTTCATGGACGATGACATAGCGAAACTTTGCCGGACATCGGCCCGCTATGCCGGTACCAGCGCCGGTACAAGTTTGGAAAGCTTGCGTTCAGGAGCGAAATCCCGTGCGCACCCCGGCTCACGGTGGTGCCTGCCTTACCGCCAACCAGGTCATCAGTGTGCTATAGCCGCTTGTCAGGCGATTCGCGACTAAGGACGTCAAGCACCCGCCGCCACATCAGCACCGCCGAGTCGGCGGAGTAGCCGGGCAGGTCGGGGTCGGCGAACAGGTGGGCATCGCCCGGGTAGACGAAGCGCTCGAAGCCCTCGCCGACGTCCGTGCGCAGTTCGGCGATCTCCTTCTCCTCCACGAACGGGTCGCCTTCGGTGTAGTGGACCTGGACCGGTACGCCCGAGGGCCACCCGCCGTCGGTCACCTCGCGGACCGGCACCCCGCTGTGGAAGAGCAGCGCGCCCCTGGCCATGGGATGGGTCGCGGCCAGGAACTGCGCGCCGAGCGCGCCCAGTGAGAAGCCCGCGAACACGACCGGGCGGACGACGCCTTCGCCGATCTCCTTCCAGCGCCGGAACAGCTCGGGATAGGTCACGGCGTCGCGCTTGCGCAGCCCGGCGTCCAGCTCGTCGAAGACCTCGCCGTCATAATAGTCAGGGGCGTGAATGATATGACCGGCATCGCGAAGAATGCCGGCCGCGACCTCCACTCCGCGCCGCAGGCCCAGCGCGGAGTGCAGGAGAACGATTTCGGCCATGCGAACGTGTGTACCATCCCCGTAGGCTGGGCGACCAGGGCTAATGCGGGGCCATGTCCACAAAACGACTGTAGTGCCCCTGGAAGGCGACCGTGACCGTCGCGGTGGGGCCGTTACGGTGCTTGGCCACGATCAGGTCGGCCTCGCCCGCGCGGGGCGACTCGCGTTCGTAGGCGTCTTCGCGGTGCAGCAGGATCACCATGTCGGCGTCCTGCTCGATGCTGTTGTGGACGGCGACGCCGTCGGCCACGAAGTTGTGGGTGCCGAGCACCGTGGCGTCGTAGACCTCCTGCTCGCCCAGCGGCTCGATGGCGGCCACCTCGTCCCAGAAGACGTCGTTGACCGCCACCACGTCGAGGTCGGCCGCGTCCAGGACGGTGGCGATCCCGCCCATGCCGCGGTCGTGCCGCAGGGCGCTGCCGACCCGCCGCCACACCTCGCCGGACACCTCGGCCTCGGTCTCCGCCGCGCGCAGCCTGCCGGCGACCTCGCCGCCGCCGAGGCCCAGCGCGTCGAGCAGGCGGAGCTGGTCGGCGGGGGCCTGGACGCTCAGCCGATGGCCGCCGGGCACCGCCTCGATGTGCGCGGGCACGTTGAACCGGAGCAGCAGCCGGGCGAGGTCGTCGATCACCCGGCGCTCCGCCGGGCCGTACGTGACGCGGCCCTCCGTGTCGTCCCACCAGATCTGCCCGCCGGTTGTCCACAGCCTGTGGACAAAGCTGGCGAGCCGGGATTTGGGCAGCGCGAACACGCCCTCATCCGGCTCGGTGATCTCGTCGATCGGCCCGTCCGCGCACCGCCGCGGGGCCGGGACGTGCCGGGGCACGGCCAGGCGGACGCCCGGTGCCAGCTCGCCGAGCGGACGCCAGCCGTCGTGGGTCAGGAACGGGTGGTTGGCCGTGGCCTCCACCTCCCGGCCCGACCGCAGCCGCAGCCGGTAGACCGGCTTGACCCCGCTCGGGAACACATGGGTCATCGTGCGCGGGACCAGCCGGAGGCGTTCGTCCAGCGACCAGACCGGGATGTCGCGCTCGCCGCGGGCGAGCAACTCGCCGAGCGAGACCTCGGCCCCGGTGTCGGCGCGCAGCACCCGCGTGGCGGCGGTCAGGCAGCCGGACTCACGCAGGTCGCTCACCTGGGGACGCTTGTCGGTGCGCTGCTCGGGACCACGGTTGAGCTGGGAGATCGCGATCACCGGCACCTCCAGCTCCTTGGCCAGCAGCTTGAGCGCACGGGAGATCTCCGAGACCTCCTGCTGGCGGCTTTCCACCTTCTTCGGCGAGCTCATCAGCTGGAGGTAGTCGACGATCACGAAGCGCAGGTCGTGGCGCTGCTTGAGCCGCCGGCACTTGGCGCGGATCTCCATCATCGACATGTTCGGGGAGTCGTCGATGAACAGTGGCGCCTCGGCGACCTCGCCCATCCGCTTGGCGAGCTTGGCCCAGTCCTCGTCGTTCATCGAGCCGGAACGCATGTTCTGGAGGCCGACCCGGGCCTCGGCGGACAGCAGGCGCATGGTGATCTCGTTGCGGGACATCTCCAGCGAGAAGACCACGGTGGTCATCTGGTGCCTGATCGCGGCGGACCTGGCGAAGTCGAGGCCGAGCGTGGAGTTGTGCGTCGGCACCCAGCCGGGGCCGGCCAGGTAGAGGTGGTCGGGGGCGTCGACCTGCACGCAGCGGACCGGCACCGGCGCGGTCGGGCGTACGGCCAGCACCCGGCGGACCGGCCGCTCCGGGAGACGCTGCCCGGCGAGCTTGCGGGTGAGCCGGAAGACCTTGCCGGCCGGGGTGAAGGCGACGATGTGCCGGTCGCCGTGGCGGGCCGGCGGGGCGGGGGCGTGGCCGAGGCTCAGGATCAGCTCCCCGACATCGCCGGCCAGGCCGGGCCCGGGGACGGCCAGACGCACCTCCCCGGTGGGGGTGACATCGCCACGCGCGTCCAGGAACCCGGCCAGGAGCTCTCTTCGCTGCTCCTCGTCGGCCCGCAGGTAGCCGGGCGGGACCCGGCCCGCCTCGGCCCGCGCGAGGCGGCTGCCGAGCTCGTAGGGCGGCTCTGGGAGGTCGCGGGCGGGAGCCTGGAAGGGGCGGGCCGCCGCGATGGCGGCGCCCGCCGCCAGCTCCGCCGTGGTCGTGATGGTCGTCCCGCCGGGGGACTCGATGGGCCACTGGTGCTCGGCGTCGGCCACCAGGACCGTGCCGTCGTCGAACTCGACCTCGTGGCACGGCCGGTCGCGCATGACCTCGGTCGCCGCGATGACCCTGACCGGGCGGCCGTCCGCGCCGATCAGGAGGTCGCCAGGGGACACCTCGCCCATGGTCGTCCATCCGGTGGGCGTGGGCAGCGGGGTGTCCAGGGCGAGCGCCTTGCCGATGGCCGGGCGGGCGGCGACCACGATCATCTGCCCCGGGTGCAGGCCGTTGGTCAGCGCGTCGAGGTCTTGGAACCCGGTCGGGACGCCGATCAACTGGCCGCCCCGGCTGCTGATCGCCTCGATCTCGTCGAGTGCGCCGGGCATGATGTCGGAAAGCGGCAGATAATCTTCGGAGGTGCGCCGCTCGGTGACCCGGTAGATCTCCGCCTGGGCCCGGTCGACCAGGTCGTCGACCTCTTCGTTCTGGCCGCCGTAGCCGTAGGAGACGATGCGCGTGCCCGCCTCGATGAGCCGGCGCAGGATGGCCTGCTCGCGCACGATCTTGGCGTAGTAGCCCGCGTTGGCGGCCGTGGGCACCACGGCGGTGAGGGTGTGGATGTACGCGCCGCCGCCGACCCGGCCCAGCTCGCCGCGCTTCTGCAGCTCGTCCATGATCATCACCGCGTCGGCCGGATCGCCCCGGCCGTACAGGTCGGTGATGACGTCGAAGACGATCTGGTGGGCGGGGCGGTAGAAGTCGTCGGCGCGGATCACCTCGATCACGTCGGCGATGGCGTCCTTGGACAGCAGCATGCCGCCGAGCACGGACTGCTCGGCCTCGATGTTGTGCGGCGGGGTGCGCTCGAACCCGGCCCCGAAAGCCGGCGATGACTCGGCCTCCACGACGCACCCCCTCAGTTGGAGCTGTCGGCCCACCCCCGTTTTAGTCGACCGGTGAGACAGTTTCGCCGCTGCGCCGGGGAGACGGCAACGCGGCCTGTGGACAACCCTGTGGTTAACGTGTGGCTAACGTGTGCACTTCTTCCCCAGAGGTGGGGACGCCCTGTGGACGAGCCTGGGGATAACTCATCCACAGGTTGCGGAAACGCCCGCCTAGCTGGGGAAACTTCATCCACCCCCTGTGGAGGAAAGAAAGTCGGCGCGACACGCGGGGGTCGCCCTAGATCATTCGACCGTAATGAACAATATTGAGCCATGCCCCTTACGCCCCCATCTGCCCACTCTTCTGGAGACTCCAGACGCCCCGGGAGAAGGCACGACCGGGAGATCTTCCGCCTCGCGCTGCCCGCCTTCGGCGCGCTGGTCGCCGAACCGCTGTTCCTCCTCGCCGACCACGCCATCGTGGGACGGCTCGGCACCACCGCGCTCGGCGCGCTCGGCGTGGCCGGCGCGGCGCTGACCACGCTGGTGAACCTGTGCGTGTTCCTCGCCTACGGCACCACGGCGGCGGTCGCCAGGCAGGCCGGGGCGGGCGATCTGCGGCGCGGCGTCAAGCTGGGCGTGGACGGGCTGTGGCTGGCCGCCGCGATCGGGCTCGTGGTGATCGCGGCGGCCTGGCCGCTCGCGCCGATGATCGTGGACCTGTTCGGGGCCTCCCCCGCGCTGGCCGCCGACGCGGTCACCTACCTGCGGATCAGCCTGTTCGGCACCCCGGCGATGCTGATCGTGCTGGCGGGCACCGGCGTGCTGCGCGGCCTGGCCGACACCGTCACGCCGCTCGTCGTGTCGATCGGCTCGTTCACGCTCAACGCGCTGCTCAACGTGTGGTTCGTGCTCGGGCTGGGGTTCGGCATCGCCGGGTCGGCGTGGGGGACGGTGCTGGCGCAGATCCTCGGCGCGGTCGTTTACGTCGCCGTCGTGGTACGGGGAGCGCGCGGGCACGGGGCGTCGCTGCGGCCGGATCTCGCGGGCATCAGGGCCGCGGGGACGGCGGGCGTCGCGCTGGTCATCCGCACCGCGAGCATGCGCGTGGCGCTGATCGCCGCGACCGTGGCGGCCACCCGGATGGGGGACGCCCAGATCGCCGCGCACGCCATCGCGAGCCAGGTCTGGACCCTGCTCGCCTTCGTCCTGGACGCCATCGCGATCGCCGGGCAGGCGATCACCGGCCGCTCCCTCGGGGCCGGGGACGTGCCCGCCACCAGGGCGGCCACCCGGCGGATGGTCTTCTGGGGCATCTGGTGCGGCGTGGCCTGCGGGGTGGCGGTGCTCGCGGCACGGCCGTTCGTGCCCGGGCTCTTCGACGCGGACCCGGCGGTGGCGGCGGCCCTGCTGGCCGCGCTGTGGCCGGTCGCGCTGCTCCAGCCGATCGCCGGGGTGGTGTTCGTCCTGGACGGCGTGCTGATCGGCGCGGGCGACCGGCGCTACCTGGCCTGGGCGAGCGTGTGGACGACGCTCGCGTACCTGCCCGCCGTGCTGCTCGTGGTCGTCGCGGGCGGCGGGCTCGCGGCGCTGTGGGCGGTGCTCGGCGTGTGGATGCTGGCCCGGCTCGTCACTCTCGGCAGTCGGGCGTACGGCACAGCGTGGCTGGTCACGGGCGCGTGATCGGCCAGTGTCCATGAATTGACGACGACGTGATGCCGATCCCCTTGTAGCGGGCGAACGGTTCAGGAGATGGTGGAGCATCCGGCCTATGGGGCAAGGCCGCCAAAACTCAACCAAACTCCACGAAACTTCCTGTCGAGGCAGCAGTCAGAGCCGCAGCGCCGGGTCGGGCCGTCGAGTGCGGACGAGTCGCCGTTGTACGTCGTGGTACGTCCCCCGATCCGCCCCGGCGGGCCGGGGAGGGAGGGACGGCCGTCCGGTCGTGTCGCCTGCCGGTATGCCACCGATCCGGTGGCGGGCTCGGCCGTGCCCGTGAAATTGGTTGAGGATGGTTCCACCGTGTCCCTAGACCGGCCCCTAGACCGCTCCACGTCGATCTTCCGTCGCCTCCCGGCGGATGAGGCATCGGGCCTACGAACCACCGCGCGCCACGAACTGGCCCGCGTCTACAAGAGCAGGGACCTGGTGGTCCTGGGCCTGGGCGTGATGATCGGCGCGGGCATATTCAGCATTGCCGGGCGGCAGGCGGCCACCGTGGCCGGGCCTGGGGTGATCCTCTCTTTCCTGATCGCCGGCATCGCCATGCTGCTCGCGGCCCTGTGCTACGCGGAGCTTTCGTCCACCCTCCCGGTGTCCGGCAGCGCCTACACCTACACCTTCGTGATCTTCGGGGAGGTGTGGGCATGGATCATCGGCTGGTCGCTGATCCTGGAGATGCAACTCGCCATCTCGGTCGTGGCGCGGGCGTGGTCCATCTACTTCGCCCAGACCCTCACCGACCTGGGCGTGACGTTCCCCGGCTGGCTCGCGGGGATGGTCGGCAAGCCGGAGGGCTTCGACCTCCCGATGCTGCTGATCATCTGCCTGCTGGCCCTGATCGTGTCCGCGGGGGCCAGGATCGGCCTGCGCGCGCTCTACATCATCGTCAGCGCCAAGCTGCTGGCCATCGGCGCGATCATCGTGGTGGGAGCGCTCCACTTCGACCAGGCCAACATCGACGGCAAGATCCCCGTGCCGCCCGGCCCGGCCGCGCAGAGCGCCGACCTGCTGCACACGACGATCATCGGCACGGCGTTCGGCGAACTGGGGTCGTTCGGCTGGTTCGGCATCTTCGCAGCCGCCCCGGCCATCGCCTTCGCCTACATCGGCTGGGACATCGTGGCCACCGCGGCGGAGGAGACCAACGACGCCGCCCGGTCCATCCCCACCGGCGTCATCCGCGGGCTGGTGCTGGCCACCGTGCTGTTCATCAGCGTCGCGGTGGTCATGGTGGGCATGGTCCCCTACGACCAGATCGACCAGGGGGCGCCGCTCGCCAACGCCTTCCGGCACGTCGGCGAGGGCACGATGGCGCACGTCGTCAACCTCGGCGCGGTACTCGGCCTCACGTCGGTGATCCTGGTGCTGCTCGTCGGGCTCACCCGGGTCGTGTTCTCGATGGCCAGGGACGGGCTGCTGCCGCGCGGCCTGGCCACGATCAACCGGCGCTACCGCTCGCCCTCGCGGCTGACGCTGATCATCGGCGCGGTCGCCATCGTGCTGGGCGAGACCGTACCGGTCCTCACCCTCGAACCGCTGGTGGTCATGGGGACGGTGTTCGCCTTCACGTTCGTGGCGGCGGGAGTGATCGTGATGCGCCGCTCGATGCCGGACCTGCCGCGCGGGTTCCGGGTGCCGTGGTCGCCGGTGGTGCCCGCGCTGGCCGTACTGGCCTCGGTCTGGCTGCTGATGAACCTCCAGGTGGTGACCTGGCTGTACTTCGCGGCCTGGATGGCGTTCGGGCTGATCGTCTACCTGCTCTACAGCCGCTCCAACAGCATCCTCGACCCTCGCTCGCGCCACTTCGGCCAGGGCCGCCACCGCCGTTGACCTGGTTACGCCCGCTCTGCGGGGTGCGTCCAGTCCTTGGGCGCACCCCGTTTCGCGTACGGGGCCGTTCGCCGTGGCAACCGGGCGACGAGGCGGAGTTCAAGCCTTGACCATCCAGGTTGGATCATGCAAACTCCATTCCGCTGGCGCACAACTGTTCGCCAGTCGAACAGAGGTATGAAGCGTGATGACTTCTCACCACACGCCCCGCGGCCGGCCCGTCGCCGCGCCGCCCGACCCCGATCCCACCCCGCCCGGCCTGCGGCTTCCGCCGCTGAGCTGCGACGCGCACTGTCACATATTCGGTCCGGGCGACCTCTTCCCCTACGCCGAGGACCGCGCCTACGACCCGCCGGACGTGTCCGAGGCCGACCTGCGGGCCCGGCACGATCTCCTCGGCCTGGAACGTGCCCTGATCGTGCAGTCGGCCGCGCACGGCACCGACCACGCCGCGCTGCTCGACGCGCTGCGCAACGGCGGCGGACGCTACCGGGGCGTGGCCCTGCTGACCCCGGACACCCCGCCCCACCAGGTGGCCGAACTGCACGAGGCGGGCGTGCGCGGGGTGCGCCTTCAGTTCCTGCCGCACCTCGGGGCCGCCCCGGCGCCCGAGGCGATCCGCGCGGTGGCCGGCCTGGTCCGCCCGTACGGCTGGCACGTCGCCTTCCACGTCGCGGGTGACGCGGTCATCGAGCTGGCCGACACGATCCGCGGCATCGGCCTGCCCGCCGTGATCGACCACATGGCCCGCGTCGATCTGCGCGCCGGGCTCGACGGCCCGCAGGTGACCGCGCTGCGGCACCTGCTCGGCTCGGGCGGGGTGTGGGTGAAGCTGAGCGCCCCGGAGCGGATCAGCCGTACCGGCCCGCCGTACGAGGACGCGATCGGGCTGGCCCGGCTGCTGGCCGCCGACGCGCCGGAGCGCGTCCTGTGGGGCACCGACTTCCCGCACCCCAACGTGCCGCGGATGCCCGACGACGGGCTGCTGGTGGACCTGATCGAGCGGATCGCGCCGGAGGAGAAGGCCCGCCGCCTGATGCTGGTGGACAACCCCGCCGCGCTGCTGGACTTCCCCGGGGAGGCGCGATGACGACCTCGCTCCCGGCCCGCGGGACGGTCTTCACCAGGGCCCCCGAACCGTCCGCCGAGCTGCGCGCGATCTGACCGTCGAACCCGGGGAGTTCGTGAGCATCGTCGGGCCCAGCGGCTGCGGCAAGAGCACGATCCTGAAGATGATCGCCGGGCTGCTGCGGCCCAGCGCGGGCAGCGTACGGGTCTGGGGCGAGGAGGTCACCGGCCCGCGCCGGGAGATCGGCATCGCGCTCCAGGACGCGACGCCGCTGCCCTAGCGGGACGTGGTCTCCAACTGCCTGCTGCCGGCGGAGCTGCACGGCAAGGTCACCGACGAGGCCCGCGAGCGGGGCGCCGGGCTGCTGGAACGGGCCGGGCTCGCCGGGTTCGAGACGCGGCGGCCCAAGGAGCTGGCCGGCGGGATGCGCCAGCGGGTGGCGATCTGCCGGGCGCCGGCCGAGTGGCCAGCGCTGGGCCTGACCTCGGCCGAGGTGATCAGGGCGGCCACGTCCCGCCCGGCCGCCGCGCTCGGCCTGGCCAAAGGGGCCGGGCGGTCGCAGGTCGGCGGGGTGGCGGCTGTGGCGGTGCTGGCGTGGGAGGAGAGCGCGTTCGCGTACGGCGACGCCGAGGGCGCGCGCCGCGAGACCGGCCGCAGGTGGCGGCCGGTGCCCACGATCAGGGCCGGACGACTCCACCGGATCGGTCCTTGCGAATGCGGCAAGGCGGCTCGCGGGTGAGGGCGTGCGGCGGGAAGGATTCCTGAAACGGACAGCCCCGCACGATGGAGGATCGATGTCACAGCTCGCCACGGTCATGGGGGCCGCCCATCGCGTCCTACCGTCGCCCGCCGGCCGTACCCACCTGGTGGAGATGGGCTCCGGGCCGCTGGTGCTGCTGGTGCACGGGTTCCCCGAGTTCTGGTACTCGTGGCGGTACCAGTTGCCCGCGCTGGCCCGGGCCGGGTACCGCGCGGTCGCCATCGACGTGCGCGGCTACGGGCGGTCGGCCAAGCCGGAGGATGTGGCCGCGTACCGGATGCTCGACCTGATCGAGGACAACGTCGCCGTGGTGCGCGCGCTGGGCGAGGAGACCGCGGTGATCGTCGGCCACGACTGGGGCTCGGCCATCGCGGCCAACTCCGCCCTGGTCAGGCCGGACGTCTTCCGCGCGGTCGGAATGCTGAGCGTGCCGTACGCACCGCGCGGCGGCCCGCGGCCCAGCGAGATCTTCGCGCGGATGGGCCCGGATCGGTTCTACATCGACTATTTCCAGGAACGCGGCCGGGCCGAGGCCGAGATCGAGCCGGACGTGCGCGGCTGGCTGGCCGGCATCTACGCCGCGCTGTCCGGTGACACCATGCCGCCCGCGGACGCCCCCGACCCGCACTTCGTGTCGCCGGGCGGGCGGCTGCGCGACCGTTTCCCGGCCGGGCGGCGGCCCGCCTGGCTCGACGAGGACGATCTCGACGTCTACGCGGCGGAGTTCGAGCGGACCGGGCTGCGCGGGGCGCTTGACCGGTACCGCAACATGGACCGGGACTGGGCGGACCTCGCCGCGTTCGACGGAGCCCCCATCACCCAGCCGTCGCTGTTCGCCGGCGGCGCGCTGGACGCCTCCACGACCTGGCTGATGAACGCCATCGAGGCGTACCCGGTCACTCTTCCCGGCCTGGCCGGCTCGCACATCCTGGACGGCTGCGGCCACTGGATCCAGCAGGAGCGGCCGGATCGGATCAACGAGCTGCTGCTCGGCTGGCTGGCCGATCTGTCATAACGGTCATCTCTGTCATAACTGGCATCCGACTGACGTCTGGTCTGCCGGTCAAATTTCGGTTAGAGAACTTATATCGGTTCCTCCTAGTCTCATGCTGAGACGCTGATTCTGTTCGGCAATGGGACGTTCTGTCGTCGTGCACCACAACCGCACGTGAAAGGAAGTCACATGAAGCTGAAGTTCGCCACAGGGGCGCTCGTCGCGACCGGAGTCCTCCTGCTGGCCGCCAACCCCGCCGCGGCGGCGACCGGGAAGCTGGAGCTGCACAACGCGGACTTCGCCATCCTCTACACCGACCCGCCGAAGGGCTGTCACGGCGGCCCCGGCGAGGGCACGACCGTGTCCAACCGGACCGACAGCCGGGTCCTGCTGTTCCCTGACGAACGCTGCCTGTCCAGGGTCTACTGGCCGGTGGAGCCCGGCGAGGTGGTCCGGGACCGTAACGTCGGCAGTGTCCAGGTCTTGCACTGACAGGTGCCTCGGGGCGGGCGCCGGGCGACACTGTATGATCCCCGGCGACCCGCCCTGTGAAAGGAGCACGGCCGCGTGAGCCCGTATCTCGACGTCCCGGTCCTGCCGGGATCGCTCGTCCGGCTTGAGCCGCTGTCCCCGGGCCACGCCCCCGACCTGGCGAAGGCCGCGGAAGAGGACCGCTCCTCCTACGCGTTCACGATGGTCCCCCGGGCCGCCGAGATCGACGACTTCCTGGCCGCGCACGCCGCCCGCGGGGCGGCAGGGCTCACGCCGTTCGCCCAGGTCCGCGTTTCGGACGGGATGGCGGTGGGCTGCACCTCGTACTGCACGCCGCGCCACTGGCCGGACCGTTCCGACCTGTGCGCGCTGGAGATCGGCTGGACCTGGCTTTCCGGATCGGCCCAGGGCACCGGCATCAACGTGGAGGCCAAGCTCCTCCTGCTCACCTATGCCTTCGAGACGCTGGACCTCGCCCGCGTGGACCTCAAGACCGACGCCCGGAACCAGCGCTCCCGCCGGGCGATCGAGCGCCTCGGCGCGCGGTTCGAGGGCGTACTGCGCCAGTGGTCGCCGTCCTGGGCCCCCGGCGAGGCGGGCCTGCTCCGCGACTCCGCCATGTTCTCGGTGGTCGCCGCCGAGTGGCCGGAGGTGAAGGCGGGCCTGCGCGCCCGCCTCGCCGGGGCGTAGCGCGACGCCGTCATCGCAGGGTGGCCCGCCGCAGCGCGGGGAACGCGGCGGCCACGGCGAGCGTGGCCGCCACGCAGACCAGTCCGCCGATGACCACCGCCTGACGGGCTCCGGTGAACTCCGCCAGGAACCCGACGGCGGCGTTGCCCAGCGCGGGCGAGACCGTCGCCTGCACCATCCATATGCTGCTGACGCGTCCGCGCAGGTCATCGGGGGTGTCCCGCTGGAGGAGCGCCGAGCGCAGGGTCTCGGAGAGCAGGTCCCCGAGCCCGGCCAGCGCGAGCAGCAGCAGCGCCAGCGGCAAGAACGTGGTCAGGCCGAAGCCGGTCAGCGCCAGGCCCCACAGCAGTACGGCGGCGATCAGCGCGTGCCCGCCCGCGCGGCCGGTCCACCCGCTGGTGAGCGCCCCTGCGACGGCCCCGAGGGCGGGCGCGGCGTACAGCAGGCCGGTCACGGCCGGACTGCCGAACTGCTGGTCGGCCAGCACCGGGTACAGCGCCTGCGGCATCGTGAAGATCACCGCTGCGGCGTCGATGAGGAACAGCCCCAGAATGAGCCGCCGGCCGCGGATGAAGCGCAGCGCGCCGGACATCCCCTCCCGGGGCTTCACGGTCCCGCCCCCGGTGGGTGGCAGGGGTTTGACGAACCACAGCACGATGGAGAAGATCAGGAACCCGGCGGCGTCCACGAGGTAGCAGGCGGCCAGGCCGGGCCCGGCGATGAGCGCGCCGCCGAGCGCGGGCCCGACCAGCGCGGCGATCTGCGCCGAGGCCGCCGTCAGCGCCCCCGCCGCGGCCAGCTTGGCGGTACCGGCCAGCGCCGGGATCGCCGCCAGCATCGCCGGGCCGCCGAGCCCGGCGAACAGGCCGGTCAGCCCGGTCGCCAGGTAGATCACCCACAGCCGTGGCTCGGGCAGCAGCGCGTTGCCGGCCATCGCCGCGGCCACGAACGCCAGCGGCAGCCGGGTGACCAGCATCAGCCGGCGCCGATCGAACCGGTCGGCGAGCACGCCCCCGGCCAGCAGCCCCGCCACCATCGGCACCGCCCTGGCCAGGCTGACCAGTCCGATCTGGCCCGGCGAGGCGGTCACGTCATAGACCTGTACGGCGACGGCGACGCTGGTCATCAGCGTGCCGACCAGCGCGCCGAGGAAGCCGAAGTAGATCAGGCGGAAGTCGCGGCTCTCCCGCAACGGGCTGAGGTCCATGGCGAGACCGGACAGGGACATGGCGGCTCCAGGCAGGCGGAACTTTTCTCCCGGCTACCGTGCCGTATGATTCCGATTAAAGTCAACATGTGTGAAGTTCTAGCCGTACTGATCCTTCGGGGAGGGATTGATAGCCTCACAGGGCCATGAGCAGCAGCCACACCCGGCGCCGGCCGACCCACCGCAAGGGCAGGCCCACCCTCACCCGCGAGTCCGTGGGGCGTGCCGCGCTCGACTTCCTCGGCCGGTACGGCCCGGCCGAGCTGACCATGCGCTCGCTCGCCGCCGAACTCGGCGTGTCGCCCCGCGCGCTCTACAACTACGTCGAAGACCGGCACGACCTGATCACAGTGGCCGCCGAGATCTTCGAGTCCGACTGGCGCTCCCCCCGGCTCGACCCCGAGCGGTGGCGGGACGGCCTGCGGGCGTTCTGCCGGGAGCTTCGGGCCCACTACCGCCGCCATCCCGGCATGACCACGCTCGCGTACAGCGAGAACATCACCATGGCCCGCCACCCGGTCATGCTGCGCAACGTGGACGCGCTGATCGGCCTGTTCGCCCAGATCGGCCTGCCCCTCCAGGACGCCTACCGGGCCTGCATGGAGACGATCAGGCTGGTCGCCGGCTTCGTCGAACTACAGGACTCCCTGCACGACCGTCCCCCCGCCCACGTCGCCCCCGGCGACCTGGACCGGCTCCCACCCCCCTGGCTGCGAGGTTCCCCCGAGGACCTGCCGTACCTGACCCAGGCCGGCGCCCTCGAACCCGACTCCCCGGACACCCTGTTCGACTTCGCCGTGGACATCCTGGTGTCGGGGATCGCCGCCCGCCTTCCGGGGTAACGTGATCGAATGAACGAGCAGCCGTACCTGGAGCCCGCGCAGTGGTACGCGTCACTGCCCGTCTTCTACGCCTCGGCGTGCGTGCTGTTCACCGACGAGCAGGATCGCGTACTGCTGGTCAAGCCGAACTACCGGCCACACTGGGCGATCCCGGGCGGCACCCTCGAAAGCGGAGAACTCCCGCACCAGTGCGCCGAACGCGAGGTGGGCGAAGAACTCGGGCTCCACCCGAGGGTGCGTGACCTGCTGGTCATCGACTGGATGCTCCCCAGCGGGGACCGCCCGAAAAGTATGATCAACTTCGTCTTCGACGGCGGCACCGTCACCGACCCCGCCCAGATCACCCTCCAGGAGTCCGAACTCGACGACTTCGGCTTCTTCCCCTGGCCCGAGGCCGCCGCCCTCATGCCGGACAACACGGCCCCCCGCATCCCCGCCGCCCGCCGAGCCCGCCAGGCCGCCCGCCCCGTCTACCTGCCCCTGGGGTGAGCAGTGGTCAGACCGGAGCACCACCGAAGCCGATCTCGTTCCCGTCAGGGTCGCGGTAGGTGACCTTGCGCACGCCGTTGGAATAGGTCTCCCGGTTCACCGGCTCGATCCCCCGCTCGGCGATCCCCGCCACCCGGGCGTCGAGATCGCCGACAAAGATCGTGTGCATCGCATGCCCGGCATGCTCGGGCAGCTTCTCGACGTACACATACCGATGCTCCGCCAACTCCCACACGGCCTCGACATCATTCGGCAAGAACGCGGGCGGACCACCCAACAGCCGTTCGTACCACTCCAGGGCAGCCCCGTAGTCGACCACCGGAATCCCTGCGAACAAATCAAGTGCCATGCGCCGATTCTAAGAAGTTCGCTGCCTTTCACCTCACCACGCTCGTCAGCAAATGGCCGGTTCGACGCCGGTGGCGGCGCCTGCGCCTCAGGGCAGGATCTTGCTCAGGAACGCCCTGGTCTCCGGGTGGCGGGGCTCGGTGAAGATGACCTCTGGGGGGCCGTGTTCGAGGAGGACGCCGTTGTGCAGGAAGCCGACCGTGTCCGCGATCTCCCGGGCGAAGGTCATTTCGTGCGTCGCCAGGACCATGGTCATCCCCCCTTCCTTCAGTTCCCTGACGACATTGAGCACCTCGCTCACCAGCGTCGGGTCCAGCGCCGAGGTGATCTCGTCCAGCAGCATCAGGCGGGGCCCCGGGGCCAGCGCCCGGATGATGGCCACCCGCTGCTGCTGCCCCCCGGACAGCCGGTCCGGGTAGGCCCCCGCCTTGTCCGCGAGGCCGAAGCGGGCCAGGAGTTCCCGGGCGCGGGCCTCCGCCTGGGCCCGGCCCACCCGGTGGACCTTCCGCGGCGCGAGGCAGATGTTCTCCAGCACCGTCATGTGCGGAAACAGGTTGTACGACTGAAAGACCATCCCGATCCGCTTGCGCACGTCGTCCGGGTCGGCGCGGACGGCGGTGATCTCCTCGCCGTCGAGGTAGATGGCGCCGTCGTCCACGGTCTCCAGCAGGTTGACGCATCGCAGCAGCGTGGACTTGCCCGAACCCGACGCGCCGATCAGGCACACCACCTGGTGTGACTCGACCGTCAGATCGACGCCGCGCAGCACGCTGTGGTCGCCGTAGTGCTTCCAGACGCCCTCGACGCCGAGCAGCGCGGTCATGCGCCGCGCCGCCTTCTGGCACGTGCCGCGAGGAGGTCGGTGAAGCGGGCCATCGGGATGGTGAGCAGGATGAACATCAGGGCGGCCACCAGGTAGGGCGTGTAGTTGAAGTCGCGTCCCGCGTAGATCTGGGCCTGCCGGATGGCCTCGATGACGCCGATCGTGGAGGCGAGGCCGGTGTCCTTCTGCAGCGACACGAAGTCGTTGAGCAGCGGCGGCACCACCCGGCGTACGGCCTGCGGGAGTACGACGTACCGCATCGCCTGGCCGTGGGACAGCCCGAGCGAGCGGGCCGCCGCCTGCTGGCTCGGGTGGACGGTCTCGATGCCGGCCCGGAAGACCTCGGCGACGTAGGCGCTGTAGGACAGGGTGAGCGCGATGACGGCGAGCGTGATCTCGTCCTTCGGCACGCCCTGGAGCTCCAGCGCCGGCAGGCCGAACCCGATGAGCAGGATGATCAGCAGCGTCGGTACGCCTCTGAACACGTCCACGTAGATCACGGCCAGCGCGCGGAGCGGGAAGAAGATGGGGGCGCTGAGCTGGCGTATCATCGCGATCAGCAGTCCGGTCAGCAGGATCAGCGGCTCGGCGATGAGGAAGATCTTGACGTTGTTCCAGAAACCGGCGAGTACGTCGGGCAACGCGGCGGCGAACACCTCACCGTCGAAAAAGGTCTCCCGCACCCGCTCCCAGCCGGGCGCGTTGGTGACCACCAGCGCGACCAGCACCAGGAACACGAACGTGGAAGCGGTCGCGACCGACCCCGACCGCAGCGCACGCCGCCGCCGCTGACGTTCCCGCTCGATCTGCCGGCGACTCTTCACCCACCCCCGCGGACGACCGCCCCCAGCAGCACCACTCCCTTTGTCCCCTGAGCCGCCGCCCGTGCCGCTCCACCCCTCGCCCGCGACCCCCAAGCGGTCAGCCCGAGCGTCGCGCCCGTCCCCCTGGTCATCCCAGCCGCTGTCCTTGGCACCCCGGCTGTCACCCTCGGTACCCCGGTCGTCCGGCTCGGCGTCCCAGTCCTCGCCTTCAGAGCCCGAGCCGCCGCCTGTGGCGCCCCGGGCCTCGCCCTCGGCTCTCCAGTCGTCACGCGCGGACTCCCGGCCGTCGCCCTCTCCCTCGCCCCTCGAACCCGAGCCGCCGCCGTCGGCCTCCGGGCCGCTGGCCTCGATGCTCTGGTCGGCGGGTCCGGAGTCCTGGCCGTGGTCCTTGGATTCCGGGGCGGTCATGACAGGTCGGGTGCGCCCACCGCGGAGCCCAGCCACTGGTTTTCGATCTTGTCCAGGGCGCCCGATTCGCGGAGTTTGCCGATGACCTGGTCCACGCACCCGACCAGCGGGCTTCCCTTCTCGAAGACCAGCCCGAACTCCTCAGGAGTCGCCCCGCCCGTCCCGAACTGCCCGACGATCTTGCTGTTCTCCACCTGTGCCGCCGTCACGTAGAACGCCGTGGGCAGGTCCACCACGATGGCTTCGACCTGCTTGTTCTTCAGCGCGTTCACCGCGTCCACCTGCTGGCTGTAGACCTTGGGCTCGGCGGCCGGCTTGATCACGTCCTGTACGGCCTGAAGAGACGTCGTCCCCACCTGGACCCCGATGACCGCGTCCCGCAGCGCCGCGATGTCCTTGGCCTCGGCGATCTTCGAGCCCTCCACCGCCACCACGGCCTGCTTGACCGTGTAGTAGCCCTTGCTGAAGTCGACCACCTTGGCCCGCTGCGGCGTGATCGACACCTGGTTGACGTCGAAGTCGAACTTCTTCGCCCCCGGCGCGAACGCCGAGTCGAAGGGAACGGTGACCCACTCGACCTCGCTCTTGGCGAACCCCAGCCCCTCGGCCACCGCGTACGTCACCGCGCTCTCGAAGCCCTGCCCGTTGGCCGGATCGTCGTCCTTGAACCACGGGTCGTAGGCGGGCTTGTCGGTGCCGACGGTCAGCTTGCCCGGCGTCTTCAGGGTCGGCGCGTCCTTGGCGCACGACGCCGACGGGCTCGCCCCGCCGCCGGAACCCGTCGCCGTGGCCTGGGTCCGGTCGACCGGCGCGCACGCCACAGCGCACGCCACCGCAGCCGTCGTCAGCGCGCCGAGCGCGAACGGCATGGGGGAACGACGGACCATGACGGCCTCCGGGGGAATTGTCCTGTGCGAACGTCCAAGAGTCTAGACTCAGCGACCCCGCGTCCAGCGGTCTGGGTCCAGTAAACCCGCTATCCCGATCGGTAAGCTCCCGATCATCCCCGGCTCTCCCGTACCGTGACCACGTCCCCAGGTCCGAGCCCCAGGTCCAGAGCGGCCGACCCCTGGTTCACCGCCACGCCGAGCCACCCCGAGGAGTCCCCGTAGCAGAGCAGGTGCCCCCGCGGCACCGCGCCGAAGGTGTGCTGGAACGGCATGGTGACCGTCCGGGTCTCGCCGGAGTCGTCGGTCCAGCCGACCTCCAGCCGCGCGCCGTACTCGTCGCCGAGCCCGAACGCCTCGTCCAGGTGCCCCCGCTCGCCGCCGAGGATCAGGCTGCCGAACTCGTCGATGTAGAGCACCGGCACGACCATCTCCCCCGCCGAGACCCGCGGCGCGGGGATGTCCAGCCGGACCAGTTCGTCGGGGGGAAGTTCGGCGCCCAGTGAGGGGAGTTCGACGCCGAGCGCGATGTGCGCCGCGGCGGGGGCGAAGATGTCCCTGCCGTGGAAGGTGCTGGACACGCTGGGCAGCCGGTAGTCGGGATTGTCCAGCCGGTACACCGCCTCGATGCCGCCGAGCGGTTCGCACACCGGGACGAGCAGCCCGTTGTCCGGCCCCACGAGCACGTCACCGCGGGCGGTCTCCACCGCGATCGGCCGCCGCGGGGTGCCGACCCCCGGGTCCACGATGCCGACGTGCACCCCCACCGGCAGGTACGGCAGCGCGCGCCGGAGCAGCATCGCGCCCTCGACGATCTGGTACTTGGTGATCTCGTCGCTGAGCACCAGCACGGTCGCCCCGGGCGCGAGAGAGTGGACGACTCCGGCGCAGGTGGCCGTGGAGGCCGCCCCGAAGTCGGTGGAGAGGCTGACGAACACAGGGCGAGCATACGAGGCGGCCGGAAAGCGCGAAGGCCCTCCCCCACGCCGGGGAAGGGCCTTGGCCTAATGATGTATCCGGGAAGGCACGCCGTCAGCCGGCGACCACCTCGATGTCGAGGGCGGCGGACACCTCGGGGTGCAGCCGCACGGACACCCGGTGCGAGCCGGTGCTCTTGATCGTGTTGGTGATCTCGATGCGCCGGCGGTCGAGGTCGGGGCCGCCCGCCGACTTGACGGCGTCGGCGACGTCACCGGTGGTGATCGAACCGAACAGGCGGCCGGACTCGCCGGCCCGCGTCTTCAGCGTCACGCGCAGCGACTTGAGCCGCGCGGCGACCTCCTGGGCGGTGCCGAGGTCGCGGATCTCCCGGGTGGACCGCGCCTTCTTGATCGTGGCGATCTGCTTCTCGCCACCACGCGTCCACTTGATCGCGTAGCCGCGCGGCAGCAGGTAGTTGCGCCCGTAGCCGTCCTTGACCGTGACGACGTCACCGGGAGCGCCGAGGCCGGAAACCTCGCTGGTGAGAATGAGCTTCATCGGTCTGGACCTCCTTAGCGAGCGGTGCTCGTGTAGGGCAGCAGGGCCATCTCACGGGCGTTCTTGATCGCGGTCGCCACGTCGCGCTGGTGCTGGGTGCAGTTGCCCGTCACCCGGCGGGCACGGATCTTGCCGCGGTCGGAGATGAACTTCCGCAGCAGCGCCGTGTCCTTGTAGTCGACGTAGGAGATCTTGTCGTGGCAGAACAGGCAAACCTTCTTCTTCGGCTTGCGCAATGCCGGCTTGGCCATCGTGGTGCTCCTCTCAGAGCCCCGCCGCGAGGGCGGGAATGGTCATCGGATTGGTTGGTAAGGGGGTGCCGAGGGCTAGAAGGGGGGCTCGTCGGTGAAGTCGCCGCCACCCTGGCCGCCGCCGAAGCCGCCGCCCTGGTTGCCGCCACCGTAACCGCCGCCACCGCCCTGGTTGCCACCGCCGAAGCCGCCGCCACCACCGCCACTGGGCGCTGCGGGGCTGGCCGTGGCCCACGGGTCTTCGGCGGGGCCGCCGCCGAAGCCGCCGCCGCCGCCCTGCCGGGAGGTGCGGTTGACCTTGGCGGTCGCGTTACGCAGAGACGGGCCGACCTCGTCGACCTCGACCTCGTAGACGGTGCGCTTCTCGCCTTCCTTCGTCTCATAGGACCGCTGGCGCAGCCGGCCCTGGACGATGACCCGCATTCCGCGCTGGAGGCTCTCCGCGACGTTCTCCGCCGCCTGCCGCCAGGTGTTGCAGGTCAGGAAGAGCGCCTCGCCGTCCTTCCACTCGTTGGACTGCTTGTCGAGGAAGCGCGGGGTGGACGCGATGCGGAACTTCGCCACAGCCGTCCCCGTGGGGGTGAAGCGCAGTTCGGGGTCGTCGACCAGGTTGCCGACGATAGTGATCTGGGTGTCGCCTGCCATGGCTCGAGTTGCCTTCCTGCTGCACGGCTTCGCTTCGGGTGTAGCCCCAGCGTACGGCGGGCGACCGACAAAAACCGGTGAACCGCCAGGGGGCCGGGAGAGCCTAGTGCGCGTCCGGGCGCAGGACCTTCGTCCGCAGGATGCCCTCGTTGAGGTTCATCTGACGGTCGAGCTCCTTGACCGTGGCGGGCTCCGCGGTCAGGTCGATCACCGCGTAGATGCCCTCGGGCTTCTTGCTGATGTCGTAGGACAGCCGGCGACGGCCCCAGACATCGACCTTCTCCACGGTGCCACCGTCGTTGCGGACCACCGCGAGGAACTGGTCGAGGGACGGGGTCACGGTACGCTCGTCCAGCGACGGGTCGAGGATGACCATCACTTCGTATCGACGCATGCGGCTTCGAGCCTCCTTCGGACTGTTGCGGTCACGACACGGTGCCGTGACAGGAGGACGCTGGCGCTTCGCGCCGGGGACGCTTCCAGCGCGCCTCCGGCGGGCCGGTGGCGGTGCTGATGACAGCACGCCCGGCACACGCAGCCGTACCAGGCTACCAGCAGCGATGACGTGCCCGGCGCACGATCGCCACGTTTCCGCAGCCCGGCTCGGGGATTGCACCGGCCCCGGCGCGGGAACGCTCGATACCGAAGGATTGCCTAGAGGGGGTGGCCTCGATGCCCCATCTGCTCAGCCCGTCGAAGAGCAGGCCGTTCCGGCTCACACTGAACACCGACGGGGCCAGTCATCCGATCGAGAACACGCTGAGCGTGGCGACCCTCGTGTGCGGGCTCGTGGCCTTCGTCACGGGCTTCATCCCCGAGGCGCACATCCTGGCGTCCTGGGTGGGCGCGCTCGGCTTCGGCGGCGGCCTGTACTCCCAGTACGTCTCCGCGACCACGGCCGAGCGGTCGGTCAACATCGTCGGCATCGTGGCGGCGTTCGTGGGCGTCTCGCTCGGTATCTACCACGGCGGCTTCGTCCCCTGACCCCGCCTGTGACCAGCGCGGTCATCCGATCTTCAGATCGACCCCGAGCAGGACGAGGAACCACAGGAAGATCGCCAGCAGCGCCTCGGCCAGTTCCCGCAGGAACGCGGGCGTGATGTAGTCGTAGACCCATGCGACATACAGGCCGACCAGAATGTAGATGAGCCCGATCAGGCTGATGCCTCTCCGGTAGAGCGCCACCTTTGGTCTCCTTGAGGGTGGGGGGAACTCGCGCTGGCGACTGCCCCGCCGTACCGCCGCGAAACCCTGCCGTGAAACCCTGCCGCCGAACCCCGTCGGGAAACACGGGACGGCCGATCACAGGTGTCGGCTACGCTCGGTTTCATGGTGCGAATCGGTGCGCATGTCGATCAGGAGGACCCTGCCGCCGTGGCCGCGGCGGTCGACGCCGAGGTGGTGCAGTTCTTCCTCGGCGACCCCCAGAGCTACAAGGCCCCGCAGGTGCCGGAGAAGGCCGCCGGCCTGGCCGGCTCCGGGCTCGACGTCTACGTCCACGCGCCTTACGTGATCAACGTGGCCAGCCGCAACAACCGCATCCGCATCCCCAGCCGCAAGCTGCTGACCCAGCATCTGCAGGCGGCGGCCGACATCGGGGCCAAGGGCCTGATCGTGCACGGCGGCCACCTGAACAAGAGCGACGATCCCCAGGACGGGTTCGACAACTGGCGCAAGGTCTTCGAGCGGATGGACTGCCCGATCCCGGTGCTGATCGAGAACACCGCGGGCGGCGACAACGCGATGGCCCGCAAGCTCGACCGGATCGCCCGGCTGTGGGAGGCGCTCGACGGCTTCGACGTCGGGTTCTGCCTGGACACCTGCCACGCGCACGCGGGCGGTGAGGAGCTGCTGGGCCTGGTCGAGCGGGTCAAGGCGATCACCGGCAGGATCGACCTGATCCACTGCAACGACTCACGCGACGCGTTCGGCTCGGGCGCCGACCGGCACGCCAACCTGGGCGCGGGCCGGATCGACCCGGAGGCCCTGCTCGCGGTCTGCCGCGCGGCGGGCGCGCCCATCGTCGTGGAGACCCCCGGTGCCGGACAGGCCGAGGACATCGCCTTCCTGCGCAAGAACCTTTGATCCACAGCACTTTATCCACAGGTGGATTAGTCCACAGCCTGTGGATAACTTATCTGGATTACTGTGGCCCGAAAGTGGGTAAGCCCGCGTTTCCGCCGGTCAGCCCGCCCAGCCGCCCTTCAGGAAGGTCAGCGTGTTGAGCACCATCAGCGGCCCCGCCACCAGCGCGTAGAAGACGAGCAGGCCCGGCCGCAGCGGTTCGGCCCAGCCGTCCCCAGGGTCCTTTCGCGGGGTGGCGGCCCGGGCCAGCGCCAGCCACAGCGGCCACCACAGCAGCGCCGAGCGCGGGATGGACAGGTAGTACGCCGAGCACACCAGCGCGCCCACCTGGAGTCCGACGTAGGTGAGTTCGCTCCACCTGCGCCGGACCAGCAGCCAGAGCGTGAACGCCACGCCGATCACCGCTCCGGCGATCTCCATCCGGAACGCCCAGGCGAACTGCCCGTCCCCCGCCGCCGACGCCCACGTCGTGGCCCACGCCTCCCACGGCATGACCAGGCTGCGGCCCCAGCCCGCCTCCTGGGCGTGGTTCCAGGCCAGCCAGTCGCCGGTCCTGCCGTACTGGTAGGCCGAGTACAGCGCGAGCGGCACGAACGGCGCGAGCAGCCAGGCGATGCTCTGCCGGTACGGCGAGCCGTCGCCGCGCGAGGCCCGCCACGGCCCGGTGAAGTACTCCACGATCAGCGCCAGCGCCAGGAACAGCCCGGTGATCCGCACGCACGACGCGCCCGCGCCGAGCAGCCCGGCGGCCGGCCAGTTCCCGCGCCGCGCGGCCAGCCACGCCGGGATGCCGAAGGCCAGGAACAACGCCTCGCTGTACCCCGCGAACAGGAACACGGCGGTGGGGCAGAGCAACAGCATGAGCAGGGCCCGCCAGCCGGTGCCCTCGGCCCCCTCGTGGTCGCCCAGCCGTACCAGCGCGACCGCCGCCACGCCCCCGGCGACCAGCGAGATCAGGATGCCGGTCAGCGTCCAATCGGACACGATCAGATGGACCAGCCGCAACATGAGCGGCATGCCGGGAAAGAACGCGGGAAGTCCGGCGTCGTTGGGTTTGCCGGGTTCGCCGCCGTAGCCGTACTCGGCGATGACGATCAGCAGGTTGGCGTCCCAGGCCCGCCAGCGCTCCAGCAGGGGCTTGGCCTCCCCCGCGAAGGCCATCCCGCCGGCCATCACGGTGAGCAGGACGATGCCCAGCCGTGAACCGATCCACAGCGTGAGGGCCTGGTAGAAGGTCGTCTCACCAGGCCCAGGGGGCGGTGCCTCCGAAGGTTCGACGGTGGGTGGGGCTGAGCCGGCCAGCGACACGCTACGCGGTCCGCAGGCCGATTCCGGTGCCCGTCAGCCGCAACCTGTCGGGAGCGCCGTCGAACACGCCACCTGAGGGATCGTCCACGCCGCCCTGCCGTACCAGGTCGTGTTCGGGGCGCATGATGTCGCGCACCACGAAGGCCATCATGATCACGATGGTCAGCGCGCGGCCCCACACGGCGGTGAAGTAGGTGTCGGCGGTGATGCCCAGATGCGCGTTACCGTCCTGGAGACCGACGAGGTAGAGCCAGATGGCGAAGAAGTACCAGATCTCGGCGACCTGCCAGAGGGCCAGCGGCTTCCAGTTGGGCCGGGCCAGCACCGCGAACGGCACCAGCCACACCACGAACTGCGGCGACCACACCTTGTTCGTCAGCATGAACGCGGCCAGCGTGAGGAAGCACAACTGCGCCAGCCGGGGCCTGGTCGGGGCGGTCAGGGCCAGCGCGGCGATCAGCAGGCAGATCAGCGCCAGCGAGGCGATGCCCATGATGCTCAGGCGTTCGGGGTCGCCCAGGACCGGCCAGCCGCGCTGCTGGAAGAAGAACCACAGCGACCCCCAGTCCGCGCCGCGCTCCTGGCTGAAGACGTAGAAGCGGCTCCAGCCGTCGAAGGCGAAGATCATCACCGGCACGTTGACGACCAGCCACGCGCCCGCCGTCGCGGCCATCGTGCGCAGGAACGGCCGCCACTCGAACGTCCGCAGCGTCAGCAGGAGCAGCGCGCCGATGAACATCAGCGGATAGAACTTGGTGGCGATGGCCAGCCCGAGCAGCACCCCTGAGAGCACCTGCCGGCGCTGGGACCAGGCCAGCAGCGCGCCGAGGGACAGCACGCCCGCGGCGAGGTCCCAGTTGATGTAGGCGCCGAGGATCACCCCGGGCGCGACGGCGTACCACAGCGCGTCCCAGCGGCGGTCCGGGCCGGCCAGCCTGGCCATCATCAGCACGCCGCCCACCAGGCAGGCGGCCATCAGCAGCACGGTGAGGTCGTAGAAGGTCGCCGCCCGGGACGCCCCGTCGGCCACGACCGAGGTGACCCGCGCCACCAGGTCCATCACCCAGCCGAGCACGACCGGGTACTCGACGTGGTCCGCGAAGTCCTTCACCTCCGCGAAGTAGGGGACCTTGCCGTCGGCCAGGCCGCGGCCGAAGTACAGGGGGTAGATGTCGGTGTAGCAGAAGTTCGTGAACTGGAGGGTGCCGTCGTTCCACGCGCCGCCGAAGCGGCACGGCCACTTCCAGAGGTACGCGAGCAGCGCGCCGAGCGTGGCGAACATCGCGAGCGGGAGGTACGGCAGCGCCCGCGCCCCCAGCACGGTGACCGCCCCGGCGTCCTTCAGCCCCGGCCCGTCCACCGGCCCACGCTCCGCAGCGGAATCGGGCTCGGTCCCACGCTCGGCGGCAGGCTCACGCCCAAGCTCGCCGGCGGGCTCAGGCCCATGCGCGGCGGCGGGCTCGGGCTCACGCTCATGCGCGGCGGCGGGTTCGGGCTCGCGCTCGTCCTCGATGCTCATGCGATGTCCGCCGGCCCGCTCATCGATCGCCACCGGAGCGACCACTCGGCCCTGTGCTCGGCATCATCTGCCCGGACGGCGGCCGGTCCCGCTCGCCGGGTCCGCCGCCGCCGCCGTCGCGGGCGCTGCCCGACTCCTCCGGCGTCTGCGCGTTGGCGTCGCAGAACAGGTCGTTCTCGGCGCAGCCCGAGTCGTCGGGGTAGCCGTCCTCCTGCGGCGGGTCCTGCGGCATCTGGTCCTCCTCGGCCGGCGGCCAGCCGTCCTCGCCGGTCGGGTCGTCCGGCTCCATGGACTCCTCGGGGTCGGGCGTCGGCGTCGGCGGCGGAACCGGGGCCATGTTGTCCGGCGTGCCGATGTTGGCCCGCGGCGGGAACTGCTCGATCTCGGCGTCCTTCAGGGCCTCGGCCATGAAGTCGTGCCAGATCTGCGTCGGAACGCCGCCACCGCCGATCGCGCCGGGCAGCGGCTCCTCCACCATCACGTAGTTCTTCTTCCGCTTGTTCAGCGGCCTGCCGGTCTTGGGGTTGTACGCCAGCCTCTTGCCGGTCTTGGCGTCGGCCGGCACCTCCCGGTACATCCCGACGGCGGCGGAGAGCTGCGGGGCGTACCCGACGAACCACGCGTCCTTGGACTCGTTGTTCGTGCCCGTCTTGCCGGCGACCGGGCGCGCACCCAGGTTGGCCGCCGAGCCGGTGCCTCCCAGGACGACCCGGGTCATCGCGTACGTGGCGTCGGCCGCGGCCTCGGCGGAGATGACGTCGAGGCTCTTGAGCCGCTCCTTGAACACCAGGCGGTTGCCGCCCGTGTCGCGGTCGCGCTGCTTGACCTCCACCACGGTGTGCCAGTCGAAGTGCTTGCCGCCGTTGGCGAAGATGCCATAGCCGTTGGCCTGCTCCACGGCGGTGACCGTGGCGCTGCCGATGGTGGTGGCGTAGCTGTGGTTCTTGATCGCCCAGTCCACGGAGTTCTCCTTGAGCGTGGCCTTGGCCCGCTCCCCGACCCCGGCCTTCTTGGCGATCTCGGCGACGGCGTCCAGACCGACCTTCTCGCCCATCTGCACGAACACCGTGTTCACCGACTGGGCGGTGGCCTTCACCAGATCGATCGTGCCGAAGGACTGGCGGCCGGCGTTGTGGATCGCGCTGGTCCCTTCCGCCTTGTAGGGGGACTTGCCGCTGATCAGGCTGCTCAGCGCGCGGTCGCTGTTCAGCCAGGCCGCGAGCACGTAGGGCTTGAACGCGGACGCCGCCTGCTTGGCGGCGTCGAACGCGCGGTTGTTGTAGTCGCGCAGGAAGTCACGCCCGCTGTAGAAGCCGGCCACCCGGCCGTTCCTCGGGTCGACCGCGGCGAGGCTGGTGTGGACGGTGGCGTCGAACGCCTGGCTCCGCGACTCCACCGCGCGCTTGGCCGCGGTCATCACGGCCGGATCGAACGACGTCTTGATGATGTAGCCGCCGCCCTGCAGCTCGTCCTTGGTGATGCCGTAGTCCTTCTCCAGCTCGCGCTGCACGATGTTGAGCATGTAGCCCTCGGCACCCGAGTACTCCTCCGCGATGCGCCGCTTCTTGGGCTTGGGGAACTTCAGGTTCGCGACCTGGGCGGCGTACGCAGGATCGACCTTGGGAATCTGGCCGCGCACGTACTCGAACCGCTCCATTGTGGCCGCGTACTTGCCCTGCGACTCGTACCTGTCGAAGTCGCCGGGGCGCTGGATGCGGCCGGCCAGGTACATGCCCTCGGCGATGGTGAGGTCCTTGACGCCCTTGCGGAAGAAGTCGCGGGCGGCGGCCTCGATGCCGTAGGTGTTGCGGCCGAAGGGGATCGTGTTCAGGTAGTACTCAAGGATCTTGTCCTTGTCCCATTCGCGGTCCAGCTTGATCGCGACGAAGATCTCCTTGATCTTCCGCTTGATCGCGACCTCCCGGCTCAGGCCCTCGAAGTAGTTGCGGGCCATCTGCTGGGTGATCGTCGAACCGCCCTGGAGCTGCTGCCCGGTCACGGTCATCCACACCGAGCGGGCGATGCTGGGGATGCTGATCCCGACGTCCTGGCGGAACGTGTCGTTCTCCGCCGCGATCACCGCGTCCTGGACGTGCTTGGGAACGTCGCTGATCTTGACGATCGTGCGCTTGGTGCCGATCTTGGCGAACGTCTTCCCGCTGGCGTACTGGAAGACGCTGCCCTGGGCCACCGCGGACTCCTGGTAGTCCTTCTCGGTGGGCAGCGTGGTGTTGGCGTACGCGATCGCGATCATGCCGAACACGCCGGCCGCGATCACCGCGCTGCCGGCCATCAGGA
Source organism: Spongiactinospora sp. 9N601 (assembly GCF_044326295.1). NCBI lineage: Bacteria > Bacillati > Actinomycetota > Actinomycetes > Streptosporangiales > Streptosporangiaceae > Spongiactinospora > Spongiactinospora sp. 9N601. The sequence continues at coordinate 342,519 of NZ_JBIRBB010000007.1, forward strand.
TCTTCCAGCTCGGGATGAACCGCTTCCAGCTCTTCTTGCCCGGCTCGTCGCCGGAGGAGCGCCGTCGCCCGCGTCCGTCGTCGTCGCCGCCCCGGCCGCCACCACCACCGCGCCCGCGACCGCCCCGGCCGGGGCCGCGTGGTCCTTCGGGCCGGTCCGGGCCCACCGACCGGCTGCGCCCCGTACGCGACAGCCTGGTGTCGCCGTCCTCGGGGGGGCCGCCTCGCGGTCCGCCGGGACCGCCTCGGCCCCCGGGCCCCTCAGGCCGGCCGGGACCTCCCGGCCCACCGGTCCTGCGGGGAGGCTGCGGCGGTCCGCCCTGGCCGGCCGCAGCCGCCGCCATCATCGCCTGGGTGTCCTCGAACTCGGCCTCGGCCCTGCGGCCCGCGCGCTGGGCCGGCTGCTGCCCGGTACGGCCGGGCGGCGGAGCCTGACGGCGCCGGCCCCCGGGCTCCTGACCCCCGCCTTGCCCGCCAGGCTCGCGCGCCGGCGGCTGAGCGGCCGGGCCGTTACGTGGTGCGGGTGCGCTCGCCTGGGCGGTACGGTGGCGACGTCCCTGGCGAGCCGACGGCGACGGGGCCCCGTGGGGGGCGGGCCCTCCGGTCGGCTCCGGGCCATAGCTGCTGTAACTCACGCGCGTCCTCGTTCAGTCAGGCGATGTGGGTGTGGCGACGGCCAGCGACAGGCGGTGGGCGTCACCCGGCATTCTCGGCTCAGGACTCGGTCGGCGGATCACCATTTCCGAGGACGAACGAGACCGCCAGATGATTCCAAGCACAACCTTGGCAGACCTCTACCACGTACACGCGGAATTCACGGTATTCGCGTGCCATCTCGGCCAGGTCTGACGTGCTCTTTACCCGGCCTACCGAGCGGCCCAGTTCGTCGCCGTACACGTAGGTCACATGGGTCACGTTCTGCCGTTCGCACACCGGGCAGGGCCGGTCGGTCGCCTCCCCGTGGAACCGTGCGGCCCGCAGCAGATAGGGATGTGCGTCACAAACGTCGTCGAAAGACGTGCGGCCCGTGCGTAACGAGCGAACCGTCGCTCGCTTCGCAAGGCCGTAGTCAACGACCGCTCGCTGTGACCACATGTGCGCCAGACTACGGCTTTTTCCCGATTGCTCCCAACCTCTTGGGGCAGGAGTGAAGGTCACCCCTGGTCGTCCCCTGGTCGCCACCCTGGTCGTTGCGGGGTATGCCGTGGCGACGTATCCTTCAGATGTATCGGTTCGATACATCGATGCGAGAGGTGGTGGGTTCCGTGGTCGGCGGCCGAAGCAACGTCTTGGAGCTCGCCGTTCTCGGGTCGTTGCACGAAACCCCACTGCACGGCTATGAGCTGCGGAAACGGCTGAACGCGCTGCTCGGCATGTTCCGTGCGTTCTCCTACGGCTCGCTCTATCCCTGCCTGCGCTCGCTGCTCAACGACGGGCTGATCGCAGAGGAGGAGCCCGCCCCGGCCGAGCCGGTCGCGCCGCTCGCCGGCCGCCGTTCCAAGATCGTTTACAAGCTGACGGCGGAGGGCAAGGAGCGGCTCCAAGACCTGCTGACGCAGTCCGGGCCGTCCTCCTGGGAAGACGAGAGCTTCGGGGTCCACTTCGCGTTCTTCCGGCACACGCAGGCCGAAGTACGCCTGCGCATCCTCGAAGGCCGCAGGAGCCGGCTGGAGGAGCGGCTGGAGGGCGTCCGCAACGCGCTCGCCCGCACGCGAGAGCGGCTGGACGCCTACACGCTGGAGCTTCAGCGACACGGCCTGGAGTCCGTCGAGCGCGAGGTGCGCTGGCTCAACGAGCTGATCGCCACCGAACGGCGCGGCGGGCCGGGCGGCACGGAGTCGAGCACCCCGGGGCGGGCCGTACACCACGAAACCGGACACGAGACCGGACGGGAGACCACGGGCGGCCCGGCGGCCAACGCGGGGACTGACGCCGATGAAGGCCCGGCAAGGGCCACGGATACAGATCATTGAGTAAGGGAGCGAGTGCCATGGGTTCGGTGCGCGTAGCGATTGTCGGAGTCGGCAACTGCGCCGCGTCGCTGGTGCAAGGCGTGCATTACTACAAGGACGCCGACCCGGCCAGCCGGGTACCGGGCCTTATGCATGTGCGATTCGGCGACTACCACGTAAGCGACGTCGAGTTCGTCGCCGCCTTCGACGTCGATGCCAAGAAGGTCGGGCGTGACCTCTCGGAGGCCATCGTGGCCAGCGAGAACAACACGGTGAAGATCTGCGATGTGCCGCCCACCGGCGTCACCGTGCAGCGCGGTCCGACCTACGACGGTCTCGGCGAGTTCTACCGGGAGATCATCGACGAGTCCGACGAGAAGCCCGTCGACGTGGTCAAGGTGCTGCGCGACAACAAGGTCGACGTCCTGGTGTCCTACCTGCCGGTGGGCTCGGAGGAGGCCGACCGCTTCTATGCGCAGTGCGCGATCGACGCCAAGGTGGCGTTCGTCAACGCGCTGCCGGTGTTCATCGCCTCCGACCCCGAGTGGGCCGCCAAGTTCACCGAGGCGGGCGTGCCGATCATCGGCGACGACATCAAGTCCCAGGTCGGCGCGACGATCACGCACCGGGTGATGGCCAAGCTGTTCGAAGACCGCGGGGTCGAGCTGCTGCGCACCTACCAGCTCAACTTCGGCGGCAACATGGACTTCATGAACATGCTGGAGCGCAGCCGCCTCCAGTCCAAGAAGATCTCCAAGACCCGGTCGGTGACCTCGCAGATCCCGCGCGAGATGGGCAAGGGAGACGTCCACATCGGCCCGTCCGACCACGTGCCGTGGCTCGATGACCGCAAGTGGGCCTACGTCAGGCTGGAGGGCAGGTCGTTCGGCGACACTCCGCTCAACCTGGAGTACAAGCTGGAGGTCTGGGACTCCCCCAACTCCGCGGGCATCATCATCGACGCGATCCGCGCCGCCAAGATCGGCCTGGACCGCGGCATCGGCGGCCCGCTGCTGTCGCCGGCGTCCTACTTCATGAAGTCGCCGCCGGAACAGTACTCCGACGACGTCGCCCGCGACGCCGTGGAGAAGTTCATCCGCGGCGAGGTCGAGCGCTGACCGTTGTTCCTGAGAGAGCCCTCCTCGGAGGGCTCTCTTTCATGTCAGGGCCGGGCGGCGGCGGGCAGCGCGGCCGGGTCGGCGGGGGCCCAGGCCAGCGGGTCGTCGCCCAGCGCCTTCAGCAGCGGCACCTGCTCCCGGCACCAGGGTGAGATCGTGATCCGCCCGCTCATAACGTCGTCGGCGAACCGCGGCCACGGCATCCACTCCACCTCCCCGACCTCCTCGGGGTTGGGCACCGCCTCGGCCGCCACGATCACCCGGTAGACCGGGCACAGCTCGTGCTCGACGATGCCGTTGTCCATCACCGCCCGGTAGGAGAAGGCGGGCAGCATGAGGTCCACCCGCTCGACGTCGAGCCCCAGTTCGTAGGACAGCCGGCGGGTGACCGCCGCGTCCAGCGGCTCGCCGGGCATCGGGTGGCCGCAGCAACTGTTCGTCCAGGCGTCCGGCCAGGTGACCTTGTGGGCGGCCCTCCTGGACAGCAGCACCCGCCCGGCGCGATCGAAGACGTAGCTGGAAAAGGCCAGGTGGAGCGGTGTGTCCGGGCCATGTACCGACGCCTTCGGCGCGATACCGGTCGCGTTGCCCTCGCGATCCACCAACACAACCAGTTCATCGGTCATCACGCGTTTGAGAGTACGTGATCACCTGAGGGACCCCTCCCCTAGGGGGACTACGGGGTTGTCCCGGATGTGGGCCGTCCCTCGGCAACGTAGGCTGGCTTGGTGTCCTTCGCCTCCGATCTGCGGGCCGTCCTTGTAGAACGGGACTTCAGGCGCCTCTTCGCCACCCGCCTGGTGTCGCAGTTCTCCGACGGGATCTTCCAGTTCGGGGTCGCCGGCTACGCGTTCTTCAGCCCCGAACAGCAGACCAACGCCGTCCAGATCGCCACGGGCCTCGCCGTACTCCTCCTGCCCTACTCCGTGCTCGGCCCGTTCGCCGGGGTCTTCATCGACCGGTGGTCCCGGCGGCAGATCCTGGTGATCGGCCCGATCATCCGCTGCGTCCTGCTGCTCCTGGCCGCCACGCTGGTCGCCACGGGCGCGCCCGACGCGTGGTTCTACGTCGTGGCGCTCGGCGTGCTCGCCGTCAACCGGTTCTTCCTGGCCGCGCTCGGGGCCTCGCTCCCGCACGTGGTGTCCAGGGACAAGCTGATGATGGCCAACGCCGTCACCCCGACGTCCGGCACGGTGGTGACCTTCGTCGGCGCGGGCGCGGGCTACCTGCTGCGGCTGGTCTTCGGGTCCGGGCACCCCGGCACCGCGCTGCTGCTGGTGATCTCGGGGGTGGCCTTCGCGCTGGCCGCGGGGATCGCGGCCACCATGGCCAGGGGGCTGCTCGGCCCGGCGTACGACCCCGACCGACCGCAGACCCGCGAGGCGCTGCGCAACGTGGTGCGCGGCCTGATCGACGGCCTGCGGCACGTGGCCCACCACCGCGCCGCCGCCGCCGCGCTCGGCGCGATGTCCACCCACCGGTTCGTGTACGGCATGTGCACCGCGATGCTGATCATGCTGTACCGGTACCACTTCACCGTCAACGATCCCGACAAGGCGCTCGCCGGGGTGGCCCTCGTCCTCGGCGCCTCCGGCGTCGGCTACTTCGGGGCCGCGCTGATCACGCCGTGGGCCACCGAGCGGTTCGGCATCACCAACTGGGTGCCGATGGTCCTCACCGCCGCGGGCGTACTCGGCTTCGCGGTGGTCGCCCCCTTCCAGGAGTGGGGCATGCCGGTCGCCGGCTTCGTGCTCGGCATCGCCGGGCAGAGCGTGAAGATCTGCGCCGACACCGTCGTGCAGCGCGACATCGCCGACGCCTACCTGGGCCGCGTCTTCTCGCTCTACGACATGCTCTTCAACGGCATGTACGTGCTGGCCGCCGCCTTCGCCGCGGCCCTGCTCCCGGCGAACGGCAAGTCCTACCTGGTGCTCGGCCTCATCGCGGCGGGCTACGTGCTCGGCGCCCTGGTCTACCGGATGGTCACGCCGACCGGCGACAACCCCAAGCGGAAGATCCCGCAGAGCGCCTGAGCGAGGGGCGGGTCAGGACACCGCGTTGTCCTTGGCCCACTCCAGCAGGGCGGCGGTGGCCGCCTCCTTGCCGATCATGCCCTGGTCCAGCCGCATCTCCAGCAGGAACTTGTACGCCCTGCCCACCAGCGGCCCCGGCGCGATGCCGAGCACCTGCTGGATCTCGTTGCCGTCCAGCTCCGGGCGGATCTTGGCCAGCTCCTCCTCATCGGCCAGCCGGGCGATCCGCTCCTCCAGGTGGTCGTAGGTGCGGGCCAGCGCCTGCGCCTTGCGCTTGTTGCGGGTCGTGCAGTCGGCCCTGGTCAGCTTGTGCAGCCGGTCCAGCAGGTGCCCGGCGTCGCGTACGTAGCGGCGCACCGCGCTGTCGGTCCACTCGCCGGTGCCGTACCCGTGGAACCTCAGGTGCAGCTCCACCAGCCGGGAGACGTCGGCCACGACGTCCTTGGGGAACTTCAGCGCGATCAGCCGCTTCTTGGTGAGCTGCGCGCCGACCACCTCGTGGTGGTGGAAGGACACCCGCCCCCCCGGCTCGTGCCGGCGGGTCTTGGGCTTGCCGATGTCGTGCAGCAGCGCCGCCCAGCGCAGCACCCGGTCACAGCCGCCGTCGCCCTCCAGCGCGATGGCCTGTTCCAGCACGATCAGGGTGTGCTCGTAGACGTCCTTGTGCCGGTGGTGCTCGTCGATCTCCAGGCGCAGCCGGGGCAGCTCGGGCAGTACGTGGGCGGCCAGGCCGGAGTCGACCAGCAGCTCAAGGCCGCGGCGCGGGTGGGCGCCGCAGATCAGCTTGTCCAGCTCGGCCTGGATGCGCTCGGCGGAGACGATCTCGATCCGCTCGACCATGCCGCGCATCGCGGCGAAGGTGGCCGGGTGGACGTCGAAGCCGAGCTGGGAGGCGAAGCGGGCGGCGCGCAGCATCCGCAGCGGGTCGTCGTCGAAGGACCGCTCGGGCGGGCCCGGTGTGCGGAGCATCTTGGCCGCGAGGTCGGCGAGCCCGCCGTACGGGTCGGCGAAGGTGTGCTCGGGCAGGCGTACCGCCATCGCGTTGACCGCGAAGTCGCGGCGGGCGAGGTCGTCGTCGAGGCTGTCGCCGTACATGACCTCGGGCTTGCGCGACTGCGGGTCATAGGACTCGCTGCGGTAGGTGGTGATCTCCAGTTGCCGGCCGCCCTTGCGCACGCCGACGGTGCCGAAGTCGATGCCGATCGTCCACACCGCGTCGGCCCAGTCGCGGACGATTTCGAGGACCTGTTCCGGCCGGGCGTCGGTGGTCAGGTCGAGGTCGTTGCCGACCCGGCCGAGGAAGACGTCGCGTACCGGGCCGCCGACGAGGGCCAGCTCGTGCCCGCGCGCCGCGAACAGCTCGCCCAGCTCGTCGGCCACGGGCGGGATGCGGCGGAGCAGCGCGTCGAGGCCGCGCTGCTGGCCGGCGGTCAGATTCGATTCGGACAAGCTGGGTAGGTCCTTCGGTTACGGAGGATGTTCCCCCGGGCCATTGCTGGTGTCACTCGCGGGAGATACACCGTCGGCGATCACCACAATACGGTCGACCTGCGGACCGTAGGGGGTCGGGCCACGAGGCAAGGAGCGCAGAGATGAAGGACGCCCTCGCGATCCACCGCTGGCTCCTCGCACACCAGGTCCATCATGAGATCGTACGCCTTCCGCGAGCCCTGACGTGCGCCGGTGAGCTTCCCGAGATCATGCATGCGGACGCGGCCCATTGCCTTGAGGTCACGGTCTTCGAGGTGGACACGCGGGTCGGCCTCGATCCCGTCGCGGTGCTGTCGTCCGTCGCCACGCCGCCCCGGCCCGCGATGGTGGGCACCCTGCTCGGGGCGCGCAAGGTGTCGCCCGCCCCGGCGTTCATCGTCAACTCCGCCACCCGCTACGCCGCCGGGCTGGTGTGCCCGCTGCTGCTGCCCGACGACCTCGCGCTGCTGATCGACGAACGCCTCCACCGCGAGCTGCCCGGAGACACATTGGTGCACACCCCGACCGGTGAGCGGCGCACCGCGCTGTCGCTGCGCGCCCGCGATCTGCTGGCGCTGGCCGGCGGCAAACGGCTCGATCTGGCCGCGCGCGGCCGGTCGTCCCTGTCACACGGGCACCGTGCGTCGCATTCGTTGCCGCGCTGAGCGCGCCGGGGCGAACCGACGTTCGCCGGAGACGGTGGGACGACGGTGGAAAAGGGTTCATTGAGTCGGTCTCAACGTCCGTCTCGACCCGATCCGGCCGCGCAAAGGCCATAGCATTGCGGCGTGCGCCGTACACCGACCCGGGCAGGCACGTGATCGTCAAGGCTCTGCTCACCACCGTCACCGCCGCGCTGCTGGCCGTACCAGCGGCGGCGGCGTCCTCGGTGTCCACGGCGTCCGCCGTGTCCGTACGGCAGGCGCCGCCGCTCGTGATCGAGTCGATCTCCCCGGACACCCCGCGCGAGCGGAACCAGGAGATCAAGATCTCGGGCACCTACACCAACACCACCGGCGCGCCGCAGGCCGGTCTGCGGATCCAGCTCCGCTACTCCGGCCAGCCGTTCGCCGGGCGCAGCGAGATGGAGTCCTACGCCGAGGGCCTGATGACCTGGCGGGACCGGGGGTCCATCACGCGCTTCACCCAGGTCCCGGTGCTCGCGGCGGGCGCGAAGCAGCAGTGGGAGTTCAGTGTGACCCCCGCCATCATCGAGATGTGGCGGTTCGGGGTCTACCCGCTGGCGGTGGAGGTGCTCGGCCCGAACCAGGAGACGGTGGCGATCCAGCGCACGTTCGTGGTGTACGCGCCGAAGGACGAGCGGGTCGCCCGCACCCGCCTGGCGATGGTGCTGCCGGTGCTGGACCAGCGCCCGCGCCGGAGCGTGGACCAGACGTTCCTCAACGACGACCTGCGCGGCGCGCTGGCGGAGGGCGGGCGGCTGGCCGACATGCTCGCGCTGGTACGCGGCTCGGCCACCGCCAAGGGCGTGAGCTGGCTGGTCGATCCGGCGCTGCTGGACGACGTCAACGCGATGGCCCGCGACTACACGGTCGACACCGGCGACGAACGCAAGCAGCGCCCCGCCGAGCCCGCCGCCGCCCCCTGGCTGGCCGCGATGCGTACCGCGCTGACCAAGGCGAGCGTGTTCGCCACCCCGTACGCGGACCCTGACGTGGCGGCGCTGGTCCACCGCGGGCTGGACGGCGTGACCCGCGGCGCGCTCGCCACGGGCGCGGAGGTCGCGCAGTCGATGTTCGGCCGGGCGGTGCCCAGCGACCTCAACTGGCCGGTGTCCGGCGCGCTCGACCTCGACGCACTGGACGAGCTGGCGGTGGGCGGGGTCAAGACCGTCCTGCTCGACCAGGGCAACCTCCCGGCCGCGCCGTCCGCCACGACCACCCCCGACGCGGCGGCCACGATCTCGTCCGTGAACGGGCCGATCACCGCGCTGGTGGCCGACCAGACGCTGAGCGAGATCCTCTCCTCCGACGTGGCCCTGCCCGGCGCCGGCCTGCTGGCCAAGCAGCGCTTCCTGGCCGAGACCGCGATGATCACCGCCGAGGCCCCGCAGACGGGCCGGACCGTCGTGGCCGCGCCGTCCCGGCAGTGGCATCCCGACCCGGCGTTCGTCAGCGGACTGCTCGGCCGTACCGCCAAGCTGCCCTGGCTCAGCCCGGTGTCGATCACCTCGATCAAGCCCACCGCCCCGCAGGCGGCGCGCGTCGGGCTGACCTACACCGACGAAGACCGCCGCGAGGAGCTGGGCAAGGGCTACCTGTCCTCGGTGCGCAGGACCGAACGCCAGGCCCAGCTCACCGCCGACGTCACCGACGACGCCAACGACCGGCACGGGTTCGAGCGTCCGTTGCTGCGGCTGGCGTCCTCGGCGTGGCGCGGCAAGACCGGCGATGCGCGCACCGCCGTCGAGCACATCGACGAGGCGGTGTCCGACCAGATCGAAGAGGTCGCGATCACCGGCACCGAGCAGCCCCGCACGCTGGCCGGGGACAACGGCGTGGTGCCGATCAGCGTCCACAACTCACTGAACAAAACGGTCGCGTTGCGCATCGACGTCAAGTCGACCAATCCGCGGCAACTGGAGATCAAGGACTTCTCGCGGGCGATCCAGATCTCCCCGCGGGGCAGCCAGACCGTGCAGGTGCCGCTGACCTCGCACGTCAGCGGTGAGACGACGGTCACCGTGCAGCTTCGCACGGAGTCCGGCAAGCGGTACGGCCCGCCGATCGAGCTGACCGTGCGCACCACCGGCTATGCCGGGATCGCGCTGGTGATCGTGGGCGGCGCGCTGTCGGTCATGCTGGCGGCGGTGGCGCTGCGGATGATGCGCCGGCGCCGGGCCGGGCGGCGGCGGGCCCCTGCGGGGTCGGCTCAGCCGGCTCCCGCTCGATCGGCTCCCGCACAGCCGGCTTCCCAATCCGCTTCCCAATCCGCTTCTCAATCGGCCGAGCAGACGGCCGACGTGACGAAGCCGGTCGCGCGGCCCCCGGCGTCCCCACTGCCCGAGGGCACGGAAGAGCGCGCCGAGCGGGTCAGCGGCCGGCGCCCAGGACCCCCCGCGTGACACCGAACCTGGAGGAACGTGACCGATGAGCAGGTTGTTGCGCGCGGGCGCGATCATGGCCGCGGGCACGATGGTGTCGCGCGTCACCGGCTTCCTGCGTACGGCGGTGCTGGCCGCGGCGATCGGCACCGCCGCCCTCGGCGACGCGTACAACGTGGCCTACACGATCCCGCTCATCCTGTTCGAGCTGCTCATCGGCGGGGTGCTGAGCAGCGTGATCGTGCCGATGGTGGTCCGCGCGCGGCGTAACGACCCGGACGGCGGCACCGCTTACGAACAGCGGCTGATGACGTTCGCCATCCTGCTGCTCGGCGTGGCCGCGGTGGTGTCCGTGCTGCTCGCCCCGCTGATCGTGGACCTCTACACCGACGACTGGACCGGCGCCAAGCGGGAGGCCGCGATCACGCTGGCCAGGTTCATCCTGCCGCAGATCGCGTTCTTCGGGATCGGCGCGCTGGCCGGGGCGATCCTCAACGCCCGTGACCGGTTCGCCGCGCCGATGTGGGCGCCGGTGCTGAACAACCTGGTCATGATCGTGGTCGGCCTGCTGTACCTGGTGGTGAGCGGCGCCGGATCGTCCGTGGAGGCGGCGACGGCCTCCGACCTGGCGCTGCTCGGCATCGGCACCACGGCGGGCATCGTCGTGCAGTGCCTCGCCCTGGTGATCTCGCTGCACCGGGCGGGGTTCCGGTTCCGGCCGCGGTTCGGGGTGCGGGGCGTCGGGCTCGGCGAGATGGGCCGGACGGCGGCCTGGACGTTCGCGTACGTCGGCATCATGCAGTTCGGCTTCTGGGTCACCACCAAGCTCGCCACCGGCGCGGGCGACCGGGTGCCCGGCGCGGGAAACTCCGCCTACGCCTACGCCTACCAGCTCTTCCAGTTGCCCTACGGGGTGATCGCGGTCTCGGTGATCACCGCGATGCTGCCCAGGATGAGCCGGTCGGTCGCCGACGGGCAGCTCGGCCAGGTGCGCGAGGAGTTCGCCTCGGGGGTGCGGCTGGTCTGCTCGGTGATCATCCCGGCCGGGCTGCTGCTGATGGTGCTCGGTCCGGCGGTGGCCGTGGTGATCTTCGGGCACGGCAACATGACGATCTCGAACGCGATCTACATCGGCAACGTGCTCCAGATCTTCGGGCTGGCGCTGGTGCCGTTCTCGATCTTCCAGTTGCTGCTGCGGGTGTTCTACAGCTTCGGCGACACGCGTACGCCCGCGTTCCTGGCGGCCGGCAACGTGGCGGTCAACGCGCTGCTCAGCCTGGTCTCCTACGTGGTGCTCCCAGATCGCTATATCGTCATGGGGCTGGCCTGCTCGTACACCGTCTCCTACATGACCGGTGCCGGGTTCGCCTGGGTGCGGGCCAGCCGCAAGGTCGGCGGCCTGGACGGCAGGCGGGTGGCCGGCGCGCTGACCAGGATGTACCTGGTGGCGCTGCCGACGGCGGGCCTGGCCCTGGCCGTCCTTTGGGGCGGCGAGCGCTGGGCCGGGCTGACCACGGTCAGCTCCCTGGTGATCCTGGCGGCCGGGGGCGGGCTCGGCATGCTGCTGTACTTCGTGGTCGCGCACCGGGCGCGCATCCCCGAGGTGGGTTCCCTCGTTGGACTTGTCGCAGGACGGGTAGGTCGTTGATGAGGAAGTCGGGTTTCCGGTGAACCCGGCGGCACCCCTCGCACGTCTTGTTCAGGGGGCCTGAGGCACGTGGGGCCGATGGTTTCCGAAGGAACACGAAAGAAACGGGTACCGCACTACGATGGTGCCCGATAAGCGCGGAATGGAAGCAGGAGGGGCGTGGGCGCATCCAACCGGCATTGCAGGACGTACGGCGATATGCCGGCTTTGATCCCTGCCTTGCCCGTGTGGTACTGCCATGGTGATTTGCCCGCTTTGTCAGCGGCTCTGTCGGCAAGGTCGTCCCATGGCGGCATTCTCGCGATTCCTGCGCGTTCCGGGCGCCCCCTGTGGCCCGCTCCTCGCGCCACGACCTCCGACGGACTGGTGAACGCCGCATGAGCGCGCCCGCAGTAGAGCCCGGCACCAAGCTGGCGGAGCGGTTCCGCGTCGAAGATCGCGTCGCCGAGCAGGACGGCGCCATCCTGTGGAAGGCGATCGACGAAGTACTGGCGCGGCCGGTCGCGGTCCACACCTTCAGCGACTCCTATGCCCGCACGAGCGAGGTCGTGATGGCGGCGCGGGCGGCGAGCCGGCTGTCCGACCCCCGGCTGACCCAGGTCTTCGACGCCGCCGAGGAAGAACAGCTCTCCTACGTGGTCAGCGAGTGGGTCACCGGCGAGACCCTGGCCGACCTGCTGGCCGCCGGCCCCCTCGAACCCGAGCGGGCCGCCGCGCTGGTCGCCGAGGCGGCCGAGGCCCTGGCCCACGCCCACGAGGCCGGGCTCGCCCACCTGTGCCTGCGTCCGTCCAAGCTGATCTGGACCTCCGGCAGCACGGTGAAGGTCCTCGGCGTCGGCATCGACGCCGCGCTCGGCGACCTGAGCAGCGACGACCCGGCGGGCGACGACGCCGCCGGGCTGGGCCGGCTGCTCTACGCCGGCCTCACCGGACACTGGCCGGGCCCGAGCGACGGCCCGGTCGGGCTGCCGCCCGCACCCACCACGCCCGACGGCCAGATCTGCACGCCCCGCCAGGTCACCGCGGGCATCCCCGGCTACCTCGACGGCATCACCGTCAGGGCCGCCCTGCCCGCGGCGCTGCGCGGCCAGGAGCCGCTGGTCAGCCCGGCCGACGTCGCCGAAGCGCTGGGCAGCGTCCCCCGTCCCTCCCCGGTGCCGATCGCGACACTGCCGCCGTCCGTACACCTGGGCCCGCGGGGCGGCAACGACGACATCCGGTTCGAGATGTCGCAACCCATGCCCCGGACCATGTCCCGGCCCATGGACCCGGTACGCCAGCACCCGCACGGCCCCCCGACCATGCCCCCCAGCATGCCCGGTCCGCACCAGCGCCGGCCCCAGCGGCCCGCCATGGTCAACCGGGCGATCATGACCGTGGTGGTGCTCGTGGTGATGGCGGTCGTCGGCATCGGGGCCTGGACCCTCGGACGCAGCATCGCCGGGCCGACCGCCTCGAAGGCGGAGCCCACGGTGAGCGCCACCCCGACCGCCAAACCGACGCCGGTCAAGGCGTCCAGCGCCAAGGACTTCGACCCCAAGGGCACCGACGGAGGGGAGAACCCCGAGTACACTCGCAACGCGATCGACGACAAGTCCGGCACCGAGTGGCACACCGACACCTACAACACCGCCGAGTTCGGGCGGCTGAAGGACGGCGTCGGCCTGATGCTCGACATGGGCAAGTCGGTCAAGGTCTCCGAGGTGACCGTCACCTTCGCCAAGGCGTCCGGCGCAAAGGCCGAGATCAGGGTGGGCGACTCCCCCGACCTGGACGCGCTCAAGACGGTGGCCAAGCAGAGCAACGCCTCGGGCAAGACCACGTTCAAGCCCACCGAGGCCGCAAGCGGCCAGTACGTTTTGATCTGGTTTACGCGTCTTCCGGCCGACCAAGGCAGGTTTCGTGGCACCATCTATGACGTAGTGGTCTACTCCCCCGGATCGGCATAGCAGGACTCTCCTTGTGAATTCCCCACCCGAGAACCCATCAGAGGCAGATCAGAACCCCCGGCCAGAACGATCCGACGCCGAGCTTCTGACCAGCCACATCAACGGGGACCCGCACGCCTTCAGCGAGATCGTCAAGCGGCACCGAGACCGGATGTGGGCGGTCGCCCTGCGTACCCTCGGCGACCCCGACGAGGCGGCCGACGCCGTACAGGACGCCTTCGTGTCGGCGTACCGCAAGGCGGAGAGCTTCCGCGGCGAGGCGGCGGTCACCACCTGGCTGCACCGCATCGTGGTCAACGCCTGCCTTGACCGGATGCGCCGCAAGTCGGTCCGCCCGGTCGCCGACGACGAGCTGATCGAGGCCGCCGAGCGCGACACGCCGATACCCGACCACACCGGCGAGCGCGAGGTCTCCATGGAGGTCACCGCCGCCCTGCGGGTGCTGCCCACCGACCAGCGTGCCGCGCTGGTGCTCGTCGACATGATGGGCTACTCGGTGGAGGACGCCGCGCAGGTGCTTCAGGTGCCGAGCGGTACGGTGAAGAGCCGATGCGCGCGGGGCCGCGCGAAACTTGCCCCAATTCTTTCGCATCTGCGGAACCGATCAGACCTGTCTCGCGTCTCATCCGCGAAGGGAGTAGAACTTCGTGACGGGTGACACGCACTACGACCTGGAGATCCTTGCCGAGTTGGCAGAGGGTCTCCTTGATGACGCCGAAGCCCGGCCGGTCCGCGCACACCTGGCGGTGTGCGACCCCTGTGGGGAGCGACTGGCCGATCTCGCGGCGGTGCGAGAAGTGCTCGCGGCCACTCCGACACCGGCCATGCCGATGGGGGTCGCGCTACGGATAGACCAGGCGCTGGCCGCCGAGGCCGGGCGTACCGGACGGGTGGCGGCTGCCGTCGCCGACTCCCCCGACTGGGACCGGCTCATGGCCGACGCCCCGTGGGAGACCGCATCCGGGCCCTCGCGGGAGCCTGTGCCCTCGCAGGAGCCTTCGCGGGAGCCGGAGCCGGTACGACTGGGCGTCGTCGCCGACGACGGCACAGTGGTCCCGGCCAAGCGGCGGACACGGCCGACCAGACGCCGCAGATGGGCCATTCCGGTCACGGCAGCGGCGGCCGTGGCGGCGATCGCCGGTTCGGCGGCGCTGTCCACCGGGCTGCTGACCGCTTCCGGAGACGGCCGGCCGGCGCCGGTGGCCTCGGCACCGCTCGCGTTGCCGCCACCGGCCAGCGTCGAGCCGAGCCAGGCGCCGCGGCTGGCCTACAAGATCTCCGACAGCGAATTCAACTACAGCAACCGCGCGCTGCGCGAGCCGCTCGGCGACTACTTCGCCCCGACCCGCATCTGGCTCACCGCCGACTCGGTCGACGACAAGCTGATGCGCTGCATCGGACGGGTGTCGAAGCAGGTCGGCAAGGACCCCTTCCAGGTAGACCAGGGCTACTACGAGGGCCAGGAGGCATCGCTGATGCTCTTCCGGAAGAACAGCGCGTCCAACCAGGTCCAGGTACGCGTCCTCGACCCCGAATGCAAGAACCTCCGCAAACCCGCCCTCGGCAAGTGGGACTGACCCCACTCCGATGACCTTGAAAGAGCCCGCCCCGGCGGGCTCTTTCGCATTCCGGCCCCGGGTGATGTCGCGGCCCGTCGCCAGGCTCTACCTTGATGGGTGAGCAGACACTTCGATGTCCGGTGACCAGGCGGGAATCACAGCCCCCTAGGATCTGTTGACGCGACTGGCAACAGCGACGAAAGGCACAGAGCGTGAGCGACGTCCGTAATGTGATCATCATCGGTTCGGGGCCGGCCGGTTACACAGCGGCGATCTACTCCGCGCGTGCCGACCTACGCCCCCTGGTCTTCGAGGGCTCGGTGACCGCGGGCGGAGCACTCATGAACACCACCGACGTGGAGAACTTCCCCGGTTATCCCGACGGCATCATGGGCCCGGACCTGATGGACAACCTGCGCAAGCAGGCCGAGCGCTTCGGCGCCGAGCTGGTCGCCGACGATGTCGTCGAGGTCGACCTGGCCGCCGACCCGAAGGTCGTCAAGACCGTCACGGACACGTACCACGCCAAGGCGGTCATCCTGGCCATGGGTTCGAGCTACCGCGAGCTGGGTCTGCCCAACGAGAAGCGGCTGTCCGGGCACGGTGTCTCATGGTGCGCCACCTGCGACGGGTTCTTCTTCCGCGACCAGGACATCGTGGTGGTCGGCGGCGGCGACTCGGCCATGGAGGAGGCGACCTTCCTCACCAGGTTCGCGCGTTCGGTGACGATCGTCCACCGGCGTTCGGAGCTGCGGGCCAGCAAGATCATGCAGGACCGCGCCTTCAGCAACGAGAAGATCCGCTTCCAGTGGGACTCCGAGGTCGAGGAGATCGTCGGCGACGACCGCGTCTCGGCCGTGCGCGTCCGCAACCTCAAGACCGGCGAGACCACCGAGCTGCCCGCGACCGGCGTGTTCGTGGCCATCGGCCACGACCCGCGCAACGAGCTCGTCAAGGGTCAGATCACGCTCGACGACGAGGGTTACATCAAGGTCCAGTCCCCGGGCACGGGCACCAATCTGGAGGGCGTCTTCGCCTGTGGCGACGTCGTCGACCACATCTACCGTCAAGCGATCACCGCCGCGGGCACCGGGTGCCAGGCGTCCCTCGACGCCGAGCGCTGGCTCACCCTTCAGGAAAGCTAAGGAGAGGTTCGATCATGGGCACCATCAAGAGCGTCACCGACGCGACCTTCGAGGCGGAAGTTCTCAAGAACGACAAGCTCGTGCTCGTGGACTTCTGGGCCGAATGGTGCGGGCCCTGCCGGCAGGTCGCGCCGATCCTCCAGGAGATCGCCAATGAGCAGGCCGACAAGCTGACGGTGGTCAAGCTCAACATCGACGAGAACCCGGCGGTTCCCCGCGATTACGGTGTACTCCAGATCCCCACACTGAACGTCTATAAGGACGGAGAGGTTGTGAAGCAGATAATCGGCGCCAAGCCGAAGGCCATGCTGCTTCGCGAGCTTGAGGGCATCCTCTAGAGCTCAACCCCACGGGGCTCTGGCAGTGCCCCCTGCGGCCAGGCGTCGCGGCGCCTGCCGTACCACCGCTCTTCTGAGCGGCACCCACATGATCCGGCGGCTCCCTCGTCCGCAGCTCACCACTCCGGGCGAGGGAGCCGCCGCGTGTGCGGGGGTTTGCGGGCTTTCGGGCAGCTCGTGTACCGATGGCCCATAACGCCCCTGAGAAGCGTCAGACGGGCCGCAGGGCGCGCTCTGGGCTCATGGACCCCAGCAGGCGCTCCAGTGCCACCTCGACGTCCTCACGCCACGAGACCGCGGTCTTCAGCTCCAGCCGGAGCCGCGGAAACCGTAGATGCGGACGAACCGTCTTGAACCCCACCGCCAGGAGGTAGTCGGCGGGCAGTACGCACCCCGGCTCCTCCCACTTCAGGTCGCCGAACGCCTCGATGGCCTTGACCCCCCGCCGGGTCAGGTCCTTGGCCACCCCCTGGACCAGCATCCGGCCCAGCCCGCCCCCCGAGAACTCGGCGATGATCTGGGCGGTCATCAGCAGCACGGCATCGGAGCTCACCGGCGACGTGGGGAACGCCACAGAACGCGGCACGTAGAGCGGCGGCGCGTACAGCACGAACCCGGCCGGCACCCCGTCCACATAGGCGATCTTGCCGCAGCTTCCCCACTCCAGCAGCGTCGCCGAGATCCAGGCTTCCTTCTCCAGCCCCGCGTCGCCGACCTCGTTCGCCCGCTCGCCACTGACCGGGTCGAGCTCCCAGAACACGCATCGACGGCACCGGCGCGGAAGATCGTCAAGGTTGTCCAACGTGACGTTGACGAGGCGACGCGACAACTGGTGGCCCCTATCCTGACGAGAGTCTTGGTGGAAAACCGCATCAATACGGCGTCCCCGACTGGCATCGTAGCTCAGTGGGGGTGGCATCCCGTGGATCACCGATCCGAGGTCGGTGATACGGCTCCCCCCGATAGGCCGTCACAAAAGGTGACGTACTCTGGTTTTCTCCGGCACTTCGACCGAGGAGGTGGACCGTGACAGAGGATACGGATCACGGTCAGACCAGCGCGCCCCAAGGGTCGCGCATCGACGCCTACGTCGATCGGTACGCAGCACGAGCTACCGGGATGGTCGCCTCTGAGATCCGAGCTCTCTTCGCCGTCGCGTCGAGGCCCGAGGTGGTCTCGCTCGCCGGCGGCATGCCGTACGTCACGGCTCTTCCCCTCGACTTGATCGGCGAGCTGATCGCCGACCTCGTGGCCCGGCGCGGTTCGACCGCGCTGCAGTACGGCTCAGGCCAGGGAGACCCGCACCTGCGCGAGCAGATGTGCGAGGTCATGCGGCTTGAGGGCATCGAGGCGGACCCGAGCGACGTAGTGGTCACCGTCGGTTCACAGCAAGCACTCGATCTGCTCACCCGGATCTTCATCGACCCCGGCGACGTGGTGCTCGCCGAGGGCCCGTCCTACGTGGGCGCCCTCGGCACCTTCGCCGCCTACCAGGCGGACGTCGTCCACGTCGCGATGGACGACGACGGCCTCAACCCGGCCGCGCTGGCCGAGGCGATCGAGACGCTGGCCCGCCAGGGACGGCGTATCAAGTTCCTCTACACGGTCCCGAACTTCCAGAACCCGGCCGGCGTCACCCTCAGCATGGCGCGGCGGCGCGAAGTGCTCGACGTCTGCCACCGCGCGGGCGTGCTCGTGATCGAGGACAACCCGTACGGCCTGCTCGGCTTCGACGGCGACCCGCTGCGGGCGCTGCGCGCCGACGACGCGGACGGCGTGATCTATCTGGGATCGTTCTCCAAGACGCTGGCACCGGGGTTCCGGGTGGGGTGGGCGCTCGCGCCGCACGCCGTACGGGACAAGCTGGTGCTCGCGATGGAGTCCGCGGTGCTCTCGCACTCCTCGTTCGCGCAGCTCGCGGTCGGGCAGTATCTCGCCACCCAGCCGTGGCGCGAGCAGATCAAGTCCTTCCGCGAGCTGTATCGCGAACGCCGGGACACGATGCTGAGCGCGCTTGAGCAGCTCATGCCCGCCGGATGCTCCTGGACCCGCCCTGCCGGCGGGTTCTTCGTCTGGATGACCCTGCCCGAAGGGCTCGACTCCAAGGCGATCCTGCCCCGCGCGGTCGCCGAGCGGGTCGCGTTCGTACCGGGCACCGGCTTCTACGCCGACGGACAGGGCGCCGGGCACATGCGGCTGTCCTACTGCTATCCGGAACCGGAACGCATCAGGGAGGGCGTCCGCCGCCTGGCCGGCGTGATCGAGCAGGAGACGCTCCTGCACGAGACCTTCGGCACCGGCACCACTCCCGGCCGCGCCGGGGTCCACACGCCGGGCCCCGACCTCGCCTGACCCGTAATCCGTACGGCCGGCCACCCCGGTGGCCGGCCGTACGCCGTTTCAGATACCCGGCCGAGCGAGGGCTCTTGTCGACATCCGCTCACAACCCGACCCACTTTGGCCTGACTTGACCACAGACGCACCTCCCCCCTCCACCTGGCCGCAGGCGTTGGGCTAACCTGTCCTGCATCCGCTGGCAGGTTCGCGACGCCGGCGCGCGCATCATCTGCCCGTGCGGCACCGACCGTGCCGCGACGCTTTCTCCGGAGCCTCGGTTCGAGACTCCACGCTGGAGGGACCTATGAGCGATCTCGGCCACGTGCTGGTTCTCGCCGGCGGGCTGTCGTACGAGCGCGAGGTCTCCCTGAAGTCCGGACGCCGGGTCAGCGAGGTCCTGCGAGCCGGAGGCATCGACGTCGAGACCCGCGACACCGACGCCTCGCTCATCCCCTCCGTGCTCGCCGACCCGCCCGACGCCGCCTTCGTCACCCTGCACGGGGGCTCCGGCGAGGACGGCGCCATCCGATCGGTCCTGGAACTCCTCAACGTGCCGTACGTCGGCGCCGGCCCCGAGGCATGCCGCATCGCCTTCGACAAGCCCAGCGCGAAGGCGATCATCAAGGCGACCGGACTCAGCACCCCCGATTCGGTGACCCTCCCCAAGGAGACCTTCCACGACCTCGGTGCCACTGCCATGCTGGAGCGCATCATCGACCGCCTGGGCCTGCCGCTCTTCGTCAAGCCCGCCCGTGGCGGCTCCGCCCTCGGAGCCTCACTCGTCCGTACCGCCGAGGAGCTCCCCGCCGCGATGGTCGGCTGCTTCGCCTACGGCGACACCGCCCTGATCGAGCGCTACGTCTCCGGCGTGGAGATCGCCATCTCAGTCGTCGACCACGGCGACGGCCCCAAGGCACTCCCCCCAGTAGAGATCGTCCCGGACGCCGGCGTCTACGACTACGCCGCCCGCTACACGGCCGGCCACACCGAGTTCTTCGCCCCGGCCCGCCTCTCCCCCGCCGCCACCGCCGCCTGCGCCGAGATGGCCGTCACCGCCCACACCGCCCTACGCCTCCGCGACCTCTCCCGCACCGACCTCATCGTGGACTCCGACGGCCACCCCCACTTCCTCGAAGTCAACGTGGCCCCCGGCATGACAGAGACATCCCTCTTCCCCATGTCCGTCGAAGCCTCCGGCCAAGACCTCGGAACCCTCTGCCGCACCCTCCTCGAATCCGCCGCCTCCCGCCCCCGATGTTCCACGTGAAACATCGGGGACTTACCAACCAAGCAAGCCCTCAAAGCTCCCCTACAGCGGACCACTTCAGCGATAACAATCACCTGCGTGCGCCACATACCCACGCGCACCCCTGCGCCCTCACCCCGCCGCCTCCCCATCCCCCGCACAGGCTGGTGCGTACCGCCCACATCACCACCCAAGACCTGCCCTGAACTTCGCCCCGACCGGGCTACTCATCAGGTGAACCCCAGCCGCTCCCACCCTCGACGTACGCCAGGCCTTGACGACTATCGAGGGGACCCCCCGATCCCACCGCTCCCCGTCGGCCTCGGCCGACATCAACGCCTCGGCCATGGTCTTCACCATGGAGCGCAACATGTCGGGGTCATCGGTCTGTAGTTGCTGCGCGAGCCACTGCGGGGTGGGCACACTGCTGTCTGCGGCCATCGTCGTTCTCCTTCGATCTTGATGTGAGCATTCGAAGGATCACGCGATGGCCGACTTCATGTCGTGCCGCCACGCTTGTGACCTGGTCAAACTCGTACACCACTTCCGTGGACGCAACCTCCCCGCGGCCCACCAGGCGGCCCCTATCTAATGCTCTAACCGCATTGGCCGGGTCAAGCTGTACTTCAACCCTGAATTACGCATCCTGGCCCAACCCGATCGGGACCCACGGGCCACTACGACAGCTCGCCATCACCAACTCCAATCGCCCAGCCACACCATGCATGCCCGAGCCCGGCGCACCTGCCCTCGCGGCTCAACGCCATGAGTGCGGGCACGCCCGCAGCGAGAAGGGCACCCGCGGGATGACGGCCTCTCCCCCTGCGGCCTGACCTACCGCGCAGCTCGCAACGCCGACGCGATCTGGACGACATCCAGATCGACGACGACCTCCTCCGTCTCCCACACGCCACGCGAGGAGATCGCCAGGCCGATCAAGGCCAGCTCAGCAGCATCATCACGCAGCTCGCGCTCTTCGCGACTCTCCTCACCGACCTCAGCCAGTTCCTCACGCTCCCAGGCAGCGACCGCCAACTCAGCCACAGAGCGCGGCAACCGCACGGCAACCCGGCTCATCTGAGGATCGAGATGAGCCCCGACCACCGCCAGCACAGCCCGATCCTGCCGGTACCTCACGTACTGCTCGCGTTCTTCCACAAGCCGAAGATACTCAGGCCTGAACGAGGCACCGGGTCCAAAGCCGGCGAACGTACGCGATCAGCGCACTACAGAGGTTGAAGACCAGGGTTCATTGGGGCCTTTGGTGGCGACCAAGCCTGCGTGAGCAAAGAAGGCGTCCGACAGGCTGGATCGGTACTGCACCCGCTTGGGCCGGGTGTGGACTATCGCGGCGAGCTGATCAAGGGTGGCCGGGACCAGGTTGCCCAGGCTGCGTTTGAGGTGGGACCACACCCCCTCGGCCGGATTGAGCTCGGGCGCATAAGAGGACAGCTAGAACACGGCCGACCAGGGACGAGAGTCGATCAGGCGGCGCATCAACACATCCCAATGGGCGATCAGGTTGTCCCAGATGAGCACGATCGGCCCGCCGAGCTGCCGATGGGCAGCACCGAGCAGGCGAGCATAGTCGGCCTCGCGAAAGCCCTTCTCCCCGCGTCGGCCCCGATACCACCGCATACGGTGGATCAGCCGGGTGCGATGCCCAGGACTGCGGCATAACAGGTCGACTATCGAGACGCGCCCGGAGCCTTTGCCAGTGACGGTGATGACCGGGGTGGACCCCCAGCGGGACCAGGTACGGGCCTTCGGCGGCCTGGGCGAGTGACCTGCCTCGTCCTCGAAGCAGATCCACGCGCCCTGGTCTCGATGCCAGCGCTCGCCGCACCGTGTTCCGGGAGATCTCCAGCCGCCGGACGATGGCCTTGACCAGCATCCCTTCGGCCCGCCATCAATATCCCGTCTTCCGGCCGATCCCCACAATCCGACACGCCTCGACTGTGCCCACGCCGTCCAGGTTCAACTGCCAGTACTGCGACTCCAGATCGAGCCGCCCCTTCTTGCCTCGCCTTGCCACCAGCCCCCCTTAATGATCATGGATGTTTGCGGCAAGTACTAGAACCCGTCAGCCTGTAGGGGGTCAGTTTTCAGGAAGCGGCGATAGTACCCCCACTGTGGCCCTCGCACCGCCGCCAAGAGCCCTCCCCCGGCCGGGAAGTTCCTCTAGAGCTGGCTCGGCCTAGGACTGCACGGCGGCTACATCGGTTGCCAACGTCGGCCCCTGCGCCCCTCAGCGCACTTTTCGCGCCGCCCACCACCCTGCGGCAAACCGCCCTACCGGCCACCCCATCACCCGATCCAGGCTTACGGCCTCCCCTCTGGGCCTTGGACACATACTCAAGACGAACGAGGGTCGATCTCAGCCTCAGAAGAGCCAGACGGCGGCCCGGCCCAAGCATCGACCACACGTCCCAGATCCTGCACAGCCCACCGACCCCGAGGACAACCCTCACGATGTTTCACGTGAAACATCGTGGCGTGAGGCAGGAGTACCTATCGCAATGCGGGCTTATGGGTCGTCATGAGCACCACTGGCTACGGTTACAAGCTAGGTGAGATACCCCGAGCGAGGCCGGGGACTCGGCCGACCCACAGGTTACGTCCACCGAAGTGACGTACGGGTTTGGCCACGTCACAAGCGCGACTCCGGTGCATGAGAACGGCCATCGCAGTTCAAGATCGAAGGAGACCAGCGATCGTCGGGGACAGCAGCGTGCCCGGCAGCGAGCGGCCCGTACAGCAACTCCAGGCCTACGACCCTGAGCTTCCGCACCTCACATGACCGAGCCGTTGATGTCGGCCGGGCCGGCACCCTGTGCGGCGGCCCCTTACGGCGAATGCAGCACTGAGCAGACCAACCGACGCAACGGCCACCACACCCGAGCGGGACGCCCGCGCTGGCATCATCGACCTGACACTCCCCAACCCGCGAGCCAGCCCCCACAGTAGGGCCCGCCCTGTAGAC
The DNA here is from genome assembly GCF_044326295.1 of Spongiactinospora sp. 9N601. Taxonomy (NCBI): domain Bacteria; kingdom Bacillati; phylum Actinomycetota; class Actinomycetes; order Streptosporangiales; family Streptosporangiaceae; genus Spongiactinospora; species Spongiactinospora sp. 9N601. The sequence goes on from NZ_JBIRBB010000007.1 coordinate 365,360, forward strand.
CAGGTGATCGATGAGGCAGCAGGCGGTCCGGGGTACGCCAAGCCACCTCGACGGCTCGAAACTCGGTTGCGGCCCGTACCCGGTTGACCCATGCTGGCGACCATGCTGATCAGAGAGGCGACCCCGCACGACTGGCCCAGGATGTGGGCATTCATGGAGGGCATCGTGCGGGCCGGTGAGACGTTCTCATGGGATCGGGACACCCCCGAATCCCTCGCCAGACAGATGTGGTTCCCAAAGCCACCAGGCCGCACCTTCGTCGCCGTAGAAGCGGATGGAGCCATCCTGGGCACCGCCAACAGCGTCCGTAACCACCGTGGCGGCGCTGCGCACATCTCCAGCGCGAGCTTCATGGTCGATCCGACCCACTCCGGCCAGGGAGTCGGCCGGGCCCTCGGCGAGCATGTCCTGGACCAGGCACGTAAGGACGGCTTTCGAGCGATGCAGTTCAACGCCGTCGTGGAGACCAACACCAGAGCGGTCGCACTGTGGAGGTCACTCGGCTTCGCAGTGATGACCACCCTCCCCGAGGGCTTCCACCATCCGATTCACGGCTACGTCGGACTGCACATCATGTACCAGCAGCTCTGAGTCACCTCGCACGTAGGGCCAGTCCATCTTCCGGCCCTCGCTGATCCAGACATGCATTGCGGGAAGCGGTCTTCAGATCACCTGATAGTGAGCCCTTTTCATCCCCAAGTCCCTGGTCAGGGGCGGTAAGCAAGATGCCGTACCCGCATGACCAGGCGTCCTGCCGGGCTATCAGGCCCGCCCCGAACTCGACGGAGGCACCCCTGACCTGGTGCAAGCAGCCGGTTGAAAAGGGTTCAGCGGCCGACACGGATCGAGGCGACATCGAAGGTGTCGTCGTAAATGACCTGACGCTTGTCGGTCGATAGGACCACCACAGGCTGGAGCTTGTTCACGCACCAACAGCGACACCGTCCTGATCGAGTGCCGGATCTCCGATGTAGAGATCGCCATCTTGGTTGTCGCGTGGTGATGGCCTCAGGGCACTCCCCCTGTGGAGCGGCATAAGGCACGGGTGCCAAGGCCTGTTTCGTGGATCAAGGGTTGATCTGACCTTCGATCCGGCCTTTCCTCAAAGCATGGGCAGGCGCTTCGAGCTGACCGATGACGAATGGGACGTGATCGCGCCGCTGTTACCGCCGATGTCTCCTCAGCCTCGCGGCCGCCGACACGATCACCGGCAGGCCCTGAAGAGGATCGTCTGGCGGGGTACGGACCGGCGCGCCCTGGCGGGACACGCCCGAGCGCTACGGCCCCTGGCAGACCCGGTACAAACGGTTCGCCCGCTGAGACACCGACAGCGCCTGAGCCAGGATCGAGCAACACCTGCAGATCCCCACCGATACGGCCACCACTCTGCACCACGACGCACAGATCGACTCCAGCATGGTGCAGACCCACCAGCACGCGGCGGTCGCGCCAAAAGCGGCTGCCCGCTGGAGGCATGCGGCGCGGCCACAAACGCTCACGCACTCACGAGGCGGGCTGACCACGAAGACCCACACGATTACCGACAGGCGGAGCCGCAACCTGGCCACCCGTCGTGTCCCCGGGCCAAGACGCCGGCCCCCGGCAACTCCCATCCTGCTCGGCCGCATCCGTATCCCCAGCTCGGCGGAATCACCCGGCCGTACAGCCTGACCGGCGACAATGCCTACAACTCGGCGCTGCTACACCGCCGCCACATCCAGGCCACCATCACCCAGCCGCATGACCAGGCCGCCCACCGACGTGCCAAAGTCCGATGCGGTGGCAGGCCACCCGCTATCGATCGCACCCGCTACCAATGGCACAACCAGATCAAACACCTGATCAACCAGCGCAAGCAGTACCGTGCCCTGCACACCCGCTAGCGGGCCGCGATCCCTATCGCCAGCATCATGATCTGGTTACGCGCCCGACCGGACCGGACCCGCCCCTGATCCAGGAAACACCCCTACCGGTCACCTACCTGGAACCCGGCAAATCGTCCTCACCAACCACGCCACACACCAGAACCAGTTCCGCCCCCAGACCAGATCCCGAGACCCATGGAGTTCCTAACGCAATGAGGCCAATCGGCCAGGCGTCTCCAGCAGGTCATTCCCGAGCCGTAGCCGAGTTCCTGCGGGACGTGCTCCCAGGCGATCCCGGTGTGCAGCACGAACAGGATGCTCTGCAAAGCCAGTCGGTCATCGAGCCGCTTGCGGTCGGGGTGACGGAACCGCCGCCGGTGTTCGGGCGGCAGCGGTTTGATCAACGCCCACAACTCGTCGCTGACTTCCCACGGCCTTCGGCTTGGCCACCCGCACTCCTCCGGCTACAGCGACAGGTCAAACCACAACAGAGATCATTCTGTTAGGAGCTCTTAGCCCGTCGCTCCAACAGCTCAGGGGCAGCCCGCCACGCGCCGCCAGAGTCACATCCAAGTTCGGCCCTTTGCCCCCGGGCAGCGGCAACGTCAGCGGCAAGCGTTGAGCGGGCTTCCGGCTCTGGAGGCACGCCTCGGGATCGAACCTCGTCGCCTGGCTAGATTCGCCCCGCGTGCTGTGGTGCGATCTCGTCGCCGTAGCCTAGCGACGTGGCGATCGGATCCGTTTATCCCAAGAGCTTCGCCAGCGACAACCACGCTGGCGTTCACCCCGATGTGCTGGCGGCGATCTCCGAGGCGAATGTCGGCGATGCCCCTGCCTATGGGGACGACCGGTGGACCCACGACTTCGAGGAACGGGTCAAGGATGCGTTCGGAGGCGATGCGGTCGGGTTTCCCGTCCTCAACGGGGCCGGGGCGAACATGGTGGGTCTGGCCGAGATGGTGGGGCGTTATGACGCCATCATCTGCCCCGACACCGCTCACATCGTCACCCATGAAACCGGGGCGAGTGAACGCCTGCTGGGAGTCAAGCTGCTCACCGTGCCCACCGAAGACGGCAAGCTCGTTGCCGGCGACATCGAGGCCCGCCTCGGTGCCGTAGGGATGGCACATGAGCCGCAGCCGCGGGTGGTGTCGATCTCAGAAGTGAGCGAGCTCGGCACCTGCTACAGCCCCGACGAGATCGCCGCACTCGCGGAGGTGGCGCACGGCAACGGCCTCCTGCTTCATATGGACGGTGCCAGGCTGGCCAACGCCGCCGCCTATCTCGGTTGCTCGCTCCAGGCGATCACCACGGACGTCGGCGTGGACATCGTGAGCTTCGGGGGAACCAAGAACGGAGCACTGGCGGCCGAAGCAGTGGTGGTACTGCAACCGTCGCTCGCCACCGGGATCCCCTTCCTCCAGCGGCAGTCTCTGCAGTTGGCGTCAAAGACCCGATTCATCTCAGTACAGCTTTCCACGCTGCTCTCCGACGACCTGTGGCGAACGAATGCCGCCCACGCGAACGCGATGTCCCGCCGCCTGGTCGACGGAGTCGCCGATGTCCCAGGGATCAGCATCCACTACCCGGTGCAGTCCAACGCGGTCTTCGCAGCACTGCCAGAGGACGCGATCACATCGCTACAGGAACAGTTCGCCTTCCACGTCTGGAACACCTCCGAGGGCGTCGTTCGGTGGATGACCGCCTTTGACACAACCCCCGACCACGTGGATGACTTCCTGGCGGCCATCCGCAAGGCCATGAGCGTCTGACACCGAGCCCTATGTTCCACGTGAAACAACGAACACCTAGCAGCCGCCTGCTCCCCTAGCGACCCGAAGCAGGCGTCAAACCATCTCATTTGATGTCTCGATGCGCGCAGGAAAGGCTTCACCCTGCCCCGAAGAGAACGCGGGCCCGCTTGGCAGCAGATTGGAAGTCGCGCAGCCCTCAGCCCTGCAAACGGTCACGGGGCAGAGGGATTACGCCTCCTCTTGGGAGGTCGCCGAGGACGGCCGCCACCTGGAAAGGGCACTGTTCGTGGCGGCCAGGTCAAAGGCCGCCGGGTCGAAGCTACCGGCTGATGTCAGACCAAGCCACCGCAGCCTTTCCCTGTGCTCGTCATGGTTGGGATCGGCGATGATCTCCAGCAGGTAGCCATACCCCCAAGCGCCACCACAGTCTTCGGGTGGACAAGCGCGTCGTCCGGCAAGGCAGCGCGGGTAGGCGATATCGGGTGCGGCCGGGGCGACGGCTTGAACCTGAATGGTGTGTTTCCAGTTGTCGCCGAAGTCATAGGTGTATTGAAATCGGTCTCCCACTGCGGGCACGACCTCGTGGAGAAGTACGGCCGATGCGTCGGCTATATTCAGCTCAGGATCGGTGATGCCATGCCGGCCCAACGGGCTTTCGAAGACCCACATATGGTAGTCCTCCCAGCCGAACGCGACCTGCACCACCTCATGCAGGCCGCGCAGCGTGATAGCCGAGGGAACCTCCAACCGCCGCCAGATCGGTGGCCGGATCCCATCCAGGGAGACCTTGATCCGATGGATCATCGCGCCATCCGAGGTGTGTCGGGAGACCATGACAGCATCTTGCCGGATCGCTTACCAGGCCATACAAGCAACAGCAGAACCGATCTTTCGATCCTGGTGATCGCTAGGCCGGCCCACCCAACATATCTGGATACATCAGGACGCCCAGCAGGCCGAGGCTTTGCATTCCACGGTCGTCCCTCCCAACGAGAGGCCGGAACGATCGCCGCGCCTGACGACTGCCGCGCCAACCACCGCGGCACCCACCCACTGCGAGCGCACCAAAGCCGCTGACCCTATCCCCGAAGGAACGTTACGAGGGCCCGTTTTACCGACCGCATACCCGGCACTAGCTTGATCTTTAACCTGTGCGTCGAGGACGTGGGTTCGCCGATTTCTTCGTCGCCGACTTCCGGGCCGGGGTCTTCCTGGTGGTGAGACCTGTAGCGGTGTAGACGTCGTGGCGTGGAGCGGGTTGGCTGTTGCGGCGCCCTGATGGCCGTCCCGGTCCTGGCCGGGAAGGTTTCGGTGCCTGGGCTGGACTGAGCGTCTTGGCGCGCAGGTGCCGAAACCCTCGACGAACGCGAGCGGGTGACAGACGCTGCGGGGATGCAGGCTCCCCCCAAGGACGGCGTAGGTCGGCGGCCAAGGGACGGGCCAGCCGGAGTTGGGTGTAGACGGCCAGGATCAGCCAGGTCCAACGATCAGCTGCCCGCGGATCGCGGATCTTGGGACAGGTCCAGCCGAGGGTCTGCTTGAGCAGGCGGAAGGTGTGCTCGATGTCGAAGCGGCGCAGGAACGCCTGCCACATCCGGTCCACCTCGACCGCGGTGGCGTCCACCTGGGACCACCACAGCCACACCGGCTTCGGAATCGCCCCGCTGGGCAGATGGTCCACCTCCAGACGGATCACAGTGCCCTCGATCATCGGCAGCTCAGCCGAATCTGCCCAGGCCGCACGGCGGGTCAACCGCGGGTGCAGCCGATCCCAAGCCCAGGCGGCGGCGCGCCCGTACAAGAGGGTCTCAGCCTCGGTGGCCACGTCAGGCTCGCCCCAACTGCCCCGGTCACCGAAGACGAACTCGCCCCCATGACGCGGCGGCCGACCATTGGTCCCCGGCACCCGCGCCGGGGCCGCCCGGCGCAGCACCCGATCCGAACGCATCCTGGCCAGGATCTGGATGGGCAGATCACGCAACAACCATGCCAAGCGCGGCCCGTCATAACCCGCATCGGCCACGATCAGGATGTCGGGGTCACCGCACTGCCAATGCCCGGCCGCCATGAGCCGCTCGACCACCTCGCGCAGCTGGGCGGCGGTCACCACGGCCAGATCATCCCCCGGCGCCAGCCGAAGCGCATCCAGCGGCGCCGTCCACGAGCTGCGGCCCGTCTCCAACGCCACCACGAACGAGTACGGCCAGCCCGGGATCATGATGTGCTGGCCCTTGCCCCGCCCATAGGTGTGGCACAAGATCCGCTCCGGCGAGGTGTGCGCGTCCGGCCGCAACCAGCACGTCACATCCACCGCCAGCACCAACCGCCCGTCTGCCGCTCTGGGCAGGGACACTGTGCTCAACGCCCGACGCAGCCGCCCCACGTCGAGCCGGCCCCGATCCAACGCCGCATACAGCGACCCATGACCTCGACGGTGCTCACCGACCAGGGACAACTCCACCAGCGAACGCACGGGTCCATCGCTGCATAACACCGCCTCGGCCAGCTCGAACATCGCATCGGCCCGCGCGGTCAGACAGCCGTAGAACTCAGCCCGGAATCGCGTCAGCTCCCCCCATGCATCAACCGGACATAGATCAGGCACACTAGTCACCACGACAGCCCTTGGTTATGGATCTTCTTCCCTCGACAAGAAGAATGATCACCCAAGGGCTGTCTTGTTGAGAAATCTGGCGCGGCTTCACCAGCCACCAAGGTTAAAGATCAAGCTAGAGGGTGTCCGAAAAGTCATGATCGGCATGCGCCGAGCCGATGCAGAATCAACAGGCAGGCAGCCGCGTAGATCACGCTCTCCGAGGTGGGTGATCAGGTACTCGTAGTCCCGCGACAGCCTTCGATAACGGCCCAGCCAGGCATACGTTCGCTCCACTACCCAACGCCGCGGAACCACCGCGACCCTCGGGACCTCACGAGGCGGTGCGCCCTTCTTTGCCCAGGTAGAGCACATGCCGCCATCGCGGCGCACTACGATCTGCACGCTCACCCCGAGCTCCTCCCGGGCCGCAGCCGATGAAACGCTCGCCGCGGTATCCCTGATCAGCCCACAGATGTCGAAAACGAGGAAAGCCACCGATGTCCGGGACAGCACCACCATCGCGCCCTCCCGATCACCGGCGCTGGTAGGACTGACGCAGGCGCCCAGCAAAAGCCCCAACCTGTCGACAAGCAGATGTCGCTTGACACCCAGTACGTTCTTCGCTCCGTCGTAGCCGTGCAGCCCGCCGCGTTCGGTACCGCGTACGCTCTGGGTGTCGATCACTCCGGCGCTCGGTGTGGGATCACACCCGTGCCGAATCCGTTCGCGCTCACGCACGCACCGCCAGGACCTGCTCCCAGCGGCCCTCATCACGCCGCGCGCGCCAGTAGTGATACACCGTCTGCCAGGGCGGCAGGTCATGGGGCAATAATCGCCAGGCGCAGCCAGTACGCGATTGCAAGATCGGACGGCCACCGCTTTTCGGCGCAGGGATCAACGGCTCCAGTAGAGCCCATTCTGAGTCGGTCAGATCGGTGGGGTAGGCACATCGATGCTGAGACATGGGGCCTCCCACCTCAGCACCTCACACCATCCCAGCCAGCCGACCAGCCCCTCGAAGGACAGCTTTTCAGACACCCTCTACAGAATTTGAAAGGCCAGGGTTCATCACAGGCCCTGGCGATGACTAAGCCTGCGTGAGTGAAGAAGGCGTCCTGAAGGCTGGATCGGCGCTGCATCCGCCTGAGCCGGGTACGGATCAAAGCGGCGAGCTGATCGAGGGTGGCGGGGGCCAGGTTGCCCAGGCTGCGTTTGAGGTGGGAGCACACACCCTCGGCCGGGTTGAGTTCGGGCGCGTAAGAGGGCAGGTAGAACACGGCCGGCCAGGGGCGGGAGTCGATCAGGCGGCGCATCGGCGCATCCCGGTGGGTCATCAGGTTGTCCCAGATGAGCACGATCGGCCCGCCCAACTGCTGATGGGCGGCATCCAGCAGGCGGGCGTGGTCGGCCTCGCGAAAGCCCTTCTCCCCGCGGCGGCCTCGATACCGCCGCATACGGTAGATCAACCGGGTGCGATGTCCGGGTCTGAGGCATAACAGCCCGGCTATCGAAACGCGTCCGGAGCCCTTGCCGGTGACGGTGATGACCGGGGTGCATCCCCGGCGGGACCAGGTACGGGCCTTGGGCGGCCTCAGCGATTGGCCTGCCTCGTCTTCGAAGCAGATCCACGCCTCCTGGTCCCGGGCCGTCTTTCCACGCTCGGCCAGGTCTCCTTGATCCAGGTGGCGATGGCCTCCTCGTCCCGTTCGACCGCCCGGCGCCGGGGGCACCTGCGGGCTCCAGCCGAGCCGGTGCAGCAGGTAGGAGGTGCCGCGCAGGGTGTAGGACACCTGGAACAACCGGTCGATCAGCACGGTCACCCGCGCCAGCGTCCAGCGCTGGTCCTCGGCCCACCCGCAGGCGGCCGGACCGGCGTCCAAGGCATCCTCCAGACGCCCTGCCTGCTGCTCGTTCAAGCGGCAGGACAGCCGCCGGCGCCTTTGGACCGTAGCGCTTCCAGTCCGCCGGACAGCCAGGCTCGACGCCAGGCGTAGGCGGACTTACGCGACACTCTCAGCCGTCCGGCGACGTGCGAGGGCGCAACGCCCGCGGCGAATAACTCCCCGGCGTGCATGCGCACCTGCTCGCGCTTGGCTCTGGCGGCCGGGGTCAGGCCACCACCATCTGGATACCGCATACCACCGGCATACTCACCGACCGGCAGAAAAGCATGCAACTACGCCGATACACCTCAACTCTTCAACCTCTGTAGCGGACCCGGGGGTGGGACACCAGCGCTGGCGCTATCGACCTGGCCGCGCCCAAGCTGCGGGCCGGTTCGTACTATCCGGACTGGCTGTTGGAACGCCGCCGCCGCGCTGAACAGGCCCCGATCAGTGTCGTGGCCACCAGCTCCGATTTCGGCCGCACCGAGCCAGCGGGCCGGGGCAGTGGAGGATCAGTGTGGGCCGCCACACCAGATCGCCACGCTCCCCCAGCCGCCCGCGGCAGGGTGCGCAAGTTCGGCTGCGGCCTCCCTGGCAGTGCCACCGCCGCAGCATGGTTCAGGGGTGGTGTGTTGCGGCAGTCCCGAGATGCGCGGCCCGCCGCTACCCGGGCGCTTTGCGGAGCCGATCGGCTGGCCGACTCCGTGCGAGTTGCTTGTGGGCTTTCGATGGCGTCACTTGATCGGGAGGCCTTGGTCCCACCGGCTGACCAATAGGTAACGCCGGAAAGCCCCTTGAGGCGAAGCGAGGATGGATCAGCGATGTCAGCGGGTGTGTTTCACGTGAAACACGTGCAAAGTGGATCAGTCGTCAGTGCGGATGGACTTCACGGCGTCGGGGGCCATGGTGTCGATGATGCGTTCAAGGTCGTCGATGGTGGCGAACTCCACCACGATTCGCCCCTTGCGGGTGCCGAGATCGACCTTCACTTTGGTCTCGAAGTGATCTGAGAGACGTTCGGCGAGGTCGCGGAGTCCAGGTGTGGGTGTCTTCTTCTGGGGTTGCTGGCGGGGAACGGGGGCGGAGGTGGCGTCACCGAAGGCGACGATTTCTTCTACTGATCGCACGGATAGGCCCTCGGCCACGATCCGGCGGGCCAGGTGGTCCTGTGCGGCGGGGTCGGTGAGGGTGAGCAGGGCCTTAGCATGGCCGGCGCTGATCAGGCCGGCGGCCACCCGCTTCTGGACCTCCGGGGAGAGATTGAGCAGGCGCAGTGTGTTGGTGATGTGCGAGCGGGAGCGGCCGACCCGCTGGGCGAGCTGTTCGTGGGTGGCGCCGAAGTCGTCGAGGAGCTGCTGGTAGGCGGCCGCTTCTTCGAGTGGGTTGAGCTGCTCGCGCTGCAGGTTCTCGATGAGGGCGTCACGGAGAAGATCGTCGTCCTGGGTCTTGCGGACGATCGCCGGGATCTCGGTCAGGCCGGCGTGCTTGAAGGCACGCCATCGCCGCTCCCCCATGATGAGCTCGAACTTACCGAAAGGGGCGGGCCGGACCACGATCGGCTGGAGCAGCCCGACCTCGGTGATCGAGGCGGCCAGTTCCCTCAGGGCGTCCTCGTCGAAGATCGTGCGTGGTTGGCGGGGATTGCGTTCGATCGCATCGACCGGAATCTCCTGGAAGTAGGCACCTGGTACCGGTGCCGGGCCTGGGGTGTCGATCCCGCCGTGTCCCGGCGGGGATACGACCGCGACGGCCCCGGCCGGTACTTCGACCGGGGAACCGCCCGCCGGGCCGTCCACGACAGGGCCGGTCGGGATGAGTGCCCCAAGCCCTTTGCCCAGTCCGCGTCGCTGCTGCGCCACTACAACTCCCTCATCCGCCCGCCCACCAACGGGCCGCCCATTCCTGCGAGGTTACCGCTGCGCCAGCCGGGCTCACGACGAGACGCGTGCCCCACTTTCGCCTATGCCTGTATGGCGGCGGCGCGGTACGCGATCTCGCGTGCCGCGTCCATGTACGCCATCGCACCGCTCGACCCTGGGTCGTACGTCATGACCGACTGGCCGTAGCTGGGTGCCTCTGATACCCGCACGCTTCGAGGGATGACCGTGTTCAGCACGGTATCGCCGAAGTGTGACCGGACCTCGTCCGCGACCTGCGACGCCAGGCGGGTCCGCCCGTCGTACATCGTCAGCACGATCGTGGAGAGGATGAGGTCCGGGTTGAGATGGGCCCGCACCAGGTCGACGTTGCGCAGCAACTGCCCGAGCCCTTCGAGCGCGTAGTATTCGCACTGGATCGGGATCAGCAGCTCGCGCGTGGCGACCAGGGCGTTCACCGTCAGCAGCCCGAGGGACGGCGGGCAGTCGATCAGGATGTAGTCGAGCTCGATGGCGTCGAAGGCGGCAATGGCACGGCGCAGCCTGGCTTCACGGGCGACCAGTGAGACGAGCTCGATTTCGGCCCCCGCGAGGTCGATCGTGGCGGGGGCGCAGTAGAGGCCCGGCATTTCCGGGACCTCCTTGACGATCTCGGACAGCGGGCGGTCGCCCACCAGCACCTGGTAGACGTCAGGGACGTCGCCACGGTGCTCGACGGACAGCGCGGTGGACGCGTTGCCCTGCGGGTCGAGGTCGATCACCAGAACGCGCTGGCCGTGCATGGAGAGAGCAGCGGCGAGGTTGACCGACGTGGTGGTCTTGCCCACCCCGCCCTTCTGGTTGGCCACGGTGATGATCCGTCGCTCTTTGGGGCGCGGCCAGTCGCCGTTTGAGGGCCTGGAAGCCGTGGCTGCGGGCGCTGCCGCCGCCGTCTGGGTCGTCGGTGTCGTCTGGGGGGCCGATGTTTCACGTGAAACCACTGAGCTGAGTGCCTCTCGTACCAGCGGCGAGTCGCCGGAGCTAAGCGGAGTGTCGGTCACCGTCGTCCTTTCGACCGGCCGGGCAGCGGCAGGAGGATCCGGCGCGGACGACCTTCCCCCGGAACCTTCCCTTAGGGAGAGCGGCCAGCCCAGACCGGAACGATGCCCGGACTCCGCGGCATCGCCGCCGCTCGCCGGCCAGCCAAGGCCACTAGCCGTACGGGCCACGACGTCACCTCTTCCGTCTGCGCCGAGGGTCGCGCCGACCTCGCCCGGGCGGACGGCCGGCGACCACCCGGACGAGAGTTGCAGGCGGCTCGACCTTACCGTGCCCGACCGCGACAAGCTCGGCCCTCTCGGCCCCGCATGCACGTAATTGCGATTCGGCCTCGGCCAGTTCGGCCGCGGCACGCTCCCCCTTCATCGCGAGCAACTCGCCCCCTTGGTGCAGCAGGGGCATGGACCAGGTCAACAGCCGCTCCAACGGGGCGACGGCACGGGCGACCGCGACCTCGAAGGACCGTTCCCCGGCCAGCTCCTCGGCGCGGGCGCGGAGCACTTCGATATTGCCGAGCTTCAGCTCGGCGACGCACTCCTCCAGGAAGACGACCCTGCGCAGCAGTGGCTCCAGCAGCGTCACCGAGATGTCCGGCCGTACGATCGCCAGCACCACGCCGGGCAGCCCGGCACCGGAACCAATGTCCACGACGTGCACGTCACGGGGGATGGCCTCGGCGACGACGGCGCAGTTCAGCAGGTGGCGATCCCACAACCGATCGACCTCCCGCGGCCCGAGCAGCCCGCGCACCACGGCGGGGCCGGCGAGCATTCGGGCGTATGCCTCGGCCAGGGGCCATGCGTCATCGGCGAACACCTCACGGGCCACGGGGGGAGGAAGGGGCGCGTCAGCGCTCATGGTCACTCCCCATCCGCATGCCGCCGCTCCAACGGGCTCGCACTGCTGCCCTCCCCTTCACTTCCCGGACGGCCATGCGCCTCGTACACCCGCCCACGACTCGCGTCAGGTGACGGTCCGACTTCCGCCGGCATTTGCTCGACCCGATGACCATATCCAGCTTTCGTCCACGCCACTGACGGCACGCCGCTGCCTGTGGATAACTCGGCCGCCGCACGCGGAAAAGTCTCCATCTAGGCTAACGGTCCAGATCGATCAACAAACCCGGGCGATCGCCGCATCCCGCCTGTGGACAGAGGGCAGCCGCGAGATGGACTGGGGATCACGGTCTTCGGGCGGTCATGGTTCGCTCGCCATGGTGACGGCCTGTCCACCTGTTCAGGTGGTGACTGAGGAGGCCGCCGCCATGCCTGGGGGCCAGGGCCGGATGTCAGGCGGGCGGCATAGCAGTACCTATAGATGGGGCCGGGGTGTCGGTTGCGCGGCTCGTCCCCATTGGGGCCCTTCACAGGGGGCGTGCAGTGCTTTGGGAGGTGCTCGCCGTACATGGATCTGCGATCGGATGCGAGGCAGGAACGTCGGCGGGCCGGAGACCGGATCTCCAGGGCGAGCGGCTGAACCGACATATCGTTTCCGCCGAGCCGGTGGTCATGCCGGTGGTCTGATGGCCGCCTACCCGCAGTGCCCGAGGGGCCGGCGGCCGGGCGAGCCCAAGTCCCGCATGATCGCGGTGATCCGGCCGGCTGTTGGGGAGTCGCCGCGCGTGCTGATCCAGGCCGACGCGGGTGACACCGGCCGCGATGTCGAGGCAGTCGGATGTCACCTGCGGGCGACGACCTGGAGATCGCCTTCAGCCGTACTGATCGCTCGGCGGGCCCGGTTTGGGAAGGGCGAGTCGGTACGGCCGCCTCGGTGGTGGGACCAACGTACGTGACGGTGCGGCCGAACACGACTCCGTACGGCTGGGCTCGCGGGAGAGATCCGCGCTGCGGCCGGGTACCGCGACTAACAGGCTGGAACGCAGGACGGAGGTAGCGGTAGGAGTCCGCACTGGCTGTACCGGGCGGGACAGCATGGTGCGGCGATGCCCGACCGGACACCGCGTCCTATGGCTGACGCGACGGGGAGATCTACACTGCGCGCCGGCCGTACCCACCCTCAGCAGTGGTGAGCAACCGAATGCCACGCCGTATGACTGGATGCGTAGGACAGAGGCGGCGGTAAGCGATCTACCACGACCGGCCGTACCGCCCTACGGCCGCACCTTACGGCCGGATCGCAGGACAGAGGCGACGGTAGGAGATTCACATCGCACCCGACCAAGCATCGAAGCGCACAGCAATACCGCGAGGGAGATCCATACCACGGTCGCTCGTACCCGCCTTTAGCGATGGTGATCAGCAACGCGGCAGCGCGGCCGAGTCCGCGCCTTACGGCCGGATCGCAGGACAGAGGCGACGGTAGGAGATTCACACCGCGCCCGACCAAGCATCGGAGCGCACGGCAATACGGCGAGGGAGATCCACTCGACGGCCGGCCTTCCGCCCTACGGCGGTGGGACCAGCGACGCGGCCGAATGCCGGACCTTACGGCCGGATCGCAGGACTGAGGTAGCGGTAGGAAATCCGCACTGGCTGGATCGGGTGGGGCAGTGGGGGCGGTCGAGTGGCGAAGCGTACGGCTGGGTGCGCTGGTGGGAGCCGCGCTGCGGTCGGCTTAGCGCTCTCGGCGTGAGTGTGGCGGAACACAGCCGGGGAGATTGACGCTGCGGTGGCCCTGCCGGGCTCAGGGTGCGGGTGTACGGCGATGGGCTGGTGGATGTTCGCAGGCGAGGTGGGGTGGGCCGCCGTAAGTGGGGTCCGCGCCGGGGCCGGGGCCCCGGGCGTGGTCCGTGGGGTTGGATCAGGCGGGCATGACGACGACGAAGCGGTTGGGCTCCTCGCCCTCGGACTCGCTGCGCAGGCCGGCCGCCGCGACCGCGTCGTGCACGATCTTGCGCTCGAACGGGGTCATCGGCTGGAGCGGCTTGGGCTCGCCGCTGCGTTTGACGTCGTCGGCGATCTTGACGCCGAGCTTGGTCAGCTCCGCCCTGCGGCGTTCGCGAAAGCCGCCCACATCGAGCATCAGCCGGGAGCGTTCCCCTGTCTGGCGGTGTACGGCGAGCCGGGTCAGCTCCTGAAGAGCCTCAAGGACCTCCCCGTGCTTGCCGGTCAGGTCGCCCCCCTTGACCTCCACCACCGATACGACGGCCCGATCGCCTTCGACGTCCATGTCGATATCGCCGTCGATGTCGGCGATATCCAGCAGTCCTTCGATGTAGTCGGCGGCGATCTCGCCTTCCTGCTCAAGCGCCACGAGATCCGGAGCGGTCGCGGTGGGGGTTCGCGCCGTCTCCTGTTCGGCCTCGGCCTCGGTCACGTCCGGCATCTCCTTTGTGGTGTCGGGTCGCGAAACGGACCCGGCCTGCTGCTACGACTTCTTGGTGCCCGTGCGCTTGCTGCGCGCCTGCCGGGTGGGCTGGTTGCGCACCACCTTGGGCTGAGGCGGCTCCGGCGGCGCGTCCTGCTCGGCCTCGGCCGTGGCCTTGGGTTTGCGCAGCTTGCTCAGCAGGCTCGGCTTGGGCTCCGGCTCGATCAGCCTGCCCTTGTCGTCGTACGTGGGCATGGGGTTGCGGCTGTAGAACCAGTGCTGCTGACCCAGCGTCCACACGTTGGTGGTGACCCAGTAGAGGATCAGACCGAGGGGGAAGTTCAGGCTGAAGACGGCGAACAGCGGCGAGATGTACATCAGGATCTTCTGCTGCTGCACCATCGGGTTGTTCGGCATCTGCAGCATCGACCGCTGCACGCTCTGCCGTACCGTCAGGAAGGTCGTCAGCGAGCTGATCGCGACGAAGAGCACCAGGACGATCTTGCTGATCACCGGGTCGGCGTTGAGCTTGACGAGGTCCGCGCTAGTGGTCCAGAACGTCGCGGGGATCGGCGCGCCGAAGATGTGCGCGTTTCTGGCGCTCTGCACCAGCTCGGTGGTCATGCCGAACTTCGTCTGGCCCTGGGCCATCGCGTTCAGCACGGTGAACATCGAGATGAAGATCGGGAACTGCGCGACGAGCGGCAGACAGCCGCCGAGCGGGTTGGCCCCGCCCTCCTGGTAGACGCGCATGACCTCTTGGTTCATGCGCTGCTTGTCGTTCTTGTACTTCTCGCGCAGCTTCTGAACCCGCGGAGCCAGCTCCTGCATCTTCCGCGACGAGCGCATCTGCTTGAGGAACAGCGGGAAGATCAGCAGCCGCATCGCCACGGTCAGCGTGATGATGGTGAGCGCCCAGGTGAGGCCGCTGTCGGCCGGGAGGAAGCTGCTGTATCCCGTGTGGATCCAGGTGATGACGGTCGCGACGGCCTCGTAGAGCCAATTCAGCCAGGACAGCTCCACCGAACTAGCTCCCTTGCTTTTCGTGGGGTCGGATCGGGCGGGAAGGCACGGGGTCGACGCCTCCAGGATGGAAGGGGTGGCAACGCCCGATTCGCCGGATCGTCAGCCATGAGCCGCGCAGCGCGCCGTGCACCGCGACCGCCTCAAGGCCGTACGCACTGCACGAGGGATAGAACCGGCAACGCGGGCCGAGCAGTGGCGAAACGAAGGCACGGTAGAACCGGATCGGACCCATCAGGATCCGGGCGGCGGGGCTCGCCGCGGCGGCCTGCTCCGCCGTGATCACGCCCGTCGCCGCCTGCGCCATGACGCTCGGTCGGTCGCTCATCGATGTCCATCCGTCCGGGCCTGTGGGGCAGGCCCTCGCCGCCTGAGTAAACGATCCAGCGCGGCGTCGAGTTCGGCGGCGAGGTGCTCGATCCGCGCGGACGCGGCCGGTGGATTGGCGCGTACCACCAGCAGGCTACCTTGCGGGAGCCGATGCAGACGGTCTCGCATCAAGTGTCGCAACCGGCGCTTCACCTTGTTCCGGACGACCGCTCCCCCTACCGCGCGGCTCACCACGAACCCCACCAAAGGCGGACTATCGCCATCAGGCTCCACGTCAGCCCGCGTCTTCAGGTGCGCGACCAACGTAGGGCGCCCCGCGCGACTCCCCCGGCGCACGGCCGCCGCGAACTCCTCGCCACGGCGCATGCGTGATCGGGACGGCAGCACGATCAGACCTCCGGCAGGTACGGCAGTCGCCCACCGGGGAGTCCGCCCGGCGGGCGACAGGACACGCTTACCTGGCCCGGCGAGCGCGTCAGACCGCGAGCCGGTCGCGGCCCTTGCGACGGCGGGCGGCCAGGATCGCGCGACCCGCGCGGGTGCGCATGCGAAGCCGGAAGCCGTGGGTCTTCGCGCGACGGCGGTTGTTCGGCTGGTAAGTACGCTTGCTCACGACTGGACTCCAGGCTTCGGAAACGCGCCTCGCCGACGGGCGTAGACGCCTGACACACACATGGTCTGGTCGCCGGCATGGCTACGGGCATGACAAAGACCGCCGCGCATGGGCCGACCGTCGTACGTTACGGGCACGGCACGCTCCAGGTCAAACCGAACGCCCGGCCCCGCGGCGAACCGTGCCCCCGGGCCGCCGGCCGGAATGTCGTGGCCAGCGGTTATCCACTAATCCACAGGCACGTTTTCCACTGGGGCCACGCCATCCACAGCATGTGCACCCAGCCTCGTCTCTGCTGCCACTAGGCTGTGGACAACGTCTTGAACACAGATGTGGACACGGCTACCACCGGTCCTCGGGATCTCCCTTCCGTGCTGCCCGGACGCTGCCCGAACGCGGCCCGGCGGCCACTCGAAGGCGACCAGCGGGCTGTGCATACATTGTGGATTCCCTGTGGATCTCCGGTGGAGGACCTGCCATCGGCAGGCTGTGGACACAGGGGAGCGCGCCGGGTCGCCCGCACTGAGGCGTCCGGCACCGTTGTGGATAACACACCGGTGTGGACGGACCGATCGCGGGGGCCCTGGCTGGAAGGGAGTGGAGCCGAGACCATGGACGGTGTCGATCTCGACACGGTGTGGCGCCGTGCGCTGGGCAGCATTCTCGACGGCGACGTGCCCGTCCACTACCGCGCCTGGCTCTCCATCACACGCCCTCTCGGCCTGGTCAACGACACCCTGCTGCTGGCCACCCCGAACGAGTTCGGCAAGGACGTGCTGGAGAGCAAGCTGCGCCCGCTGATCGCGCACGCGCTCTCCCAGGAGTTCGGCCGGCCGATGCGGGTCGCGGTCACGGTGGATCCGTCGGCGGCCGACTCCGACGACGAAGGGGCGCGCTCCGGCGACTATCCGCAGGGGCGGCAGCAGAGTTATCCCCAGGCCGGTGGACCACCGCACGGCTATGGACAACCCACGGATTCCCAGCACAGGCAGGGTCTGGAAGGTCAGCCCCGGTACTCGGGCGCGCCCGCCCATCCACAGTTGTCCACAGATTTTCCACAGCACCGGCCACAGGATCAGCCGGGCCGTCCACAGCCTCCGGCCCCTTATCGGGACGAGGCCGCCCAGCCGTTCCGCCCGCCCTCGGGCGAACCGCAACGGACCGAACCACCCCGCGGCGACGGCCGGTCGGATGCCGGCTACGGCGCCGGCCAGCCGTACGGCGAGGCCCACGACCAGCAGCGTGACCAGCAGAGATACGGCGAACCAGGCCCCTCCTTCGACGGCCAGAGCCGGTTCGACTTGCCCGCGTCCTTCGGTGAGCAGGCGCTGCCGTACACCGGAGAGCAGCGCCCCTACCCGGGCGACCAGCTCCCGTACACCGCCGAGCAGCAGCCCCCGCCCGAGCAGGACCGGCCGCAGAGCCATCCACAGGGCGGACGCGCACAGCCTCTTCCACAGGCTTCACCGCCGCAGCACCGCTGGGAGAACCGCGGAACGCGCAGCGGCGAACCGGCCCGGCTGAACCCCAAGTACACCTTCGAGACCTTCGTCATCGGCTCCAGCAACCGGTTCGCGCACGCCGCGGCCGTCGCGGTCGCCGAGGCCCCGGCCAAGGCGTACAACCCGCTGTTCATCTACGGTGACTCCGGCCTGGGGAAAACCCACCTGCTGCACGCGATCGGCCACTACGCGCAGAGCCTGTACGACGGCGCCCGGGTGCGGTACGTGAGCTCGGAGGAGTTCACCAACGACTTCATCAACTCGATCCGCGACCACAAGGCCGACGGCTTCCGCAGCCGCTACCGGGCCGTGGACATCCTGCTCGTGGACGACATCCAGTTCCTGGAGGGCAAGGAGCAGACCCAGGAGGAGTTCTTCCACACCTTCAACACCCTCCACAACGCCAACAAGCAGATCGTCATCTCCAGCGACCGCGCGCCCAAGCAGCTCGTCACACTGGAGGACCGGCTGCGCAACCGCTTCGAGTGGGGCCTGATCACCGACGTCCAGCCGCCCGAGCTGGAGACGCGCATCGCGATCCTGCGTAAGAAGGCCATCCAGGAGGGCCTGGCCGCGCCCGGCGACGTGCTGGAGTACATCGCGTCCCGGATATCCACGAACATCCGGGAGCTGGAGGGCGCGCTGATCCGGGTCACCGCGTTCGCCAGCCTGAACCGGCAGTCGGTGGACCTCCAGCTCGCCGAGGTCGTGCTGAAGGACCTGATCACCGAGGACTCCAGCCCGGAGATCACGGTGGCCACGATCATGGCGCAGACCGCCGCGTACTTCGGGATCTCGATCGACGACCTGTGCGGCGGGTCGCGCTCGCGGGTGCTGGTGACGGCCCGGCAGATCGCGATGTACCTGTGCCGCGAACTCACCGACATGTCACTACCCAAGATCGGCCAGCAGTTCGGCGGGCGCGACCACACGACCGTCATGCACGCGGACCGGAAGATCCGCTCGCTAATGGCCGAGCGCCGGTCGATCTACAACCAGGTCAACGAGCTGACCGGCCGGATCAAACAGCAGTCCCGTGATGCCTGACCGCTTCCTGTACCACACGATCCCCGGTACCGGCGCACACCATACACAGCCTGTGGATAACGCTGTGGATCAGTCGCGAATGCCCTACTTGGCCGGTGGGACAGGGGGTTTGGGCGTCGGCCCGGCCCGATCGGCGGCCGGAGCCTCACTTCCCGCCCTGGGGATAACTCTGGGGACATCCTGGGGAAAGGTTGTGGACGACTCGTGGACAACCTGGGGATGGCCTGTGAACGGGTTGGCAACGAGAGCGCAAACCGGACACCTACCCAGTGGAAAACCCGTGGAAACCTTGTGGATAGCCAGTGGACAGAGACCCCGTCGCCTGGGGATGGCCTGTGCACAGTGGCCCGTCATCCCCAACCGAACAAGTTTCCAACAGGCTTCACCCACAGGGTCGGTGGATGAAAATCCCCGGGCTGAGCTGCGGAAACCACCGTTGCCCACAGTATCCACAGCCCCTAAGAAGATGACCAGCTATCTCTCCCTCCAAGAAACTCAAAACCCATAGAAGGGTTCCGGCCCGACCCCGGTGCGGGTCAGGCGAGACTTGGACCCACACCCGCGGCGAGACGAGACGCCGCGCCCGCATCAAGATCACCGAGATCACCGAGACTCACGAGACCAACGAGAGCCGATACCCACAGGAGGCGGATCCACCGTGATGTTCAGGGTCGACCGAGACGTACTCGCCGAGGCGGTCGCATGGACGGCACGCAGCCTTCCGGCACGCCCATCTGTGCCGGTCCTCGCCGGCATGCGCCTTGAGGTCACCGAAGACCAGCAGTTGAAGCTCTCCGGCTTCGACTACGAGGTGTCCGCGGAGGTGACCCTCGACCTGCAGACGGGCGAGCCGGGCGTGGTACTGGTCTCCGGCCGGCTGCTCGCCGAGATCACCCGGGCCCTTCCCGCACAGCCTGTGGATTTCGTCGTCGATGGGGCCAAGGCGGTGGTGACCTGCGGCAGTGCCCGGTTCACCCTGCTGACCATGCCTGTGGAGGACTACCCGTCGCTGCCCGCCATGCCGCCCGCGGCCGGGCGCGTGGGCAGTGACGTGTTCGCGTCCGCGGTGGGCCAGGTGGCCGTCGCCGCGGGCCGGGACGACACCCTGCCGATGCTCACCGGTGTCCGGATGGAGATCGACGGCGACACGGTCACGCTGGCCGCCACCGACCGGTACCGCCTGGCCGTACGCGAGCTGAAGTGGCAGCCCGACCAGCCCGAGTTCAGCGCGATCGCGATGATCCCCGGCAAGACCCTCGCCGACACCGCCAAGTCGCTCACGACCGGCGCCGAGGTGGAGATCGCGCTCAGCTCCGCGGGCGGCACCGGCGAAGGCATGATCGGCTTTTCCAGCGGGGGACGGCGTACCACGACCCGCCTGCTCGACCCGGAGTTCCCCAAGTACCGCTCGCTGCTGCCGACGGAGTTCTCCGCGCACGCGGACCTCGCCACCGGCCCGTTCGTCGAGGCCGTCAAGCGCGTGGCGCTGGTCGCCGAGCGCAACACCCCGGTACGGCTGGCGTTCCGCGGCGGCGAGGTCGTCCTGGAGGCCGGCAGCGGCGACGAGGCCCAGGCCGTCGAGGCGCTGCCCGCCGAACTGCACGGCGACGAGATCAACATCGCCTTCAACCACCAGTTCCTGCTGGAGGGGCTCGGCGCGATCGATTCCGACGTGGCCCGGCTCTCGTTCACCACGTCCACCAAGCCGGCCATCCTCACTGGCGGCAAGCCCGAGGGCGACGACAGCGCGCCCGACTACCGCTACCTGATCATGCCCATCCGCCTGTCCGGCTGACCCCACGCCCCGAACCCCCCAACCCGCGGCAGGCCCCGGTACGCCCGGCGCGAAGCGTCATCCGGCGGACGCTAGGCTTGTCCACGGCCGTGCCGGACTCGATTCGGCGCGGCGCTCGCGGGTATGCGGGGCGTGGATTTCGGCGGATGCAAAGCCAGTGGATCAGCCGCGATACCGACGTGAATCTGGACGTAAACCCTTCAAGGGGGTGCTCGTATGCAGATCGGCATGGTCGGCCTCGGCCGTATGGGCGGCAACATGGCCGAGCGGCTGCGCCGCGGCGGCCACGAGGTCGTGGGCTATGACCGCGATCCCGCGATCAGTGACGTGGAGAGCCTCAAGGAGCTCGTGGAGCGGCTGAGGACGCCACGGGCGGTGTGGGTCATGGTCCCGGCGGGTGAGCCGACCCGGGCCACCGTGGAGGCGCTGGCGGGCCTGCTGGCCCCTGGCGACATCGTGATCGACGGCGGCAACTCCCACTATGTGGACGACCGCAGGCACGGCGACGAGCTGGCCGCGAAGGGCATCGGCTTCGTCGACGTGGGCGTCAGCGGCGGCGTGTGGGGGCTGGACAACGGCTACGCGCTGATGACCGGCGGCGACGAGGCGCACATCCGCGCGCTCTCCCCCGTCTTCGGCACCCTGAAGCCGGCCGAGGGCGGGTTCGTCCACGCGGGCAAGATCGGTGCCGGGCACTTCGCGAAGATGGTCCACAACGGCATCGAGTACGGCATGATGCAGGCCTTCGCCGAGGGCTGGGAGCTGCTGGAGGCCGCCGACGTCGTCGATGACGTCGAGGGCACGTTCAGGAGCTGGCGGCAGGGCACCGTGATCCGCTCCTGGCTGCTCGATCTGATGGTCCGGGCGCTGGACGAGGACCCCGACCTGTCCGAGCTCCGTGGCTACGCTCAGGACTCCGGAGAGGGCCGCTGGACGGTCCAGGCCGCGATCGAGCACGCCGTACCGCTCCCGGTGATCACCGCGGCGCTCTACGCGCGGTTCAGGTCCCGTCAGTCCGACTCCCCCGCCATGAAGGTCATCGCGGCGCTGCGCAGCCAGTTCGGCGGGCACGCCGTCTCCTCGGCGGCGGGCTCCGAGGGCCTGGGGGCCGACTCCCCCGGCGCCGACGTCGCGCCCCCCGCCTGAGCCTGGAGCGGCCAACCGGAAGGCCAGGCCGGATAACTCCGACATACCGGACGACACGGGTGTGACGACGGTGAGCCCTGTGGCCCAGTAGCCTTCCTGAGTGCATGTCGCCCACCTGTCGCTGACCGACTTCCGGTCCTACCCGTCCGTCGAGCTGGAGCTCCAGCCCGGCGTGACCGCGTTCGTGGGGCCCAACGGGCAGGGCAAGACCAACCTGGTCGAGGCGATCGGCTACGTCGCGACGCAGTCCAGCCACCGGGTGGCCGCCGACGCCCCCCTCGTGCGCCACGGCGCGGGCCGGGCCATCGTGCGGGCCTCCGTCGTCAAGGACGACCGCAGGGCCCTGGTCGAGCTGGAGATCAACCCCGGGCGGGCCAACCGCGCCCGGCTGAACCGCGCCCCCCTCTCCCGCGCCCGCGACGCCCTGGGCCTGCTGCGGACCGTCCTGTTCGCCCCGGAAGACCTGGCTCTGGTCAAGGGCGACCCGTCGGAACGGCGGCGCTTCCTCGACGACCTGCTCGTCGCGCGGGCCCCGAGGTTCGCGGGCGTGCGCGCCGACTACGACCGGGTGCTCAAACAGCGCGGTGCGCTGCTGCGCACCGCGATGACCACCCGTCAGGGCGGCAGGCGCGGGAGCCGTACCGGCCATACCGTGGTACGGCGGGCCGAGGACGAGGCCGGCTTCGCCTCGATGGGCGCGGGCGACGTACTGAGCACGCTCGACGTCTGGGACGCCCACCTGGCCCGCCACGGAGCCGAACTCCTGGGTGCCCGGCTGGACCTGGTGGAGGCGCTGCGACCGCTGGTGGCGCGGGCCTACGCGGCGCTGGCCCCCGGCTCGGTGGCCGTCGTGATGTCCTACCGCGGCACGCACTTGTCCACAGGCGAGGACGACCTGGGGACGACCGACCGCGCCGTACTGACCGAACGGCTGCGCGCCCGGCTCCTTGAGGTCCGCGACGCCGAGGTGGAACGCGGCGTCACCCTGGTCGGCCCGCACCGCGATGACCTCCTGCTGGGCCTGGGCGACCTGCCCGCCCGCGGATACGCCAGCCACGGCGAGTCGTGGTCGTTCGCGCTCGCCCTCCGGCTGGCCGCCTACGAGCTGCTGCGGGCCGACGGCTCCGACCCGGTGCTGATCCTCGACGACGTCTTCGCCGAACTCGACGCTCAGCGCCGGCGGCGTCTGGCCGAGACCGTGCGCGACGCGGAGCAGGTGCTCGTCACCGCGGCCGTGCCAGAAGACGTGCCGACCGAACTGTCCGGCTTCCGGTACCAAGTCGCGGAGGGAAGTGTGTCGCATGGCGACTGAGTTCACATCCCCTGACCCGATCGACCCCAAGCGGATCGCCGCCCGCGGCGCGGCGATGGCCAGGGAGAAGCTGGCCCAGGCCAAGGCCGACGCGGAAAGGCGGGGCCGGCTCCCGCGCCGCGAGCCGCGGCGCAAACGCGCGGGGGCGCGCAGGGACGCGAGCGATCCCCAGCTCTTCGGCACGGCGATCCGCGAGCTGCTGGCCTACCGGGGGTGGGAGCAGGAGATCGCCGTCGGCGGGGTCTTCGGGCGCTGGCGCGACATCGTGGGCGTGGATCTGGCGGCGCACACCAGGCCGGAGAGCTTCACCGACGGCGAGGTCGTGGTCTCGGCGGACTCCACCGCCTGGGCCACGCAGGTGCGGCTGCTGGCGACGACGCTGGTCAAACGGCTGAACGAGGAACTGGGCGAGGGCACCGTCCGCCGGGTGAAGGTCCAGGGGCCGCAGCGCGGGCCACGCCCGAGAGGCGGCCTGCGGGTCACCGGGAGCCGCGGCCCGGGCGACACGTACGGCTGAGCCCGGCGCGACACAACCGGCCGGGTCAAGGCGATCTCGCGCGCCCGCCGTACCGCATCGCCGCGCGCCCCGCCGTACTCCGTCGCGAACACCCGCGCGCGGACCCCCACAATCCCGGCTGGATGGGCCAGCTCGCTCTCTACGGCGACGACCCCCTTTCCAGTAGGGGGATGCTTGAGAGAGGGGTGAACGCCCGACAGGGCCATCACAGCCGCCGTCAATGCCACATCACGCGCTCGCGCCCGGTAGAATGAAAAATGATTCCGGACACGTCCGCTTGCGCGTCACCCCGGCATGCACGGCCGCTTCCCCTGGGTGAACGCATCGGGGCACTCACATCGGTGACGGGCACGGCAGGGAGCACGCATTCACGGTGCTTCCCGCGCCGCGTGTCCGCGGCAGGAGGATTTGCACTTGTCCTACGACGCTAGCTCAATCACCGTACTCGAAGGGCTGGAGGCGGTCAGAAAGCGCCCCGGCATGTACATCGGCTCCACCGGGGAGCGCGGGCTTCACCACCTTGTGCAAGAGGTGGTCGACAACGCCGTCGACGAAGCCCTCGCGGGTTGCTGTGACAACATCGAGGTCACCCTGCTCCCCGACAACGGTGTGCGCGTGGTCGACAACGGTCGTGGCATTCCCGTCGGCATCGTCGAGGCCGAGGGCAGACCGGCGGTCGAGGTCGTGCTGACCGTCCTGCACGCGGGCGGGAAGTTCGACAGCAAGTCCTATGCGGTCTCCGGCGGCCTGCACGGCGTCGGCGTCTCCGTGGTCAACGCGCTCTCCACCCGCCTTGAGGTGGAGATCCGCACCGAGGGCCATTACTGGCGGCAGTCCTACGAACACTCCCGGCCCACCGCCCCGCTGGCCAAGGGCGAGCAGACGGACGAGACCGGCACCTCGATCACCTTCTGGGCCGACGATGAGATCTTCGAGACCACGACATGGAACTTCGAGACTCTGGCGCGCCGCTTCCAGGAGATGGCCTTCCTGAACAAGGGCCTGACGATCAGCCTGCGCGACGAGCGGGCCGACCATGTCAACGGCGAACCACACGTGGTGACCTACTACTACGAGGGCGGCATCTCCGACTTCGTCTCCCACATCAACTCGAAGAAGGAGCCGGTCCACAACTCGGTCATCGACTTCGAGTCGCAGGCCGACGGCATCTCCGTCGAGATCGCCATGCAGTGGAACAGCAGCTATACCGAGTCGGTCTACACCTTCGCCAACACGATCAACACCGCCGAGGGCGGCACCCATGAGGAGGGCTTCCGCGCCGCGCTGACGTCGATCGTCAACCGCTACGCGCGCGAGCAGCGGTTCCTCAAGGAGGGCAAGGACGACAACCTCGCCGGCGAGGACATCCGCGAGGGCCTCACCGCGATCATCTCGGTCAAGCTCGCCGATCCGCAGTTCGAGGGCCAGACCAAGACCAAGCTGGGCAACACCGAGGCCAAGTCGTTCGTCCAGAAAGCGTGCAACGATCACCTTCGCGACTGGTTCGAACGCAACCCCGGCGAGGCCAAGGAGATCATCAGCAAGTCCCTCCAGGCGTCCCGGGCCCGGATCGCCGCGCGCCAGGCGCGCGACCTGACCCGGCGCAAGTCGCTGCTGGAGTCGGGCTCCGGCCTGCCCGGCAAGCTGGCCGACTGCCAGTGGAGCGAGCCCGACAAGTGCGAGCTGTTCATCGTCGAGGGCGACTCGGCGGGCGGCTCGGCCAAGGGCGGCCGAGACTCCCGTTTTCAGGCGATCCTGCCGATCCGCGGCAAGATCCTCAACGTGGAGAAGGCCCGGATCGACAAGGTCCTCCAGAACAACGAGGTCCAGGCGCTGATCACCGCGCTGGGCACCGGCGTGCACGACGAGTTCGACATCTCCAAGCTGCGCTATCACAAGATCATCCTGATGGCCGACGCCGACGTCGACGGTCAGCACATCAACACGCTGCTGCTCACGCTGCTGTTCCGGTTCATGCGCCCGCTGATCGAGGCCGGGCACGTCTACCTCTCCCAGCCGCCGCTCTACAAGATCAAGTGGGACCGCCGCGGCGACGACGCCTCCTACGCCTACTCCGACCGGGAGCGCGACGCGATCATCGAGGCCGGCGTGGCAGCGGGCAAGCAGGACCCGCGCCCCCGCGACAACGTGCAGCGGTTCAAGGGCCTCGGTGAGATGAACGCCGCCCAGCTCTGGGACACCACGATGAACCCGGACACCCGCCTGCTGCTCCAGGTGACACTCGACGACGCGGCCCAGGCCGACGAGCTGTTCAGCGTCCTGATGGGCGAAGACGTCGAGGCCCGCCGCGACTTCATCATCCGCAACGCACGTGACGTCCGCTTCCTCGACGTCTAAGCCGACTTACGTTGTGAGAAAAGGAATCCTGATCCCGTGACGGAAGTGAACACCACTCCTCCGGCCGACCGCATCGAGCCGGTCGACATCCAGTCCGAGATGCAGCGCAGCTACATGGACTACGCGATGTCGGTCATCGTCTCGCGGGCGCTGCCGGACGTGCGTGACGGTCTCAAGCCGGTGCACCGGCGCGTCCTGTACGCGATGTACGACGGCGGCTACCGGCCTGACCGCGGCTACTTCAAGTGCTCCAGGGTCGTCGGCGACGTGATGGGCTCCTATCACCCGCACGGCGACACCTCGATCTACGACGCGCTGGTACGGCTGGCCCAGCCCTGGTCGCTGCGCTATCCCCTGGTCGACGGCCAGGGCAACTTCGGGTCTCCGGGCAACGACCCGGCGGCGGCCATGCGGTACACCGAGGCCAAGCTGGCCCCGATCGCGATGGAGCTGCTGCGCGACATCGACAAGGAGACCGTCGACTTCCAGTCCAACTACGACGGGCGCTCCCAGGAGCCGGCGGTCCTGCCCTCCCGCTTCCCCAACCTGCTGGTCAACGGCTCGGGCGGGATCGCGGTCGGGATGGCCACCAACATCCCGCCGCACAACCTGCGCGAGGTCGCCGAGGCGGTCAAGTGGGCCCTCCACCACCCCGACGCCACCGACGAGGAGCTGCTGGACGCCTCGGTGGCCCTGGTCAAGGGCCCCGACTTCCCGACCGGCGCGCTGATCGTCGGCCGCCGGGGCATCGAGGAGGCGTACCGCACCGGCCGCGGGTCGATCACCATGCGGGCCATCGTCGAGTTCGAGGAAGACGCCAAGGGCCGCCAGTGCCTGGTCGTCACCGAGCTGCCGTACCAGGTCAACCCGGACAACCTGGCCCTCAAGATCGCTCAGTTGGTGCGCGAGGGCAAGGTCAGCGGGATCGCCGACGTACGCGACGAGAGCTCCGCCCGGGTCGGCCGGCGCCTGGTCATCGTGCTCAAGCGCGACGCCGTGGCCAAGGTCGTCCTGAACAACCTCTACAAGCACACCCAGCTCCAGGACACCTTCGGCGCCAACATGCTGGCCCTGGTCGACGGCGTGCCGCGCACGCTGCGGCTCGACCAGTTCGTCCGCTACTACGTGGCCCACCAGGTCGAGGTCATCGTCCGGCGGACCCGCTACCTGCTGCGCAAGGCCGAGGAGCGGGCGCACATCCTGCGCGGCCTGCTGCGCGCCCTGGACCGCATGGACGAGGTCATCGCCCTCATCCGGTCCTCGGAGTCGGCCGCGGTGGCCCAGCAGGGCCTGATGGCGCTGCTGCAGATCGACGAGGTCCAGGCGCAGGCCATCCTGGACATGCAGCTCCGCAAGCTCGCCGCCCTGGAGCGCCAGCAGATCCAGGACGAGTACGACACCCTGATGGCCCACATCGCCGACTACAACGACATCCTCGGCTCCGAGGCCCGGCAGCGGCAGATCGTCGGCGACGAGCTGACGGAGATCGCGGGCAAGTACGGCGACGAGCGCAAGACGGAGATCATCGCCTACGACGGCGACATGTCCATGGAAGACCTCATCGCCGAGGAGGTCATGGTCGTCACGATCACCCGCGGCGGATACGCCAAGCGCAGCCGTACCGACCTGTACCGCGCGCAGAAGCGCGGCGGCAAGGGGGTGCGTGGGGCGCAGCTCCGCCAGGACGACATCGTCGACCACTTCTTCGTCACCACGACCCACCACTGGCTGCTGTTCTTCACCAACAAGGGCCGGGTCTACCGGGTCAAGGCGTACGAGCTTCCCGACGCCGCCCGCGACGCCCGCGGCCAGCACCTGGCCAACCTGCTGGCGATGCAGCCGGACGAGGTGGTCATGGAGGTCCTCGACCTGCGCGACTACAACGTGGCCCCGTACCTGGTGCTGGCCACCCGCAGCGGCCTGGTGAAGAAGACCAGGCTGGCGGAGTACGACTCGCCGCGCTCCGGTGGCCTGATCGCGATCAACCTGCGCGATGACGACGAGGTCATCGCCGCCCGGCTGGTCTCGGAGAGCGATGACCTGCTGCTGGTCTCCCGCAACGCGCAGTCGATCAGGTTCACCGCCTCCGACGACGCGCTGCGTCCGATGGGCAGGGCGACCAGCGGTGTGATCGGTATGAGATTTGTCGGCGGAGATGAGCTTTTGTCGATGAATGTGGTCGGAGACGGCGATGATGTGTTAATCGCCACGGAGGGCGGGTATGCCAAGCGCACCCCCGCTGATCAGTATCCGATACAAGGACGAGGCGGCAAGGGAGTGCTGACCGCGAAGATCGTCAGTGCTCGTGGCAAGCTGGTCGGTGCCGTCATGGTCAGCCCCGAGGACGAGGTCTTCGCCATCACGTCCGCAGGGGGAGTGATCCGGACGAGCGCCGCGGAGATCAAGCAGTCTGGCCGTCAGACCATGGGAGTGCGGTTGATGAACCTCGCAGAGGGCGACAGCGTGGTGGCCCTTGCCCGGAACGCTGAGTCGCTGGAGACGGTGGAGACTGTGGAAGAAGCGGTTGCCGGAGGAGGAGAGTAACCCATGAACGCCCAGGCGAAACCCGGCGGGGGCGCAGGGCCGGCACAGGGGCCGGGAGGCCCTGGCCAGCCTGCGGGTTCTTCGGGCACTGGCGGAAACTCTGGCGGAAATTCGCAGCGGAGGCCCCCGGCCGCTGCTTCAGGACCGCGCAACCAGGTGACGGAGAAAATGGACAAGACCACCGACAACGACATCATCGAGGTGGTGGACTCCCCATCCCCCGGTTCCAAAGGGCCGGTCGGCGGGCCCAACGCCGGCAAAGGCCCCGGCCCCGGTGCCAAGGGACCGGGCGGCGGCCCAGGCGGGCCTGGCGGCCACGGCGGGCCCGGTGGACCTGGTGGACCTGGCGGACCTGGTGGCGCGCCGGGCTCCAAGAGCCCCAACGGCCCCATGGGCGGCCCGATGGGCCCGGGCGGCCACGGCGGGCCGGGCTCTCCGGTCAAGTCACCGCCGCCCAACGCCGCGCCGGGCGGCGGCCGTCCGCCCGGGCCGGCCGTACCACCGTCCGCCGGCTCCCAGGACGGCTCCCGCGACTCGCGCGGCAGCCTGAGCGAACCGCTCCTGACCACCACCACGAGCAGGAAGCAGGGCGGCAAGCAATCCGGAAACGCCCGCGCCCCGCGCAAGGCCCACCTGGTCCTGCGCCGCGTCGAGCCGTGGTCCGCCATGAAGTTCAGCTTCGTGGTGTCCCTGGTCTGCTTCGTCATCCTGTTCGTCGCGGTCGCCGTCCTGTACGGCGTGCTGAGCGCGGTCGGCGTCTTCGACTCCATCGTCGACACCGTCAACCAGCTCACCAACCCGGACGGCAAGGCCACCAACGCCATCGACGCCTCCGCATGGTTCGACCCGGTCCGCATCCTCGGCTTCACCGCCCTGGTCGGCGCGATCAACGTCGTCCTGATCACCGCCCTGGCCACCCTCGGCGCGGTCATCTACAACCTCGCCTCCGACGTCGTGGGCGGCGTGGAGGTCACCTTCAGCGAGGCCGAATAAACCCACCCCCCCCCCCCCCGTCCCCGCGAGGCCCCACCCTCGCGGGGACGACGGCCCACCCACCCCTTGCGACACGGTAAGCTTTTCCCCGTTGGCAACCGGTTCGCTCCGCCCACTTGGATGCGATACGCTCAATGCCACACTCTGCGGGGCTATAGCTCAGACGGTTAGAGCGCTTCCCTGATAAGGAAGAGGTCCCAGGTTCAAGTCCTGGTAGCCCCACCACGTTTCCCCAGTTCAGAGGCTAGATCCCAAGATCGTGGATCTGGCCTCTTGATCGTTTGTTAGCCATTTGTTAGTGGGACTGGACCTGATCAGGTGACAGAGATCACACCAGATCGACACCAGGCGAGACTGCGGGCGGCGGGCCCTCGCGGCTGATTGAACAGCAGAAGGCGAGCTTATGGCGGTTTGGGCGTTCGTACCTGTAGGTGTGTGTTCGTGAGTGCGCTGATGGCTGGGGGCAGTCTGTGGTGAGTACTGCACTGGCTGCAACATGCCTGTTGCCGACCACGGCTGGTGGTCGGCAACAGGATGAGGGGGTGTTCGGGCCGGTCAGTCCCGCGAGAGGTTCACATCAAGGACCCTGAGCAGGTCCGGGGTGGATACGCGGTACAGATCACCGACACGAACGATGTGAACCGGGAATTCACCCTTGCGTGCGAGTTCATAAGCCTTGGTACGGCCTATTCCGAGTGCGCTGGCCGCAGTCATCAGATCGATCGTGGGTGGCAGGCTCAGCAAATCTTTGACTCTCATTTCCTTCATGAGGTACCTGCCGGGGCAGTCGCCTGCTCGGTGTGACCGGACCTTGAGCCATCTGGAGTGGGCCAATCCGGAGGAGCGGTCCTGATTTCCCACAAGGTCCGCTGGATGCCATCAGCGGCGGTTGCTCGTGGGCGAGTGGTGACGCGGCGATAGCCGGCGGCGTGGAGGCTGGTCCCAGGTTCGCGGGCGCGGGTGTAGGTGATCAGGCGGCGGTAGCCCATGGCGCGGGCGGCTCGCCAGGCCGCGCCCAGCAGGGCCGAGCAGGCATTCGGTGTGCCGTCGGTGGCCAGGCGGGTGACTTCGGCGGTGAAGCCGTCGTCGAAGTCGCGGGCGAAGGGGCGGCCGATGATGGCCACGCCCACCAGCGTGGTGTCGGGTGTGGTGACGCCGATGGCGAACATGGCGCCGGGCGGCGGGCCGAGGTGGCGGTGCTGCCAGGCGACGAACGCGCGGGCGGTGCGGATGGCCGTCGGGACGATGACCAGGCGCTGCCGGACGACCGGGTGGGCCTCAGCGGCGTGGCGGCCGGGTGCAGATGGTGAGTTCACGGGCGGTGCGGGGCGTTCCTCAGATGGATTCCAGTTGAGGCCGCGGCACTGGCAAACCACTGGCAGGTTCCTCGATATGGGCTTTGACCTGCGGAAACGACATTGGTGGCGGCGGGCTGGGCGCTTCGGTTTCCGCCAGAGGGTTGCCTGAGCGGGCCTCTAGACCGGATGGCGAGCAACCGAAGTTTCCTCGCGCCGGGGAGTCACCGATGCAATCCGAGACCCACCAGCCCGCCCGCCGGCACCTCACGTTGGACGCCGTCGAGCATCTCTTCCAGCTTCTTTGCGAGCAGCCGCACTGCTTGATGATCGACGGGACGCTCGCGCCCGATCTCCCGCAGCGGCCGATCCCGTTGAACGAGCTGCGCAGCATGCTGCGGCATCCCCTGCTGAGCGGCGCGACCCGTGATGCGGTGTGGCGGGAGTTGGTCAGCCGTGCTCGTACTGGGGGCCCGTTGTGGCAGGCCGCCATCACCGGGATCGCGTTGCCTACCCTGCGCGCGATCGCCGGCCGGATCGCCGACGAGATCACCGCCGGGAGGCGGGTACCGGATGTGGCGGTCATCGATCACGAGGTACTGACCCGCTTCCTTGACGCGGTCCGTACTACCGACCTTGACCAGCCCAACCTGCGTTTCCGCTTGTGCGCGCAGGCGCGGCAGGCTCAGGAACGGTTTCGTACCGGCGCGCGGGCGATCGCCCCCCTCGACGCGACATCCATGAACTCCGCGCGGAGCCGGATCACCTCAGATATCGCATCCGACTCCGACCTTGAGAAAGGAGGCAGGGGCGTCACCTCCGGCTCCGCGCGGCCCCTCTTTCCCCCACCCCGACCAGCCCCGGCAAGAGCGGCAGCACCCTCGCGACGGCCGCAGGACGCCCCGCCGCTGACCGGTAGGGCCGCCACCCCGCCTGCCGAAACGGCAACGCCCGGCAGGCGGTGGCAGCGGCGGCTACGGAACGCCGTGGTGGTCGTGGCAATCGTTGCCGTGGTCGTTGCCACACTGGCAACCGTCGCGTTCGGGATGATCGCCAACCCACCGCCCTCCCCGCCGACCCGCCCGGAAGATCTCGGCAGGGTCTTCGACAACACGCGAACCTGGCTGGTCGGCCTGCTCGCGGCCCTGGCCACACTGATGCTCACCGTCGGCGGGGTGCGGTACCTGATCGCGGGTGGCGATCCGGGAGAGGTACACAAGGCCAAGGCGGCACTGAAGGCGAGCGCGTTCGGTTACACGCTGGCCGTATTGGCGCCGCTGCTGGTGAACGTCCTGCGGCATCTGGTGAGCGGGTGATGGCGGCCCCTTGGCCGGGCGCCTTCCGGCCTGTTGCCATCGTTGCCGTCCCGGTTGCCGCAACCGTTGCCGCACCGGCACTGGCCGTGATCGCCATTGCCGGGCCCGCTGCCGCCGCACCGACGCCGGCACCCACCCCCAGCCCCACTTCTCCTCCGGCTCCGCCGTTCGGGCTGGACCTGGGCGGCTGGGTGAACGGACAGATCAACAACTGGTTCGCCCAGCTCGTCGCTATGGCGATCCGCCCCCTGCTGAGTGCCCTGGCCGAGACCCTGCTGGCCACACCGGACATCGAGGGACAGCCGCGGATCCACGATCTGTGGCAGGCGAGCGCGGTCATGGCCAATAGCGGGTTCGTGGTCCTGGTGATCGCCGCCGGGGTGTTGGTCATGGGCCATGGCACGGTACAGACCCGGTACGCGATCAAAGAGGTACTGCCGCGCCTGGTCGTGGCGTTCGGGGCCGCGAACTTCAGCCTGTTCTTCACGATCGAAGCCGTCCGGCTGGCCAACGGCGTCTCGCTCGCACTGCTCGGCCAGGACTTCGACGCGACACGCGCGGCCAACGCCATCCGGACGATGATCCTGCCCTACAACGACGGCGAGATCTTCTACGTCCTGCTCGCCCTGGTCGCGGTCATCCTGCTGATCCTTCTACTGATCACCTTTATGTTCCGCATCGCCATGACGATCCTGCTGGTCATCGTCGCGCCTCTCGCGCTGGCCTGCCTGGCCCTGCCGCACACCGACGGGGCGGCCCGGCTGTGGGGCCGGGCGTTCACCGGTCTGCTGCTCATCCAGATCGGCCAGTCCATGACCCTGGTGGCTGCGGTGCGGATCTTCTTCAACCAGGACGGCCGTCAGATCGTCGGGCTGACACTCCACGGCCAGCTCTACAACCTGCTGATCGCCCTGTGCCTGTTGATCATCTTGGTGCGCATCCCCGGCTGGGTGTCGCGTACGGTCTTCACCCACCGTGGCCGCGGTTCGACGATCGCCCGGATCGTCAAGTACGCCATCGCCTACCGGCTCGCCTCGCCGATCCTGAACGCGCTGCACCTCGGGCGAGGCCGCAGCGGCAAGAAGACGGCAGCGGCCACTGCCATGACAGGTCGGGCCTTGCCGGTGATGGCAGGACCGGCAGGAGCGGCAACCGGTTTTGCCGGCACCGCTGCCGCCGCGGCACGGGGTGGCAGCGGGCCGTTCAAGCACGCCCCGGTCGGTGCCCGCCGTCCGCCGCAGCAATGGGCCCCGACCCCGATCAAGCACGCGCCGACCGGGCCGCCGATGCCGGGGAAGTACCGGCCCACTCCCAACCCTCCCGGCCCGGTCCCCGCGACCACCCCCGTCTACGGCTACCCGCGCGAGACCTACTACGCCAGAGGCCCGGCCGGACTCGGGCAGATGTACCACCTCCGCAACCAGAGCGTGGCCACCCCGCCCAAGGCAACCGGCGGCACCCAGGTCCGTCCGATCGTCGCGCCCGGCGCGCCGATTCCCGGCACGCCCGAGTGGCCGGAGAACCGCGGCGAGCCCCGCGCCGCAAGCCGCCCGCCCGCCGCAAGGGCGGTGACAAGCGATGAACGACATCGTCCGCATCCCCGCCGACGTCGAGGCCCCAGACAAGATCATCGGAGGCTTCACCGCGCGTCAGATCATCATCTTCGGCGGCACCGGCGCCCTGCTGTACGGCGGCTACCTGCTCCTGGCCGACCACGTCCCGCCGCTGGCCCTGGCCGTCCTCGCCGTGCCCATCGCGGTCGCGGGCATCGTGCTGGCCATCGGGCGGCACGACGGTATCTCCCTGGACCGCTACGTCCTCGCCGCCCTGCGCCACCGACGCGCCGCCAAGCACATGACCCGATCCGCCGCCCCAGCCCCACCCACCTGGATAGCTGCTCGCCCGGGGCCATCACCGTCCCCGCTGCGGCTGCCCGCCCGTGGCGTCACCGAGCACGGCCTGATCGACCTGGGCCCGGACGGCGTCGCCGCCGTGGCCGAGGTCTCCACCGTCAACTTCGCGCTGCGTACGGCCGAGGAGCAGGACGCGCTCGTGTCCGCCTTCGCCCGGTGGCTCAACGCGCTGTCCGGCCAGGTCCAGGTCCTGGTACGCGCCGAGCGCATCGATCTGTCGGCCGCCATCGCCGACCTGCGCAACTCCGCTCCCGCCCTGCCCCACCCGGCACTCTCACACGCCGCCGCCGAGCACGCCGCCTTCCTCACTGACCTGTCGGCCCGGCATGACCTGCTGCGCCGCCAGGTCCTGCTCATCGTCCGCGAACCCGCCGCAGGCCCGCACGGCAGTACGGCCCTGCGCCGGCTGGACGAGGCCGCACGCGTACTGTCGGCCGGCGGACTGGTGGTCCGGCCGCTCCCGGCCACCGCCGTCCATGCCCTGCTGACCTCCTGCTTCGACCCCACCGCACCACCACTGCCCGACGGCGACGACGTGATCGGAGGCTCCCGGTGACCATCCACTTCGGCCCTGACTCGATCGAGGTCCAGCCCCGAAGGTTGCACGTCACCGACGGTGTCTGCGCCACCCTCGCGATCACCGGCTACCCCCGTGAGGTCGCCCCCGGATGGCTGGAACCCTTGCTCACCTACCCCGGCCGCCTGGACGTCTCCCTGCACATCGAGCCGGTGCCCTCGCTCATCGCCTCAGACCGGTTGCGCAAGCAGTTCGCCCGCCTGGAGTCCGGGCTGCGCAGCGACCACCAGCACGGACGCCTCCTGGACCCTGGTACCGAAGCCGCCGCCGAAGACGCCCAGGACCTCGCCGCCCGCATCGCCCGCGGTCAGGCCAAACTGTTCCGCGCCTCGATCTACCTGACCGTGCACGCCACCACGCCACAAGCCCTTGATGAGGCATGCGCCCAGGTACGTGCCCTGGCCGCATCCCTCCTCCTGGATGCCCGGCCGCTCACCTACCGGCAACTCCAACGCTGGATCAGCTCCCTCCCCCTCGCCTACGACAACCTCGACCTGCGGCGCAGCTTCGACACCCCCGCCTTGGCCGCCGCCTTCCCCTTCACCTCACCCGACCTGACCACCGAACCCGGCCCCACCGCCGTCCTGTACGGAGTCAACCTGTCCTCGGCGTCCCTGGTCGCCTGGGACCGCTTCGCCCAGGCCAACCACAACTCCGTCATCCTGGCCAGCAGCGGCAGCGGAAAGTCCTACCTAGCCAAGCTGGAGGCCCTGCGCTCCCTGTACCAAGGGGTCGAAGTCGCCGTCATCGACCCCGAAGACGAGTACGCCCGCCTCGCCGAAACCGTCGGCGGCGCCTACCTCCACTTCGGCGCCCCCGACGTCCGGCTCAACCCTTTCGACCTGCCGCCTCGCAGTGGCCCCGGCGACGATCCGCTCACCCGCCGCGCCCTGTTCCTGCACACCTTGGTCGCGGTCATGCTCGGCGAACCGCTGCCCAACACCGCCAAGGCCGCCCTCGACCGCGCCATTCTGGCCACCTATCGAAACGCCGGCATCACCGTCGAACCGAACACTTGGCAGCGCCGCCCACCGCTCATGCGCGATCTGGCCACCGCACTCGCCGCCGACCCCGACCCGCACGCGCAGCAGCTCGCCGCCGGGCTCGCCCCGTACGTCACCGGGAGTCACCGCCGCCTGTTCGACGGCCAGACCACCACCCACCCCGACTCCCACCTGATCGTCTTCTCGCTGCGCGACCTGCCCGACGAACTCAAGCCGGTCGGCACCCTGCTCACCCTGGACGCCGTCTGGCGACGCGTGTCCGACCCGGCCGACCGCCGCCCCCGCCTGGTCGTCGTCGATGAGGCGTGGCTGCTGATGCGCGAACCCGAAGGCGCGAAATTCCTGCTCAAGATGGCCAAAGCCGCCCGTAAACATTGGGCCGGCCTGTCAGTGATCACTCAGGACGCCGCCGACCTTCTCGGCTCCGACATCGGCCAAGCGGTGATCGGTAACTCCACCACCCAGATCCTGCTCCGCCAAGCTCCGCAGGCCATCGACACCGTCACCGACGCCTTCCAGCTCTCCGATGGAGAACGTCAGCTCCTGCTGTCCGCCGAACGCGGGATGGGCCTGCTCGCAGCCGGACGGCAACGCGTCGCCTTCCAGGTGATCAGCAGCGCCTGGGAGCACGACACCGTCACCAGCGACCCCGCAGAACTCGCCGAACTCACCACCAACCCGAATTTCGATCCTGAGGAGGACATATGATCATCCGCCCCGTCGCCACCGCCCTGCTGGCCGCCCAGCTCACGCTCTGCGTTGCCTGCGGCCAGGCCAAAGAAACTCACGCCACCGTCCAACCCCGCCAGCAGCTCACCCAGACCGAAGCCCGCCGCATCCACCACGCCTACCAGCAGGCGTACCTTCGCGCCCTCCACGCCGGCGGACGAGGAATGGAGCATGCCGAAGCCGGCCTGGCCCTGAAGCTCACCCGCACGCAGTTCCGCCTCGCCGCCAAGACCAACGACCCCATCTCACCCCCGCCCCCGATCAGCGAGGCCCGCTACACCATCCCCCGCCCCCAACCAGGCCGCGCCCGATGGTTCCTCGCCACGATCACCTACACCGGAGCCACCGCCCGCACCCACCTTATCTTCGAGGAGACCACCGCAGGATGGCGGGTCGTGGCCGCGTCCCGTACGGACAGGCAGGTGCCACAGCCACACCTGGACGCCCAGGGCCAGGCCACCGCCCTGGACGCAGGCACCCGAACCGGCCTGATCGCCGACCCGCTCCAGGTCGCCCATGCCCACGGCTGGTCGGTCGCCAGCGCCCACCGCGCCAAGCAGGCACGGACCCTACTCGCCCCCGGCGAGCACACCACGCAGGCCGCCCGCGCCGTACTCGCCGACCGTGCCGTCCTACGCGGCCAGTGGTGGTTCCGCCACGCCGCCCGCGTCCTGCCGCCCATCTACGCGTTGCGCACCGCCGATGGCGGCGCGCTGGCCTGGTACGGCCTACACGACCGCCAGCGCTTCCTGCCCGCGACCGCCTCCCCCGCGCCGATCCGTTTCGCCAAGACTGAGCTGGCCCGCCGCGCGTACTACGCCCGCCGCGTCTCGATCGACCGCGCCGGATGGTTCCTCGCCGCCATCCCTCCGGCGGGCAGCCGGGCCAAGGCCGACATCATCGGCGCCTGGTCCCTCACCACCGCCGTGGACGGCGCCTGACATGAGCCACCTTCTCGCCTTCACCGTCGCCGCCGCCGTCCCCCTCACCCACGCGACCGTCCAGCGCCTACGCCACCGCCGCCTCACCCGAGACGCCCGCTGCGTCGAGATCCTCGCCCCACCGGTCGCCGACATGCCCGCCGCCGAAACGCTGTGGGCCAACTTCATCGGCCTGCTCCACCCAGCCTGGAAACGCCTGCTGCTCGGCCAGCCGCACCTCGCCTTCGAGTACCTCTTCGGCATCAACGGCGTCCGCATCCGGATCTGGGTGCCGGGCGTGATCCCACAACACCTGGTGGAACGCGCCGTCGAGGCCGCCTGGCCGTCCTGCCGTACCCGACCGGCCGACGCCACCCCGCCCGTCCCGCTCACCGGCCGCGCGATCGGCGGCAGCTTTCTGCCCGCCCGCGGGGAACGGCTGCCGATCCGGCACGGCCACAGCATCGACCCGCTCCGCGCCCTGCTCGGCGCGGCAACCGGCATGCCACAGTGGCAACACGCTGCCGTCCAGATCCTGGCCCGCCCTGCCACCGGCAGGCGCCTTTCCGGCCTGCCGCTCCTGGTCCGACCGGTACGCGCCGTACTCGACCTCATCACTCCCGGCCACGGCTATCACCCGACCCCCGACCGAGTGGCCAGGCTGGAGGAGTCCGCCGAAGCCCGAGCCATCCGCGACAAGGCGCAACGACCCCGCTACGAAGTCGCCATCCGCTACGCCGTACAAGCCAACGACCCACGCTCCGCCCGGGACGCACTCACCGGCCGCGCCCACGCCCTCGCATCGGCGTTCGCCCTCTACAACGGGCACAACCGCCTGCAACGCCACCGCCTGCCCGCCCCGGCCCGCCGACTCGCCGACCGCCGACTCGGCCGCGGCTTCCTCCTCTCCCTCCCCGAACTCGCGGCGCTCGCCCACCTCCCACTCGACCCCGCCGTACCCGGGCTGACCCGCGCGGGCGCCAACAGCGTCCCGCCGACACCGGCCATCCCGGTGACCGGCAAGATCCTGGGCGTCTCCGACGTCGGCCACGAACGCCCCGTCGCGCTACGCGTCGCCGACTCCTGCCACCACGTCCACGTCCTCGGCCCCAACGGAACCGGCAAATCCACCCTCCTCGCCCAGATGATCCTCTCCGACATCCAGGCCGGGCGCGGCACCGTGGTCATCGAAGCCAAAGGCGACCTAGTCCGCGACCTCCTCGGACTCATCCCGCCCGAGCACGCCGCCAAGGTCGTCCTCATCGACCCCGACGACCGCCACCCCCGCCCCTCCCTCAACGCCCTCGGCGGCCCGTCCACAGACGCCGACATGACCGTGGACAACCTCGTCGGCATCTTCCACACCATCTACAGCGACTACTGGGGCCCGCGTACCGACGACATCCTGCGCGGCTGCGCGCTCACCCTGGCCCGCACCGGCGGCACCCTCGCCGACATCCCCGACCTGCTCACCGACCCGGCCCGCCGCCAACGCGCCACCGCCACCCTGGGCGACCCGATCCTGCGCGGCTTCTGGAACTGGTACGACAGCCTGTCTGAACAATCCCAGGCCAACGTCACCGCCCCGATCATGAACAAACTGCGGGCCTTCCTGCTCCGCCCGTTCGTCCGCGACATCCTCGGCTCGGCCACCTCCACCTTCGACCTGGCCGACGTACTCGACGGCGGCATCCTGCTGGTCCGCCTGCCCAAGGGCGTCCTCGGGGACGACACCGCACGCCTGCTCGGCTCGGTCATCCTCGCCCAGGTGTGGCAGGCCGCCGCCCGCCGCGCCAAACTCGGCCGCCCACGCGGCCACGCCGCGCTCTACTGCGACGAGGCGCACAACTTTCTCACCCTCCCGCACGCGCTGAGCGACATGCTCGCCGAGGCCCGCGCCTACCGCGTGTCACTCGTACTGGCCCACCAGCACCTCGCCCAGCTACCACGCCACCTGCGCCAGGCCATCTCCTCCGACGCCCGCAACAAGATCTACTTCTCGCTGTCGCCGGAGGACGCCCGCGAGGCCGAACGGCACTTCATCCCGCACCTGTCCGCCCATGACCTGGCCAACCTGGACGCCTTCCAGGCCGCCGCCCGCCTGGTCGTCCGCTCAGCCGAAGCCCCGCCCTTCACCCTGCGGACCCGCCCCCTGCCCGAACCCGCCCCCAACGTCGCCGCTCAGGTCCGCGCCGCAGCAGCCCACGCCCACGGCCGCCAAACCGCCATCCCCGTACCCAACGATCCACGAACCCACTGAAAAGGAGCACCACCCATGACCCAGTCCCGCTTCACGCCCGCCGTCCTGGCCGCGCTCGCCGTACGTCTCACGCCCCGCGACCGCAAGATCCTGCGCGCCGTCTGGGACCACCGCGTCCTGACCTCACCCCAGATCACCCAGCTCTTCTTCGACACCGACACCGCCACCCGCAAGCGGCTGCTCACCCTGCACCACATGGGCGTACTCGAACGCTTCCGCCCCAACCTCCCCGTCGGCGCCGGAGCCGCCCCCTACCACTACGTCATCGGCGCGGCCGGAGCCGCCGTCCTGGCCTCCGAAGATGGCATCGAGTTCGCCACCCTCGGCTACCGCCGCGACCGCGCCCTCGGCATCGCCCACAACCAACGCCTCACCCACCTGGTCGGCGTCAACGACTTCCACGCCACCCTCGCCGCCTTCGCCCGCCGCCACGAAAACGCCCGTCTGGTCACCTGGTGGCCCGAACACCGCTGCACCGCCCAATGGGGCCAGACCGTACGCCCCGACGGCTACGCACGCTGGCACGAAGACGGCCACACCCTGGACTTCTTCCTCGAACACGACACCGGCACCGAACCCCTGGACCGTGTCGCCGCCAAACTCGACGGCTACGCCCTCCTCGCCCAGCGCACCGCCA
Organism: Spongiactinospora sp. 9N601; assembly: GCF_044326295.1. Lineage (NCBI taxonomy): Bacteria > Bacillati > Actinomycetota > Actinomycetes > Streptosporangiales > Streptosporangiaceae > Spongiactinospora > Spongiactinospora sp. 9N601. The sequence goes on from NZ_JBIRBB010000007.1 coordinate 405,474, forward strand.
TCGTCACGCCCGTCCTGTTCTCCGTCCACAGCGACCGCCGCGAAGCCAACCTCCGCACCCGCCTCCTCCAGCACCCGGCCGCCCAAACCGTCCCCATCGCCACCACCTCCCGCACCGGCGGCCTGATCAACGACGGCCCCGCCGGCCAACGCTGGCTCCCCCTGCACACCCCCAACCCCCGCCTCCGCCTGGCCACCCTCGCCACCCACTGGCCCCACCTCGGCCCGCGCGAACTCCCGGCCCAGGCCACCGAATGATCGGGCTCACAACGGCCGTAGCAACCGGCACCGGCCTGGTCATCGGTATCGTCCTGCTCGCCGCAGCAACCGGCGGCGCCCACCAAGCCGTCACCTCCACCTGCACCCACCCCAGCGGCCCAGGTCTGAGCCTCGGGCAGGTGGCCAACGCCCTCAGCGCCCGCCACAAGACCGCGGCCGTGTCCCTGTGCAGCCGCCAATCTCCCAACGCGCAGGCCGACCCCGCTTCGAACCAAGGGGCAATAGCAACTCGCGCTGCCCTGACGATGCTCGGCGTTCCCTACTCCTGGGGCGGCGGGGGACCGGAAGGTCCCAGTTTCGGCATCGGCCGCGGTGCACGAATCCGGGGCTTCGACTGCTCCGGCCTCACCGAGTACGCCTGGGCACAAGCAGGCGTCCGAATCGGCACCACCACCTACGAACAGTGGCGAGCGGGCTCACACGTAGCCAAGAGCCAGATCTCCCCTGGCGACCTGATCTTCTACGAGACCGACCCAGCCCGGCCCGGCCCCGATCACGTGGGCCTGGCCATGTCGGCCACCCACATGGTGAACGCCCCGCACACAGGAGCCGTCGTCCGCATAGACCCCATCGAGCGCGTGGGTTACATGGCGGCGGTTCGCCCATAGCGTTCGATAAAACAATCCTTCGTTGTGATGTAAGTCACACTAATCCGGGCCGCGGACCCAGACGCATCATCTGACCAGTCTTCATGCGGTCAGTGTCGGCCACCTCGTGACTACACGCATTGGGAAAGACACTTTCCCGGCATTGACCGATTCCCTGATATGGCTCACATTCCAGGTGATTCATTCTTTGGCCTGTTGTTGGCGCGTGTAGCTGTGCGCCAGTTTGTCATTGGACGGGGTACCGAATGCGTTTTCGTCGTGCGCGAATATGGCTGGTGGTAATGGTGGCCGGATTATCGGCCCTGCTGATTATCTCTGGAATAGGCGCACCGGAACCGCTGGTGCGGTCTGCGTCGGCTGCCGGTCCAACCCCTGAGCCGTCCGTGGACGGTAAGGCGATTCCGGCGAAGAAGACCACCAAGGGTGCCGAGGAATCTCAGCCCAAGGTCAAGCGGCGCGAACCGGTGTGGCCCAAGGCGGGCAGTGCCGAAGTCGGCCTTTCAGGCAGGGCCTTGGCCGAGGCCGATGGCCTTCCCGTCAAGGTGGCCGCCGCAAAGGGCAGCGACGTCACCCGGGTGAAGGTGGAGACGCTTCCCGCCGAAGCGGTGCGCAAGCTCGGCGGTGTCGGTATCGCCGCCCGGCTGGTACGCGCCGATGGCAGGCAGGCGGCCGGGAAGGTACGCGCCGAGTTCTCCTATGCGGGGTTCCGGGACGCCTACGGCGGGCAGTTCGCCGGGCGTCTGCAGGTGCTGCGGCTGCCCGCGTGTGTACTGCAAAGCCCCCGGCCACGCGGATGCATCACCCGGCCGACGCCGATCAAGGCGCACAACGACCTCAAGAACGCAACACTCGTCGCCGACGTCGAGACAAGCGCGGCCGACCCCGCCCAGGCCGAGCCTAAGCCTCCGGCGACGGGGGGCAAGGACCGTAAGGCCGCCGCCGCCAAGGCCGCGGAGGCCGCGTTGGCCACGCAGCTCGCCGCCGGGTCGGTGTACGTCCTTGCGGCGGGTATGACCGGCCCGGACGGCAACTGGGGAGCCACCGACCTGAAGCCGTCGGGCACCTGGCAGGCCGGTACCTCCGGCGGCGGGTTCGATTACGGCGTGCCGCTGCCCGAGCCGCCCTCGCCCGCTGAGAGTGGCCCGGATCTGTCGTTGCAGTACAGCGCCTCGTCGGTGGACGGGCAGGGCAAGTGGACCAACAACCAGGCCGGTGTGGTCGGTGCCGGTTGGGATCTGAGTGCGGGGTTCATCGAGCGTCGCTTCCGGCGCTGTGACGTGGACAACTTCTACCACCCCGAGACCGCCGACCTGATCTGGATCGCCACCGAGCCGAACGGAATCGCCGGCAAGGCTCTGTGCTGGGAGTCGCCGGATGAGAACGACGGCGACAGTACGACCAACGACAAGTCGCAGTCGGAACTGGTGTTGAGCGCGGGGGGCCGGTCCGCGCAGATCGTGAAGGACCGTACCTCGGGCAAGTACAAGACGGTTCCGGACTTCGGGTGGAGGATCGAGCAGGTCAGCGGCGGGGCGGACGGTCAGCCGTACTGGCGGCTCACCGACGAGAAGGGACAGGACTGGCGGTTCGGGTACACCGCCGACGCGCAGTGGCAGGTGCCCTATGTCGGCAATGAGCCCGGTGAACCCTGCTTCGACCGGTACGAGAATGACGCCATCCCGCCGACCTGCAACGGGGTGTGGCGGTGGAACCTGGACCGGGAGGTCGACCGCAACGAGAACGTGACCGACTACTCCTATGTCGAGGAGACCAACTACTTCTGCCTGCCCTCGTGCCTGCACGAGACCTACCGGGTGCTGCCCTACAACCAGGGCGGTCATCTCGCCGAGGTGACCTGGGGTCACAACACCCAGGTGACGGGCAGCGTGCCGACCGCGCGGATGACGTTCAGTACCTCCAGCAGGGGCGGTGTGGACGAGCCGACCGACCTGGACTGCCCGCTGCCGATCGACTGTGGGAACAGTGCGATCGCGTTCTACTCCAGCCGCAAACTTGATTCGATATCCAGTGAGGCGCGCCACCCGGACACCGGTGAGTGGGACCCGGTGCGCCGCTTGGTCCTCAGCCACGACTGGATCTATCAGCGCACCGACTTCGGCCCGCCGTACGACCCGGTGCTGTGGCTGGACACGGTGCACGAGGTCGGCGTCGCCGGGGAACAGCAGATCACCCTGCCACCACATGACTTCGACGCGGTGATGCTGGCCGGGAAGATGGACTACGACACCACCTCGGACTGGACCGACCTGCTGTCGTGGCGGATGGTGCCCAGGATCGCGGCGATCGGCAACGGAATGGGCGGCCGTATCGAGGTCACCTACGGCCAAGCGGACCCATGTGGCGGCGGCAAGGGCCGCGACGGTTCTGATTACCTGCCTGATAAAACCGGTGACTGCTACCAGGTCGACTATGGCAGCGACCCCGACTCGGGATACGAGAGCTGGGCACGGTTCTACAAGCAGCTCGCGGTCAAGATTGTCGAGCGGGACATGGTGGCCGGATCGCCGGACATGGTCTACAACTACGAGTTCATCGGCTCGCCGTGGTGGACCAACCGGGTGCAGTTCGCTCAGCCGAACCAGGCGCCCACCGGCTCCGACTGGCGCGGCTACGGACAGGTACGGACCATCGAGGGCTCGGGCACGGACCCGTCCGGGTACAGCGTGTCCACCCGCACCTTCCTGCGCGGCACCGGTCAGGCCGTCCCCCACTTCGAGGGCGGCACGGTCACCGATGTGGCGGCCCTGCAGGGAGTGGTTCTGCAGGAGCAGGAATGGAAGATGACCTCGCTCAGCCCACGTGCCTATACCGAGGTCGATTCCACCCGTTATGAGTACACCGTCCAGTCCACCGGCAACGGCCCCGGCACCATGGATCCGGCCTTCGTTCTGACCACTCGTGAGCGGTCGCGGGAGAAGGTCACCGGCGGGGGCTGGCGGTACACCGACAAGCGCACCGCCTATAACGCCGACGGCCTGCCGAACAAGGTCAACGAGTACGGCCAGGACGGCACCGCCGCCGACAACACCTGCACCTCCACCACCTACGCCCGCAACGGCGACCCAGGGCAATGGCTGCTCGAGTTCCCCTCGGTGACCGAGGTACGCGCGGGTGACGACTGCACCTCCGGCACGATGATCGGCAAGAAGGTCGTTCTGTACGACCAGGGCAGCGATCCGGCGACCAACAAGCCGACCGATGGCAACGCCACCGAGGTGCGCTCCTATGCCAGCGCTGGCGCGATCTCGACCGCCAAGACCACCTTCGACGACTACGGCAGGCCGCTGACCACCACCGACGCACTGGGCAAGGTCACCACGACCTCCTACTCACCGGCCGTGGGGTGGCCCGCCAACGGGATCACCGTCACCAATCCGCTCGGCCACACTCGGACCGTCCGTGCCTCGCACCGACATGGAGCGCCGACCAGGGTGACGGACGCGAACGCGAAGGTCTCGGAGTTCGACTACGACGCCCTCGGGCGCACCACGGCGTTATGGAGCCCGGGTCAGTCCCGTAGCGGTGGTACACCCACAGCGACGGTCGTCTTCGACATTCCTTGGGAGGGGTGGGGGCAGCCAACGGGACCGACAAGGACGAGTGTGCGGCGCCTGATGACCGGAATAGGGGAAAGTGCGAAATGGGTTACGACTCACTCTTATGAAGATGGCTTCGGCCGCACTCGTGAGCTCCAGACCGCATCGCCCGCTGGCGGCCGGATCGTGTCGATCACCGGATATGACAACCGCGGGCTGGTCACTACGTCATCCGATCCACTGTACAACGAGGACGACGCCGGGTCGGGCTTGCTGAATCCGGAACCGACCGCCGTACCACAGTGGACCAAAAAGCTCTATGACGACCAAGAACGCGAGACGGCTTCGATCTCCTACCATCTCGGTACTGAGTTGCGCCGTACCACGACGGTTTACCCAGGAATGGAACGGACAGAGATCATCCCTCCAGCGGGTGGCAAGAACGCAACAATCACCGACGTTTTCGGCCAGACAGTCAAAGACGAAGAGTGGATCGATTCGACGACCCACTACGACACCACCTACGCATACGACCTCAACGGTAATCTGACGAGGATGACAGACGCCAAGGGTAACGTTCGTACGGCCAATTACGACTGGCTGGGGCGTCGTGTCGCCGCCACTGATCCGGATTCGGGTTCTGCTGTCTTTGTTTACGACGCCGCAGGCAGAGTTACTTGGAGCACCAACGGCAAGGGCCAGAAGATCTCCAACACATACGATGCTCTGGGTCGGAAAACGGCACAGTGGGCCGGGGAAACGGGTACCGGCTCGAAGCTCGCCGAGTGGAGCTTCGATATTCCGGAGAAGGGGCACCCGGCTGCATACATCCGATACGTGAACGGTCAGCCGTACACGCAGACCATCACTGCGTATGATCACGAATACCGTACCGTCGGCACTACAGTAAGTATTCCGGCCAGCGAAGGAGCACTAGCCGGTCAGTATGTTTTCACCTCCGAGTACGACGTACTTGGCAACCTGCGCGAGCAGGGCATGCCGGCGGTTGGTGGACTCCCGGCGGAGAGGCTTCGCTTCTCCTATACCGATGAGGGTCTGGCCAGCGGCCTGACTTCTGATTTTGCAGGCGGATTCACATACTTGAGAGACAGCACCTTTACTTCGACTGGCAAGTTGGCGTCTCGCTCCCTCGGTGAGAACGGCCACATCAAGCGGACGCTACTCCGTGATCCGGCGACCGAGTGGTTGAGCCGCGTCACCACACAGACCAAGGCCGACACCGCCCTACCGAGAACCGTGCAGGACGACGTGTTCAGCTATGACGTACGCGGCAATATCACGCGGATCCTGGATGCGTCATCCGCGGTCCCGGGCACAGTCGGGCAATCAGAGTGCTTTGCCTACGACGGCCTGCAACGCCTGGCATCGGCGTACACGACCACCGCCTCCTCCTGCACTGGTCAGACCGACGGGCAGGGCCTCGATCCTTACGATCTCTCGTACACCTACGACATGGTCGGCAACATCACCACCGTCCGGGATGGCGACCAGACCGCCACGTACACATATCCCACCTCAGGCCCGACGGCGATCCGCCCCAACGCCGTCACATCCATTACTCGCCCCAGTGGCACGGACACCTACAGCTACGATGCTGCGGGACAGCTCGTCGGCAGGAATGTAGCCGGAGAGCAAGGTTCATTCGAATGGGATGAACTAGGTCAGCTTGCCGCAGCGACTGTGGGCGGCGAACCAAGCTCTATGGTGTACGACGCCACCGGGGAACGTCTGATACGCCGCGAGGACGGTGTTACCACCCTCTATCTCGGCGCGATGGAAATTGAGCTATCCGCAGGGTCGGTGACCGCTAAACGCTACTATTCCACTGCCAACGAGACAATGGTGGCCATGCGCAATACCGACGGCCTTACCTGGATGCTCGCCGGCCTCCAGGGCAGCCAGCAGCTTGCCGTCGATGCCACCACCGGCCAGGTCGATAGAGAACGATACCGACCTTTTGGCCAGCGTCGCGGCCAAGATGATCTGACGCTCACTGATCGTGGCTTCCTGGGAAAGACCGAAGACAAAAGTACAGGGCTTTCGTACCTTTCGGCACGCTATTACGATCCAGCGATAGCCCGGTTCATCAGTACCGACCCTCTCCTTGATCTCCGCAAACCCGAACTGGCCAACCCCTACTCATACGCCGGTAACAACCCCATCGGCCAATCTGATCCATCCGGTCTGCGAGTCGACACAGGTAACCGTGACTCCGATCGCACCTTCTATAAAAAATATAAGCCCAGTGGTCAGAAGAAGACGAAGTGGGAACGGCGCCTAGAGAAAAAACACAAAAAGGCGGTGAAGGAACAGGAGCGTAAGATGCGCTCCCGGAGTGAGGCCCTCAACCGCTTCCTTAAGAAGGATCGGGAACAGCACAAGGATGCCCATCGCGCCTGGGATCGTGTGAATGGCTGCGACGAGCCGCCCTGCGCCAATGGGTACGCCTACAGTTCAGGAATCTTAGGTGAAGGCGATGGCGTCGTCCAGGACATTATTCTGAGGAGCAGGAAGGCTAAACTACCTAATCGTTATCGTCGCAAGGACTCCGATTCTTGCAACAGTTTCACAGCAGGCACCTTAGTGTTGATGGCCGATGGCTCAAAACGAGCCATACAGATGGTCAAGGTCGGCGACAAGGTGGCGGCAACCGACCCGAAAAACGGAAAGGTCATATCTAGGGTGGTCATAGCGACCACTACTAGTGAAAGCACCAGAGACTTCGTCGGAATAGTGGTCGTCGCCGACGGGCACGAGGGCAAGCCGGCACCGATCTCCGCAACGAAGGACCACCTTTTCTGGGCACCAGAACTCGCCGCATGGCTGTCGGCGGCACAGTTGACTAAAGGTCATGCACTGCTCGCCGACTCGGGTGAGCTGATGCGGATCGCCGCAGCGACATCGACGAGGCAGCGCCAGCGTGTATACAATCTTACGGTCAGCGGTACCCCCAGTTATTACGTCTTCAGTGGACAAAACGCGTTTCTCGTCCATAACGACGATACATGTGTAGAGATTGATGATGCTCATATACAGCTCAATCACACGCCCGAGGGGATGTTCCAGGATCCAAGCAAGACGGAGTGGCTCCCCGAGACAACGAAGAAGTCGCGTGAAAATATAATCAAAGATGTCCTAAGGCGTGGACGTGAGGTAAAGGACACTGAGAACAGAGATGGCGGCGTCAAGGAGTTCTCCTATCAGGAACCCATTGGGAGAGATCGTAGGACGCGGGGGGATCTATATACGATGCGGGTGTACTATAGCGTAGGTCCGAATGGTGTCTACTTCGTGCGAAATGCGTTCCCTGTAAAGCGATGAAATCGATCGAAATCACTTTCAGAACCGATGCGCTCTACTCGTCCACGGGTAAGGAGAACTGGAGTGACCTCCGGTTCATCAGCCTAGACGAGCTGTCCTGGTACTACTTTCTCGGGCGGTTCAGCATCGTCGTGCACGGCGTCGAGGTCGGTCCCGACTGGGGCTGGAACCCGCTGCTCCACCTCGTCAGAGGAATGAGCACCGTTCTGGCGGCAGTCGAGACCAACGGAGAAGCAAGGTTCGGCTTCACCGAGAATGACGAGCGACTAATATTCCGCCAGACCGGTAGCGACCTGACGATATCGTCTACGTTCAGTCCGAGGACGGTCGTTTGTGCGCTGGCCGAATTTGTCCAGGCGTACGAACTATTCGCCCGCAATGCGATGTCGCGAGTGCTTGAAGGATATCCTTCTCTCCAGGAGAATCCCGAAGTGCTCGTACTGGCAAGACGGCACGGAATCACCCTCCCGCCAAGGCGACTCGAAGCGGGCTGGGACGATGTACCCGTGCCCCGTGTGGACGAGGTCGTCGCTCGGATAGACAGAATCGTGACCGCGGTTGCCGATGAGATCGGCGATCGGCCCGCGCTGGGAGAGTTTTTGGAGATCGTCGGCAGAGCAGTACCCGATTTCGGCGCTCACCTGGACGAAGCGATCGAGTTGCCACTGACGTTTACAGCGATACTGCGCGGAGGTCTGCCGTACGAGTCGGATCAGGCATCGCGGGCAGGTCGGCTGAGTGCTGCAGTGCTGGACGAAGCGAGCGGTCTCATGGCGTTCATCGGGCAGTCGGCGTACTCCGCAACCGGCACGGCTGTGCCACCCCCCGCGTTCGCCGCGCACCTAATGGCGGCGTTGGCAGCATCGGACATCGCTTTCGCGGATGTGCGTGGCGGCGAGGTACTACGATTGAATGTCGCTTTTGGGCTTCGCGGTAGAATGCGGAAGGTCGGTGACGTCCTTGCGATTCCTTCCGAGTTCGGCGGCTACCATATGGCTGTGATCGTGGCCCGTAATCGCTTTGGCATGGCGCTTGGGTTGTTTCGGGGTACCGTAAGCACGCCGGAGGTCGAGAGAATCGATCGCGGGGCTGTATGGCGGCACCCCGTCTATGTTGATCCTGAAGAAGTCGCTACATGGTTCTGGAAGTACGCCGGGCACGAGCGGTCACTACTGGACCTTTTTCCAAGCGATCCGGAGATTTTTCATTCGGCGAGCATGTCCGTGTCTCCCTCCTCGGCTACAGGGTTCGGCGTGGCTGAAGCTGTTGACGGAAGCCTTCGGACAATCGGAGAAGAGGAAGCGCGGAAGGCCGGCCTTGTGGACGGTAGTTATCTGCAGAAGTATCTTGCTGTAGAGCTTGAGGCACTCCTGGAGGAAGCGGTGGAGTAGGTGCGCGGGTTACCGATCCTGTTGCATCGGGCACCCTGCGGCCAGCTCAGAACTCCTATCAGAGTGATCACTTGTCGCCAGCAGATGATCGCGGCGGCAGGTGAGATGAAGCCCTCGTGGATGTCGTCACGGATCTCCCAGCGGATGTCCAGGCGGCGAACCCAGTGCGGCGGCACGATGGTCTGCTCGATCACTCGTGGACGCCCAGGCCGAAGCCGCGTTCGGTACATGGCCGCGAGGACAGGCTTGACCCCGGTGGCCCAGACCACCCGCTGGCACTTGTCCGAGTAGCTGCGGCATGTTGCCATCCCGCCGGCTCCCTGAGAACCGGTCGCGCCCGTCTCCAGGCAACCAAGCTCAAGCAAGCCCCAAGGCCCGCCAGAGCGCATGGTGAACTCGCGACACTCGGGACTCCCGGGTGCGATTGCCTCTCCGCCCCTGGTTATCGGTCTCGTAGCCGCTGCTCGACGGCGTTGCCGCTGAGGCCGATTGCCCGGCCGATGCTCGGGCGGCTCGCCCCGTCGGCCAGCAGCTCCCGCGCGATGGCCGCCCACTCCTCCGGCGTGGCGGCGGCCTGGAGGCGCGTGGCCTCTTGGTGGGTGAGTTCGCGACCCCGGCGGGCATCGATGTCGGCAGCACTCGTCACCCCGGCTCCCCGCCGGTGATTGAGCAGCTCCACCACGTCGCCCGTGCGGTAGAGGGTGCGGGCTCCCTGGGTGCGGTGGTCCGCGTGCGCGTCGAACATCGGCCGGTACTGAGAGAGCGTCTTGCCGTCGATACCGAGCAGCCGGGCGATCGCACCCAGGGTACGCATCTCGTTCGGATCGCCGGGGATCTCATAGCGGCGGCGCGGTCGGGCGCGAGCCTTCTCCCATTCGGCGAGCCAGACCTCCAGGGCCTGGCGGTCGTACACCGGTTCGCCGGGCCCGGGGATGCCCGGCCGACGGCGGCGGCCGACCGGGCGTGGGAAGTCTCGTGCCGGCCGCCAGCGTATGGCGATGTGCTCGGGCGTGCGGCCGATCTCCTTCGCCCATTCTGCGAGGGTGATCGTGTCGCCCCCTTGGTCGTCATCCCTGGTCATGTCCACCATCTTCCACCTGAAGGGCCCGGCGGCGACTGCTCTGTTCACTGGCGGGGCGGGCGATCTCGTAGCCGGTGCCTGGTGCGCGGTGTCCTATCGGTTCGGGGTCGATGAGTTGGCGGGTCGGTAGGGTTGAAGGCGTTCCTTCCTCGTGGGGTGGAACGTCGGCGGCCGGTGTGTGCGAGCGGGCGTTGCCCGTATCACCGGCCGCCACTGACTGCCACCCGGGCGGCGGTGTGGCAGTCAGTGAGGCTTCAGGCCTATTGGCCAAAGGGGGACGTGGGCGGCCTGATGCTCGGCTCTTCCCGTTCGTGCGGCAGGCGACGGGGTTTGAGAGCAGTGTCTTGAGCTGAGGTTTTACCTTCACTCTTCCGGCGGCTCTGGTGGGCTTGCATCAAGGTGGGCGAGTGTGGCCAAGACTGACCGGAAGGGTGTCGATGGCCCGTCGTAGCGGGTCAGCTCGGCGGCTATGACTCCGGTCTCGGTATCGACGATGGTCCAGGTGCCGGCGCGGCGCGGCTCTCCGGGCCGGTCACGGGTCAGCTCGTCGAGGCGAGCCTCGGCGAGGCTCATCGTGTCCGCCGTACCGAGGACCCGCCCGGCCGGATCGCGAATCTCGTACATGGTGCTCCTCTTCCGGGGGGCGGTGCGCTCGTGCGTCCCCTTCAGGATGACGGGTCGCGCGGGGCGGCGACGTCCGGAGCGTTGTTCTGTGGATAACTTCAGGGGCGGCCCCGCGGGCTGCCCCCGAAGTTGCCGTCCCTGCTATCGCCGGGCGCGGCCTCTCTTCCGGTTGAACACCGCGTTCGCTGCGGCAGCGGCTTCTCGCCAGGTCGCCACCTGCCGGTCGTATGCTTCCCGATCGTCGGCCACGATGGTCAGCGGCCCGACCGCTATGGCCAGTTCCCCGCACTGGCTGCGGGAGTGGAGGTAGTTGCGGGCGAACACCTCCACCGATTGCTTGCCTTGCAGCCCGATGGTGATGTGGCTGGTGTGCCGGTTGATCACCGTATAACCTGCGGCGCGCCGCGCGCCGAACACCCGCTCCGCCTGACCGCCCGCGTTGCGCCAGACGGTCATCATGGTCCAGGCGGCCTGCTCATCCCAGAGGATCACGATGGCCCCGGGGAGGTAGACGTCCACCTGGTCGCGGCGGGGGACCACGCGGGTCTCCGCCGCGCCGGTCAGGCGGAGGGTCACGCCGGGGAGGTAATGCATGGTCCGCGGGGCTGGGGCGGTCTTGGTGGCCTTCATAGGACTCCTTCTTGTTGTGGGGTGGTGGCGGGTGTGCGTCCCGCATGTTAACTAACTACAGTATACCCGTATAGCTGCTTAGGAAGCCGGAGAACATCGCCTGAGCTGGATCTTTATCTAGCCTTGAGCTGTCACGCCGACCCCCGACACCCAGGGTCTTGAGCCCCTATCCTGGGGAGCGGCCTCCAACTCCGCCCTTGCTTTCGACGGCCGGGTTTGGAAGGGGGTCAGGAGCCGACTCCCTTGGGAGTCGGCTCCGTACCTTCACCGAGTTCGGTAAGGAAGGCTTGGAGCAGCGTGTAGCCCGGCGACGCCGGGGTAGGCCGGATGCCGATCTGGAACATCTCCGGCTCCTCGAACACCGGATCGCCGTTCGGGCGGCGAGCGTATGCGACACGCCCGTAGTCCACACCGGCGCCCCGATCGAAGCTCATCCAGGTGATGGCCTCCTGCTCGCCTTCCCGCAGCGGATGGTTCGACACGGCGCGCACTGAGACCGAGTCCGGCGGCGTGAACACCCACACCTGAGGAACGGCCAGCACCCAGCGGATCGCAGCGATCTCGCGGGCCTTGATCGCGGCACGGCGTTCGAAGGCAACAGCGCTGGAGACGTCGAGCGAATGGTCATAGTCGCTGAGCACCAGCGTGCGCGTTCCTTGAAGGGCCACGATCGTGGGCAAAGTCCGGCACACGATGCACCTCTCCAACCGCTGTACTACATCGAACAGGAGTTCGGCCGTCATCTCATTCATTCATGCCCCTCGTTCCCCCGGTCGAGTGTCCCGCAGATCACACCTGGTCGCTGGCAGCAACGACACTGCGGCATCTGCCGTACTGAGGAAACTATGGAGTTCACCTGGTCAGTCTCGGACGCAGGCCGGGTAACGGTCGCCGGCCCGACACCTCCTGTACTGCTCGGGCGAGACTTCCACCCTCTCGCCTCTCCCGGTGATCAGCCAGTACCGCGCGGGCACATACCGCGTTGTGCGGACGCATCCGTCAGCCTGCCGACCCGCGATCTGTCTACCCCCACACTCCAGCCCCTTTGAGTGGACCTTGGGCTGCACCCGTTTGGCGACGATGGGGCGTTGCGGTGCGGCCATGCACGCGACGGTAGGCGCCAGTACGCCGATCAGGCACATAACTCTGATGATCTTTGGTGACAGTGTCATCGTGGAATCCTTTGGAGTGGTGAGCCGTTGTGGTGTTCACCGGTGGTGTCGGCGTGGTTGGCCAGGGTCACGCCGGACATGGCTCGCCGTCCGTACCGCGCTGTGGATTGTGGCCAGAAAGTATCCGGACGGTGGCGGACGTCTTGGCAGGACGCATTCTCATCAAATCGAGAATGTGGTTAGGGGCGTTGTTTCTGCTCACATATAAATACGGCTGGCAAGCAGGCCCGATCGTCTATCGGCTGGCCCGATCTTGCCAGGAATCAGACTGCTTGAAGAACTGGCTTACCGAGGAACCGGCATGGCATAAGAATGGCCCCAGGGCGACAGCCCTGGGGCCAACGGTGCGTCTGGTCAGTCGCCCGCGCTTTCCGTCCCTCCGTAAATCATCGTGTCCCTGGCGTCATCCAGGCGCGCCGACAGATCGGACCACTCTGCTCTCGCTGCGTCGCGCACTTTGATGACGTTCCAGCGAGAGCCGTACGAACCGCCGTACATCTCCTGTGCGACCGACGCCAGCACACCGGCCCGCCCGAGATCCTCCGCCTGTGAGGCGAACTTGTATACGCGCGCCAGTACCGGGAAGTCACGACCGTCGCCGTAGGCGGTCTGGAAGATCGCTTCGCTGTTCTGAGCTACAGCCGACGCGACGACGGCCCGGGTGAGGGTTTCGGCCTGCGGTGGCGTGCTCACGGGCTGGTCACCCTGAGTGCCGTTGTTCTGTGCTGTGGTGAGGTCAGCCCGGTAGCCGTTCCGGGCGGCGGCGTCGCGGACCGCCCATCGCTTGAGAGTGGTCCGCGTGACGATCATTTCGCCACCGTCGCGTCGGACATAGATCCATGCTGGATCGTCCGGCGTACTGGTCGGCGCGACCTGGCACTTGGTCGTGATGTCGCGCAAACGCTGTGCGAACATGAGCACCGCATCTTGAGTGACGTCGTCCGAAACGTCGTCGGTACCGTAGGGTGCGTGACCGTCGCGTACTACGGTCGCGCTTCCGTCCATCCGCTTCCGGGAACGCGCGGCGTCCACCGTGCGGCAGTATCCACGCGCGAGGTCTCGAATCTCCTTCCAGTCGTCTGGTGTTACCCGCGCGATGTCCTCTGATGTGAGGGTCGCCCCCGGGACACTGGTCGGGACGTACCTGCCGGGAATTTCGTTCGCCATAGTCGGCTCCGATCTCCTATGACACGCGTTTCGCGTGCCACCCTTGCTTTCGACAATCCAATTCAATCGCGAAGGGAGGAGAGAGGCAATTGCATTCGGTGGAGTGTCGGCTACTGATCTGCGAAACGTGGCGTTACCGGCTCGGCTGTACGGATATTCGTGCCTCAATACAGAAAAGTGACTAGTAAATCCTGGGTTGGTTGTGAGGGATGTATTTGTTCGTTGGAATCGGCTTGTGGCTGCGCCCCCGCCCATTAACATAGGTGGCACCGACGCCTACGAGTCGGGGTTGGTACCGCACCCCTCATCGCCCCCTCTACCAGCACCAACGCGCCCGCCAAGGCGTCGCGCTCAAGACTGACCGGCGCACACGCTGACGCTCGCCCCGCCCGGTGTGCGGCGACTGGAGGCACATGGTTCTCGCGTCCTCTAGTGCGAGTGGGCGCTCTCCTGGCAGATGGCCCACTGGGGTGTAACCATGTCTGCCGGATCAGCTATCGACGAGGCCAGGCGGTGGCTGAGCCACGCGTCGCGCCCGGAATTGGGCCAGAGTCGGATCGAGACCCCACCCTACCCATATACAATTCGCAATCAAGCGATTCCGCTCCGTATCGAGACGTGGTGAGAGCGGGCCGAGGGCCAAGGGGGGTGTAGAGACCTCAGATGCCTGGCATCAGGTGGCGGCGGACATCCCACGCACAACGCATCGCCGAAGGCGCGACAGGCAACCAGATCAGCGGCGGGACGGTGAACGGTCCCGTCGTCCAGGGCCGCGATGTCACCGTGCATATGCGCACGCCCGCGCCGCCGGTGATGTCGCGGACGCTGATCCGGGACACACCGACGTTCACGGGCCGCGACGGCGAACTACGGACGCTGGTCGACGCGGTGACGCGAATGGAGGCTGGGCGGTCGGTGTTGGTCTGCACCATCAACGGCATGCCAGGGGTGGGCAAGACCGCGCTGGCCGTGCATGCCGCCCACCGGCTGACCGACCGGTTCCCCGACGGGCAGTTGTTCATCACCCTGGACGCCCACGCCGATGGCCCCTCTCACGCCGACCCGACCTCCGTGCTGGAGGATCTGCTGCTGGGACTCGGTGTCGAGCCGCGGATGATCCCGGCCGGGTTGCAGGCCCGTGCCGCCCTGTGGCGGGACCGTCTGGCCGGCAGGCGGGTGCTCGTGGTGCTGGACAACGTGGCCTCTGAGAGCCAGATCGAGCCACTGCTGCCGGCCACCGCGGGTTCGTTGGCGCTGGTGACCAGCCGGGCGCAACTGGCGGTGCCCGGCGCGATCCCGATCAAAGTGGACCGGTTGTCTCCAGCGGAAGGGGCGTCGCTGTTCGTTCGCGAGGCAGCCCGCCCGGTCTCCCACGATGACCAGGAGGCGGTGCACGAGCTGGTGGATTCGTGCGGAGGACTCCCGCTGGCCATCGCCATCATGGCCGCCCGCTATACCCACCACACAACCTGGACCCTGGCCCACCTGGTCGTGCAGATGCGCGAACATGAGCCGATGCGGCACTTGAGGCACGGTGATCGCAGTGTTCAGGTCGCGTTCGAGGTGTCCTACCGCGACCTGCCCCCGCGCCGGCAGCGCGTCCTGCGCATGCTGGGCCTGTACCCGGGCGGCGACTTCGACGCCTACGCCATCGCCGCCCTGGCCGAGCTGCCCCTGCCCGCCGCCCGCGCGGAGCTGGACAGCCTGACCACCGCGTCATTGCTGATCGAGACCGGTCCCGGCCGCTACCACCTGCACGATCTGCTGCGGGCCTACACCCGCGACCTCGCCGCGACCGCCTGCGACACCACCGGACGGTCCGCCCGCACCGCCGCGGAACGCCTGCTCGGCTACTACACCCACACCGCCCACGCGGCCGGACGGCACTACCGGCGCTTCGCCGCACCCGACCGCCTCCCCGCCCACTCCACGCCCGCCGCCGTCCCGCCGATGACCTGCCGCGAGCGGGCGGGCGTCTGGCTGGAGACCGAACACGGCAACCTGCTCGCCGCGATCCGTGCCTGGGCCGACGTCCATCACCCCCATGCCGTGGCCCTTTCCACCGCTATCGCCGGTTTTCTGCTCACCCGGGGCCATTGGGACCAGGCCGCCGCCTTGCACAGCAAGGTACTGGCCGCCGCCGACCGCTGGGCCGACCAGCACGGCCGGGCCACCGCGCTCACCAACCTCGGCCATGTGCACCAACGGCGAGGCGAGTACGACCAGGCCGCCGACCACTACCGTCAGGCCCTCGCCCTCTACACCGAGCTCGACGACCTGCACGGCCAGGCCCACACCTTCACCGGGCTCGGCCTGGTGTACGGCCCGCAGGGGGAGTACACGCAGGCGGCCGGCCATCTTCAAAGAGCCCTCGCCCTGTACACCGCCCTGGGCGAGACGCACGGTCAAGCCCAGATCCTCATCAACCTCGGCAATGTCCAGAACGGTTGGGGTGACCACCAGCAGGCCGCCGACCACTACCGGCGGGCCCTCGCCCTGTACAACGAGCTCGACGACGTGCACGGCCAGGGCACCGCGCTCACCAACCTCGGCCATGTGCGCCAACGGCAGGGCGACTACGACCAGGCAGTTCACCACCACACACGGGCGTTGGAACTGTTCGCTGATCTCGGCGATCCGCACGGTCAGGGCATCGCGCTCACCAACCTCGGCCTGGTGTGCCAGCGCCGATGTGAGTATGAGCAGGCCGCCGAGTACCACCGACGGGCGTTGGAATGGTTCACCGAGGTGGGCGATCAGGATGGGATCGTCCAGGTACATAACTACATGGGCGAACTCCTCGCCGCGACCACCTCGGGGGAGCAGTCCTACGTTCGCTTTCAGCAGGCTTTGAAGCTGGCCCGTGCCATTGGGGCAGCGAGGGAGGAGGCGCGGGCGCTGGAAGGCATCGGCCGCTGCCACCTCCGCGAGGCCCCACCCGGCGACGCCGCTGCCGTCCTGCGTCAGGCTCTCACCATTTACCGGCGCCTCGGCACCCCTGATGCCCAGCGGATCGAGAACGCGTTGCGCGACCGCCCCCGAACCCCGGCGACTTGACCCCGCAAGGTGATGTGGCTCATACGGTGGCAGATCCGGGGTGCTCGGCAACGTGACTAACACCTGGTCAGGAGCGGGCCTACGGGGAACGCCGCCTGCCCTGGGGAGCGCTCCTGGTTGTAGTGGTTGCCAGCAGTTCTTCGGTCTCTGACGTTGGTTCGACCTGGAGGCCGTGGAGGTGGGCGCGGAGTAGTTGGCCTGTATGGCGGGCCTGGGCGGGGCGGCCGAGGTTGTGGAGGAGGCGGATCAGGTGGCACCAGGTTTCTTCCGCGTCTGGGTCGATGTCGCGGGCTCGTTCGAGGGCGTCCACAGCGCGTTCGGGGTCGTCTGCCTGGCAGAGCGAGGCGAACTGGGTGAGTACATCGACCTGCGCCAGGGTGAGCGGGTATTTCTCGTCCAGGACCCAATCCTCGTGGATACCGGTGGCCAGTTCGCCGCCGCAGAGGGAAGCCGCTTGGGCGAGCGCGTCGCGTCGGGTGTCGGGGGTCGTGCGGGCGGTCTTGGCCGCCTCTTGGAAGTCCCAGAGGTCGTAGCTGATCTTGGCAGAGTCGATGCGGTAGGTTTCGTCGTCCATGGCCTGGATGAAGGGCTCGCCTGTCAGGCCGGTGGCCTTCTCCAGGGCGTCGCGGAGGTGGCGGAGGAGGCTGTGGAACTCGTGGCCGAGTTGCTTGCCCGGCCACAGGGCCTCGCCGATCGCTTCCTTGGTGGCTCCCTGTGGGTGGAGGGCGAAGTAGACGAGAAGCAATAGCTTCAGCCCTCGGATGCGTAGTGGCTGGTCATGGCCTTTTACCCAGACGGCGGGCTTGCCCAGGACGCGTACGCGGATCGGTGTGGCGTGCTCCCAGGGGATCGCCGTTGCGGTCGGTGCGGGGGTGTCGGGGGCGTTGTCCACAGGCTGTGCATCGGCGAGGTTGCGCAGGGCGTCCACGAGATCGGCGGCCGGTAGGTGAACGAGGGAGGCGTTGTGCAGTGGCCGGGCGTACGGTCCTTCTGCGGTGGTCGCCCGGTGGTCGGGGCCGATGTGGCAGGTGGAGGTCCAGGTTCCAAGCAGCAGTGCGCCGAGTCCGTACTGCGCACCGGCTGTCACAAGCGATTGGAGGCGTGCTGCCGTGTCGTCTTCGATCGTGCCGATGAGCAGGACGTTCGGCAGGAGTTCGCCGGGGTCGCGTTGGCGTAGTTCGTCGATGTCGGCGGCGTCGCGTTCTGCGAGGATGCGTCCTCGGGTGAAGTGGATCTCCTCCAACCGGTCGGCTGGTGAATCGACGAGGGTGACGCCTGGCAGGCGGTTGGCGAGCGCGTCCAGGCCGTCTCGGTCGAGTTCGACGATGGCCGCGGCGTCGGCGGTCGTGATGATGATCTCCAGGCGGAAGTTGCCGGCCTGGTGGAGGAGGTCGAGCAGCAGAGCGCGGACCACGTCCAGCGATCCCGGTCCGGTGAGTCCGAGGCTGAGTCCGCCCAGTGGTACCGCGGCAGCCGTACCGTCGTCGTGAGTACCGATCACCAAGCGGTCCGGGGCTTCGATCGACGACATCTGCCGGATGAGATCGCCGTTCGAGGGCACTGATACGCCCTGATCACGGAAGGGCTGGAAGAAGGCGCTGCGAGCGGCTTGGACGACGGCGGGAGGGCGAACCGGGTCATCAGATCGCCGCCGGCGGCGGCGGTGGAACTGAGCGGCGGCGTAAGCAGCGCAGACGCCGCTTGCCGCCGACAGAGCGATCACGGCGCCGGAGGGCACGTTGATCGTCACGACGAGCCGCCCTCCGAGGTCTTCCGTCTGTGCCTTGGCGGGAACCGGCTGTGCTGCGCTGGGCTGGGCCTCGGGGATGAGGGCCACCGAGCGGGTGTGGTCCAGGGTGATCGCCTCTGGGCGGAGTTCGGGCAGTCGGAGCTTCCAGCCTGGGTGGATGTGTTCAGGGTCGGTGAACATCTGCCCATCGACCTGGCGGCGATGGGCATTTAGCTTCCAGATCTTCCGCCAGCTCCGCGACTCCCCCAGCTCGTGCTTGGCGATCGACCAGAGGCTGTCCCCCTTCTTGACCACATGGGTTCGCGGATCCACATGCTGTGGAGCGTCCACGACGGGCCGTCCGGGCGTACTGAACGAGGCCGCCTCCGCCTCGATGGGCAGCATGGCGAAACTCAGCGAACCGATCAATCCGGCCGCGATGCCTTGCAACGGCCCGAGCATCGGCACGTGGATCTCCACACCACGGACCGCCGCAGCCGCCTCGACCACCAACGCCGCCGTGAATGCTCCCCACAGCAGCCACAGCGGACAGGCAAGTGCCTTGAGCAGTACTTCCTCCGAGATCGGATTCATCAGGAACGCCTCGATGTCCCCGCCCGTGGGAATCGCGCGAGGCAGTGGCCAGCCCGCGAAACGGACCAGCATCACCGGTATGCCGACCTCCACCCCGATGAGCAAGGCACAAACGGCCAGAACCCGACCAACGACAACAAGGAACCTGATCACCTGATGACCCCCGTCACCCCACGCTGGGCCACGGCCGTGGCCCTCCCCGTAACCCGAATCGACCCCAGCCCCGCCAGCCCAAGGATCTGCGTCGGCTGGACCGCCTGCACGGTCACCGTCACCGTGTCGCCGACGACCTCCACGGCCGCGGTGTCCGGGGTGGCGGCGATGTAGGAGAGAGCGGCGGTACGTGCCCGGGTGGCGTCCAGCCGTACCGTGGCATCGCGCCGGTACGCCGCCAGGTCGAGCTGCTGGGCGCCGGAGCGCGCTGCCTCCTGGGCCTCGTTCAGGGCACGTACCCGTGCACCGAGCGCGAGCCCGCCGTCCACGACCAGCCCGCAGAGCAGGAAGAGCGCCCCGATGATGGCCACCACGAAGCCGGTCAGTTCGACCTCCAGTAATCGATCGGCGCGGAGAACGACGCCGTAAGCGCCGAACTCCCGGGCAGCCGGACGAGCGCCACATCCGACAGCTTCACCGTGCAGGTCACCGACACCGTGACCGTTCCGCCTGGCCGGAAAGAGGCCAGCCCGACGCTCACCCTCCGATCGGCACATGTCACACGCTCGGCCCCCAACGCCATTTCCGTTACCTTCCGCGCCGCCGACTCGGCGGCGGCTGGAGTACGGGCGATCGACGCGGCCCGCGCTGCTTGGTGGGCCGCGTTGTTGACCTCCAGCCGTGCCGTCACGAGCCGGCCCACGGCAACCGCGAACAGCGCGAGCACGATCAGCAGCGTCGTCAGCAGGAGGACTTCCGCGGTGACAGACCCTCGATCGTCACGCATCACCGGTCGCCCCGGAAGCGTTCCACCGGCCCGTACGCGACGGTCGTCGCCGGAAGCCGCAAGAACGGCACGACGGCCGGCGCCACCCCCGAGACCTGAACGCGTGCGGCCTCCGCCGTACGGGACACCGACACCTGCGGCGACCGCAGCACCGAGCCGCCCAGCCGCGACAGCAGGGAAGACGCCTCGGCCCGCCCCGCCCCCGCGCTTCCGCCATGCGCCCGCGCGACCGCCAGCGCCTCGGCCGCCGCCACCTCGGTGACGTGTACGGCGTGCTGCCACATCCCGAACTGGACCACCAGCAAGATGAGCAGCATCACGAACGGAAAGACCACCACCAGCTCGGCCGTGGCCGAGCCCCGATCGTTCACCGCAGGTCGAGCGAGTTGGCCTTGGCGAGCAGCTTGGACATCAGCACCGCGCCGACGGCGACCGCGATGGCCACCAGGATCGCGACGACGACCACGGTTTCCGTCGTATAGCCCCCGTCCGGCCGCTGCCTGGCGATCTCCCGGCACCTTCGCACCCTCTCCCCGCAGGCGACAAAGACCATCAACGCGATTCGGGCCATGGCCCTCCCCCTCGTTCAGAACCCGGTCAGCACTGCGGCGATGGCCGGGTACCCCGTGAAGATCAGAAATCCGACGAACAGCCCCACCGTGGCGACGCTCATCCGCTCGGTGGCCGCCTGCGCTTCCGTTTCGATCGCGGCGAGCTGGTGGGTGCGGATCGAGTTCGCCTTGGCGATCAGCGACGCGCGTACCCGCGCCCCTTCGGTACCGGCCAGGGCGACGGAGGCGGCCAGCTCGGACAGTTCGCGGATGCCGTACTCCTCGCCGATCTGCCCCAGCGCCGACCAGGGCGTGCGACGGGCGGAGGTCGCCGCCACGAGCGTGCTGCGAAGCCGGACGAACGCCCAGCCACCGCCCTGTTCTGCGGCATCGGCCAGCGCGCCGTCCACGCCCCGCCCACCAGCCAGCGACACGACGACCAGATCCAGAAAGGCCGAAAGGGCGTGCCGGAACTCGGCCCGGCGCCTGGCCGCCTCCGACCGGAGTGCCAGATCGGGTACGAAGAATCCGAGCGCGCCAAGCAGAAGCATGTACCAGACCGGCACCTGCCAGGGCATCGGCACACCCGCTAGAGCCAGAACCGCGTACACGGCGGGACCGAGCAGCGCGAAGACCAAGGTCGCGACACCCTTCTCGGCGAGGTGCCGGACCATGCTCTTGCCGCAAACGGCCAGGTCACTGGAGGGGGCCTGTGGCATGCCACGGGCGGCCAGCAGGCGCGTCCGGCTCTGGGGGAGGCTGTGGCGGAGCCGGGCCAGCTCTAGGGCCAGCGGCCGGCGGGACGGCCAGAGGCCCGAGACGATCAACATCACCCCGAGGCCGATCCCCGCTCCGAGCAGCAGCGACGCCGCCATCAGGTCTCCGCCCGGCTGAGGATGCGCGGCGGCTCGTGGATCCGGCCCAGCCGGTGGATGAGTACGAACGATCCGGCGAACGCCACGCCCACCAGGAGCAGTACCGCCTGACCGGTCGCGTTGTCGTAGGGGGCGAGGAAGTCGCGGTTGAGGAGTACCAGGCCGCCCGCCATGAGCATGGTGACCGCGATGACCGTACGTACCGAGGAGCGGGTCCGTGCCCGCGCGGCGGCGACCCGGAGCCGCATCACCGCGTGGGCCCGCGCCACCTCTGCGAGCCGTCCGAGCAGCTCGCCCAAATGCCCGGCCTGCCGGGTAGAGGCCATCACCAGCGTGGAACACACCAGGTCGGCGGTCGGGTCGGCGAGTTCGTCGGCGAGCTGCTTCAACGCCTGGGCCAGCCGTTCACCGCGATCGACGCGCGCCGCGGCCTCGGTGACCTCGCGCCGGATGGCCTCGGGCACGATCGGAGCCGTACTCATGATCGCCTGGTGCAGTCCGGCGGACGCGGCGAGGGTGTCCCGCAGCATCTCCGCCCAGGTCGCCACCGCTTCGATCTTCTCGACGCGGCGGGCATGGTCCCGGTCAGGGCCAAGAGCCTGCGGCAGGAACCAGGCACCCAGCCCGGCCAGGAACGCCCCGACCGGCCACCGGGTGAGCGCTCCGACGAGTACGCCGGCCCCTGCGCAGGCCGCGAGCCTGACCAGCAGTTTCGGATGCAGTGTGGGCCTTGGCCGCGCTTCGATCGGACGGCCCTGGAAGCCGGAGACCATGAGCAGCGCGCCAAGCCCGAGCCCGGCGCCGGCGAGTGCGGAGAGCATGGCCAGGGCGCTGATCACGACAGCAGCCACCCTTCGACGTCCAGTCCGGCGGCCTCCAGGTCGTCGAGCGTCTCGGTCCGGAGCGGGTTGGTGCGTACGGCACGCCGGTCGAGTCCCGGCGCGTAGACCTCGTTGGAGATCACGTTGATGCCTTCGCAGCCCACGACCTCCCGGACACTGGAGATCGCCCGCCTACCGTCCCTGGTGACCGCCATGTACACGACGAAGTGCAGAGCCTCTGAGACCAGCAGGGCGCTCGCTTCGGCCGACAGGCGTTCGGGTGCCTGGGCGGCGAAGGAGGCCAGCCGGGAGAACGCGCCCTGGCTCGAACTCGCGTGCAGCGTGCACAGCGACCCGTCGTTGCCCTGCGTCATCGCGTTGAGCATCGGAATGCACTCATCGCCCTTGACCTCGCCGACGATGACGCGGCTCGGTGACATGCCGAGGGCCGTACGGACCAGGCCCGACAGCGTGACCGCGCCCAGGCCCTCGATGTTGGCCCGCCGGGCCTGTAGAGCCAGGACGTTGGCGTGCGTGGAGCGGTCGCGATCAAGGCCCAGCTCGAACTGCTCCTCGACCGTGATGATCCGCTCATGCCGGGGCACTGCGGAGGCCATCGCCCGCGCGAGAGTGGTCTTGCCGCTGCCGGTGGCTCCGACGATCACGATGTTCTTGCGGGCCGCGACCGCGGCGGCCAGAAATGCCTGCATGGGGCGGTCGAAGGTGCCGGTACGGCGGAGTTCGTCCAGTGTGGCGGTGGGAAAGCGGTGCCGGCGGATGGACACGGCGGGGTGCCGGGAGACGGCCATCGTGGCGACAAGCCGGGAGCCGTCGGGCAACTCCATCTCCAGGGTCGGCGACCCGGGATCGAAGCGGCGTTCGCCGACGCCGAGGAGCGCGGCGGCGGTGCGGACGAGTTCGGTCAGTTCCTCATCTGAGGAGGCCACAGGGCCGACCTCGCGCTCGGTGCCGTCGGCGTAGCGGACGTGGACGTCGTCGTAGGCGTTGGCGTTGATGTTCTCGACCAGCGGGTCGTCCAGGTACTGCTGGAAGCCGCCCAGCCCGAACAGCGCGTTGTCGACGGCCCGGGCGACCTGGGCTTCCCCGGTCGGGTCGAGCGGTGGCCGTCCCGAATCGAGTGCCCACCGTCCGTGGGCGTCGAGCGCTTCGGTTATCAGAGCTTGGCCGAACTTCCGCCGCTCCTGCGGCGACATGGGCGCCCGGCCGATCTCCTCGTCGGCGCGGGCACGCTCGGCGATCCGGTCGGCGACCTCGCCGCGGATCTTGCTGATGAGGTCCTGCACGGGCCCGCTCCATGAGGGTCGCGGCTAGCTCGGCGGCAGCGCGGGTCAGGCGGGTACGGTGTCGCCGTCCTTCCAGGAGCGCCCGCGCCGCCGGATCATGACGGACGTGGGCGGTGACCGGCAGGCCGAGGGCGGCCGTGATTTCTCCTGGCGGGTACGGTCCGCGTCCCATCAGGATCAGTTCGGCATGCGGTACGGCTTCCTCCAGCCCTTCGAGGTGGACCAGGTCCGGCATCCGAGGTCGCGTCAGTACCAGAAGCCGGTCCGTTAGGGCGGCGAACTCTCTGGACGGGCCGGTGAGCCGCCCTAGATCGGCCACGATCGGCGTGTGCGCGGGCACCTCCTTGAGCACTTCGGGCAGGGCCGGGGCCAGCGCACTCAGTACCGCGCTCGCGCGATCGGACCGGGCGGGTGCGGCGATCACTGCGACACCGGCCGGCAGCATCTGAGCGTTGCGGCCGAGCACGTCCAGGCCACGGTTCCGCCGTACTTCAGCCGCCAACGAAACCAGGCCAGGATCGGGCGGGAGCCGGAGAAGGCTCGCCAGGTCGCCGCCGGACGCATCCAGTTCGAGGAGCGTCGCATGTGCGGCCAGGGCGAGCGCGTACGCGAGCGTCGTCACCCCTGGAGCGCCTGACATCGAAGCCACACCGATCATGGTCAAGGCGCCACCTGCATCAAGGTCGTCAGTCCCTGCGCGGCCGGGGCGGCGACCAGGCGCGCTTGGGCGTGCGGGAGCAGCAGCGTGACCACCGCGGGGTTCTGTGGCTCCGTGGGACGATCGATCTTGGTCACGACGGCGGTGACGGAGACGGGCGCCGTCCGCTGCGAGTCGGTTGCGTCGGAGACCGTGGAAACGGCGACGCGGTCTCCTGGTCCGATGTCAGGTGGGTACTGGCCCGGCTTGACCGCGACGCCGATCAGCGCTTGGCCTGGCTGCGGATACGTGGGGCTGCCGAGGTTGCCCTCAGTGAGAAGGGCACCGGCCACCATAGGGACCCGCAGCCGCCTTCCCACGACCTCCTGCACTCGATCGGCCTGGACGAACCGTACGCCTGGCCCCACGGTCACATTGACCGTGCTGAGGTCGTGCCGGCTCAGTGTGTGGCCGACAGGAAGGTCGGACTGAACGGCCAACGCGGACGCGGACACCTCGGCCCGCATGGTGAATGTGGTGGAAGCGAAGGCGCATCCCATCACCACAAGCCCGCCGAGCAGAACGCGTCCGGCGCCAGGGCGCGTGATGAACGGAAGCGGCTTGGGCTTCACCGGTTTGAGCGCCGACTTGACCACGATTCCCCCGTTCAGGACGCCGTTATGATCGCTTGGCTCTCGGCCACGCGGAAGCTGGTGGTTGAGGCGGTGGTCAGCGGCGGCAGAGTGCCGTCTTCCCTGGCGGTGGACCAGGTGACCGCCCATGTGATCGTCGCGGTGACGCGATAGCGCCCTCCCGGAACCGTCGCGCTGGACTCCTGGTAGCTGTGGCCGCAGGTCGGTGAGGCCTGGTTGGGATCGTGACGACCGGGCTGGAACCGCGTTCCGGGGCCTCGGCAGGTGACGGTGCGGCCGTCACCCATGTCCCACGAGATCGTGGTCGGCGTAGCTGTCGCCGTAGCCGTGATGCCGTCGGCGTCGGCGGCTGCGCTGTGGGGCTGCCAGGTCGCAGGCCAGACCGATAGCCAGATAGGGAGGCGTACGAGTTGGGGTACGTCCTGCTTGGGCGACGAGACGATCTTCGGCCGCGGAAGCTTCAGACGGTCGCGGGCCATCAGCGCCACCATCACTGGGGTGACTTGCCCATCCGCCGGGTCACGCTCGGGCGCGCCGCCATCCCTGACCAACAGTCCCGGCTGGCCGGGGCACTGGATCATCGACCATCGGCCGCTGTCGAACGCCCCCGGTGGCGGCTCTGCGGGCACGGTGGTGCAACGCGGCTTCTCCGCCTGGGGAGCAGGCTTGCCACCACTGTTTCCAGCAGACCGGCCGTTCCACCAGCGCCGGGCTTCTGTAACGCAACCGGGACCGCCACTCCCACCACATTGAATGAAGGCCGCGCCCCCACCGTCGCCGTCGGTCGGCGTCAGGCTGAATAGGGTTGTGACAATTCCGCCAACAGCTAGTAGTTTCAGCACGTGCCCACCTCATCCAGGAGGTAGGAACTCACGTACCATGAGCCCTCACGCCGAACGAGTAGCGCCGTAGCCTTGTGACGGCCTCCCGCTTCAGCCTCTTTGGCTTGTTTGCCGCTTTTAGCATGAGGGCCGAAGTGAGAGTCATCGACACAGTCGGCGATGGTTGCTGAATTTTCGGTGAATTCGGTCACCTGTGGGTGCAGGAGCGGCTTACCTTTGAGAATCTGTCCCTTTTGACTTGCTACGTAGAGCCCGTGTCGGAGGACCACTTCGGCGTCGCCGATGGCATGGTCGCCGAGAACAGAAGCCTCCCAGTCGGCGGTACGGCCTGCATCCTGAAAGTCCAGCCACATGCCGCGGTATGCAGTCAGAACAGCTTGCTTCGCCGCAGCCAGAGTGTCGGTCGGCACGGGCGAGTGAGAGGTGTCTGGCGCTTCGGAGCGCGAGGCGGACGACTGGCACGCAGTCAGTCCGGCAAGCAGCAGAGCTGCAACCGGCCAGTAGAAGGCATGGCCCCGCCACATGACATGTCCTCGCCTTGAAACAGAGCAATCGCTTGGAGTAGTCAGCGTAATATGGAAAGTCTTCAGAGCAAAAAGGAGCCAAGGGCTCGTGTAGGTAAGTGGCTTTTACCATACCGAAATGACATTTCTAGCTACCACCCACCCTCTTGATTACAGTTTGGGCATTCTGGCGTGATTCGTCAGGCTTGCATCTACGGACACGTGACACAATTGAAGTTTACGTAGACCGCCGAACTATATGTCATGCGCGATGAGGTGCCCTTGTCGTGAAGCCGAGGACTGCGCGTCAACGGAGGCGGATTCGAGGGTTCGCGCGAGTGGCCGCCCGCTGAACATGCGGTAGCCAGGCGGTCGGACTTGGATGCCGCCCTTGCCCGATCAGCTTCACGACCCCCCGCTCTGTGGACGACGCGAACGTTCGCAACCGAGACGGCACTCCCGCCCCCGCTCCATGGAGCGATCTCGGAGGCGAGCGGGCCTCCCGGCTCGGGTTTGGGACCACCCCCTGTGAGGTTGACCACAGCCGCAGCGCCACAGCCAGCGTCCGTGACCTAAACGTGATCACGTACTCAGCCGCCAGACTGGCTCGACAGCGACCTGTCGGCTGACCTGCCATGATCGCCGCTATGAGTGCCTCGATTTCGCCCGATCGCCTGCGGTCGGTGATCGATAAGTCACCTTGACCATATTGACCGAACGCTATTGCTGATCGATATTCCGGTTGATCGTTCATATTTCCACCATCTTGGCGGGCGACAGCCGGGCGGCGCGTCGCAGGTTTCATCGGCATCTGGAGGCTGCGGCGTGCTCTATTCACGCGTGCGTGTCTGGCTCATCGGTGTTCTTGTGACCACCGTCGCACTCGCCGGGATGATCGTGGTGAACACCGTCCCGGACTTATCCGGCGGCGCCGGCTCGGAGAAGTCGGTGGATGGCCGTGAGATCGAGAAGGTCGCCGACACCATCGGCGCAGAAGACGTCCCGCCGCCGAGCCAGGCCAAAGCGGCCCCGGCGTGGCCGAAGCCGGGGGCCGGTGAGGTGCCCGTTACCGAGCGGCGGACGCCGGTGCCGGGTACGCCGGTCACCGTCACCCGGAACGGGCAGGGCGGGCAGAGCGCCCCGGCCAAGGTCCGGGTGCAGACCCTCGGCGCGGATGTCGCCAAGCGGCTCGGCGGTATCGGGGTTGCGGTACGGCTGGCCCGCAGTGACGCTCAGACCGGGCCGGGCCAGGTGCGGCTGGGCCTGGATTACTCCGGATTTCGTGACGCGCTACCAGCCGGTGCGGCCTACCGGTTGACCATGAAGGCGCTGCCCGCCTGTGCGCTCGATGCGAGCTGCAAGAAGGCCGACTACGCCGGGCAAGCAGGCCGGGCCACGAACGTGACCGGGGTACGCAACGACGTCGCCCACGGCCGTATCGAGGCGACCGTCGAAACGAACGAGTCGGTGTACGTGCTGGACACTGCGGCGGCGGCCGAGGATCCCGGATCGGGTACCGGCAACTTCGCCGCGACCGACCTCAAGCCGGCAGGCACCTGGCAGGCGGGCGATTCCGGCGGCGGGTTCTCCTACTCCTACCCGATCACGGTACCGCCGTCGGTGAACGGCGCCGGCCCGGAACTGGCGTTGTCGTACTCCTCCACGGCGATCGACGGCCTGACCAACTACACCAACAACCAGGCGTCGGTGGCCGGGATGGGCTGGGACGTGGGGGCCGGCTACATCGAGCAGCGGTTCCGGCCGTGCGCGGATGACTCCTTCGAGACCCGCAAGGGTGATCAGCGGGACTGGAAGGACTTGTGCTGGGAGTCCCCGGATGAGAACGACGACGACCCGGCGACCACCGACTACACCACTTCCCACCTGGTGCTCTCCTTGGAGGGCAAGTCCACCACGATCGTCAAGGACAAGAGCACCGGCGGCTACAAGACCGCCGAGGACTTCGGCTGGAAGATCGAACGGCTGACCTCCAGCGTGACCCAGCAGCCGTTCTGGCTGGTCACCACGATGGAGGGGAACGCCTACCGGTTCGGTTACCGCCGGGATGCGATGTGGCAGACGCCGTACTTCGGCGACGACGCCGGGGAGCCGTGCCGGGACAAGTACCCCTCCGAGCGCTGCTACGCCCCCTGGCGGTGGAACCTGGACCAGGAGCTGGACACCAACGGCAACCTCGTGGACTACCGCTACCACCGCGAGGAGAACTGGTACTGCATGGTCCACGTCGCCCTGTGCAATCTCGGCCCGGGCGATCCGGCATCCCGGCGGCTGGCCTATGACCGGGGCGGTTACCTGCAACAGGTGGAATACGGCCACAACAAGCAGATCACCGGGACCACCCCGATCGCGAAGGTCACCTTCAACACGGTGGACCGAGGCACCCCGCCCTCCTCAGGCATGCCGTGGGACGATGACACCCCCACCGACCTGGACTGCGCACCCCCGGCTCCAGGCGAGTTCGTCACCTGCGATGACCAGGGCCCGGCGTTCTTCACCTCCAAGCGACTGAACACCATCGTCACCTCCACCGCCAACGCCTCCGGCGGATGGGACGAGGTGACGCGGCTGGAACTGGGCTACAAGTGGGTCTACACCCAGATCCTGGACCCGCTGCCGCCTGGAATGCCGGTGCTGTGGCTGGACACGATCCGCCCGGTCGGCCTGGCCGGCAGCGGCCCGGACATTCCGCTGCCGCCGGTGGACTTCGAGGCCACCTTGCTGGACAACCGGGCCGACTACAACGGCGAGAACAAGACCCGGCTGCGGTTCCCCCGCATCTCCGCCGTGTACAACGGGCTGGGCGGGCGCACCGACGTCTCCTACGGCCAGGCCAATCCCTGCCCTGTCCCCTCCGGCTACCCCAGCTCAGGCTGGGACACCAATGCTCGCGACTGCTACATGTCCACGCTGGGGACCTACTACGACGAGGGCGGCATCGCCCGCACCTCCCGCGCGGTGTACCTGAAGTGGCTGACCACCCAGGTCATCGACAAAGACCTGGTCGGCGGCTCACCGGACGTCGTCACCCGCTACCAGTACGTGGGCACCCCTGCCTGGGCGAAGCCGTTCAACTACCTCGAAACAGAAACCACTCACGGGACGTTCTGCGACCTGCCCCCCGACCAGATCTGCAAGCGGCTGAACGAGGACTGGGACGATTTCCGCGGGTACGGCACGGTACGCACCATCACCGGCAGCGGTGATGACCCCGACGACTACAGCGTCACCAGCTCGACGTACTTCCGCGGCATGTACGACGACCCGCGCGCCGACGGCACCCCCAAGTACGCCACGGTCACCGACTTCGACGGCAACGCCTTCAACGACCTGCGTGTCCTGGCCGGCCGGACCCTTCAGGAACAGACCCTCCGCGCGACCACCATGACCACCAACGCCCCGGCCGCTGCCGAGCCCGCTCCCATCGCGGCACCGGCGGCTGGCGGGCCGATCGCCAAGGTCGCCGCCGCCGTGGCCGCCCCCGCCCGCCACCTGCTGGGCGCCCTGACCGAAGCCAGCAGAGGTGCCCTGGCCTGCACCTATCCGGCCTGGGTCGACTTCGCGTTCTACGCCAAGGGCGCGCGAGTCACGTGGAAGGACCACCATTGGGAGGCGACCGCCTCCACCATCATCGAGCCCGGCCGCGACGGCACCTGGAAAGACCTCGGTCTCTGCTCCGGCGGCAGCACCCCCACCCCGACCATCACCCCCACGCCGACCGTCACCCCGACCATCCCACCCGGCAACGGCCCCGGCCCCAGCGGTTTTGAAGAGGTCAGCTCGACCCGGTACGAGTACGTCCGCACCTCCACCGGTACCGGCCCGGGCATCCACGACCCGCTGCGGATCAGCACCAGCCGCGAGGTCACCCGTGAGGAGATTTCGACCGGCTGGCGCTACACCGACCAGCGCACCAGCTACGACTCCTACGGCCTGCCCACGAAGGTCAACGACTACGGCGACACTTCCACGGCTTCCGACAACACCTGCCAGACGACCACCTACGCCCGCAACACCGCCAAATGGGTCATCAATGTCCCGGCAGGCGAAGAACGCCGCGCTGGCGACGACTGCGCCTCGGGCGAACTCCTGGGCAAGACCCTCATCTTGTACGACGGTGCCACCGATCCAGCGTCCAACACCCCGACCCGTGGCAACCCGACCCAGAGCCGTGCCTACAGCAGCGCCTCGGTCTACAGCACGACGAAAGCCGCGTTCGACGGATACGGCCGTCCCACTTCAGCGACCGATCCGCTGGGCAAGGTGACCACGACCGCCTACAGCCCCGCGACCGGCTGGCCGACGGGTGGCATCACCGTCACCAACCCTCTCGGCCACACCAGCACATCGTGGCCGTCGGCGGCGCACGGTCAGGCGAGCGGTATTCGCGACGCCAATAGCAAAGACATCCAGGTCGATTACGACGCCGCCGGCCGGACCACACAGTTGTGGACACCGTTACAGCCGCGCAGCGGAGGCACTCCCGCCGCGAAGGTCAGCTATTCGATCCCCTTTGACGGCTCGCTGGGGCAGCCCACCACATCAGTACGCACGGCGATGAGCACCCTGCAGTCGGGGAGCGGCACCGGTGCCGTCTGGCTGACCCAGTACAACTACCTGGATGGTCAGGGGCGGCCTCGCGAACAGCAGTCCGCTTCCCCTGCCGGTGGGCGCATGGTGAGCGTCACCACCTACAACGGGCGAGGTCAGGAGGACGCGGTCTCCGAAGCCGCGCACAATACCCAGGCGCCCGGATCGGGGCTGCTCAACCCCGCCCTGGGCGCCCTACCGCGATGGTCTCGCACCGTCTATGACGGCGTAGGGCGGCCCACGGCGAACATCGACTACACCGGCTCGCGCGAGTTGCGTCGTACCGCGACCCGCTACTTCGGCGACCGGCACGAGGTCCAGCCGCCCACTGGTGGTAAGAGCGTCTATCACACCGACGCCATCGACCAGGTCGTAAAGATCGAAGAATGGGCGGACGCGGCCACCCACCACGACACCGCCTACGGCTATGACCGCAATGGCAAGCTGACCTCGATGACGGACGCCAATGGAAACGTCCGCATTTTCCGGTTCGACCTGCTCGGACGGCGCACTCACTCCCAGGACCCCGATGCCGGGGACTCCCAGCAGCACTACGACGAGGCCGGGCGTGTGGCCTGGTCGGTGGACGGTAACGGCACCAAGGTCTCCTACCGCTACGACGACATCGGCCGCCTCCGCAGCCGGTGGGCTGGCGAACCGGACACCGGCACCAAGCTCACCGAGTGGATTTACGACACCCTGGCCAAGGGCGAACTGACCTCCGCCACCCGCTTCGCCGACGGACGCGCCTACATCGACAAGGTCACCGGGTATGACCCGATGGGCCGCCCCACCGGATCAACGCTGGTCATCCCGGCCGAAGAAGGGGCGCTGGCCGGGGAGTACACGTTCACCGCCGCCTACAACGCCGCCGGCGACGTCGAGCGGGTCGGCATGCCCGCCGCGGGTGGACTGCCCGCTGAGACCGTCACCTCCACGTTCACCGCCCTCGGGCTGGCCAAGGGCCTCACCTCCGATTTCGGCGGCGGATACACCTACGTCAAGGACACCGCCTACACGGCGACCGCCCGGATGAGCGAGCGCTTGTACGGCGCGCGCGGGCAGGTCAAACGCGGCCTGCAGTGGAATGAGGAAACCGGCTGGCTGAGCCGGGTGACGACCACCGCCAAAGCGGACACCACTACACCTCGCACCGCACAAGACGACCGGCTAACCTACGACATCTCCGGCGAGATCACCCGAATACTGGACGCGGCCTCTGCCGTTCCCGGTGTGACCGAGGGCCAGGCGGAGTGCTTCGCCTACGATGGCCGTCATCAGCTGTCGGCAGCATGGACCACCACCGCGTCCTCATGCGCCGGTGGCGCTGATCAGCAGGGCGTCGACCCATACGACCAGCGCTTCACCTATGACCCGGTCGGTAATCTGGCGAGCAAGACCGACGCAGGTCAGGCCGCCACCTACCGCTACCCGGCACCCGGCCCCGATGCCACCCGCCCCAACGCGGTCACCTCCATCGAACGGCCTGGCGGCACCGACACCTACACCTATGACGACGCGGGCCAACTGACCTCGCGCACGCAGGACGGCAAGACCGGCACCTTCCAGTGGAACGAGCTCGGCGAGCTGGCCAAGGCCACCATCGACGGCCAGGACACCTCGATGGTCTACGACGCCGACGGCGAACGACTGATCCGCCGGACCCCGGACGGAAAGACCACGCTGTACCTGGGGTCGATGGAACTCGAACTGTCCGGCGGACAGGTCACCGCCAAGCGCTACTACACCACCTCCGACGACGCCACGGTCGCCATGCGCTCGACCGGCGGAGGCGTCACCTGGCTGGCCGCCGGCCTGCACGGCAGCCAGCAGATCGGCATCGACGAGACCACCGGGACGGTGAGCCGGGAACGCTACCTGCCCTTCGGCCAGCGCCGTGGCATCGATGACCTCCCGTTCACCGACCGAGGCTTCCTCGGGAAGATCGAGGACGAGTCCACCGGCCTGGACTATCTGTCGGCACGCTACTACGACCCGTCCATCGGCAAGTTCGTCTCCACTGATCCATTGCTGGAGATGAGTACCCCGTCCTGGGCCAACCCCTACAGCTATGCGGGCAACAATCCCATCGGCCTGTCCGACCCCGGAGGCTTGTCCCCCTGCAACAGCCGGGACTCCGATTACAAAACCTGTTTGCAAGACCAGTGCGCCAAGAAACACGGCAGGGTCAAGTGCGCCGAAAAGAACCTGAGTCAGGTGAAAAAGCGGCGAGACATCTACTGGGATTCGTTCATGGACGCCCTGTTCGAGCTGGGCAAACTCGCCGCTGATGAACTGGGCATCACCGACGGCATCGCATGCTTGGCCAAAAAGGATCTTGCCGCCTGTGGGAAGACTGCGCTGAACATCCTGGGGAGCCTGGCGGGCGGCATCGCCGGCAAGCTGGTGGCCAAGTACGGCCTGCCCTGGAAATGGAAGAAACTCGCCAATGTGGTGGCCAAGGTCGGCCACCTCATCGACAAGGCTTACCAAGGATACAAATCGTGGGGCAGAGCAGGCGACGAGCTGAAAGCAGCCGAGAACGCTCTGGCGGCTGCGAAGAAGGCCTGCAAGAACAGCTTCGTGGCAGGCACCAAGGTGCTGATGGCCGACGGCACACACAAACCCATCGAACAAGTCAAGGTCGGCGACAAGGTCCTCGCGGCCGACCCGGAAACCGGGAAGACACACGCCCAGCCCGTCACCGCCATCATCACCGGAACTGGAATCAAGCACCTCGTACAGATCACGGTCGACACCGACGGGAACAGAGGCGGTGTCACCGGCGACCTTATCGCGACCATCGATCACCCCTTCTGGCTCCCCGACCTGCGTACGTGGAGTGACGCGGGCACACTCCAGTCCGGAGCCTGGCTACAGACTTCGGCGGGAACCTGGATCCAGGTCGGCGCAGTTGACACGTGGATCGCGTACCAGCAGGTCTACAACCTGGCTGTCGCCGGAACGCACACATATCATATTGCTGCGGGTGGGACGGGCGTCCTGGTTCACAACTGTGGAGTCACCATCCCGAAGGGGCGGTGGGATCACATATGGGATCGCCATGTCAATCCTTCCAAGTACAAGCATAAAAGCAAGTTTAGCACCACCAATAAAAGCAAATTGGAACGCATGATCATGCGCGCCTTGAATGGAAATACGAAAGATGGAGCTTACACACACGATTTCGGACATAAGATCGGCACAGGACCAAACGGAGAGAAGGCTACCAAAATAAAGGTAGTAATCAGAAAGGGGAAGGTCATAACTGCTTATCCGGTGGCGGACTGATGGTATAGTGACACAATGATTGAGCTGGACTTCGATCTGTCGGTGGATCACGGCGGAGATGTGCACGCGCTTAGCCTGGCTTCAGTTGATGATATGGCACTAACCGGCGACGTCTTCTGGATCAGAGTGCTGTTCCGAGTGAACGGGAAGGTGATGGAAGATGGCTGGATGCCCTTAGTGGAGCTTGTAAGGGCACTAGTCTGCCTTATGGAGAAATGTCAAGAAAGAGGGGTAGCCGAATATGAGTTCAGAGAGGGTTCGTATAGATTTTCCTTCAGAGAGTCCGATGGCTGGGTGCATGTTAGCGCTCCTCGCTTCCAGAGCGAAACATCTGTGGCCGCGATATCTATGTGGACAGCGATACCGCAATTTGCGCTTAGGGCACTCCGGGAGCTTGCCGCCAAATATCCAGAGCTAGCCCACAATCAGAAATACCAAAACCTCTACCGTAAGGCTACTTCTTTCGCCGATCACCATCCGCCGCCCCCGGTCATCCACTTTGACGTCAGGCGGCCGCCGGAGTATCAGAATGTTTTCAATGCGATGTCAACCGAGAAGATTGCTGCACAGATAGGAGCTTTTGTATGGAGCTATGGAGGGTTGGGCGAAGTGTTTCGTACACCGATCCGTCTCATCGTCCATCTTTCGACGGACTGGATACTTGATGAAACAGTCGACCTGCGCAGCAACCATCCTACGTTGGAGTTCATGGTAGATGGTGGACATGGAGATTACTCAGTTGCGGCGCAAGAGAGGATGCTATGGAAGCTTGGAACGCAGGCATTGTCTGCGACGATGCGGGCCTTTGATATAAACAGCCATCCTGTTCTTAAAGATCTTTAATTCGTGATGTCGAGTGGGCCGGTATTGAAGTGTTCAAGGCCAGGCCGGTTCCGGCGAGGCACCCGTCGACCAGGTTCGGCCGTGGACCACCCATGTACCGCGCTCGATGACCCAAATGAGCTGGGGAAGCCGACTGCGGCGTTCCAAGACAGAAACCACTTGCCCATGGTCGTTATCGGGCGAAACGGGCGGAAACACCGATGAGCCGACGCGCAGACCGACCCGGCTGGCACGCCTGTGCCGGGCGTAGGCCCAGGCAGTCGTGCATGTTGCAGCAGGTTGGTGTGTGATCGCCGCGAGGGTGAGCCAGGCGGCGTTGGCGGCAAACTTGTCCGAGGGCGGGTGTGCAGGCAGACGTTGATCAGGTCGACGCTGAGCTGTTCCTGCCCCGCATGATCGCGATCCTGGGCGTCGGCTTGGAGCAACGTGTACGGGCTGTCGGTGAGGATCGGGTAGTAACGCATGACGGTAAACGGCTCATTCTGGCCAGCCGCGACCCGCTCATCCATCGCCGTATCCGGTGCGCGATCAGTCGGACGATGACGGCCTTTCCATCGTGCTGGTGAAGGCGGTGCAGGAGGTCTCGGCGGCCTCGGAGTTGGAGATACAGCCGCCAGCCTACGCGACTGCATAAAACTTCTAGGAATAAGCTCTTATGGCACTATCCATTTTGCAGTATATGTGTATAAAGAATTCTCTAAGGCCGTCATTCTCCATGAAAGCTTGACCCTCATGAAGAGCATCGCGGAATCGATCGAGAATACGCAAAGAGGAAATTTCCGTCGACAGGTTTACGGCAGTGGAGGCTGCGGTGCAGGCGGCCTCGGGCTCTTTGAGGGCGAGGTAGGCGCGGCTGAGGCCGAGGTGGTCGAAGATCTTGCTGCGTAGTCGTTCTGGAGGGCGTGATGCGGCGGCGCGGGACAGGTGTTCTGCTGCTGCGGCGGCGTGCTCGGCGTGGTGGGTGGTGTGGGCAAGGAAGAGATAGACCTCGCCAAGGGTGCTGTCCAGTTCTGTTTCGTCTAGGTGGGAAGTGAAGCTTTCTTTGTGGTCGGATGGGCTGGTTTCGGTGAAGATCTCAAGCGAACGGTTGATGGCCTGCAACGTGGGTCTTTCGCGGCCGAGCATGGCGTTGAAGCGGGCTTCCAGCGCATATAGCTCGGAGCGGATGCGTGGGGTGGCCGTCTCGCGGGAGCCGTACGTTGCGAGGGTGACGAGTTCCAGGGCCGGGGCGGGGTGGCCGATGTATCCGTAGACCCGGGCGAGGCACTGGAGAAGGTGGGCGGCGAGGTTACGGTCGCCGCCTTCTTTGGCGGCCTGGGTGGCGAGTACGAGGTACCGGATGGCCTCATCAGTGGCGCCGATGTCGTGGCTCATCCAGCCGGCTACTCCGCAGAGGTCGGCGAGGGCCGCCATCAGCGCTCGTCCGACGGGTTCGGAGTAGGTGCTGTGATGGGCGAGGCTGTTTGCCCAGGCCACCTGGCCGACCACTGCGGTGCGCAGGAGTCCGCCGCCGTAGGCGTTGTCGAGTTTCTTGAAGATGTCGGTGGTCGCTTGGATCTTCTCGACGTCGTTCATGCCGATGGAGCCGACCGCTTCGACGGCGTTCGGCAAGGGGGACGGGGTTGCGTGTGCCCAGGCTTGGAGGTGCTGGAGGAGGGCGTCGGGTGTGATGTTGTACTCCACTCCCTGGTTTGAGGCCGCGCCCTGGCGGAGCAGGTCCATTCGGGTGATGTGGGCAAGGGACTTCGTCGTGGGCTCTGTGCCCCAGGTGAGCTGATCGGCAGGCTGGCGGCAGATGCCGAGATCGGCTGGGGTGACCCGGCTGCCGGTGCGTTCGGAGAAGATCTGGGCCAGGAGGTCCGGTACCGGATCCCGGGGGACTTCGCCGTCTACCAGCCAGCGTCGGACGCGGCTGCCGTCCGGGCAGACGTTGGCGTGGCCTGCGGCGCGTGCCAGGCGGGTGATCTCTGTGGCCAGGCCCTGCTTGGAGTATCCCGACAGGTCGAACCAGTGGTGCAGGGCGCGGTTCGGCTGGGTGACGCGGCGGTCATCGGGCATCGTGGTCCGCCTCCACGAGGGTCAGTTGGCGGGGGATGGGTGGCGTGGCCGCCATGGGGAGGGCGAACGCGACCGCCTTTCCCAGGGTTGCGCTGGTGCAGAGTCTCGTTCGGTAGGCGTAGCAGCGGCCGTTGGAGAGCCGGTGGGCGATGAGGAGCCCTCGGCCGACCTCGGGGATGAGGGGGATGTCCAGCGTCGGGAGCGTGTCGCGTGCCGCTGCGCGCAGGTTCGCCAAGAGCGCTGGTACGTCGCCGAGGTTGGGGTCGCTGTCGACGATCTCGCACCAGAGGGGTCTTTCCACGACGGTGCCGATGCGGATCTCCAGGGGGCCACGGCCGTGCAGCTCGGCGTTAGTGGCCAGTTCGGCGACGACGAGTTCGGCGTCGGCGATCTGGTCGTCTTCGACGGCGGCCTGAGCGAGGGTCTCCCGCAGGAGGTGGCGGGCGCGGTGGGCGGCGTCGCCCTTTGGCAACGTACGCACGATGACCTTGGAGCAAGGGACAACGCTCGCCGCCGTCGTATGCCAGGACCGCCACCACGGGGTGGATGTCCCGGAGGCAACGTCGTGCGTTGGGCGGGGGAGGTTGATCATGTGCCTGACCTGCGCATTCAGGAGAACAGGAGGTGTGCTCCTGCCCAGCTAAGTCCGCGCGGCAAGGCGTGGGAAGCGATCAGATCGGGTGCACTTTCCAGCAGGGGATGCACAAAGGGTTCACTCGGCCGCCGCTATACCCGTAAGCGCTATACATCTGGCGCGATTAAGTGGTTACTCTCAGTCAAATCCCTTGGTGTGCTGAATGTGGCTGTTTCCTGAGCGAGGGGCGGACGATGCCGAGCAACCCCAACGATGACCTTGCCGCCGCCATGGACGAGGCCGGGATCTCCAACAAGGCTCTGGCCAGAGAGGTACGCCGGCTCGGTGCGGAGCGCGGCCTGGCCGTCTCGTGTACGCATGTGGACGTGGCGCGGTGGCTGTCCGGGATGCGGCCTCGGGGAGCCAAACCGGAGCTGATCGCCTCCGTTCTCACGCAGCGCCTTGGCCGGCCGCTGACTCTTCCGGAGATCGGCATGGACCCCCGGAAGGGCCCGCCACTGACCCTTGGCCTTGCCTTCTCCGGGCAGCAGGCTGCCACGGTACGGACGTCCCGCATCCTCTGGGAGGAGGATCTGCGGCAAGAGGACTTTCTCTGGCACGGCACGGTGTCGGCCGCGATGCTCGTTCCGCCGATGGCGCGCTTGTTGGTGGCGCCGCCGCATGAGCCGCTCAGCCGTACCGGACGGACGCTGAAAGTCAGCCGTCACGATGTCGATGCCGTACGGGCCACGGCGCGCATGTTCGAGGAACTCGACCACAGGTACGGCGGGGGCCACGCCCGGCGCGCGGCCGTGCAGTACCTGCGTAGCGAGGTCGCTCCGCTGCTCCACGGCAACTACACCGACCAGATCAGGCGGGAGCTGTTCGCGGAGACCGCGCGGTTCACGTACAAGACCGGGGCCATGGCCTACGACATCGGCTTGCACGGACTGGCCCGCCGGTACTTCGTGCAGGCGTTGAGCCTCGCCCACGCGTCAGGGGATCGAGCGCTCGGCGGCAAGGTGCTGGCCGTGATGAGCCACCAGGCCAACTTCCTCGGGGAGTACGGCGAGGCCGTGGACTTCGCCCGCGCCGCGAAGCTGGGCGCGAAGGGCCAGGCCACGCCGACCGTGCATGCGATGTATTGCGTGATGGAGGCCCGCGGGCTCGCCAGTCTCGGCGACCGGCGGGCGTGTCTGAGAGCGCTTCGGGAGGCGGAAGGCGCGTTCGCGAAAGCGGGGACGATGGAGGAGCCGGAATGGATCGGCTATTTCGATGAGGCGGAGTTCCATGATGAGTTCGGGCACTGTTTCGCCGCTTTGCGGCAGAGCAGCGATGCGACCCGGCATGCGCGCATGGCGCTCGAATCCTCCAGCGACGCCTATCCGCGGAGCCGGACCTTCTGCCGCATGACCATGGCGGGCGCGTATCTCGCGCCCCAGCGTCCGTCGCAGCGGGACGTGGAGCAGGCCTGTGCCGTGGCGTCGCAGGCGCTCGCGTTGGTGGACCGGCTGAAGTCACATCGGGTGCGTGAGTACGTCCGTACGTTCGACCGCAGGCTCGACTCCTATGCCACGCTGGCACCGGTGGTCGCCTTTCGCCAGCAACTGCGAGAAATGGCGCTAAGTGCCGGGTGACCAGCGGCGCGGCAGTGCGGGGTCGCGCAGGGTGGCGATGCGGTGGAGTGCTTCGGGGATGAGGCGGGGTTCGCGGCCGGTACGGGAGGCCAGCCAGGTGGTCATGCGGAGTTCGCGGATCTGCGCGAGGACCGGGAAGCCGCTCCATTCGGTCACGTCCAGGCCGTAGGCGTGGGCGAAGGCGGTGTAGGTCGCGTCGTCGTACCAGCCCACCCGGCGGTAGACGGCGGGCACGGTGAGGTCCCATTCGGGATGCCCGGTGCTGAAGCGCTCCAGGTCCAGCAGCATGACCTGGCCGTCGGCGGCGCGGACGATGTTCTTGCGGTGAGCGTCACCGTGGATTACGGCGGGCGGCAGCGCGAAGTTCAGGGAGGCGTGGGCGTTCTGTAGTTCGGTGAGCCGGGTCCTGAGGAAGGCGCGTTCTATTGGGCTGATTCCGGTGGCTTTGTCGATGTGCGAATGCTGGCGGGCGAAAGGGTCGTAGGGGGTCAGGAGTCCGTCGTCCGGGCACGGGAGTGCGTGCAGCCGCTTCAGCAGGGTGCCCATCTCGGCGGTGGACGCCTGCTGCGGCTTGGGAATCTCCTCCCAGAATGTCACCACCCGGCCGCGGTGGATCAACGGCTGGTCCCCGCACGCGGCCACGCGTACGGCGGGGAAGTCCTGCTTCGCCAGCCAGGCCGCCACTCCGAGTTCGCGCCGTACGCTGGGCAGCGCGTCGGTACTCCAGGCGATCCGCGCGACGATTCCTTCGAGCGGCAGCCTCCATACGGCGTTGTCGCCGATCGGGCCGAGGAGTTCGGCTCCGCGCGCATCGAGCCCGGCATCCGCGCAGACCTGCTGGAGGACGTCGAGTGCGATGTCCGCGGTGAAGGACGTTTCGCTGTCCATGATCACCCCGCTGCCGGCTCGGTCACCTGCTTGCGAGCATAACCGGGGGGAAGGTCAGCGTTGCCAGGCCATGATCGGTGATTCTGCCGGAAGCGGGGCCGGGCGCAGGCCGTACCGGGACGCCAGCTCGGTGAACTGGGTGAGGGTCAGCGGCCGGTGGAAGCCCTTGCCGGTCACGCCGCGCGGTACGGCGAGGTTCTCGCACACCAGCACCTGCGTGGTTCGCATCAGCGGGCCGATCGCTGCGTCGATGTCGGGCAGGTGGTCGACGGTGTCGATGATCCATACGGCGTCGAAGGGCGGGAGGGTATGGATGTTGTCGGGGGCCACCACGTTGATCGCGTGGCGTGATCTGTGGCGGAGGAAGGCCGTAGATGGGGAGTCGTAATCGCATCCGGTGACCTGGAATCCGGCGTCCAGGAGGGGCAGGGTGTCGTTGCCGATGCCGCAGCCGAAGTCCAGGACGGTCCGTACACCGAGTTGGTGGAGCAGCGGGATTCCGGCGGCGCAGTAGTCCGGGCGGTGGCCGCTGGCCTGCCAGATCACCAGGTTGTAGAGGTAGGCGGTGCTGTGGCGGAAGAAGTCGCCGATGTCCTCCCCCGGTGATCTGGCACGCCATTCGCGGGCCAGTACTTCGGAGGAGTCGAGGAAGGGGGTGAACGAGGTGCCTAAGAAGGCTCGCAGGTCGGCGTAGAGGGGGGTGGTGGCGGCGATGTTCCATCGGTAGCGGTTCCATGCGCGGCGGCAGGGGGCGCAACCGCGCAGGTGGTCGCGGGTGGTGTCGCAGCCCTCGCGCAGGTAGGTGGCGAATCGGGCACGGGCGTGGGTGCATTCTGGGGGGTTCAGCCGCACCAGCGGGTCACCTCGTCCAATGCCTGGGCTGGTGGTGTGTTCCGCCGGTCCAGGATATGGAAGCGGACCTGGTCCTCCGCAGCGAGGCAGGTGAAGAGGTGGTCGGCAAGGTGGTGCAGCCGCAGTTCCTCATGAGTGTGGGGGCGGCCGTCGCGGGCCTCGGCTCGGGCGAGCGCGGCCGGTACGTCATCCGTGATCAGCAGGACGCGATCGGGTAAGGGGCGCCAGGCGGCGGCGAGTTCGATGAGCATTCGCGCATGGGTCAGCGCCAGATTTGGATCGTCGGGGTGGCGGAGTACGGCTTGGTAGACCGCTACGGCATGGACGCTGCGGCCTTCCAGTACGTCATGGCCACGCTGTAAGTGGGGCAGGGCTGTTTCGTAGGCGTGCATCTGGACGGCGAGCAGCAGTAACGTCTCGCTCGCCGGAAGGCCGCTACGGAGGAAGCGGTCGCCGGTCGCCGCGAGTTCGGTCACGATGCGGCTGCCGAGATCGGGCCGTCCCAGGCGCTGTGAAAAGTCGTCCAGAACGAGTGGTGCCCGCGAACCCAGTCGGGCGACGGCGCGGGTGGTCAGGAAGGTTTTGCCGGTGCCGCTGAGACCTTCGATGGCCAGCAAGCGCCCTGGACGGTCAGGGGGCGAACAGAGATTCCTGCTCTCCCTTGGCGGCTTCACGCTCCTCCTCCAGCAGCTTTGGCGTGATCTCGGCGTGCGAAAGGTCGTGTCCGCCGGCCAGCAGGCGCTCGAATACGGCGAGAGTCGCGAGGACGTCGGGCAGCGCGCGGTGCCGGTCGGCGGGTGCAGGGATGTCCAGGTGGCGGAGCAGGTCGTCCAGGCGGTGTCGGGGCAGGCCGGGGTAGGCGGCGCGGGCCAGTCGTACGGTGTCCAGCAAGGGGGTACGGGCGAGGACCGGGCAGGCGGTGCGCCAGTCGTACAGCAGGCCGGCCTCGTAGGGGGCGTTGTGGGCCACGAGGAGGTAAGGGGGCTGGCGCAGGCGGCCATCGAGGGCGGCCAGTACGGTCGCGGCCGGTTCGGCGTCGGCGAGCATGTCCGGGGTGATGCCGGTCTGGGCGATGTCGTAGCGGGTGAGGCTGATGCCGTCCGGCGGTTGGATCAGTGAGGTGAACCGGCCGGTTTCGGTCAGGGAGCCGTCGCGGTAGCGTGCGGCGCAGGCCGCCACCTCGATGGGATGGGGCCGCCGGCCTGCCGGTGTGACCGTCTCGAAGTCAATGACGACGAACGTCGGCTCGGTCAGTTCCACGAGCTGGCCTCCCTGGTGATGGTGTGGGCAAGGTGCCGGATGCGGTCGTCGTCATCCTGCTCGCTGAGTACCACGGCCAGGGTGTGATCCAGGAACTTTGCTGCTTGTGGGCATCGCGCGGGCCTGAAGGCGGCCATGGCCGGGAGCCGATCGGCGGATATGACGCCATAGGTACCGATGCTGTTAGGTACGCCCGCTTCGGTCAGGTGGGCGCAGAAGTCGCGCGGCCGGGGGAGATCGAGGTGGAACAGTGCGCTGTAGCCGTTCCAGTTCTCGTGGGGTGGCGGGTGCATCGGCCGGACTCTGGGCGTGCCTTCGACAAGGTTCATGAGGAGCGTCGCCTGGGCTCTGCGCCGGGCGAGTTTGGCGGGGAACTGCTGTAGCGCCCGCCGGGCCTGGGCCGCTATGAGCTCGGGCATCCGGTAGTTGTGGCCGAAGCGGGGGCCGGCGCGTGGATGATCGACGGGGAGGTGGGTGCGGAAGCGGCGGGCCTGTTCTGCGAGGTCGGCGTCGTGGGTGAGCAGGTACCCGCCTTCGCCGGCGCTGAGGATCTTGCCATCCTTCAGGGAGAAGCAGCCGGCGTCGCCGTGGCTTCCTGCGGGCCGGTTCGCGTATTCGCTGCCTTGGGCCTGGCAGGCGTCCTCGATCAGACGGAGGCCGTGAGCTGCTGCGAAGTCGGCCAGTCTCGGCAGGTCTGTGCAGCGGCCGGCCAGGTGTACGGCCATGACGGCACGGGTGGCGGGGGTGATCTGGTGGCCGGTTCCGTCGATCAGTACCGGC
This sequence comes from Spongiactinospora sp. 9N601, assembly GCF_044326295.1. Classification (NCBI taxonomy): domain Bacteria; kingdom Bacillati; phylum Actinomycetota; class Actinomycetes; order Streptosporangiales; family Streptosporangiaceae; genus Spongiactinospora; species Spongiactinospora sp. 9N601. The sequence goes on from NZ_JBIRBB010000007.1 coordinate 448,621, forward strand.
CGGGCCCCGGTGTACGTGATCGCGGCCACGGGCATAGGTACGCTCGCGGCAGGTACCAGGACCTCGTCGCCGGGGCCGATTCCGGCGGCGACGAGGGCGGTGTGCAGCGCCGCCGTACCGGAGGAGACCGCGACCGCGTACGGCACGCCGAACGCCTCCGCCAGCTCGGCCTCCAGTTCGCGCACATGAGACTGGGTCACGCGGCACGCTCCAGCGGTACGCCGTCCATCAGCGGCCACATGTTCACGCAGTCGCGGGAGAACAGCGCGCACGAGGCTCCGCAGCCACGCGGCTCAGGGAAGATCTCGGTAGCGCTGTGGCCTTTGATGGTCTTCCAGTGGCTTTCGGGGGTCGCCGCGATACGCAGGTACGAAGGGCAGTCCCAAACCGTGCCGTCGGGCTGGATGAAGTGCAGGGTGTGGCCGCCGAAGCAGTTCTGGACGGTCGCCGTGGCGTGTGAGATCGAGGCGATGACCTGTGCGGGGAAACCCGGGTGCGGCAGCGTGAGCGGGAGGCTGTAGAGCTCCGCGAATGCCTCCCGGATCGCGGGGATGTCGCTCACCCGCAGGGACAGCTCTTTGTGCAGAGGGTGTGTGGCGTCCAAGGCGACCGGTTGTGGCACGTAGTAGTCGCAGCCGAGGTCGGCGGCCAGCCGCGCCACCTGGACGACCTGCGGGATATTGCACCTTGTAATGACGCTGTAGACGCCGATGCGAAGGCGTGGGGTCGCGTGGCGGGCGGCGCGGATGCCGTTGATCACCTGGGGCCATCCGTCCGCGCCGTTGCGGGCAGGCCGCCAGCGGTCGTTGTAGGCGGGGTCGGTCGAGTCCAGCGAAACGGAGATGGCGTCGATGCCGAGCGAGACCAGCCCAGTGAGGATCTCTTCCCGGCCGAGCGGTATGCCGTTGGTACACACCACGACCTCGATGCCCGCCTCTTTGAGGATCTTCAGGAGGTCGAGGATCGGGGGCCAGATCAGCGGTTCACCGCCTGCGACGTACACCCGGCCGACCGGCGATCGGTCGAGCGTGCGGGCGAAGGCGAACACCTCGTCGGCCTTCAGGTCGTCTCGGGAGAGGTGGGAGAGCTGTCCCACAGGGCGGGCCGGCTGACCTCGGTGCTCTTCGATGGTGCCGAAGTAGCAGTACCGGCAGCCCAGGTTGCAGGGTGATCGCAAGGACCACAGCAGGGTGATCGGCTTTCTCATGGATGCTCCTGGCAGGCGTTCAGCAGGGCTTGGACCGCTTGCTGCTCGTTGAGTTCGCGCCGGTCGATGATGGTGTAGTGCTGGAGAAGCCGCTGGTAGAGCCTGTTCGCCTGGCGCATCAGCGACCGTTCGGAGGGGGTGGGGGACCTGCCCTCGCGGGCGTTCCATCGGGCGAGGCAGGTCCGGTCGTCATCTACGACGAGTACGGTCCTGTCGGGCGGAGGCCGCCATTGCGCGGCCATCGCCCGCAGGCGAAGGGCCAGCTCAAGGGCGCGGTCGTCATCTCCGTTGGAGAGGATCGCCGTCTGGTAGACGGCGATGGTGTCCACGCCGCGGTCTTCGAGGATCGTCACGGCACTGTCCCCATAGGCTCGTCTGGCCAGCTCGAAGCGCCGTGCGGCCAGGCCGAGCAGGGTGAACGTCTCGGCGAGCGGGAAGCCGGTACGCAGGAAACGATCTCCGCCGAGGGCGGCCATCAGTCGTTCGGTGAGCGGATCGGCGGCGCAGTCCGGCAACTCGGCCAGCCGGACGACATCGGGGACCTGGGCGATGAGGTGGCTCTTGCCGACACCGTTGACGCCCTCCACGGTCACCCACCTCATGGCCCGGCCCCAAGTGCAGATACCAGGCGGGGGTCTTGGAGGAAGCGCCCGCGCAAGGACCGGGTCAGCGTCCGAGTGCCTTGGGCGCGGGTGCCGCGCATGCTCATGCACAGGTGATGGCCAGCGGCCACGACGGCGATATCGTCGCTGCCGGTGATCTTCTGGAGTTCGTCGGCGACCTGCTCGACAATCCGCTCCTGGATTTGCAGGCGTCTCGCGGCCAGTTCGGTGACGCGTATGAGCTTGGACAGTCCGAGTACCGCGCCTGCGGGGAGGTAGGCGATGTTCACGAGTAAGTGAATGGGGAGGAGGTGGTGTTCGCAGAGGGACCAGGTCGAGATCCCGCTGACCTGAACGAACTGCTCACCGGCCGGCTCGTGGCGAAACGTGGTGTCGATCCGGCCGGGCCGGTAGTTGAGGAAGTCGCGCCAGAAGGCGGCGGCGCGCCGGGGAGTGTCGCGGAGCCCTTCGCGGTCTGGGTCCTCTCCGATCGCGATCAGCAGTTCGCGGTAAAGGGCCTGGATGCGGACCTCGTCCATGGTCATGCTGTCACCGCCGTGACGTGCCCGTGCTGCTCCAAGATCGTTCGGGCCGCCGGCCCGTGGCGCATGAGCAGATCGACGGCCGCGACCGCGAGGCCGTCGGGCGGGTTGTAGGTGGCGACTTCTACGGTGATGCCTGCTTCGGCGAGTACGGCGTGGTCGAGGTACCGCATGGCGCCGGTGCCGACGCGCAGCACGTTCCGTCCCAGGCAGCGGGCCAGGTCGGCGAGCATGTGCGTGCCCGAGCCCTCTGGGGCGATCGATGAGGAGCGGACGCAGTGCACCTTGATGCCGAACCCGTCGAGCAGGACGTCCAAGACCGCTTGGTTGACTTCGGTGAGGCGTTCCCACTGACGCTCGTACACCGCTCGTAGCGGGTAGTCGGCGAAGTAGGTCGCCCTGCCGTACGCGCAGGTCAGAGCACGCCAGTGGGCGGCGGCCCAGGCCGTACCGGCCACGCGCACGTCGCAGATGCGCTGTCCGAAGCGGTGCAGGACCGGAACCGTCAGACGCTGTGGCAAGCCGCCGCTGCCACGGATCAGGTTGCGGTGCTGGCGACCCCGCTCGGCGAACTGCACGTGGTCGAGCAGGACGAGCGTGTCCACGTCGAGCAGCCGCGACAGGTAGCCGGGCCACGGCAGGTACGCGGGCTGGTGCGCGACCAGCACCTCGGAGCGCGCCATCGTCATTAGAACCCCATCCGGTACGGCACGAAGCTCTCGGCCAGTTCGGTGCCGATCGCCGCGCCTGAGGTCATGTCGAAGGCGTGGATCCGGTCGAGGTTGCGGGGGTGGCAGTGTCGGCGAAGCTGGGAGACGTAGCAGTTCAGGGCCTTTTCCTTGCGTGGCCACGCCGCGGTGGTGTCCACGTGGACGACGCCTTCACGGGCGGTCCACGCTCGGTCCTCCGGCCCGGTGTACCCCAGCACGATCCTCGGCACGGGACCGCATGTTCCTCGGGGGTGGGCGGCGGCCAGCGCCGCCTGGTGTACGGCGATGTGGTCCTGGTGGAACGTCCCGTCGGCGGGGATCAGGAGTGCGGTGGGCCTGAGCGCGTGCAGGGAGAGTGAGTGATCGAGTTCGATGAGGGTCACCAGGTCGCGCGGGCAGGAGCCCGGGTGGCGCGCCCGTGCGCCGGTCCATGCGACGTCGCGCTTGGCGACGCCGAGCGCGTCGCAGGCCGTGTCGAACTCGTCGAGCCGGTCCGCCGCGTTGCCTGTGGCGACGGCCGGGCAGGCGACGGCCAGGACGTGCACCGGGATTCCGCATTCGGCGAGTCGGGCGATCGTGCCGCCGGCCCCGAGGGTCTCGTCATCGGGGTGGGGCGCGATGACGAGTACGTGGTCAGCGGGTGTGAGTCCGAACGGCGGCATTCGGGGCCTCCTGTCCGTGGGCCAGCAGGGTGGCGACGGCCTGTTCGGGCCGGAGGTTGCGTACGCGCTCGGGTGCCACACGGGCGGCGGCGTGATAGCGGTGCGGGTCTTCGAGGAAGTGGGCGAGTTGGTCCCAAAGGGCGCGGTAGCCCTGTTGCAGGGGGACGAGTGGGCCCGCCGCTCCAATCAGGTACGGCAGGTTGCCCAGCGAGAACCCGGCGACCGGGGTGCCGACGCTGAGCGCTTCCGCGGCCGTATTGCAGAAGGTCTCCGGCTCATAACTGGAGATCACCGTGGCGCACGCGCCGGCCAGGAAGCCCGGTACGGCCCGCCACGGCATCGCGGGCAGCAGCCGTACCACCTCCGGCCGCGCTCTGGCGGCCCGCTGGCAGGCCTCGATGACGTCGGACTGCATGCCCTGCCAGTACTCGAAGCCCGCCTCGGCCAGGACGATCTCCACTGGGCGTGTCCAGGTGTCGGGGAGCGCTTGGAGGAGTTCGGCCAGGCCCTTGTACGGCTCGGCTCGCGAGACGATCCGGACCGGGGCGCGGCGGCGCAGCAGTTCGCGCTCGGGGGCGGGGACGGGGCGGACCGGGCTGAGCAGCGCGTTCGGGATCAGGCGCCAGGTGCGGGTGTCCAGTCCCGCGGCCGTGGCCTCGCGCAGGAGGTAGTCGCTGATCGGGCACACCAGGTCGGCGGCGGCGATGGCGTCCTCGAAAAGGTCGTCCTTACGGATCTTGTGAACCATCAGCACCGAGCGGACATCATCCGGGGCCGCGCCGAGGTACCCGAGGCCCCAGAGCGCATCGATCCAGCAGACCACCTCGACTTCGCGTTCGCGCAGGATGCGGTGGAGTTCGGTGACGACCGGGGCGGGGTGGTCGAGCGCCTCCCGGATGTGCTTGCCCATGATCGGGCGGGGTAGGACGAGTGAGCGTAGCGGGATGATGTCCGGACTTTTGGCGGGATGGCCGGGGATCGTGGCGGTCAGGACGAGCGGCTGGTGACCGAGCCGACGGCAGCCTTCCATCAGGGCGGCCACGCTGCGTTCTATCCCGGCCGGCTCGCCGGGGGCGTAGGTGAGCAGGCAGAAGGCGATGACGCTCATGGTCCGCTCCTCGTTCGGATGCGATGGGGATACGGCAGGGGGCGTGGCGACACGTCGGGCGGCGCGGTCTCCCAGGGGAAGACGGTCCAGTCGGCGACGTCCCAGACCCAGGCGTCGGGGTGGTGGGCGGCTCCGACGTTGCGGCACAGGGTGGCGGTGCGGGTGCTGGGCACGGCCAGCAGGGCTGTGACCGTGGCCAAGGTTGCGCCGGATCCGCATATGTCATCGACTAGGAGGATTCGTGCTGTTGGGTCGATGGTGGGGGTATCTGTGACGGTGACGTGTCCGGTGGCGGGGGATTCGATCGTGTCGTCGGGGTTGTGGCGGGCCATGATGAACGTGGCGGGGATCTGGAGGCGGGCGGCGAGGTGATGCGCGAGCCGTACGCCGCCTCGGGCGATGCCGACGAGCAGGGTTGGAGCGTTCCGGCGTTCGTGCTCGGCGAGCAGTGCTACTGCTGCCTCGAAGCGCTCGTTGCTCAAGGACCAGATCCGCTTGTGCTGGTAGATGCGTTTGGTGATCACGGCCAGCCCCAGGCGTCCAGGACCGCTGCCACCTTGGGCCATTCGCGGACGGGGTCGTTGATCTCGATGGTGTTCGGCAGGTCGGGGAGCGCGTCGCGGTAGCGAGGCTCCAGGAGGAGCAGTACGCGCGATGCTGGCCGACCGGCCAAGGTGACGACGGTTGCTGGCCGTAGCTCGGCGGCTCGTCTGGGGGTGAGTCGCAGGTCGTAGGGAGCGACGGGCGTGTCGGCCGGGATCAGGCCATGCAACGCGGACAGGATGAGCACGCGGTCGCGGTACGCCGGGCTGCTCGGGATCCTGGCGCGGAGCTGCGGGAAGCACCATCCCTGGTACAGCTCCAGGGCGGGGACGGGCTGGGTGGTGTCGAGTTTGCGGCGCGAGCAGCCGACGATGATCAGCTCGCTGCGCGGGTCAGCGGCCACGTGCGGCCTCCCACAGCAGGACCTGGAGGCGGAGGGAGAGGTTCCAGCCGCGGGCGATGACCTGGTCGGCGAACTGCCGGGCACGGTCGAGCACGACCTTGATGGTCGTGCCCTCAGGCATCACCCAAATCGACGCCAACGCGTACTGTTCTTCCAGCTCAGCGACCTCGGCCAAGTCCGCGGGCTCGGTTGCGACGAACTTGAAGATCGCGTTGCCGGTGTTGGCCAGCACGGTCAGCGCGGCGGGCACGATCCGGTGATCTTCTGCGAGACCGGCGGTGCTGAGCTTCGGGGAGACGTTGAACTGTACGCCGTCGCGGACCAAGCCCAGCGCGGGAGCGATCGTGCCATTCGTCTCGATCTCCACCCGCCTGCCATCAGCGAGCAGCACGTCCAAGAGTGGAACCAGGCGGTCCTGCTGAAGCAGCGGCTCCCCACCCGTGATCACAACCAGCCGTGGCGAATTCCGGCCGACCCACTCCGCCAGTTCCGCGACCGATTGCCAACGAGCCTCGTGACGGGGGTCGTACCGGTCCCAGTCCCAGGTGTAAGGGGTGTCGCAGTAGCTGCAGCGCAGGTTGCAGCGCGACAGCCGGATGAACATCGCCTGCCGACCGCAGCTCGGCCCCTCCCCCTGAAGTGTCGGCCCGAAGGTCTCGGCCACCAGCAACCGCGCCGCGGTCATCACGGTTCCACCCGGTACTCGGCCCAACTTGTCGCCGTCTCCGCCACCCGGACCGCGACCAGGCGTCCGGGCAGGCCGGGCTGGAGGTTGTCCAGGAACCAGCAGGCCAGATGCATCGCGAGGTTCTCGGAGGTCGGCTCGACATCGAGCACGTCGTTGAGGAGCTGGTGATCGAACGTCGCCTGGAGGTACTTGCCCAGCGGCGCCAGCTCCCCGAAGTCGGTCACGAACCCGGGAGCCGTCAGCCGCTCCGCGGCCAGCCGTACCTCGACCTGGTACGAGTGCCCGTGCACTCGCCCACACGGATGCCCCTTCGGCAGGCCACCAATCCGATGCGCGGCCTCGAACCGAAACCGCTTTGCGATCTCGAACGTGCCCATCGTCTCAGTGCCCCCCGCCCGCATACCCGGTCGGATCGGGCACCCCGGCCAGCTCAAACGCCTCCCGTCGCTCGACGCAGGTACCGCACCTTCCGCAGTGCAGCAGCTCGCCCCGGTAGCACGACCAGGTCAGGTCATACGGCACGCCCAACGCGGCCCCATGGCCGACGATCTCGCCCTTGCTCCACGTCACGAACGGCGCCATCACCCGCACTGTGTTCGCCGTGGCAGCCTGAGCGATCCGGTCCGCCAACTCGACGAAGTCCGGTCGGCAGTCGGGATAGACGGGGTGATCGCCGGCATGCACCCCAAGCGCTACCTGGCCGCAGCCATGCGCGGATGCGATCCCGACGGCGATGGCGGCCAGGATGGCGTTGCGGTTGGGAACGATGGTCGCCTGCATCGTGGCGTCGGTGTAGTGACCATCAGGCATGTCAACCGACCCATCGGTGAGCGCCGAGCCGCCCAGCAGCCGACCGAGGACGCTCAGGTCCACCACGTCGTGCGTCACCCGCAGAGCGGTCGCCACCAGGGCGGCGGCCTGAAGCTCACGCCGATGCCGCTGCCCGTAGTCGAACGAGACCATACGAATCCGGCGGCCCTCGTCCCGCAGGTGATAGGCCAAAACCGTACTGTCCAGCCCGCCGGAAGCGAGGACAACGGTGTCTGCCTGGTCCTTGCTCATGGCGCTCCTCCCAGTGATCTTCCCGGGGCCACCAGAGCAGACCGCCCTGGCAGACAGGGTGGACGGGACCAGTCCGTTCAATCGCGCAGAGCAAGCTCACCACCGCCCCCACCAGCGAAGAAACCCAGCGCACCCAAGCGAACACCCGGCGCACACCCAGGCGCACCCACGGCGCCCAACAACGCTCAGAAGGCGAAGCGCTTGTTGCCGCAGGAGGTTTGCCAATTCCTTCACGGCATGAAACAGCTCATGCACCTGGCAACCTCCCACGGGCGTGGGGAAGACAGCGCCAGCCGCTCCCCCGCGATCATGCGGTACGACTCACCCCCACGGGCGTGGGGAAGACACGTTGCGCGGGTTCTCTGGGTCTATCGCCTGCGGCGCACCCCCACGGGTGTGGGGAAGACGGGAGATGGCGGCCCGTGCCAAGGAGGAGGTCCGGCTCACCCCCACGGACGTGGGGAGGACCCGAAGATCGAGACGCGCGAGGGCGCGATGCCCGGCTCACCCCCACGTGCGTGGGGAGGACACCCCCAGACCCGCCGCCACGGCCACACCGGTGGGCTCACCCCCACGGGCGTGGGGAGGACCCTGCGGGCCGACGACGCATACCCGGCTGGCGCGGCTCACCCCCACGGGCGTGGGGAGGACCCTTGCGGGTCGTTCTTGGTGGATGTCTCCACCGGCTCACCCCCACGGGCGTGGGGAGGACGGTGCCCACAGGTCGTAACTCTGTGGCCACAGCGGCTCACCCCCACGGGCGTGGGGAGGACCACGACGCTACCGACAGCCCGGCCTGCGCGGTCGGCTCACCCCCACGGGTGTGGGGAGGACCCTACCTCATGCCAGTCGACGACGGCCGCCGACGGCTCACCCCCACGGGCGTGTGGAGGACGATCCACCCCTCCTCGGCCATGATCCGCAGCACGGCTCACCCCCACGGGCGTGGGGAGGACACCTCCCAGGTCCATGGCCGCCAGCGCGTGATCGGCTCACCCCCACGGGCGTGGGGAGGACCCCGGCGGCTGGGTCTCCACCGCGCTGACCCGCGGCTCACCCCCACGGGCGTGGGGAGGACGCACCAGCGACCGCGAGCGTATTCCTGAGATGCGGCTCACCCCCACGGGCGTGGGGAGGACCCGGAGTGCATGAAAGTGCCAACCCTGGGCGGCGGCTCACCCCCACGGGCGTGGGGAGGACTCTCCGCCCGGAACCCCGAGATCTTCGGCAGCCGGCTCACCCCCACGGGCGTGGGGAGGACCGGAATGCCGCCGGTCATGGACGAGACGTGCGCGGCTCACCCCCACGGGCGTGGGGAGGACGACCACCCCAGACGATGTAGGAAACGATGCAGCGGCTCACCCCCACGGGCGTGGGGAGGACGAACGTGGTCAACCACCAGTGGCGATGGTTTTCGGCTCACCCCCACGGGCGTGGGGAGGACGCCGTTCGAGCATGGGTCATTGTAGAGTTTCACGGCTCACCCCCACGGGCGTGGGGAGGACGGTGCCCTGTTCCGTGGCCGGCACCATGGCGTCGGCTCACCCCCACGGGCGTGGGGAGGACTCACGTGCCCGCGGTTGAGCACGCCGAAGAACAGGCTTACCCCCACGGGCGTGGGGAGGACCATGGGCACACCACAGGTCACGCGCCGGAGGGCGGCTCACCCCCACGGGCGTGGGGAGGACCGGCTGGCGTGCTGGGCGAGTTTCGCCAGGCACGGCTCACCCCCACGGGCGTGGGGAGGACGCCGTTCGAGCATGGGTCATTGTAGAGTTTCACGGCTCACCCCCACGGGCGTGGGGAGGACGAGGTGACGACGATCGCCTACGACCCGGCCTACGGCTCACCCCCACGGGCGTGGGGAGGACGCAATGAGGCCGACCATCCAGGGGTCCAAGTCCGGCTCACCCCCACGGGCGTGGGGAGGACCTGACGTCCATACGCCCTCCTAAAAGATGTCACGGCTCACCCCCACGGGCGTGGGGAGGACTCCCGCACAGAAGGATCCACCTGTTCCATCCGCGGCTCACCCCCACGGGCGTGGGGAGGACGAGCCGCAGCGGATCGTCGGCATCGTGGATGGCGGCTCACCCCCACGGGCGTGGGGAGGACGTACTTGCGCGCTAAGGCCCTGATCGACAGCCCGGCTCACCCCCACGGGCGTGGGGAGGACGACGGCCACCCCGCCCTCCGAGGCTTTGGGCAGGGCTCACCCCCACGGGCGTGGGGAGGACCCTTCGTGAAGTGCGGAAACTCCTGCGACCTGCGGTGATGTGATGTCGGGGTTTGTCGGTGATTTTTAGGCGTCATGGTTGGACAGGTACTTCTGGAAGGAACCGGACGAGTTGGAGGCCGTCGAAGTCGGCGACGTGGCGGCGGCGTTCGCCGGCGGTGCGGATGGTGAAGCCTTGCTCGTTTTCCGCAGGGTGAAGACACACGGCGGCGCCGTCGGCGATGCATGCGCTGACAGCGGACCAGAGCTCGTCGCGGATGCGGGCTGAGACGGTGCCGACGTACAGGCCGGGGGCCGGTTCGATGAGCCAGCGAGTGAGGGCCCCGCGGACATGGTCGGGGACAGCGGTGGTGGATATGACGATCATGGATGCCATGCGAGATACACCTTCTGAGGAATGCGACGCCCCCGCACACCGACGAAGTTGAGGCTTACCAGGGGATGTCGCCGCTGGCCAGGTCGTCGCCGTAGTTCACGCCCGCCAGGAGAGAGCCGAGATCTGGGTCCCAGAGATGGACGATGTCGGCGGTGCGAGCGGTAGATGCGGCCTCGACGGCGTCCGGAGCGATCATCTTCTGGAGGTCGGAGACGATCGTGGGCATGAGCTTGATCAGCCGGAACTCCTCGCGGAGTCGCGTACGTGCCTCACGCTCGGGCTGTGCGGAAGCGGCCAGCGAGAAGGCGAGCGGGATGGTTACCTTGGCCTTGTAGAGGTCGGCGATGTCATACACGAACGCCATCTGGGTACCCGCATGAACAAAGCCCAACGCCGGCGAGCAGCCCAGCGCCAGTGTGGCGGCATGGACGACCCCGTAGAGGGCGGCATTCGCCGCGGACAGCGCCAGGTTCACCGGGTCTTGTGCGTCCCAAGCGGCCGGGTCGTAGTTACGACGGAAGCGGGTGATGCCGTACTTCGTCGCCAGCATGCGATACAGCGCCTTGATCCGCTGGCCTTCCAGGCCACGGAGCTGCTCCAGGTTGACCGCGGAAGGAAGAGAGCCCGCCCCGAACCGGTGCTCGTACATCCGGATGGCAACACGGAGTCGTTCGTCGTCGTTCGCCCAGGCGCGGACCTGGCGTTCCAGCCAGTCGGTGGTGAGCTGAGCGGGCAGGATGCCCGCATAGGAGCGTACGCCGCCCGCGCCGACGCATACCAGGCTGGTGCCGTGCCGGGCGAAGGTGGCGAGGGCGGGTTGTGTGATGGATGTGCCCGGGCCGAGGAGTCCGCAGGCGAGGGAGGCGGTCGGCAGATAGACGCGTTCGATGCCCCGAGGTGATTCCACCTGGGCGCACACGCCGGTGTCATCCTGGACGATTCGGACACTCTCCATATAAAGAAAGGAAAGTGAGTCCGCGATGCGCGGCAGCATCGCCAGCGTGGGTTGACCGAGACGCCGTTTGGCGTTGGCGGGCCCGGCCATCAGAGGGCCGTCGGAGCGAGGCTCAGCAGGCCACAACCGTACGCCTTGCCGCGGCCGATTCCGTTGAGCACGGCTTGTTGTACCAGCTCAGCGTCCTTTACTACGGCGATGCCGTCGAAGCGGGTCGCGGCGTGTCGCACCCCCGCCTTGCCCGGACTGCGGATGTCGGGCAGTGATGTCGAGACGACGGTACGCAGGATCAGGCCGTTCGCTTGGGCCCTGGCATGCCACCATTCGTCGGCCTCCGGTCCGCGAAGGGCGACCAGCTTGCCGGAACGCTCCGAAGTTCGGCCGAGTCGTTTGGAGGTGTTGGCGATGATTCGGTACTGAACAGCGAGTTCCGGACGCAGCACGTTCAGGAGTGGGGTGAGGTCGCGTACGGCGAGCGTGCCGTACTGGTCGGGCAACCGGGTGGCATCGACCGGCGCGCGGGTCTGGATGAGCAGGTGCGGGCCAACGGCGCTGGTGTCGTCGTAGCGATAAAGCACGCCCGCCTGGGCTCGGGCCCGCTCACCGAGTCCGTCTGGAACCAGGGACATGACCCGCTTGTGCAGGGCCTCGGCGTTGCGGAGGTCCTGACGGGCCAGGCGGCTACGCGGCTCGGGGACGATCCGCGTCAGCCAGGTGCTCATGATGTCCCTCCTGCGTAGTCGAACAGGGCTTTCTGGTATTCGGCTCCGTGTCCGAGCCAGAGGCGTTCGGGCACGTGGTGAGGGGTTACGCTGACCGTGCGGAGCCGATAACGCCGGTCGAATCGGGCGAAGCTGACCGGCACATCGAGCAGTTCCGCGACCGCCGTAGCGCGGGAGTTGGCTCCTTCCCTGACGAAGTCGAGTTGTGGTTCGGGCGTGGGGTTTCCGTTCGATTGAGGCAGACGGCGTGCGACGGGCACGTGCTCGGCGAGGTCCTGGTGCGGATCGTCGGTACGGCGCAGCAGCAGCGGTGGGTCGGGCGGGCAGGAGCGACGCCCCAGATAGGGCTGCCATCGCGGCCGGGCAAGCCGATCGCCGAGAGGCTCGATCACGTCGGGCGGACCGATGACGCCCACGACGAACACCGCATCGGACAGGTAGTGCCTGCGGGTGACGATGGTGGCGGTTTCCACGCTGCGGCGCCCGCCCTCCGAGGTGGGCACGGTCTGCTGACGGCTGCGCCCGCCCCCGACCGTGTGGAAGTCCACCAGCGGGACACCGGGGCGATCGATCCTGATGACGAACTCAAGGTCCCCGAAACGGTCGAGGCTTTCGCCGCGACGCAGGCCGTACGCCCCGGCGAACATGCCGATCAGGCCGGACCGGGTCGGGAAGCGCTGGGTGTCACGTTCGGTGAAGGCGCTGTGTTCACCCCAGGACTGGAGCGGTCCGGCCAGACGCAGGACCAGCCCGCTCACTCGCCCGAACCCGAGGAGAACGCCGCGGCCACCGCATTCTTGATCAGGTCGGCGTAGGAGTTGTCCATGCCGCCCAGCCCGGAAAGCTGCTTGGCGTCGATTCCAGCGTGTGCGTGTCGTACGATCCCCTCCTCGCCCCACAGGGTGTGCAGACGCTGGGCGTAGGAGGCCAGCACGTCGCGGGATCGCGCCGCGTAACCGCCCTCCGCGGTGAGCCGTACCGGTGCCTCGAACGCCGGCGCCAGCGAGACGGGCCGATCCGCGCGGACCGCGAGGTAGGCCAGGTCAGGAATGGTGTTGGCGGCCGTCGAGTTCTGCTTGCCGGTCGGCAGGGCGGAGATGAACGATGTCAGGAAGACACGGGTGAGTTCGGCCGCCGACGTGGTGTCTGCGAGGTTTTCTTGCAGGCCGGTGATGTCCACGCTGGCGTAGCGGTAGAAAACACCGGCGGAGAATTCGGCGGAGTTCATATGGCCGCTGCCGCGCATCTCCTCCGGGTTGAGGTCGTCCACCGCGGTGAAAAAGTCCACCTCGGCGCTGGTGCTGTGGGTGGTGAAGGCATGCGCGACCTGTACCGCACCGTCCACCTCAGCGCCGGGTAGTTCGGCGAGCATCCGGCCGAACAGGTTGATCACTCCGTTGCGACGGGATAGCACGTCGGCGATCCGGGCGGCGGGGAGCACTGCTGTCGGCTTCTTCTTCCCCGCTTCTGCCGCGATCTCCTCGCGGTGCTCGGCGGCCACGTCGGCCAGCTCGTCGAGGGCGGCGATGGGCAGGTACAGCAGTACCGAGGTGACACCATCGTCTTCCACCTTCAGGCCCTTGCCGGCCGACAGGACGACCTGCTGCCCACCGGCCGTGGCGAGTTCGCTCGGCCAGCCGCGGGCGACAAGCCGTTGTGCGACCTGCTCAGGGATGCGGCGGGTGCGCGCGGCCGGGTCGCCGAGCAACTCTTCCACAGCGAGTCGTACGGCGCGTTTCCAACTCTGGCTGCTCACGCGGGTACGATTCGCGCCACCGTAGGTGACGGATTTGGGAGACCCGAGATCATCCCTGTTGATGTTGCTGTAGGGGAGGGTTTGCAGCAGGTGTATGTCGATGAATCGAGGGGTTTTCGTCACTGGTCCTCGCCTTCGGGTGATTCGCTCTTGGCCATGGCCTTCTTCTGCATGGCGCGTACGGCGTACAAGGTCCGGTAGTAGTCCTGAAGCCACCGCTTGGTCACACGATCACGCTGTGTCCCCCAGGCGGCGAGATCGAGAGTGAGACGCAACCAATCGACCCGAATCAGCTCGGCTCGTATGGTGGCGATCAGACGCGGCAGGTGGCGATGGATGCCCCCCACGTCCTGGCGGCACATGAGGTGCAGGCGCGGCTCGATGGTGTCCTCGCGGCCCTTGTCGGTCGCCACCATTCGGCCCAGAGTGGCGCCAAGGGTCTCCTGTTGATCTTCCGGTGCGGGCTCGGAGGCTTCCGTCGCTTCCGGCTCATCCTCCGCATGGGGAGCGTCGTCGTTTCGGCCTGTGGTCTGATCACGGGCGTCTCTAGGCTGGGCGGCGATCATCGCCGCGACCGTGTAGAACGCGCGTTCGGTGGCGTCGTCCGGGTTCGGGGGAAGGGTGTAGGCGACCACCATGTGGGCCGGGCGTGCGGCGTGATGCTCTGGGTCCCGGCCAAGGGCTCTACGGAGCGCGACGCGGCGGCGCTTGTTTCGGGAGTCCTTGTCGTCGAGTGTCCTGACGGCCGCTTCGACCAGCATGGCCGCCCGTCTCCCGAGTTCATCGCGTTGCTCTTGCCAGGTGGCGTTGTCAGGCATCCGTGCTCCTGGGGCTATGCGGCTTTGGGGCGGTTACGTGCGGCGAAGATGTGACCGCGGTTGCGCTCGACCGCGCGCCGTACCCGCGGAGTGTTGCCGGCCCGGTCGCAGACCTTGTCATAGATGTGCAGCGCCAGCTTGATGAAGTCGAGCGTCGGATCGTCGAACTCGCGTGCCCACACCTTGCGCCAGAAGATCCTTTCGGCTTCCGGCCAGTACCACGCCTCGCCTTGGTCCCGCAACGGCCCGGGTGAAACGTCCTTGCGGGCGGGAGGTCCTTGGCCATTGGACGGGTCATTGATCGCCACCCAGACGCTTCGCAGCGCCGAACGCAGGTGTACGGCGACGCCTTCGGCGGCCACTCTGACGCGGCTGAGGCCGCTCGCACTCTGGTCGTCACGGAGGAGAGACAGGACTGCGGGCGTGGTGGCGGTGAACCACTGCCGGTCACGGGTCTGTCCGTCCTGGTCGAAGCCGAAGGCACGCACGCGCAGGTGGTCGAGCACGTCGAACGGCAGCTCGCTGGCATGACCAAGTACCTTCGGCCGCTGGGCATCCCGTTCGCCGAGACGTTCCAGCAGGAGCGCATCCACGTCCCGCCACAGCGCTCGATCACTTTGCGCCCCCCGGGCGTAGCGATCCCCGGTCTTGTTGACCTGATAGATCAGGAAGGGGTCCTCCGCGGGTGGGGTCGGATGGCGCCATGCCCACGTGATCCACGCGTCGTTGACCATGCCGTCGTGATGCGAGAGCAGTACGGCGTGCCGGAACCGTCCGGTCAAGCGACCGGCGATGCCCGACGGGGCCGGGGGGAGGCCGAGAGGGTGGGGAAGCTCATCTCGTTCCCACGGGGCGAGGTCATCGGCCAGCCGGTGGCTGCCGGGGTAGGGAATGCCGACTATGAGGGACTCGAAAACGGTACGGCCGAGGGGATGGAATGAGATCGTGCCACGTAGGGGGCCGGCCGTGCTGTTGGCTTCGTTCCGGCCGTTGACGGTACGGGCCGTGCATCGGCCGGAAGGGCCGTAGTAGAGCTGGGCGAGGAGGTACCAGACCGCCTCGCCTGGAGGGATAGGGCGAGAGTCGAGATCGGTGTGGTGGTCGAACCACACCTGGTTGTTACCGGCTGGCCAGGACAGTACCAGCTTGTTGAGCCCCGAGGTCTTCTTGCACTCGGTGGCCAATCGCAGGTCCTGGAGCCAGGGGCGCTCCGGGTGCAGTAGGGAGAAGCGACTCCGGTGTCGGTCAAAGTATGCCGTCACCTTACGTGCGCTGAAGTGGCCTTTGGCGAGAGCGTCCTCACGGCGTTTCGTCCATGTATCAAAGGGGGCCGGTTCGTCGAGACCGGAAACTCGAGCCGCGATCACGGTAAGGACACGCCACAGCCCAGCACCACCAGGGGGCGACGGTACTTCCACGTCTGCCAGATCGTGTGCATGGGTAAAGAGTTCCTGGAGGCCGACAGAATGGTTCGTTGAGATCGGGAGCCACTTGGCGGTCGCCAGATCGAAGTGGCGCGGGTCGTGCACAATGTGCATACGAGTCCCCATCTATTGAGGGTGAGCCGTAGAGAAGCTGTGCGGCGTAGGCTCCCCACGCCCGTGGGGGTAGGAGGGCGCCGTCGTGAGACGACGGCGCCCTCGGATCAAGCCTGTGCCAACTGTGCCGTCAGGACTACGACGAGGACCAAGATCACCATTCGATAGGTCCACCGAACGAGCGCATGGTGTGACAGAACGAGACTTACTTGCATGCGCAAATACCCCCTCTGTGATTTTCCGAGCACGTTCGGTTGAGATGGTAGCGGCGGAGACCCTTGTATGGAAGGCCCAAGCGGCGGCCCATGCACAGCTACTCTACTTGGGCATGCTCAGCTCTTCTACTTGTGCCGGTCCACACGGAGTCCCAGGTCGGGATCCAGTTGGAAGGAGAGCTCGCTGAGCACGGCGGCTTCTTGGCCATCCACTCCGACGCGGAGAGGCAAGATGACCAGGTCCCGGAGCCAGGCATTGCGCTGCCACCTTTCGGGGGGATCGTTGCTCGCATCTTGATCTTTGAGCAACGCTGCTCTCAGTGGGATGGTCTCGGCCAGTACTTGCTTGATCAACCGCCGGGGAATCTTCTCGCGGTCGGGAAGCCGGGTTGAGCGACCAGCGTCCAGGTACAAATGGCCGTCGTCGCCGGTGTACGCGCACAAGACCCGCACCGAGTCCGCGCCCAGCCGGGTCGAGATCATGTCCTCACTCGCCTCGGACGTGGTGAACTCGTGCAGGCCGGAGATCTCGTCCGGATCTGGTATGGCGGTCACGTCAGCCATGCTCAAGCCGGCCATTTCCTGGCCAAGCCACTCCAAGGCATCGTCGTCGAGCTGCCCACTGGCGAAGGCATCGTCATAGACCTCCTCCACCAGTCCCTGTACGTCGTCGGGTATGGCGATGACGCGCTCGATGAGCAGTTCGTCGGTACGGCGCAGCAAGGCCCGGGAGTAGACGAAGGGCCACGAGCCGGGTAAGGCCAGCCCGCCATCCGCCCTGCTCGGCCGGAGGACGGCGAGGCGCGGAACAGCCGCCCAGGATGGTCGGATCCGTCCGTCGTGGCGGTGGCAGCGGCCTGCTCGCTGTAGCAGCAGTGCGATCGGGGCGAGGTCGCTGATGAGAAGATCAAAGTCGAGATCAAGTGATTGCTCGATCACCTGAGTGGCCACCAGCACCGCGGCGTGGGGTCGGTGTTCGCAGGCGGCCAAGTCCTCACAGGTGCTGCACTTGCCGAAGTCGGCCGTCACCTGGCGGGTGAGCTCTTCCCTCCGGCGCGCTGGGAAACGTGCATGTAGCAGCGTCAGCTCTGGTACCGAATCGGTCTGGAGACCATCGAACCATTTCCTCAAGAACCGATAGGTTTCCTGAGCTTCGGCAACCGTGTTGCATACGACGGCCGCACATCCTCCGTTCTCGACCAAGGGGTTCAGGAGTTCGCGCAGGGTCGCGGAACGATCCATGACAACCCCGCTGATAGGCGCTCGTCGTACTTCCAAGTGCAGATCGACCGCTTTTGCCGTCACGTCGAAAGATGAGATCTGCCCGGTCGTCGCATCCGCATAGGCCCATCCGGGATACCGGATCGACGGCAGGGGCGAATCCGGGTGGCCGGCGCCGCGAAGGTACGCCGCCATCAGACGACTGGCGATCCGGGTGGGCAACGTGGCGGACATCAGCACCACCGGCACCCGCAACGCGCCCAGCCAGGTCAGCGTCTTGGCCAGTAGCCCCTGCATGTAGGCGTCGTACGCGTGAACTTCATCAACGATCAGTACCTTGGTCGCCAGCCCCAGCATGCGAAGCGCGGAATGCTTCAAGGGGAGTACGGCCAGCAGGGCCTGATCGACGGTTCCCACCCCCATGGACGCCAGCAGCCCTCGTTTCCTGCCGTGCAGCCACTCCGGTGCCCTGAGGCTCGTGTCGTCCGTGATCACCGTGGAGTCGGTACCGGTGCCGGTATAGGCGTCGTTGAGCCAGGACATGCTGTGCAGCAAGGTGAGCGCCGCATCGTCTTCGGCTCGCCGCTCACCGTACGCCCTGGTCCTGCCGTACATCTGGTCGGCCGTCGCCATCGTCGGCAGAGTGAACAAGAATCCGGGCACGCCGCTCGCCTCACCCAGCAGTCGCGCGCCATGGAACACCGCCTCGGTCTTGCCGGCCCCCATAGGCGCGGTGACCAGCAGCAGCCCGGAACCACCTGACAGCAGGTGCGGCAGGTTCTCGGAAATCGATCGTTGCAGATCGTTCGGGGTTTCAATGTGCGGAAACTCGTCGGCGAAGGTTCCGCTACGCAGGTGCACGGGGGCCAAGCCCGCTTCGTCGATCAAACTCGGTGCGAGGTGGAGTGAACGCTCGTAGTGGGCCTTAAGGCCATCTGCCACCGTGGGCACCTCGGGCAGGCGCTTGATCAAATGTACGTCCTGGCTGACCAGCCAGTCCGCCAGAATCACCAGCCCGCAGATCAGCTCAGCGGCCACCGGGGTGACCACAGGGGGCGCCGAAGGCGGATCGACGATCCGGGCGACCGTACCGAACAAGGCCTCCCGCTGCTCCTCCCACTTCCCATCCCCGAGTTCCGGCAGTACGGCCGCCGCCGGTGCTCGGCACTCACGGTGGTCACGGATGCTGTACCGCCCGTGGTGCCCGCCGAGCATCTGGGCCACCACGAAAGCGGCGCTGCGCGGGGAGCGGGCGTCGTACCCCATGCGGCTCAACGGGCGACTCAGCCAGACATGCGCAGCGTATTCGTGGCGCTGGTTTTCTCCTGCCACGTCTGGATATCCGTCAAGGAGGCCGAACGCGACGGGGTCTTGTAGTTGGAAGCACGCCATACACTTGCCGATATCGTGCAAACCAGCCCAAAAACCTACAAGCTTGCGTGCTGCTTCTTCGGACACTGAAAGAGAATTCGCAATGAAACTGCGAAGCGCGGGTGGGAGGTAGCGCTCCCACAGCGTCTCTGCCATGGCAGCGGCGTCCAGCAGGTGGCAGATCACGGGGTACGGCCGATCAAGCCCTTTTGATTTGCCCCAAAGGTCTAGGTCTATCTCCATTTGCTCCTCGGTTTCCCTCGGCAGTCCGCCGCGCGCGATAGCCCCGCGCGCCGGGAGCATATGGGATCAGGCTTCGCCTGTGTGCCGATTTCGTAAAAATCAGTGCGAGAACAATATTCACGTTTTCCAAGTTGATCACCGACAAACCCCGACACTCCATCGTCGCAGGTCGCGCGTATCATGGCTGCTCAGTAAGGGTGCTCCCCACGCCCGTGGGGGTGAACCGCGAGCATGCCACGCTCTTGAGCTGGCAGACCCGTGCTCCCCACGCCCGTGGGGGTGAACCGCCTTCGAGATCTGGCGACGCGCGGGTGTCCGCGTGCTCCCCACGCCCGTGGGGGTGAACCGACGTCCAGGCCGAGGTGGGAACGGAAGGCCACGTGCTCCCCACGCCCGTGGGGGTGAACCGCGGGCGTATGAGGGTCGGCCGATGCACCCACAGGTGCTCCCCACGCCCGTGGGGGTGAACCCCGTTCTGTACTGTGCGTAGATGTGCCGGAAAAGTGCTCCCCACGCCCGTGGGGGTGAACCGGTGAGACGGACCACGCACAATCAAGATCATTTGTGCTCCCCACGCCCGTGGGGGTGAACCGGCCGAGGGCTTGGGGGTCCCCCGGGTTCTGTGGTGCTCCCCACGCCCGTGGGGGTGAACCGCCAACGATTCAGGGTCGATTTACCTACCTGCGTGCTCCCCACGCCCGTGGGGGTGAACCGGCAGAACGCGCTTAGGTCCACGACGAGCTACAGTGCTCCCCACGCCCGTGGGGGGTGAACCGACCTCGACCCGGGCGGCCTTCAGCGGACCTCCGTGCTCCCCACGCCCGTGGGGGTGAACCGCGGCCCGCCTGGCGAGCCTGCGCGCCCACCACGTGCTCCCCACGCCCGTGGGGGTGAACCGGGCGTCGCCTCCGCCGACGAGGTGCGCAACCGGTGCTCCCCACGCCTGTGGGGGTGAACCGCAGCCGGTGGCCGGGGTGAAGTACTGCAACCGGTGCTCCCCACGCCTGTGGGGGATGAGCCGACAGTGCCAGCGTGGGCGTCAACCGGCCGCCTGTGCTCGCCACGGCTGTGGGGGAGCCTGTCACCGGCCATAACGTGGTCGGAGGCGCTGTGTGCCCGCCATGGCTGTGTGGACCGGCCTTCCTTGAAGGCGTTCTAGAAAGCCTGGGGCTCAGTAGTCCAGTCCGCCGGACTGGCCCGCTGCTTTAACCAGGCGTCCCCAGCGTGCGCTGCGACCGTAGGCGGCGGCGATGGCGGTCGCGCTTGGCAGGTGGCCGTTCGTCTGTTGGACAGATGTTGCCCATTGCCATGCTTCTCGTTGCAGGTGGCGGCCACTGGCGGCATGGCCATCATGGCTGCTTTCAGGCTTGTCCACAGGTTGTGGATAGGGGGCGGTGCGTGTGGGGGGCTGCTGGCGGGCGGTGTGGCGGATCATGCGCATGAGCATTTCGTAGGCGCCGATCAGGGCGAGGCTGGGCCAGGCGGCGATGATACGGGCGGTGAAGGTCGGTTCGGCGATTGCCACGTTGGCGGCGAGGCTGGCGCCGCTGCTGATGATGAGGAACAGCCACGGGAGGAGGCCGCCGCGGCGGCCTGCGCGGGAGTCTTCCAGGAGGGCGAGGGACGCGGCCACGATCATGCCGTCCACGGCGAGTGGCACGAGGGCGGCAGACCAGAAAGATTCGCCGTGTTGTATGGCGAGTTGGTGCATGTGCTGGTAGCTGACGATGGCCGCTATGGCGGCGAGCACCACGACTGTGGCGATGGTGGTGCGGCGGATGATGTTGGCGGAGCGACTGGTGGTCGCGATGTAGTCGCGTGATGGGCGATCGGCAGGTACGGAGACTTCTGCCTGCGCAGTATCTGGCGTGGACTGAGTAAGAGCACGCGACCTCATACGCGGCCCCCGTTGGAGCGGTTGCGGATCTTGGAGAACGCGTCCAGCGCGGTTTCGTCGGCGTCGTCGAGGGTGTGCAGGTATTTCTCGGTGGTGGCGATGGAGGCATGACCCAAGCGCTCTTTGACGACTTGGAGGTCGGCGCCGCCGGCCAGCAGCCAGGAGGCGTGTGCGTGGCGTAGATCGTGGATACGGACCTTGATGCCAAGGTCGGCCGCGGCAAGGGCGGGTTTCCAGATCTTACGGCGGAAGGCGTCAGCGGGAATGTGGCCATCGGTATCGCGGCGGCGTGGTAGGCGCGGGTTGTCCTTGCCGCTGTTGCGGCGTTGGGCACGGTAGATCGCGAAGGCCGCGCGACAGTGATCGCACCGGCACTTGCGCGTGTTGTATGCAGTGATGGTCCCGTGTCGGTAGGCGCGTCCCGCGGCATTGGGCTCTGTGTAGCCCAACTGTTCGGGATCCGGCACTGGACGCAATTTCCTCCGGGTGGCCGACTCGTGCCGCCAGGTGAAGAGGAGGTCGTCGGGGCCGAGGTTTTGTTCCTTGATATGGGCGCTCAGTTTAGTGACGAGCTGGCGGGTGAGCTTGAAGCGGCGGAACTCCTTGTCTTTCGGGTAGTTCTTGACCAGAAACCGCTCGCCCTTGGGGTGGAATTTCGGGTTGACCTCGACGACCGCTCGGCTGATCGTCAGTATTTGAGATCCTACATGCAGGTCCTTCACGCGCAGTTCTGTTAGTTCACCCCAGCGCAGCCCGGTCTCGATGTCGGTCTCGACGAGTAGCTGGGTGTCGGCGTCCGGAAGCTCTTCATAAAGGATGTCGAACTGCTCCGGCGTGATGATGGTTCGCGGTTTTGCTGGAACCGGCGGTGTCCTGACCCCTTTACAGGGATGAATGAAGGTCACTTGGTCGTGAAAGGCAGTAGTGAAGACGGCGCTCAGGACCGTCTTGTTCTTCTGGATGGTTGCTGCTTCAAGCCCGAGTGCCTTCATGGTCGTGACCCATGAGCGAACATGTTCGGGCATGATGTCGATCATGCGCATCCGGCCGAACTCGGGCAGGATGTGCTTGTGGATTGCGTATGTGTAGCTTTGGCGAGTGGTCGCCTCCATCTCATGATTGGGCAGCCAGGTCTCACGTACGTAGCTTCGGAAAGTCTGGCGACCACGCTTCGGATCACCTACTCGACCTTTGGCTACCTCTGACTCGGCTCGTTGCCAGGCTTTGTCCGCTTCCTTCTGGTTTGAGAAGGTTCCGGCTGACTTCTCCAGGCCCTTGAAGTCGAGGTAGTAGGCGGTGTAGCGCACCTTGCCTTCGCGGTTGCGGCGAGGGCGGGAAAACCCCATGGATCACCTCCTTGATCGTTTGACCGTCGTTTGACCGTGGCACTGTCCGTCAGCGATGGGCACTGCTGGTCAGTCTTGGGGATCAAAACTATGGCCCCTACCTGCAAGTTTACGTCCTGATCCCAATGTGGCCAGTAACTCGATTGAACGATAAAGAGGCGCTGATAAGGAAGAGGTCCCAGGTTCAAGTCCTGGTAGCCCCACCACGTTTCCCCAGCTCAGAGGCTAGATCCCAAGCTCGTGGATCTGGCCTCTTGATCGTTTGTCGGCCATTTGTTAGTGGGACTGGACCTGATCGGGTGACAGAGATCACACCAGATCGACGCCAGGCGAGACTTCGGGCGGCGGGCCCTCGCGGCTGATTGAACAGCGGAGGGCAGGCTTGTGGCGATTTGAACGTTCGTGCCTGTAGGGGTGTGTTCGCGAGTGCGCCGGTGGGCGGGGTGTTGCCTGTGGTGAGTACTGCGCCGGCTGCAACAGGATGAGAAGGCGTTGGGGCCGGTCAGTCCCCCGAGAAGTTCACCTCAATGACCCTGAGCAGGTCCGCGGTGGATACGCGGTACAGATCGCCGACACGAATGATGTGAACCGGGAATTCACCCGGGGCAGATTTTACAGGGGATGCGCATCGGGTGGCGGATATATCCGGACGACTATCCGGAACGGGGCGGCCGTACGCGGCTCTCGGGGGATTCGGACACGACGGCGGCAGATCCTCAAGACCCTTGTCTCGGGGCGGGTTCGCTTTGACGGGCAGGTCCGATCGCGGTGTGTGCGCCGAAGCGCGCGACATTCTGGTGTCGCTCCTGCCATAGACTTTCGTCACTCCCGGACCTGCCAAGGGCCGATGTCCCACCCCGCACCATGTCTCTAGCGTCGTGGCCATGACACAGACGCCGGGATCAAGGCGAGTGCACGAGATCGACGCCGTGCGCGGGTTCGCGCTGGCGGGCATTCTGGTGGCCAACATCGGCTTTTTCGCCGATCCGCGCTACGCCGTGACCACCGGCACGATGCCGATCACGGAGGGGCCGGTCGCGTGGTTCGTCAGCACGGTGGTGCTGACGAAGTTCTACATTCTGTTCTCGTTCCTGTTCGGCTACTCCTTCACGCTCATGTCGCGGGATGGCGTGAAGGTGAAGGCCAGGATGGCGCGGCGGTGCCTGGGGCTGTTCGCGATCGGGGTGGCGCACGGGTTCCTGTTGTGGATCGGCGACATTCTCACCCTGTACGCCATGCTGGGGTTGATCCTGCTGGCCCTGCGCGGCATCTCGGCCAGAAGGGCGTTCGTCATCGGCTGCTGGATCATCGGGATCATGTCGGTGATCTGGCTGGTACTGGCCGGGCTCACTCTGCTGGACCCGGCGGGTGAGGTCGCGCCGCTGGTGGACGCGGCGGCCGGAGTGCGAGCCGAGGAGCTGGTCAGAAGCGGGCCGCTGGGCGTACTGACGTTCCAGGCCGAGACGTATCCGGCGCTGGCCGTGATGGTGTGGGTCGGGCAGGGGCCGATGGCGCTGGCGCTGTTCCTGTTCGGGATGGCGGCGGGCAGGTCGCGGGTGCTGGAGGAGCCGGAGCGCTGGGCTCGCTTCGTGCCGCGCATGCAGTGGGCCGGTTTCGGCGTGGGGCTTCCTGCGGCGGGCTTCTTCACCTGGGCGCAGGGCCGTGGGAACGCGCTCGAACTGCTCTCGATGGCCGTGAACAACGTGGCCTCGGTACTGCTGACCGCCGCCTACGTGGTCACGTTCCTCCAGGTGATCAGGCGTTTTCCGGCCGTCGGCCGCGCGCTGGCCCCGGCCGGACGGGCGGCGGCATCGAACTACATCGGGCAGTCGGTGCTGTGCTGCCTGGTGTTCACCGGCTACGGGCTGGCGCTGGCGGGCAGGTTGTCGCCGTTCGTCGTGATGGGGGTCGCGGCGGTGATCTATGTGGTGTTGCTCGCCTTGAGCGCGTGGTGGCTGCGCGGTCACCGGTACGGCCCGGTGGAGTACGTGCTGCGCTGGTTCACTCGATGGGCCAGACCGTCCGGGGGGATCGAACGTAGCAGTCGCAAAGCCGCCGCGGAGGCGAGGTAGGTGATCAGCGCGAATGCCGGCATTCCGGATACGGTCGGAGCGGCGCTCGGCCACAGGCTGTTGACGAGCAGGGCGCAGGCGGCTCCCGCGAGTCCCGCCATGGTCAGCCACAGCCGGAACACCGGACGGGAAGCCGTGCGGGCCAGTCCCGCCGGGATCGGGATCGGGATCGGGAGCCGGCGGGAGCGTTGGGCGCCGCGTACCTCGATCGGTCCGAAGATCGCGACGAGCACGGCGAGGACGGTACTGCACATGATCAGCAACGGGACTCGCCAGGCCAGCCACGCGGCCGAGCCGGCCTCGGGGGTCGGGAGTACGTCCGCCACGTGCAGTGCGGCGGTGAGCAGGATCGCGGCGGAGATGTGCCAGAGGAGGATCGTCATGATCACCGAGTTGACGGCGACCACGGCCGTCCACCGGCGGGTGCGCCGCAACCATCGCTCGGCCCGGTCCCGCAGCAGCAGCGCCACCCCGAGCTGGGCGGTCGCGACCGCGAGCAGGGCCAGGCTGGGCGGGGACATGTTGTGCAGCCGCTCGCCGGGCACATTGATCAAACTGACCGGGTAGGGGCCGGGAAGGGTGAGCAGGAGCAGCCCGCCGATCCCGGCGGCCACCAGCGGCACGGCGACGCGGGGGCGGGCCGGGAGCAGTCCGTCCCGCCAGGCGAAACCCATCTGATGGATGGCCAGCCAGCCGAACAGGAAGTTGCCGTCGCCCCAGAAGTCATGGCCGAGGAGGCGGGCCGCGTCGCCGACGGCGACGAGCCCGGCCAGCACCGCCGGGACGGTGAGTCCGTACCGGCAGTGGAGGGCGTACATCGGCGGCGTCAGCGCGACCACGATCAGGTAGACCACGAGGAACCACAACGGGATCGAGGCCAGCCACACCACCATGCGAACGCGGGCGGGGCCGGCGTCGAACAGGCCCGCCGCCAGCGCCCCGCCTCCCAGTACCAGCACCAGGGCCGTGGTCGGCGGGATCAGCCGGCCGCTCCGCTTGATCAGCCATTCGGTGGCCGTCCCGCCTCGGCGCCGCGCCGCGGCGAGGGACACGGCGTTGGCGTACCCGCCGACGATGAAGAACACGGGCATCACCTGGACCAGCCAGGTCAGCGGTTGTGCCCATGGCAGGTCCGGCAGCGCCGACCGGCCGATCAACTCGCCGTGCTCGTCGTAGCCGACCACCGTCGCCAGCCAGTGCCCGAGGACCACCGCCACGATCGACACGGCTCGCAGCAGGTCGATGAACCGCTCCCGCGACGGCGGCGTCCGCTCCGCGAGCCGCCGCACCTCTCGCAACGCGGTACCCATGTCCTGCACCTTCCCCAGCGCGCATAGAGATACCAGCGGGCGCGTGGCCCTGACCGCTACCGGGGGGGCGGGCCGCGTACCGCGCGGGGGATTCACGCGCTCAGGCTCGGTCCATGCGGTCCATGCGGTTCATGCGGTTCATGCGGTTCATGCGGTTCAGCCTCGGTGCTTCGGCAGTTCGCGCGAGAGCGAGAGGTAGACGTGATCGGCTCCCGTTCCCTTGCCGAATCGGGGTGCGGGGCCGGGGTGCGCTGGGCGAGCAGGACCCAGATCGTGATCGAGAGCAGGGCGCAGATGGCGGCGCAGGCCCACAGGACGAGTTGCCATGCCCCCGTGATGCCGTGGGCGACCGCGGTGAGGAAGGCCGGCTGTTCCTGTTGCGGGAGCCAGGAGAGGGGGGTGGTGATGTCGCCCGCGTTGACGCTGTTGGCCACGGCTTTGGGGGATGGGGTGGACGGCAGGCGTACGCGGGTGAGGTTGACCAGGGCTGCGCCGGTCGCCGCGATGGCCACGGCCTCGCTGCCCAGGCGCAGGGTGTTGAGGAAGCCGGCGGCCGTGCCGGCCTCGGTGGGGGCGATGGTGGTCAGGACCGCGCCGTCGACCAGGCCGAAGTTCAGGCCGAGGCCGATGCCGAGGGTGATCAGGGGGCCTGCCAGGGCGGCGGCGTCCATGCCTGGTGCGAGGGTGACCGCGAGCCAGACGAGGCCGGCGGTGAGGCAGGCGAGGCTGAGGGCGAAGACCGTTCGGGCGGACACGCCCCGGCCGACCAGGCGGCCGGCCACGATCGGCGCGACCAGGATCGGGACGGTCATGAGCAGCATCGTCGCGCCCGCCGCGCGGCTGTCGAGGCCGTTGGCGACGATCAGGTAGTTGGGGAACAACGGCAGCAGTACGACGAAGGAGAACGACACCACCACCGGAATCAGGCACAGGCCCATGAAACGCCCGTTACGCAGGAGTGCCAGGTCCAGCATCGGATGCCGCCGACGCCGCTCCACCAGGACGAACGCCGCCAGCAGTACCGCGGCCCCGGCGAACAGCCCCAGCACACCGGGGCTGCCCCAGCCCCACTGCGGCCCCTCGACCGTGGCGAGCATCAGCAGCAGCAACCCGCCCACGAACGTACCGGTGCCCGGCCGGTCGACTCCGGCCGCCGCCCGGCCCCGCGACTCCCGCATGGCCGGGACGGCGGCCAGTACCGGCACCATCAGCAGTGCGTGCGCGCCGAAGAACCACCACCAGCCCAGCGAGTCGGCCAGCGTGCCCGCCGCCATCGCGCCCAGCGCCAGGCCCGCGCCGGTGACGATGCCCAGCGCCGCGAAGACCCGGTCCCTGGCCTTGCCGTCGAATGTCGTGGAGAGCACCGCGCTCCCGCTGGTGAGCAACGCCGCCGCCCCCGCTCCGGCCACTCCGCGGGCGAGATCGAGCAGCAGGATGTGGGTCGTCACCGCGCTCACCAGGGACGCCACCGCGAACGTCGCCGCCCCCGCGGCGAACACCCGCCGCCGTCCGTAGAGATCGCCCAGCGACCCGCACGCGAGCATGAAGCACGCGAACGTCAGATTGTAGGCGTGCACCACCCACTGGAGCGCGTCCAGCGGCGCCTGGACATCCCGGCCGATGTGCGCCAGCGCCACCCCCGACCCCGTCACCGAGGTCGGCAGGGTCAGCAGCGTCAGCAGTACGGCGGCCAGGGTGAGGGCGCGCCTCACGCCGGGATCGAGCCGAGCAGGCCGCCGTCGACGACCAGGTCCTGCCCGGTGATGTAGGCGGCGTCGTCGGAGGCCAGGAAGGCCACGGCGGCGGCGACGTCGTCGGGGTGCCCGAGGCTGCCCAGCGGCACCTGCCCGGCCTCGGCCCCCGGCTCGTCGACCGAGGCGCGGTACATCTCGGTGTCGATGTAGCCGGGGCTGACGGAGTTGACGCGGATGCCGCGCGGCGCGAGGTCCGCGCCCAGCGTACGCGCGAGGTTGTGGACGGCGGCCTTGCTGGCCGAGTAGGCCGAGGCGATCGGCAGGCCGCGGTGCAGGGTCCAGCTCGCGTTGAGCACGATCGCGCCGCCGTCGCGCATCAGTGGCAGCGCCTTCTGGACGGTGAAGAAGACACCTTTGAGGTTGACCTGAATGGTGTGGTCGAAGTCGGCCTCGGTGATCTCGGCGCTGGGCTTGAAGATCCCGACGCCGGCGTTGGCGATGACCGCGTCCAGGTGGCCGCGCCAGGTCTCGATCCTGCGCGTCAGCGCGCCGAGGTCCGGCAGGGACGCGACGTCGGCGGGCACCGTCAGCAGCCGTTCGCCGGCGGCCAGGCGGGCGGCGGCCTTGTCCAGGCGTTCCCGGTCGCGTCCGCTGATGACGACGTACGCGCCCTCGTCCAGCAGCCGGCGGGCCACGGCCAGGCCGATGCCGCTGCCGCCCCCGGTGACCAGGGCGGTTCTGTTGGTGAAGCGTTCCATGCCGACGATCCTGGGACTGGCGGCGGCGAACTCGTGAGAGCCGGCTGAGCCTGGGTCTGCCACCACCCTCAGCCGTTGATGGGCTCCGGCAGGCCCAGCAGCGCGGCCAGGCGCGCGCCGGTGTCGTACTCCGCCTTCGGCGTGTAGAGCATCAGCCGGTGGCCGGGCAGATCGATCAGCGGCAGGGTCGTGTAGGAGAAGACCAGTTCGCCCGCTTCGGGGTGGTGTACCGCCTTGGTGCCCTCGGCGGCACTGCCGATCGGGTGCTCGGCCCACAGTTGGGCGAACGCGGGGCTCACCTCGCACAGCTCCGCCGCGATCCGCCCGAATTCCGGGTCGTCCGGATAGCGGGCCGCGTCCGCCCGAAACTGCCCGACGATCGCCCGTGCCGCGTCCTGCCAGTGGCACACCGCCTGCTGGACCCGCGCGTTCATGAAATGGGCCACCAGGCAACTGTGACAATCGTCGCCGTAACCGAAGACGGCCGCGGCGGCGGCGTTCACCGCGACCAGGTTCCAGTGCCGGTCCAGGACGTAGGCCGGGCGCGGCGACCAGCCCTCGACCACGCGGCGCACGCCGTCGGGGACGGCTCGGTCGGCGGGCCCGCCCTTCGGCGGGTTGAGCCCGGCCAGGAGGTAGAGGTGCTCCCGCTCGGCGTCGTCCAGCCGCAGTACGCGGGCGATGGCGTCCAGGACGTCCGCCGACACGTTGATCTCGCGCCCCTGCTCAAGCCAGGTGTACCAGGACACCCCGACCCCGGCCAGCACCGCGACCTCCTCCCGCCGCAGCCCGGGGGCGCGCCGCCCGCCGCCCGCGGGCATGCCGACGTCCTGTGGGGTCAGGCGGGCCCGCCGCGACCGCAGGAACTCGCGGATCTCGGCGGTACGCCGCCGCCGGGCTTCTGGCGAGAGCCGGGAGATGTCCACGCCCACATCCTAGGAATGTGTGGGTGCGCGGACGGGCCTGGGTCAGCGGCCGGAGGGTACGCCGGATTCGATGGGGAGCCCGGCTCCCACCCAGTCCTGGATGCCCTCGCGGTACTTGCGGACGTTGGTGTAGCCCTGGCCGATCAGTTTCCGGGCGACCGCCTCGCTGTTGGCGCAGGCGGGGTTGGAGCAGTAGGTCACGATCGCCGCGTCCTTGCCGGGGAGCAGGTCGGCGGCCCGCTCGGCCACCTCGCTCTCGACCAGGGGGATCGCGCCGGGCAGGTGCTGCTGGGCGTAGTAGTCGCCGCCGAGGGCGTCCACGACGACGACGGTCCCGGCGTCGATGGCGGCCTTGAGGTCGTCGCGGGTGATGAGTTCGGTCATTGCGGCCTCCGAGCTAAATGGACTACAGTCCGTTTTGTGGATGACCCGAAAGTTAGCGGACTGCGGTCCACTTCGTCAAGCGAGCCCCTGGAGATCTTGCGGAGCAGGCCGCCCAAGGAGCGGGCCGACGCCGTGCGCAACCGCGAGAAGGTGCTGGCCGCGGCGGCGAAGCTGTTCCAGGAGAAAGGCGTCGAGAACGTCTCGATGGACGCGGTGGCCGCCGCGGCGGGTGTCGGGAAGGGCACCGTCTTCCGCCGGTTCGGCGACCGGTCGGGCCTGGCCGTGGCGCTGCTCGACGAACGCGAGCGGGAACTTCAGGAACGCATCCTCTCCGGCCCGCCGCCCCTCGGCCCGGGAGCGCCTGCCGCCGACCGCCTGGCCGCTTTCGCGGACGCGTACCTGAGTTATCTGTTCGGCCACCTCGACCTGGTGCGGGTGTCGGAAACGGCAGGACAGGGCGCGAGGTACCGAATCGGTGCCTACCGCTTCTGGCACCGCCACATCGCGATCCTGCTCGGCGAGGCCCGCCCGGCCTGCGACGGCGAAGCGCTGGCCCATACCCTGCTCGCCCCGCTCGCCGCCGACCACGTAACCGCCCTGCGCGAAGAACTCGGCGATGACCGCATACGGCAGGCGATCCGCGAAGCCGCGCTCGCCGTGGCGAACGCCTGAAAGCCGCCGGTGCGATGGTGGAAAGGCACCACGAGGCTAAGAGGGGGCCGCCTCCTCGAATCCGGCAGGGTCGGCGCCCCCTCCGGCGGTTCGCTCCACCAGGGCGCGTGGTCGAAATATCCACCCTGGAGATCATCGTGGTGGGCGTGGCGCTCGGCGGCGCGTACCTGCTGCGTGCCCGCGGCCTGACCTCCTCGGTGCCGGAGCGCGGGGCCGACCCGTTCCTGATCTTCGTACCGGTCGCGCTCACCGGCGCAGACCGTGGCACCGCGCTGTCCTGCCTGCGCACGCTGGGCCTGTCGGAACGGCAGGCGAGGGGGCTCACGGTGCTGGAGATCGCGCCGATGATCGTGCTCACTGCGGCGGCGGGGCTGCTGCTCGGCCTGGTACTGCCTGCGGTCCTCGGCCCGGGGATCGACCTCAGCGCGTACGCCGGCGACGCGGACGTCTCCGGCTATCCGATCGACCTTCGGGCGTCCGCCCTGCTCGCTGCGGGGGTCGCGGCGGTGGCGGGCGCGTACGCTCACGCGGCGGTCGCCCGCCGCCGTTCCCTCGGCGCGGCCCTGCGGATCGGCGACTGAGGGTTCAGCCTGATCATCTGACAGTACGTCGGCCCAGGGCAGTTCTCCCCGGCGACCGAGCAGGTCACCGCGGCCACCCGGCCGAAATTGTCGGTGCCGGCCTTTACGATTACTGCCCGTAAGCAAGACCCTACGGCGAAAGGCGGAGAGATCATGGCGACGCTGCTGCGCACCCTCAGAGACGCCGTCAGCACGGATTACGGCAGCTTCCATCTCATCGACCTGTACGGCGGCGTGGCGGAGGGCGCGTCCATGACCGACGGCATCCTCGACATCGAAGCCGGCCTGCTGAGAGTCGAGACCATCGTCTCGCACGGGACGGCCGATGTCCGCCTGGAAAGCTGGGGCGCCGCACCACCGCCGGCCCCTGACCCGTGGGTGCCGGCGGGCGAGGGCGGCTATCTCAGCGGCGACGGCATCGTGAGCGTAGCCGACCACGAGGGTGGGACGTCGCTCGACGCGCTCGTGCTGGGCCCCCGCCATTTCCTGTACGGCGTGCGCGCCTACCATGTGCCGCCGGCCAGGAGCCGCGACAGCGAATTCTGGGAAGACCCACAGCAGGCACACGTGCTGTTACGTTTCTGGCCGCTCCGCGACGCCTTCGACCCGGCCGTCCACGCGCTCCCGCAGGGGGTCCACGCCAGCGAGGCGACACCACACCCATCCGGTTACGTCCCTTCGATGGACTGGCCCGTGCTGCGTGAGCGTATGGCCCCGCCACCCGAGGACGAGCCCGAGCCGGACGTGACGAACGACTCCTATCCCTGGCGCACCCTCGCCGAGCACCGCGCCCGCACCCACATCCGGCACGACCTCGATCCCGAGGGCGCGCCGGTGTTCACCGTGGGCAGGGGTGATCTGACCACCTTCGGCCGGCCGGAGCCCGGCACGTCACACCGGGTCACCGCTCCGGCCACGTCGATCGTGACCGTTCTGGCCGTGGACGGCGACCTGCTCACCGTCCGGCACGCGACCACCGCCGAGTCGGCCCGCGTCCTGGCCACGGAGCGGGCCTGGGCGGGCGTACTGGCGCGACCATGAGCGGCTGGGTTCCAGCGGGTGTTGACGCGGGGCCCACCGCGGTGGAGTGCGTGATCTCGGGGGGCGACGACTTCGTGCTCCACGTCGGCGTCCAGGATCTCGACAGCCTGCACCTGTTCCCAACACCGCACCGGCCCGCCGCACCGACCCCTCCTGAAGACCCGGTGGCGACCGTGTGGTGAAGTGGGATGAACAGGCGGAACCACCAGGTCGTTGATCCGGCGGTGGCCGGGGGATGCGCAGGTGTGCGATGAGCGTTGGCACCCGGATTTCCGGGCGCTGGCATCGGTGGTTGTACCGGGGCGGACGGCCGAACCGCGTCGCGCGGATCATGAATCGGGCCGGGGCCATCGGCAACGCGACCGGGCTGGCCAGGCACTGGGTGACCCTGGAGGTCAGGGGGCGGCGCACCGGCCGGCTGGTGTCCTTTCCGCTGGTGGCCGCCGACTATCAGGGGCAGTGGTACCTGGTGTCGATGCTGGGCGAGGACGCCAACTGGGTGCGTAACGTACGCGCCGCCGGTGGGCGGGCGGTGTTGCGGCACGGCCGCCGGCGACAGGTGGTGCTCCAGGAGGTCGAGCCCGCGCTGCGCCCGCCCATCATCCGCCGCTACCTGCGCCTCGCGCCGGGCGCACGCCCGCACATCCCGGTGAACCGGTACGCCCCGCTGGACGACTTCGAGCGGATCGCCGACCGCGTCCCGGTCTTCCGCATCCTCCGGTAGAACCCGGGGTCAGCGGGCTCCCCAGGGACGATGCGCGCAGCCCGCCTCGCGGCACCCCTCCGGGGGATGGAACTTGTAGATGTAGGTGCCGAAGTCCGCCTCGAACATGTGCAGCGTGTCGAACTCGACCTCGGTGTGCTCCATGTTCGCCCAGCGTCCCTCTTTCCTCGTGTCGACGCTGACGATCACCCATGGCCAGTGGTTCTGGCTCCAGACGCGATCGCCGACGCCGACGGAGTGGCCGTCTCGGGTACGGAACCGGTGTGCCATGGATCACCCCTCGGGAAGTGGCGGGCACGGAATGTGACCGTACCGCTACCCGGCTCTGGTCCGCCAGGCCCCCGCCGGTCATGCGACGATCGCGAGCAATGTCGTCATCGCCGCGATGAGTTCAGGGTCACCGCTCAGCGTCGCGCGGGTGCGGGCGTCCTCGACGGTGATGCCCCTGGTGGCCAGCCGCCAGAAGGCGTCCTGGTCCATCGAGACGCGCGCGGCCGGCTCCTCGCCGGAGGCCGCCATCCGCCAGCGGCCCTCGCGCCTGACCGCGGTCCACCGCCCACCGGCAGGTCCGGTCACCTCCAGGCGGGCCTGCGTGCCCTCGGGCCGGTCGAGGCCGCGCAGGGTGTACGGCAGGGCGCGGGCGAAGATGTCCGTCACCGGGGCCATGAGGTCGGGCTCGGTGGCCCCGGGGAGCCCGGCCGCGTCGCGTATCTGCTGCTGGTGGACCCAGAACTCGGTGTACTCGCGGCCGATGTCCAGCCAGGTGGGGCTGGTGAGGTCCGTGGCGGCCCAGGAGACGTTCAGGTCGGCGGGCGCGTACAGGTCGCGTGCCGCCCACATGGCGTCGAGCTGCGTCCCGAGGTGTTCCAGCAGGTCGATCAGTACGTACGGGCTGAGCTGGCGGGTCGCCTGGACGAACTCCTCGTTGGTGCGCGCCAGATAGGCCGGAAGCGTCTCGTCGTCGGCGAAGACCGCGCCGCCGTACCCGTCGCGGCTGCCCGACAGGCGGCGCAGGTAGTCGTTGGCGACGTGTCCGGCAATGTCGTGTACGTCCCAGCCTGGGCAGACCGTCGGCTTGGCCCAGTCCGCCGGGCTCAGCGCGCGGAGCAGGCCGACCATGGCCTGCCGTTCGCGCGGGAACAGCGGACGGACGTCGATGGCGGCACCGAAAATCGACACGGCCACGACACTATCGAGCCCAGTGCGTCCGGGTGCCGCCGCCATGAGGCATGGGCGGCCGGAATCGGCCCGCGAGCCACCTCCGGTGCGGGCTCGCCGCCGATCCGGCCCTGCCCGGCGACCTGGTCTGCCCGCTGTGTCAGGTGGTGATGGGGATGGTGCCGATTTCGGTCATTCGCTTGGTCGCGAGCGCCGGGTCGATCAGCGCCTCAGGGGTGTGGATGCCCGGGGCGGCCGGTGGTTCCCCCCGCAGGCCGAGGAGGCGTTCCACGCCGAGGGCGATGCCGAGGGCGGTCAGGGGGCGCTGGCCGTCGGGGTGGACGAGGTGGCGGGACGTCCTGAGCGGCGTGCCGGAAGCCCCCGTGCCCTCGATGTCGATCCGGAACTCGATCGAGGCCGGTTCGCCGCGTCGCCTGCTCGCGGTCTCGCCGGCCGCGAGGTCGAAGTGGACGTCGGGCGCGCCCGTCGCGAGGGCGACGCTCGGCACGTCGGGGATGGCGACCCGCTGGCCGGGCAGTACGACGCCGTCGGCGCAGGCCACCCCGACCTCCGCCGCAGCGCCGGGGACCCAGATGAAGACGCCGTCGCGGCGGATCAGCCCGGCCGTGGAGATCGCCATCAGGCGCTCCATGTCCTCGATGGCGGCGGGCCCGCCGGCGTCCTGTTCGTCCAGTACCGCCGCCATCCGGACGGTGTCCACCCGGTCGAACTCCCGGGCCGCGTCCAGCGCCGCCAGCACGATGAGACCGGCCAGGCAGTGGCTGGCCAGGAGGATCGGCGCGGCGGTCGCCCGCTGGGCGCCCGCGATGACCTCCGGCGCCAGGTCCATCAGGCCGCTGGAGATGCTGAGGTACGGCAGGCCGTGGTCCTGCGCGTACCGAAGCCCGTTGAGCCGGGAGTCCCGCAGCGCCGCGACCACCGCCGAATGGCTCCGCCCGCCCGGCAGGCCGAGGTCGCCGCGCCGCAGGTCGATGGTCACGGCGTCGGCCGCGCCCAGTTCGTCGGCGACCCGCCGCGCGCGGGCGAGGTCACGACCGGCGATGGTCAGCGGCAGCTCCGGGTACCACCGCCGCAGCAGGGCGGCGGTGTCCGCGCCCGCCTGACCCGAACCACCCAGGATCAGTACCGATTTCAACTGCTCCACCTGTGCTTCCTTCCACTCCATAACCCTAAGCTACATTTTGTAGCCTACACTTTGTAGCTTAAGCTGGGGTCCAGACGCAAGGAGGACCATGGCGACACCATCGACCCGCCTGTCCAAGCAGGCGAGACGGGAGCAGTTGCTCGACGCCGCCACGGCGTTCGTGCGCGCCCACGGCCCCGACGGCCTGACCCTGCCCTCTCTCGCGGAGGCCGCCAAGGTGAGCAGGCCGATCGTCTACGACCACTTCGGCACCCGCCACGGCCTGCTGCTCGCGCTCTACCTGCGCCTGGACGAACAGCACCGGGCCGCGCTGACCGAGGCGCTGAAAGACGCCGCGCCCACCCCGCACGAGGTCGCCCGCGTCATCAGCGGGGCCTACTTCGCGTGCGTCACCGCCATGCCGGAGCTGAACGCCGTCGCCGCCGCGCTGCGCGGCATTCCGGAGCTGGACGCGATGCAGCACGAAGTGCTGGACAGGTACATCGACCTGATGGCCGGAGCGCTCGTCCCCTACTCGGCGGTCACCGGCGAGGCGCTGCGGCTGCGCTGCATCGGCGTGCTGGGCGCGGCCGACGCCATCGCCGCCGAGCTGACCCGGGGGCGGGTGAGCGCCGACGACGCGGTGGCCGCGCTGGCCGACCTCCTGCTGAGCGGCCTGGACACCGGCAGCGGCCGTTGACGAGACAAGCGGTTAGCGGACAAGCGGCCGGTAGCGGGACAAGCGGCCACACCCTGTCCGCTACTCCTGCGAGAGTGGCCAGAGCAGGCCCCCGAAGCCGAAAGGAACGGACCCCCGCGCCGATGACCGTTCTCAGCACGCGGGCGCTCAACCGCGCCACGCTCGCCCGCCAGCTCCTGCTCGACCGCGCTCACCTGCCCGTCCTGGACGCCGTCGCGCACCTCGGCGGCCTCCAGGCCCAGGAACCGCAGGAACCGTTTGTCGGCCTCTGGTCACGGCTGCGCGCGTTCGACCCGGCGGCGCTGTCGGACCTGCTGCTCGGCCGCAAGGTCGTACGCGCGCACCTGATGCGCCGTACCGTCCACCTCGTCACCGCCGCCGACATCCTGGCCTGGCGGGCCCGTCACGACGGGATGCTGCGGCAACGCGTCCTCGGGACCTACCGCAGCGAACTCGCCGGAGTCGACCTGGCCGAACTCGCCGCCGCGGGCCTCGCGGTCATGGCCGACGGCGAGCCGCGTTCGATGCCCGAAGTCGCGCGGGCGCTCGCCGCCCGCTGGCCGCGGCCGGGGCCGCGCGCGCTCGGCGAAATGCTGATCGCCGCCCTCCTCCCGACAGCGCAGTTGCCGCCGCGCGGCCTGTGGCGTACCAAGGCGGGGGTGCGCAACGCCCTGCTCGCGTCCTGGCTCGGGCGCGAGATCGACCCGCCGGCCTCGGACGGCTCCGATCCGGTGGGCAAGGCGCTGGTGCGGCGCTATCTGGCCGCGTTCGGCCCGGCCGCCACGGCCGACGTACGGGCCTGGTCGGGCCTTGCCGGACTGCCCGCGGCGGTCGCCGCGATGCGCGATGAGCTGGTCACCTTCCGGGACGAGCGCGGCCGGGTACTGCTGGACCTCCCCGACGCCCCGCGCCCCGACCCCGGCACGCCCGCCCCGGTACGCTTCCTGCCCGCCTTCGACAACGCGATCCTCGGCTACCACGACCGCGGCCGGATCATCGACGACGCCCACCGCGGCCTGTCCGTCGCGGGCGTCCGCGTCGTCCTGGTGGACGGCCGGGTCGCCGCCACCTGGACGGTCAAGGACGAAACCGTCACCGTCACCCCGCTTCGCGACCTCGCCCGGGCCGACCGCGACGCCGTCGCCGAACAGGGGCGGGCGCTGGCGTCGTTCCTCTCCGACGGGGACGGCGAGCGGGTCCGGGTCACCGCGCCTCAGGGCTGACCGCGCCGCCGTACCAGCGGAAGGTAGACCTCGTCCACGATCTCGACGAGGACGTCGTCGGGGGCGGCGGGGACGCCGCGCATGACGAACTCGTTGCGCAGCAGCACGATGGCCACGGTGGCGACCCGCGGGTGCAGGGCCTCGGGGGAGACCTCGCCGCGCGCGACCGCGCGCCCCAGGACGGTGAGCCAGGGGGCCGCCGCGGCCTCCCCGGACTGTTCCTGCAACCGGGCCAGGACCTCCGCCGCGCCGCCGGCCGCGGCGAGCAGGTCGCGCAGGATCGCGCCGAGCGGCGAACTCCAGTGGCGGTTGGCCCCGCGCAGCAGCTCAAGGGCGTCGCCGCGCAGGCTGCCGGTGTCGGGCGGCGGGACCGCCGAGGTCAGCCGCCGGTAGGCGGCGACGCCGAGCGCGAGGCGGTTGGGCCAGCGGCGGTAGATGGCGTTCTTGTTGGTACCGGCGCGGACGGCGACCTTGTCCATGGTCAGCCCGGCGTATCCGGATTCGGTGAGTTCGTCCACCGCGGCGCTCAGGATCGCCTCCTCCAGGGCGGCCCCGCGCCGCCGTGTCCGCCCGCCGCCCGGCTGTGTCATCGGACCCTTGACCTCCTGGCCATCGGTACGCCATCGGTGTACGCCATCGGTACGCCTCGTACCGGGCCAATTGTGGTTGCCCGCCACGTCCATCGGCAACTAAGGTACGAGCCGTACCGTATTTTCAAAGAAAGGGCGGATATGCGCGCGAAAGGCATCAGCTACGACACCGGCTTCGTCCGCGACGGAGTGATCTCCCGCAAGGAGTTCGACCCCGACGTGGTCAGGCGCGAACTGGCCATCATCCGCGACGACCTGCACTGCACCGCCGTCCGCGTGATGGGCGGCGATCCGGAACGCATCGAGATCGCCGCCACGCACGCGGCCGACCTGGGTCTTGAGGTCTGGTTCTCGCCCTATCCGCTGGAACAGACCGCCGCCGAGATGCTGTCGCTGTTCGCCGACTGCGCCGTGCGCGCGGAGCGGGTCAGGCGGCGCGGGGCCGAGGTCGTGTTCGTCACCGGCGCCGAACTCAGCCTGATGGCCAAGGACCTGCTGCCCGGCGACGACACCGCCGAGCGGGTGCGGCTGCTGCGCCAGGCCGATGACCTGCCCGCACTGCTCGGCGCGGCCGGCGCGCGCATCAACGACCTCCTCGGCCGGGCCGTGGCGCTGGTACGCGAGCGCTTCGGCGGCAAGGTCACCTACGCCTCGGTGCCGCTTGAACGCGTGGACTGGACACCGTTCGACATCATGTCCGTGGACCTCTACCGGTCGGCGGAGATCGCGGACGGGTTCGCCGAAGGCGTCCGCACCCTTGCCGGGCAGGGCAGGCCGGTGGCGATCACGGAGTTCGGGTCGGCGGGCTACAAGGGGGCGGGCGAGCGCGGCGCGAACGGCCTGGAGATCGTCGAGTACGACGCGGAGACCGGCGTGCCGGTCCGGCTGAACGGCGAATACGTCCGCGACGAGGCAGGTCAGGCCGCGTACCTGCGGGAGTCGCTGGAGGTCTTCGAGGGCGCGGGAATCGACGGCGCCTTCGTGTTCACCTTCGCGCTGGCCGACCACCCGCACCGGCCCGGCGGCGATCCGCGTGCGGACCTGGACCTGGCCTCCTACGGCATCGTCAAGGTCTACGAGGACCGTCACGGAGTCACCTACCCCGACATGCCGTGGGAGCCCAAGGCGGCCTTCACCGCGGTCGCCGATCATTACCGCGACCACTGAGAATCGCGCCCGCCGCATTTCTCGTCATTGTGACCAGCGGGCCGTGGTAACTGGAATCAGGCTGATCGACAATCTGGGCGTCCAGGTAATGGACGTGCGCCGGTGATTGGAGATCGCATGCGTAAGACCGGGCCATTACTCGCCGCGGCCCTGGCCGTCCTCGTCGGCCTGACCGCCTTCACCCCCGCGCAGGCGGCCGAACCGCGCGCGACCACGATCGAGTGGGCCGCGTGCGCGTGGCCCCGGGAGAAGTACGAGTGCGGCACGCTCACCGTGCCCGTGGACTGGAAGGACCCGGCCGGGCCGACCGTCGATCTGTTCCTGTCCCGGCAGCGGGCCGCCGACCCGGCGGCCCGGATCGGTTCGCTGCTGGTCAACCCGGGTGGGCCCGGTCTGTCCGGGGCGACGTTCGCCACCTTCGACTTCTTCAGCCCGGAGGTCCGCCGCCGGTTCGACATCGTGGGCTTCGACGTCCGCGGCACGGCCGACAGCAACCGGGTGCTGTGCTCGGCCGATCTCATCGCGCAGTATCCGGACACGTTCATTGAGAACCAGGCCGAACTCGACCACTGGCGCGATTTCAGCAGCCGGGCGCGCGCCGACTGCAAATCCCGGACCGGGCCGGTGTTCGAGCATCTGGACAGCGTTTCCGTGGCCCATGACATGGACGCGCTCAGGGCGGCCCTCGGCGAGGAGAAGGTGACCTATTACGGGATCTCCTACGGCACGGTGATCGGCCAGGCGTACGCCGAGCAATTCCCGCACCGCATCCGGGCCATGGCCCTGGACAGCGTCGTGGACCACAGCGCCGACGGCGAACGCTATTTCCGGGACACGGCCGCACACGTCCAGGACGTTTTCGACGCCTTCGTGAAGTGGTGTGCGGGCGAGACCCGGTGCGCGCTGCACGGCAAGGACGTGCGCGCGATCTGGGCGCGGCTGAAGGACCGCGCCGAACGCGGCGAGCTGGGCGGTATGTCCAAGGCCCAGGTGCTCCGGATCATCTTCAACGGTTCGTACGCGCCCGCGTGGTACTCCGCCGCCGAGCAGATCGCCCGCCTCGACGCGAGCGCTCCACCGGCACCGCTGCGGGCCCCAGGTGACATCCACTTCCCCTGGCAGCTCTTCTGCGCGGACTTCGACATGCGGATCCGCGACTATCACGAGTACGCCTGGCAACTGCGCCGCGCCAAGGCCGTCGCCCCGGACATGGAGTTCAATCCGTCCACGTTGACGATCAATTCGTGGTGCCTGAGCGAGCCGCGCCCGATCCCGTACCCGCAGCACCGCCTGCGCGTACGCGGCGCGCCGCCGATCCTGCTCGTCAACTCCCGGCACGATCCGATCACCGGCCGCGCCTGGGCGGTCAGCGTCGCCCGCCAGCTCGGCAGGGCGGCCCGGCTGCTCACGTACGAGGGCGTGGGACACGGCGTCTACGACCGCAGCGACTGCACGATCAGCACGATCGACCGGTACCTGATCGCGCTCAAGCCGCCCGCCTACCGGGCGAGCTGCCCGGCCGTACCGCTGGAGCCGTCCACACAGGTCCGCGCGCCACAGGACTTCCTCCTGCAAGATCTCACCGACCGGCCGACCCCGCGCCACTGATCGGCCGGGCCAGGGGGCCTCGGCCCGCACAGGCCGAGGCCCGCCTGTTCAGGTGGTCTCCCCCGGGCGCAGGACGCGATCGATCTCCCGCCTGATCAGCTCCTCGGCGGGCTCCTTGGTCACGCCGAGGCCGGTCAGCGCCCGTACCGCCGGGAGGTCGTCCAGGGACAGTACGCCGAGCAGGATGTGCTCGGTACCGACGAAGTCGTGCCCGAGCCGCAGCGACTCACGGGTCGCCAGGTCGAGCGCCTTCTTGCTCTCCCCCGCGAACGGCACCGCCCGCGCGGCGTCCCCGCCCGCCTCCCCGGGCCCGAGGGCGGCCGTCACGGCCTC
This sequence comes from Spongiactinospora sp. 9N601, assembly GCF_044326295.1. Classification (NCBI taxonomy): domain Bacteria; kingdom Bacillati; phylum Actinomycetota; class Actinomycetes; order Streptosporangiales; family Streptosporangiaceae; genus Spongiactinospora; species Spongiactinospora sp. 9N601. The sequence goes on from NZ_JBIRBB010000007.1 coordinate 488,927, forward strand.
ACGTACCGCGCCGGCCGGGGCCCCCAGCGCCTCCATCGTCGTGGCGGCCAGGGCCCCGGGATCGCGCAGCAGCGCCAGCACCAGGTGCCCCACCTCGATCCGCCCGTGCCCGCCCGCCCACGCCTCCTCCTGAGCCCGTACCACAACGGCCCGCGCCCGGTCGGTGTACCGGCTGTAGGTCTGCACATCCTCCGCCAGGGTGGGGGAGCCCCCGGCCCTGGGCACGAACCGCTTCTGCACGGCCTGCTTGCTGACCCCCATGCTGTGCCCGATGTCCGTCCAGGAGGCCCCCGACCTCCTGGCCTGGTCCACGAAGTGCCCGATGAGATGATCGGCCACTTCCCCGATGTGCTCCGCCAGAGTCACCGCATCGGTCAACTCCCCGAGTGGATCCCCCTCCGGATGCCTGCCCTTGATCGCATTGATCAGATCATCGAGCCGAACACTTCTCTCCATACGTCAACCATAAGTTGACGATCTCGCATCGTCAACCCTCAGTTGACGCTTGTGGAAGGCCAGGGCGGCGGCGATGCAGGCGAGGGGGATGGCGGGGAGGACGTAGCGGTGGTCGAAGTCGAGGGCGGCGATGGGGCCTACCAGGAGGAACATGGACAGGGTCCAGGGGAGCAGGGCCGGGCGGCGGCGGCCGAGGGCGCCGATGAAGCCGGTCAGCAGGATGACGCCGAAGAGGGGGCCGTGCAGGACCCAGGGATAGGGGTAGGCCGCCAGGATCGTGCCGAAGGGCTCGACCGAGCGCAGGCCCTCGATGTCGGAGTCGTACTCCCGGCGGACCTTGCCGATGAGGACGTGTTCCTCGGGCAGTGTCCAGGCCCCCTGGGGGAACGTGTTGGCCATGCTGACCCGTTTGGGGTGGTTCACCGGCTGCCAGGTGAAGGCCAGTGAGGTGTCCTTGACGATCTCGCGCAGGTAGTCCAGCGGTTGCGCGGCGATCGCCTTCAGGGCGAACGACCTGGCCAGTTCGTTGTGCGCGAACCGGTTGCCGGGCAGGCGGTTGAGCGCGGAGCCGGGCAGCCAGACGTATTCCGAGGCGGCGTCGGTGACCGAGCCGTTCGGGCACATGACGGCCTCGCGGGCGGGCGGGCGGATCACCGAGCAGTCGGCGAAGGTCATGGTACGGGCCCACAGGGCGATGCCGTCCGAGCCGCTGAGCGCGAAGCGGCCGTGGTGCTGGGCGTACCAGCCCGCGTACCCGGCCAGCGGCAGCACCGCCGCGACCAGCAGGGCCGCCGTCCTGCGCCAGGGCACGCGGCGCAGTACCAGCCACAGCACGGCCAGGCCGATCAGCGGCACCGCCGCGGTGCGGGTCAGCCCGGCCAGCGCGAACAGCAGCCCCGCCAAGGCGGCGGCCCGGGTGGAGACCTCGCGCCGCCACATCAGCGCCAGCAGGCCCGTCACGACCAGGAAGATCACTTGCAGGTCGGACAGCACGGCGTGCTCCAGCCGCAGGAACGACGGGTCGAACAGCACCGGCACCGCGGCCAGCGACGCGCCCCAGCCCGGCAGTGACCAGCGGCGCAGCAGCAGGTAGGTCATCACCCCGATGCCCAGCCCCATCGCGTGCTGCACGCCCGCGATGACCTCCACGCTGTGGAAGGGCCGCAGCAGCCACAGGAACCATGAGTACCCCGCCGGGTGAAAGGCCCCTTGCGGGCGCATATGGACGGCGGTGTCCAGGTAGCTGAACGAGTCGTACCAGTAGAGCTGCGCCGTGTTGTACCCCAGCATCACCAGTACGCGTAGCGCGACGGCCGCCGCGAGCACGCAGATGAAGATCCGGTGCCTAGACAGCCCGGATCGCCAAGATCGCCAAGATCGTGCACGAGTGGCCGTTTCGGTCGGTCGCGGCCGTGCCAGGACGGCTGCCATGTCACTCTCCCCCATTGTCCCGGCCGGGCGGATCCCGGGCCTTGGGGGCCGTAGTCCATCGTGCGCCGGATAACCTGAACGTCACTCAGAACGGTTATGCCCGCGTTATCCGAGCGGCGCGAAACTGGCGATATTTCAAATCCTTCCAGGGGGTGGCGGTGCGGGTTCTGGTCGCAGAGGACGAGCGGATGCTCGCCGATTCGATCGCCGAGGGCCTGCGCGGCGAGGCGCTGGCCGTGGACGTCGCCTACGACGGCGACGCGGCCCTGGAGCGCCTCGGTGTTCACGACTACGACGTCCTGATCCTGGACAGGGACCTGCCCGGCGTCCACGGCGACGACGTGTGCCGCGCGGTGGTCGAGCGGGGCTGGCTGGTCAGGGTGCTGATGCTGACCGCGGCGGGCGACGTGCGCTCGCGGGTGACCGGGCTGTCGCTTGGGGCCGACGACTACCTGCCCAAGCCGTTCGCGTTCGAGGAACTGCTGGCCCGGGTACACGCGCTGGGCCGCCGGGCCAGGCCCGCCGACCCGCCGATGCTGGAGCGCGCCGGGGTGCGCCTGGACTGGGCGCACCGCCAGGTCTTCCGCGACGGGCGGTACGTGCCGCTGGCCCGCAAGGAGTTCGGGGTGCTGGCCGAACTGCTGCGCGCCCAGGGCGCGGTGGTCTCCGCGGAGCACCTGCTGGAGAAGGTCTGGGACGAGCACGTCGATCCGTTCACCAACACCGTGCGCACCACGATGATGAAGCTCCGCAAGAAGCTCGGCGGGCCCCAGATCATCGAGACCGTGCCGGGATCGGGGTACCGCATCCCATGAGCATGCGCATGCGGTTCTCGCTGGCCTGCGCGGGGGTGTTCCTGCTGCTCTCCTCGCTGGTGCTGGTCGTGGCCTACTTCGTGGTGCGCACGAGCCTTGAGTACCGCGCCTCCGTCCTCACCCCCGACCGCATCGAGACCGTCCGTCCCGGCGGGGCCGTCATGAACGCGGATCGATACTCCGACGAGTACGAGTTCGCCCGCGATTTCGGGATGAAGGTGCGCGCCACCTACCAGCGGAGCACCCTGGACGACGTACGGCTGGGCGGCGCGATCGCCGTGGTCGCCGGGACGGGCGCGGCCTTCGGGGTCGGCTGGCGTACGGCGGGCATGGTGCTGCGCCCGCTCAGGAAGGTGACCGAGACCGCGCGCCGGGTGGCGCAGAGCCACGACCTGACCGAACGCATCGGGTACGACGGCCCGCGAGACGAGGTCAAGGAACTGACCGGCATCTACGACACGATGCTGGACCGGCTGGCGCGCTCGTTCGACGGCCAGCGCAAGTTCGTCGCGAACGCCTCGCACGAACTCCGCACGCCGCTCACCATCAACCGGACCCTCGTGGACGTGGCCGTCCGCCGGCCGGACGCGACCGATGACGTCAAACGGCTCGGCGAATCCCTGCTGCTGGTCAACGCCAGGCACGAGCGGCTGATCGACGGGTTGCTGGCGCTGGCCGAGGGGGAGCAGGCGGTGCTGGACCGCCGGCCGTTCGACCTGGCCGACGTGGCCGAGCACGTACTCGACCAGGCCGCCAAGGAGGCGTCGGAGCAGCAGGTGCGGCTGCACCGGTTGCTCGATCCGGCGCCGACCCTGGGGGAGGCGGTGCTGGTCGAGCGGCTGGTGCAGAACCTCGTGGAGAACGCGATCAGGCACAACCACGCCGACGGCGAGGTGTGGGTGACGACGCGGCGGCGGGCCGAGCGGGTGGAACTGGTGGTCGCCAACTCGGGGCTCCAGGTACCGCCGTACGAGATCGAGACGATCTTCCAGCCGTTCCGCCGGCTGCACGGCGACCGGCTGCGCTCGGAGCGGGGCAGCGGGCTGGGGTTGTCGATCGTACGGGTGATCGCCGACGCGCACGGCGGGTCGGTGGCGGCCAGTCCGAGGGAGGAGGGCGGCCTGACGATCAGCGTCGAACTCCCGGCCGACCAGGGCACCACCTGATTCCGCGCTTTCCACGGCGAAACCCCAGGTGGTGCTCAACGGGATTCGCTTGACGCAGTGCCGATAGTGACTGTTTACTATCGTTACGTGGAGGCGAAACGGCGCCCGCGGGTGGGGGCACAGCAGCGGCGTGCAGAGGTCATCGAGGCCGCTCTTCAGGAGTTCGCCCACAAGGGCCTGCACGGTGGCTCGACGATCACCATCGCCCGCCAGGCCGATCTGTCGCACCCCAACCTCTTCCGGCTCTTCTCCACCAAGAAAGAGCTGTTCCTGACCGTGCTGGCGCGGGTGTTCGAGATCATCGACCGGGAGATGGTGCGGCGGGGCGAGGCCGCCGGGTCGGACCCGCGACCGGCCATGTCGGACGCCTGGGGCGAGCTGATGGAGCGCCGCGAGCTGATGCTCATGCTGTTGCAGGGGTACGCGGCGAGCGACGATCCCGAGATCCGCGACCTGATGCACCACTCGACCCAGGCGGTCTTCGAGCGGGTCGAGGCGATGCCGGAGATGAACGCGGACACCGCGCACTGGTTCATCGCGGAGGGCGCCCTCTACATGATGGCCTCGGCGATGGATCTCCCGGCGCGCGCGGCCGAGGACCCGTGGGCGGACCGCTTCCTCGCCTCCGGCGGCCGGCCGGATGTGACCGGTCACTAGCCTGCGCACGCTGACACGTGACCGTGCGCGTGGTCGCGGGATAGCATATAGTTACCTATCGTAACGTTCCGTGATCGATTAGTTGGCAACGATCAGGACGGTCCTGTCCCTCTGTCCCCTGTGCGCTGTCCCGTCCCAGTCCGCTCTGACGACCCCTAGGAGAGAGGGATGTCGCAGACCACCGCCATCACGTTCCCCCTTGCCGCCCTGGCCGACCCCTACCCCTTTTACCGCGAGCTGCGCCAGGCCGGCCGTCTGCACCACGTGGTCATCCCGTACGGCCGCGCCGCCCTGTTCGTCACCGGGCACGCCGACGCCTGCACCGTGCTCAACGATCCCGGCTTCAGCAAGGCCCACAAACAGTCCGAGAAACGGGCCGGTGGCGGCGACGGCGAGAGCGCCTTCGCCGACAACATGGTGGGCACCGACCCACCGGAGCACACCCGGCTGCGGCGGCTCGCGCAGGCCGCGTTCACCCGCCGCAAGATGGAAAACCTGCGCTCCCGCATCGCCTTCCACACAGGCAACCTGCTCGACGCCATGGAGCGCGCCGGCCGGGCCGACATCATGGCCGACCTCGCGCTCCCGCTGTCCACGCGGATGATCTCCGACCTGCTCGGGCTGTCCCCCGCCGACGACGGCATCCTGCACGACCACGCCGCGGCCCTGCGCCTCGACCACGCCGTCATGCTGGAAGAGCGGCCCGACCCGGCCGCGATGGTCGCCAGGTTCCGGCGCGAGCAGACCGTCCTCGGCGACTACTCCCGCCGGGTCATCGCCGAGAAGCGGGAGACCTCGGGCGACGACCTCGTCCACGACCTGATCGCGGCCCGCGACGGCGACAACCGGCTGTCGGAGCGCGAGCTGGTGGCCACCGTGATGCTGCTCATCACGGCCGGCTACATCACCAGCGCCAACGTCATCGCCAACGGCATGCACGCACTGCTGGCCAACCCCGGCCAGCTCGACCTGCTCAGGCGGCGGCCCGACCTGATCCAGTCGGCGGTGGAGGAGTTCCTGCGCTACGAGGGTTCGATCTCGGTCGTCGAAGGCCACGCGGCCACCGACATCGACCTGGGCGGCGAGGTCATCCCCGCCGGTTCGCTGATCTTCCTGCCGATCCACTCCGTCAACCGCGACCCAGCGGTCTTCCACGATCCCGACCGGTTCGACATCACCCGCTTCCCCAACCCGCACCTGGCGTTCAGCAGAGGCGTCCACTACTGCCTGGGCGCGCATCTGGCCCGGATGGAGGCCGAGGTGTCGGTGCTCGCACTGATCGAGCGCTTCCCCGGCCTCGCGCTCGACCACGACAGGCCCGCGGAGCTGTGGATGCACCACTTCTTCATCCGCACCCTCAAGACCCTGCCCGTACGGCTCGGCTAGCCCGTCCCCCCGTTCCGACAGGAGCCGGTACATGCCGCAAAGCCCGCAAGTCCACAGGTTCCCCTTCCAGGTCGCCAACAAGTTCGAGCCGCCCGACATGCTCGCCGACATGCGGGCCGCCGATCCGGTGGTGCGCATCGTCCTGCCGTTCGGGCTGGAGGCGTGGCTGGTGACCCGCCACGCCGACGTCCGCGCGGTGGCCGCCGACCCGAGGTTCAGCAAGCAGGCCGCCACCACGGGGGGCCGCAGCCCCATCCCGATGGTCAGCGGCTCCAAGGCGCTGTTCTGGATGGACCCCCCCGAGCACACCCGGGTACGCAAGATCGTGTCGGCCGCCTTCACCGCCCGCCGCATCGAGGCGCTGCGCCCCCGGGTCGAAGGGCTGGCCGCCGATCTCGTCGACCGGATGATCGCCAAGGGTCCGCCCGCCGACCTGATCACCGAGGTCGCGCTCCCCCTGCCGCTCGCGGTCATCTGCGAACTGCTCGGCGTGCCGGGCGAGGAGCGGGAGCGGTTCCAGGAGTGGGCCGACCAGATGCTGTTCACCGGGGCCGCCGCGCCGGGGCAGGTCGAGCAGATCCGGGCGGCGCGCGAGGCGCTGGACGCCTACCTGAGCGACCTCATCGGCCGCAAGAAGGCCGCGCCGACGCCCGCCGACGACATGCTGACCATGCTGCTGCGGGCGCACGACGAGGGCGCCCGCCTCACCGAGGAGGAGATGCGGGCCTTCAGCGTGGTCCTGCTCGTGGCCGGTTACCACACCACCACCGGGAGCCTCACCCACGCGATCTACCACCTGCTGCACGACCCGGCCCGGTACCGGCTGCTGCACGACCAGCCCGAGTTGATCCCCGGCGCGGTGGAAGAACTCCTCCGCTACAGCCAGATCGGCAGCGGCATCGTGACCATGCGGGTCGCCACCGAAGACGTCGAGATCGGCGGGGCCGAGATCAAGGCGGGGGAGGCGGTGCTGCTCTCGATCAGCTCGGCCAACCGCGACGGGTCGGTGTTCCCCGACGCCGACACCCTCGACCTCGGCCGCGCCGACAACCCGCATCTCACGTTCGGCCACGGCATCCACTTCTGCCTCGGCGCCCAGCTCGGCCGGCTGGAGCTCGGCGCGGCCCTGTCCGCCCTGGTGACCCGCCTGCCCAAGGTACGCCTGGCGATCCCCGACACCGAGCTGAGCTGGCCCCCCGGCCAGATGATCGCCCGCCCGGTCACCTTCCCGCTCACCTGGTGACCTCCACGGGCAGGGCCGAGGTGAGCAGGTCGAGCGCGGCGGCGGTGGCGTCGTCGGCAGGGAGATAGACGAGGAGGTAACGCTCGTCCGGGCCGGGCAGCTCCAGGCTCTCGTACGCGAGCACCAGCTCACCGGCCTCCGGATGCGCCCAGCGCTCCACCCCGGTGCGGGCGGGCAGCGCGCCCGCCTGGAAACGGTCGCTGAACCGGTTGCCCGCGGTGATGGCCAGTTCGTCGGCCAGCCGCGCTGCGTCGTGGTCGCCGAGCGCGGCGGCGGCCCGCAGCGCGGCGGCCCGCTCGGCGGCGACGTGCTCCCAGTCCGGGAAGACCGTCATCGCCCGGGCGTCGGTGAACACGAACCTCGCCAGGTTGACCGGCCACGCGTCGAGCAGGCCGGTGGGGGCGGCGAGCCGGGCGTACCCCTCGGTGTTCGCGAGCAGGTCGCCGAGCTGGTTGACCACCATGGCGGGGGTCGGTTCGAGGCGGTCGAGCAGCGCCCTGACCGTCGGACGCACGCCGCCGGCCGGCCGCTCACCACCCTGGCAGGTCGCCCCGGAGACGGTTTTGACCAGGCGGTGCAGGTGGACGCGCTCGTCGGTGGAAAGGCGCAGCGCGTCGGCGAGCGCGCCCAGGATCTCTGTGGACGGCCGGCGGTCGCGGCCCTGCTCAAGGCGGGTGAGGTACTCCACGCTCACCCCGGCGAGCGTGGCCAGCTCGGCCCGGCGCAGGCCGGGGGTACGGCGGCGTGGGCCGTCCGGCAGGCCGACATCGGCGGGGGTGACGGACTCGCGCCTGGACCGCAGGAAAGCGCCCAGCTCATTGCCCTCCATGGCGCCGAGTCTATGGCCGCATTGGCTGGTGCGGGCCAGGGTGGCCCTGGGAGGGCCATCCTTGTGCCGGTCTCCCTCGGCGGTGCGTCGTCCGGCAGGCTCGGCCGCATGAGCACTTTCACCGAACGAGAGGTCGCCTACCTGGCCGGTCAGCCGCTGGGCCGGCTGGCCACGGTCGGCCGGGACGGCAGGCCGTCGGTCCGGCCGGTCGGTGTCATCTACGACCCGGAGGCCGGGGCCCTGGTGATCGGCGGGGCGGCCGGCACCGGGATGGCGGGCAGCAAGAAGTTCCGGGACATCGCGGAACGTCCCGACGTGTCGTTCGTGATCGACGACCTGGCCACCACCGACCCGTGGGCGCCGCGCGGCATCGAGGTCCGCGGGCGCGCGGAGGCCCGCACCGAGGGCGGCGAGGAACTCGGGCGGCGGCTCTGCGCGCCGTTCCCGTTCGAGCCCGCGTGGATACTGATCCGGCCGCGCCGGATTCTGGCCTGGGGCATCGACACCGGGTCCTTCCGGCTGACCGCGCGTGACGTGGCGTGAGCGGGATGCGGTACCGGTTGCTCGGTCGTACCGGGCTGCGGGTGTCGGAGCTGTTCTTCGGCGCGATGACGTTCCATGAGGCCGGGGACATGGCCGCGTACCGGGCCATGCTCGATGTGTACGCCGGGGCCGGGGGCAACGTGATCGACACGGCCTCGGCGTACGGCGAGAGCGAGACGATCCTCGGCGAACTGCTCGACGGCCGGCGGGACCGGTTCGTCCTCGCCACCAAGTACTCGATCTCCCGTGACCAGGACGATCCGAACGCCGGGGGCAACCACCGCAAGAACCTCGTCCTGACGCTGGAGCGCAGCCTGCGCCGGCTGCGGACCGACTACATCGACCTGTACTGGGTGCATCTGTGGGACCGGCACACGCCGCTCGAAGAGACGATGCGTGCGCTCGACGACGTGGTACGCGCCGGGAAGGTGCTGTACGTCGGCATCTCGGACGCTCCGGCGTGGGTGGTCAGCCGGGCCGACACGCTGGCCGAATGGCGCGGCTGGACGCCGTTCGCCGGGCTCCAGGTGCCCTACAACCTTCTCAAGCGGGACATCGAGCGGGAACTGCTGCCGATGGCGGAGGCGCTGCGGCTGACCGTGGCGGCCTGGGCTCCGCTGGCCCGTGGGGTGCTGTCGGGCAAGTTCACCGCGCCGGGCGGGGGCGCGCGGGGGGACACACGGGTCGATCCGGGCTCGCTGACCGCTCGGGACCACGCGGTCGCGCACGCCGTGCGGCAGGCCGCGGCCGACCTGGGCACCACGCCCGCCAGGGTGGCACTGGCCTGGATCCGCGCCCGTTCCCCGGTGATCCACCCGATCATCGGCGTGCGCGACGTCGCCCAGCTCACCGACGACCTCGGTGCGACCGAGATCGAACTGCCGGGGGAGATCGTGGATCGGCTGGCCGCGGCGGCCGGGTTCGAGGCGGGGTTTCCGGCGGACTTCCTGGCCGAGTGCGAGGCCGACCCATGGGTGTTCGGCAATGGGCGGCTGAGCTGACGGCGGCTTGGTGGGCAGCAGCGTAAATCCAAATATGTAGCCCGATTTCGTCAATCCGCAGGACACTGCCTGCGGAAACCGTCACTAGCGTGGGGAGTCGTGCAGCGCACATCATCAGGAAGGAAGTCCCGCATGGCCTCCCCGCGGAAGACGTTGATCACCGGCCTGGCCACGATCGCCATGGGGGCCGCGCTCTGGCGGTTCGGGCTCGGCTTCGAGATCGTCGTCTTCACACCGTCCAAGATCGGCATTGTGCTGATGGTGATCGGCGGGGTGGAGACCCTGTACGGGCTCTACAAAATGACGACCGCGGCCCGCCGTACCGAGTGACGGTCAAGGCCGGAAGGTGCGCCTGCGGCGAAATCCCCTGCTCGACAGCGCGGATCAGGGCTACAAATGAAACCATGGCTCAACCGCGCGGAGAGAGGGATCCGGCCGTGACTGTGCACTTCTTCCCACCTCACGACCCCCAGCCGAACCGGGCGGAGTCCCGCCATGACACGGGGGAGGACTCACCGGCCGAAAGCGGTTCGGTCGCGGAGCTGGGCCTGGGCCTGGGCCGGCGCTGGCCGAAGGAGCCGCTCCGCTCCCTGCTCGGTAAGGCCCTGCGCCGCTTCCGCCTCGACCAGCGCCGCACCCTGGCCGACGTGGCCGTCGCCGCCAGCATCTCCGTCCCGTACCTCTCGGAGGTGGAGCGCGGTCGCAAGGAGGTCTCGTCCGAGATCCTGGCCGCCATCTGCGACGCCCTCGGCATCGAACTCGCCGACCTGCTCACGGCCGTCGTCACCGACCTCACCATCGGCCGCCCCGCCTGGCACATCAGCCCCCCGATGCCCGACCTCGGCCACCCGTCCTCCCCCTCCGCCATCTCCCCACCGGGCCCCGGCACCATCGTCTCCCTCCGCGCCGCCTGACAACGCGCCGCCCACTACGGAAACGGCGCCGAGCCCGGCACCTCCGTACACAGGCCGCGGCCCATACCACCGGCCCCACATCACCGCTGCCCTGCCCCCCCTCCCGCCCCCATGGCATGGGGGTGAACGTCGCGGAGCCCGATCCCGACTACCCGCCCCGCCGCCGGGGGTATCACTCTAGGTGTGGAAATGATCGCCGAACGTAGATGGAATCGTAGAACGATCATTGACCATCTCGGGGGAGAACACGATCATGACCATGACACGAGGGAGATCCACCCTGGCCGCGGTGGAACCACACCACCACGATGACGGCCAGGCACTGCTAGAGGCGGCCGCTCACCAAGACGGACGGCACCACCCATCCGACACCGCCCAGCAGCCGGTACCACTGCGGGAACTGCTCGGCGATCAGGTACTGGACCTGCTGCTGGAACGCTCACGCGACGGTGCGGGCGGACTACGCCTGACCGGCGAGGGATCGATGCTCGGAGAACTGATCAAAGCGGTGCTGGAACGCGCGCTGGAAGCCGAACTGTCCTCCCATCTGGGCTACGGCAAGCACGAGGTCGCCGGCCACGGCAGCGGCAACTCCCGTAACGGCAGGATCGGCAAGACGGTGCAGACCGGGGTCGGGCCGGTCCGGCTGGCCGTGCCCCGGGACCGGGCCGGGACGTTCGAGCCGGTGCTGGTGCCCAAACGGGCCGGGCGGATCTCCGGCGGCCTGGACGACATGATCATCAGCCTGTACGCGCACGGCATGAGCGTCCGCGACATCCAGCACCACCTGCGCCAGATCTATGAGGTCGAACTGTCGCACGAGGCGATCTCCAACATCACCGACGCCGTGCTGGAGGAGGTCCGCGCCTGGCAGGCCCGCCCGCTGGAGGCCGTCTATCCGGTGGTGTTCCTGGACGCCATCGTGGTCAAGGTCAGAGACAACCACGTCGTGCAGTCCAAACCCGCCTACCTGGCCGTGGGCATCGACACCGAGGGCGCCAAGCACGTGCTGGGGATCTGGCCGGCCAAGACCCCGGCCGAGACCGCGACCGCCGGGGAGTCGGCCCGCTTTTGGAGCGCGGTGATGACCGACCTGCGCAACCGTGGGGTGCGGGACATCCTCATCGCCTGCACCGACGGCCTGAACGGCTTCGAAGACGCCGTCCACGTCGCGTTTCCGCACACCACCGTGCAGACCTGCGTGGTGCATCTGATCCGCAACGCGCTGCGGCCGGTGGCCCGCCGCGACCGCGCCGCGGTGGCGGCCGAACTCCGCAAGATCTACACCGCGCCTGACGCCGAAGCCGCCTTCGACGCTCTGGCGGACTTCACCGCCTCCGATTGGGGCAGGCGCTATCCGCAGGCGGGCCGCGTGTTCGAGGCGGCCTGGGACCGGTTCACGCCGTTCTTCGCCTTCACTCCCGGAGTGCGTCGGCTGCTCTACACCACCAACGGCATCGAGTCGCTGAACTACCAGTTGCGCAAGGTCACCAAGGCCCGGGGACACTTCCCCGGCGATGACGCGGTGGTCAAGCTCTTGTGGCTGGCCATCATCAACATCGAGGACAAACGCGCCCGCGAACGCGCCGCCTGCAAGGACAAGACCGGCAAGACCAAGTCCTCGCCCGGCAGCGCGCGCCTGATCGAGGGACAGCGCACCATCGGCTGGCGTGAGGCGCTCACCGAACTCGACATCGCTTATCCAGGACGGATCAGGTAAAGGCGGCTCTCTGGCTACCGGAAGCGATCTTTACACACTTGAAGTGACAACCTC
>NZ_JBIRBB010000070.1:0-752 GCF_044326295.1 Spongiactinospora sp. 9N601
ATCGGCTCCTGGTACCAAGGCATCCACCGTGCGCCCTAAACAACTTGGCCACAAAAGATGCTCGCGTCCACTATGCAAATCTCAAACAACAACCAGACAACCCACCCCAGCCAGCACCAGACCACCAGCACAGGAACAACCCCAGACTGACGCGGTATACCGGCAGGACAAGCCCCGGAAGACGAAGAAACCCCGACCAGACAGCCACCAGGAAGAACCACAAAGACCACGACCTCTGACCCCTGCGCCTTGCTTCCCGACCGCTCCGGCCCCGGCACCCGACCCTCGTGAACAACAACAGGTGCACAGTGATCAGTGACGGAGATCCTTGCGGCTCAGGCAGACGCTTGCGCCTACCTCGCCGAACGATCTCTGGCCTCATCCCTTGGGGCTGGTGATGATCCTGGACGCCCACCTCACCCGGCCGACCATCCCCCACCCTCATGGAGGGCAAAGGACGAGCGGTCCAAGCGGTGCGCGATCCCGGCACCAGACCCGAAGACGAAACCCGCCACCACCACACCCCCACCAACCAGGCGGGGGTCGCACCCGCCACCACGTGGCGGGATACCAGACGGTCCGTTTCCTCAGGACCCAACAGTGTGCCCGGCCCGGCCCCACCCCTGCGACGGCCTTCCCACTCCCCCACCCCTTGACGGGGGTGCGGGCGGTACCGACCGGCCAGGCGGATGACGCCGAACCGAATAACCAGTGCTCCACTAATGAGCCGCCGGGCGAGACACGGTCGGTCT
>NZ_JBIRBB010000071.1:0-712 GCF_044326295.1 Spongiactinospora sp. 9N601
CCGCCCTGAACCTGCACTACGCCCTGCACCCCCTGGTCGACCTGCTGTTCGTCGAGACCAACCCGGCACCAGCCAAATGGGTCCTGCACCAGCGCGGCCTCATCGCCTCCGCACACGTACGGCCGCCGCTCATCCCCCCGACCGCCGCCGGTGTCCAGCGGATCGAGGAGTTGCTGGCACAGAGCAAGGAGATCGCAGGTTGAAACTGGAGCACTACATCGACGGGGCCCACGTGCCCAGCGCCTCCGGCGCGACCTTCCATGCGATCGAACCGGCCACCAACCAGGTCTCGCTGACCGTGGCCGCGGGCGAGGCGGCCGACGTGGACGCGGCGGTGCGGGCGGGGCGCAAGGCGTTCACCGACGGGCCGTGGCCGCGGATGTCCGGCGAGCAGCGGGCGGTGATCCTGCGCGGCATCGCGAACGCAATCGAGTCGCGCGATGAGATGATCGCCGAGGTCGAGTGCGCGGACACCGGCCTGCCCATCACCCAGGCCAGGGGCCAGGCCAAGCGGGCGGCCCAGAACTTCCGCTTCTTCGCCGACGTGATCAGCGATCTCGGTGAGGACGTGTACCGGGTCGGCTCCGCCCAGCTCAACTACGTGGTGCGCAAGCCGGTGGGCGTGGCCGGGCTGATCACGCCCTGGAACACCCCCTTCATGCTGGAGACCTGGAAGCTCGCCCCCGCGTTGGCGGCCGGCTGCCCGGTGGTG
>NZ_JBIRBB010000072.1:0-699 GCF_044326295.1 Spongiactinospora sp. 9N601
AGTCCCGCACGCTGCAGATGGAACTGGCCGCCGAGAAGATCAACGGCATCGTGTCGTGGCTGGCCGACCTCAAACACGGCCAGTCCGTCCCCGAGGCCGAGGACAACGTCGACTGGTTCGGCACCACCCCCGAAGAGGCGATGCTGGCGCTGCGGTCGGGTGCGGGGGTCACCAACGAACGGATGGCCCGCTACAGCGCGATGGGACGCACCGCGTTCGTCCTGGGCCGCCCGGACCCGCTGCTGCACATCCGGATCGAAGAGGCCAACCGGCTGCTGGAGAAGGGCTCCCCGTACCGGGAAGAGGCCACGTTCCTGATCCGCGAGCTCGGCCGCACCGGCCGGTCCGTCGGCGTCGGCGTCGGCCTGTCCGCGCAAGCCTCCCACCTCGAAGAACTCGGCGGCTCCGACACGCTGCGCGCGATGCTCAAGGAAGGCGAAGTCACCCTGCTCAGGTGGTCGTCGTCCATGATGCGGCAACTGGTGGCCGACGGGCTGCTGCCCGCCGGAGTGCAGCTCATGCCGATCCCCAAGACGCTCCGCCCGGCCCGCCTGGTCTCCCAGTTCGACGACGTCGACGGCGACGACGAAGACGACGCCGAGGGCACCCAGGGCACCGCCTACATCCTGTCCGGCCCGCACCCCACCGCGATGATGCGGCACTGGCGCGTCGGCTCCATCGAGCCACTGGAAGGCATGG
>NZ_JBIRBB010000073.1:0-567 GCF_044326295.1 Spongiactinospora sp. 9N601
CGCCCGTGGGGTGAACGCGACGCAGCTCGTGCTGGGGGCGTCCCGGCGGGGGCGGCTGGCGCAGTTGTGGGCCCGGGGTGTCGGAGTGGAGACCACCGCGCGGTCCGGCTCGATCGACGTCCACATGGTCACCCACGCGGAGGCCCGGCGCGGCCGGCGGATGCCCCACCCGGACGCCGGGCTGCCCAGGGCCAGAAAGCTCACCGGCTGGGCCGCCGCGGTGGCCGGGGTGCCCGCGCTGACCGTCGCCCTGCTGCCCTTCCGCGACATACTCGCGCTGCCCAGTGAGATCCTGATCTTCCTGCTGCTGGTGGTGGCGGTCGCGCTGGCCGGTGGCATGTGGCCGGCGATCACCGCGGCGGTGGGCGGGTCGCTGCTGCTGAACTACTTCTTCACCGCGCCGGTGGGGGAGTTCACCATCGCGGAGGCGGAAAACCTTTTCGCGCTGGTGGTGTTCGTGGTGGTCGCGATGGCCGTCAGCGCCATCGTCGACCTCGCCGCCCGCCGCACCCGCGAAGCCGCCCGCGCCGGAGCCGACGCCGAAGTACTCTCCACCCTCGCCGGACA
>NZ_JBIRBB010000074.1:0-566 GCF_044326295.1 Spongiactinospora sp. 9N601
GGTACCAAGGCATCCACCGTGCGCCCTAAACAACTTGGCCACAAAAGATGCTCGCGTCCACTATGCAAATCTCAAACAACAACCAGACAACCCACCCCAGCCAGCACCAGACCACCAACCCCAAAAAGAAGCTGACGCGGTATACCGACAGGACAAGCCCCGGAAGAAGAAAACCCCGACCGAAGACAACCAGGAAGATCTCTACAAGGACCACGTCCCTGAGCTTGCTTCCTCGGATCCTCCGGCCCCGGCACCCCGACCCTCGTGAACAACAACAGGTGCGCAGTGATCAGTGACGGAGATCCTTGCGGCTCAGGCAGGCGCTTGCGCCTACCTCGCCGAACGATCTCTGGCCTCATCCCTTGGGGCTGGCGATACTCCGAGACCGCCACCTACCCGCCGACCGTCCCTTCACAGAAGGAACGACCTTGACAGAAGATGCGCGATCCCGGCACCAGACCCGAAGACGAAACCCGCCACCACCACACCCCCGCACACTCGCGGGGGTCGCACCCGCCACCACGCGGCGGGATACCAGACGGTCCGTTTCCTCAGGACCCAACAGT
>NZ_JBIRBB010000075.1:0-558 GCF_044326295.1 Spongiactinospora sp. 9N601
CGATGGCCGTACGCGTCCCCGGCCACCCCGTCGCGCTCGCGCTGCTGTCGGCGTTCGGTGGCGGTGTCGCGGCCCCGTCGGCCAACCGCTTCGGCTCGGTCAGCCCCACCACGGCCGGCCACGTCCGGGCGGAGCTCGGTGAGGCCGTCGACTTCGTGCTGGACGGCGGTCCCTGCGAGGTCGGCGTCGAATCGACCATCGTCGATGTGACGGGTGATGTGCCGAGCGTACTTCGGCCTGGCGGGGTGACCCGTGAAGATCTCCAGGCGGTGCTGGGGCGCCCGCTCGCGGTTCACTCGGCGAGCCGGGTCCGGGTACCCGGCCGGCATCCGTCGCACTATGCGCCGCGTGCCCGGGTCGTCCTGGCCGAGCCGGAGAGGGTCATCGCCGAAGCGGAGCGCGCGCAGGACCTCGGGCACCAGGTGGGCGTTCTCGTGCCGCAGCCCTTCGCCGGTGCCGCGGTGAAGGCGCACGCCGTGGTGATGGTCCCCGGCTCGATGGCCGCTTACGCGCGCCGGCTGTACGGGTTCCTGCGCGAGTTCGACGGGCAGGGGTGTG
>NZ_JBIRBB010000076.1:0-530 GCF_044326295.1 Spongiactinospora sp. 9N601
TCGTCGGTGGTGGTGTCGGGGGATGAGGACGCGGTTTTGCGGGTGGCGGCGCGGTTTGCGGGGTCGCGGCGGGTGCGGGCGAGTCATGCGTTTCATTCGCATCGGATGGATCCGATGCTGGCGGAGTACCGGTCGGTGGTGGAGTCGGTGTCGTTCGCGCCTGCGGTGGTTCCGCTGGTGTCGACGGTGACCGGGGGTGTGGTGTCGGTGGAGGAGTTGGCGTCGCCGGAGTATTGGGTGCGTCAGGTTCGTGAGCCGGTGCTGTTCGCCGACGCGGTCGCGTCGCTGCTGGACGACGGCGTCTCGGCGTTCGTCGAGTTCGGGCCCGATGCGGTGCTGTCGTCCTTCGCCGAGGAGGTGGCGTCGGCCGGGTCGTATCCCGCCACGACCTCGGTCCCGGTACTGCGGCGGGGTCGCTCTGAGGTGGAGTCGGTGCTGGGTGCGGTGGCGGCGTTGCATGTGCGGGGGGTTTCGCCGGTCTGGGGTGAGCTGGTGGGGCGGGGCCGGCGGGTGGAGTTGCCGGCGTATGC
>NZ_JBIRBB010000008.1:0-476279 GCF_044326295.1 Spongiactinospora sp. 9N601
GTCTGGTACGCGGGGGCCGCCGCCTGCACCTGCGCATCCCCGCGCAATGGCCCTGGGCCCGCCCGATCATCACCGCCCTGGCACGCCTGCACGCCCTGCCGACGCCGATCTGACCACCACCCAACCGTCCCCGCGACGAGGAAAGGAAACCGCGGGCCTGTGGAACCCGCCCACCCGGCGCGACAGCCGGGCATCCACGCTGACCGCAGCGGGGCAATCGACCTCCAGCCGAATCCCTCAGCCGGCCAGCTCAAGGTCGAGAAAGATCGAGGTTAGAGGCGGACGATGAGTGCATGGGTACATTCGCGTTCGCAGGTCGGGTGTCCACGGCGACGATGCGGCAGAAGACGCAGTTCATGGCGAGCATGATCACAGCACGCCTGGCTTGCCTACGATTGCATCTGGGTTGTCGGTGAACCTGCTGGTCGGCAGGTTGAAGGTCGTTATGCCACGTAAGGCAAGTTCGCCCCTGCGGCGTCCGCACATGCCGGAGGCCTGGCGGCCGGCGGGATCCTTTTCTACCTGACCTGGAACCGCATGGTTATGCACTAGGTGCGATCATTCGTCGCCGCTGAGAAGCCCGGCAGTGTGCAGCAGAACAGTGAGTTGCCCTTCTGCGAGGGGTATCGATTCTGGCGCCCTCAAGGCTCCGTCGGCATGTGGGTGTAGCCCGAGCAGGGTCCCCTGGACAGGGAGAGATGGTTGCTGTAGCTCATTGATACGTCCGCGTAGTAAATCCTCCGCCGCGGTCAGGAGTTCGTTCCCCCACTCCTGTGCCGCGCGCTCGCCGGTTTCGACGGTCAGGTGGTCGTCGTTGCCTATGAGTACGCCGTCATCGGACAGCAGTTGGAGCATGTTCTCGAGTTCAGGCTGGCCATCGATCAATCGGAGCTGACGGGTGACCGGATCGTATAAGGCGGTCAGGCAATGTTCGCCCCGGCGCAGCAACGACTCCTCCATTCCGCCCTCCCATATCGATCGAATCAACTCGACCCAGCCAGCACCCGACAGCTTCACCGCCAGGTAATCCAGGACATCCTCTGAATGGTTATCGACGCCGTCGGCACCGTACATCTGCCGGTAGGTCTCCCCGGCCCAAGTACCGTCCCGGTCGGCCACGTCGGCAATGTCACCGGTGGTGGCGATCGACGTGAGCAGTTCGGCCGCTTCCAGAAAACCCCCCTCGGGGCAGCCGCCTCGGTGGCACCAGTCCTCCCCTGGACAGGAAAGGATCACTCGACGCACCGCGTCCACCGTGTCTGTACCGTCGGCGGCTCGGCGCGCCCAAAGCAGGTAACTATGCAGTGGGCTGGGGACACCGATCAGACCTTCCGTACTGTGCAGGGCTCCGCCGTACACGTACACGATCAGTCCGCTTCGGTCCTCGCTCGTCCAGCCGGCGACGGCCGCGCGGGCGACGGCCAGCGTACTCGAACCATCGCCGGGCTCCCATGCATCAAGCAGCCAACGGACGCTGTGCCGCCAGTCGCCGGCGGAAACGAGTGCGATATCCAGCATCTCGCTGTCGTGCTGGGTGTTGTCGGTGACCGGCAGCCCTCCTAGAGTCGCCGAGGTGGCAAGCAGTTCGCTCGCCACTCCCGGATCCTGTGCCGCCGCCCGCGACTGCGGTGGCTCGGTGGTCCACCAGCGGGTGTCCTCGGGAACCAGCGCCTCGTTGGCCTTCGCGTCGATCGGGACGGTGGTGGCGGGCCCGCGCTCACTGGTGACGCCCAGGACCGTGCACAGGGCCGCTTCCCATTCTCCGATCCCGCCGGGCATCATGGTCAAATCTGGCCGTTCCTCGTCCAGAGCCGGCAGCAGGACGGTCACGTCGCCAAGTTCAGCAAGGGCGGTGACCATCAGAGGCCGTGCGGGGCGGGTCTCCGTGTCGAACGAGTCGGTGCGTTGCCTCGGTATGGGTTTGCCGTTTCGGTCCACGCGCGGAATCCATGGTGGGCGGCGGTTCTGCCGCCGCCTGATCCGCTCTGCCTGGGCCAGCAATTCGCCCTTGGTCGGATATGAGCGGAGGGAGCCGTCGGCAGCCGGCCGGACGAGCCTTTCCAGCTCGGTTTTGCGAAGTTCCTCCGGATGCTCGGGTACGTTGATGAACAGCTCCGGTACGACCATCTGAGCGAATCGCGCATGCACCGCAGCAGCGAACTTCGCTGCGAAGTCCCCCTTGGTGGACTCGAATGCCTTCTTGACCGGTTCCAGATCAACCTCGTCCCCGAGCAGACTTTTCATCATCGAGAGCAGTATGTCGTTCTGGCTATACGCGCTGAACACGTCCACGACAATAGCGGTCTGAATCTAACGGGCAGGGCGGTTCCAGCGATCGAGCCGAGCTCCGTCGAGGCTCATGACGTCCCCCGGTTCGGCGAGTGGCGTCGATCACAGGTTCAGCCCGAGTCCCTCGTTGTGGGGCTCACTTGCCTGCCGAGGTCGCTTTCACGTTGCCCGACGTTCGCGGGACGGACCCGGCAGTTGCTGTACATCACCGCGGCTACTGTGCGTCTCCACTGGATCATCGATTGAAACCGCCTCGCTTCGCCAGTACGCGAGGTTGTCGCGGGTGGTCAGGGTGTGGGGGTGGTCGGGTCCCAGTACTCGAAGGCGATCGGTCAGCAGTTCGGCGGTGGCGATGGCGGCTCCGGTCGCACCTCCCGCCAAGCCCTGCCAGTGCGCTAGGTCGCTGCAGGTGGACAGGGTCTGGGGGTGGTCGGGTCCCAGTAGCCGAAGGCGATCGGCTAGCAGTTCGGTGAACGCGGCGGCGGCTCCGGTCGCATCTCCTGCCTCGCCTTGCCAGCGTGCGAGGTTGCTGCGGGTGCACAGGGTGTCGGGGTGGTCGGGTCCCAGTACCCGAAGGCAGTCCTCTAACAGTTCGGCGGTGGCGACGGCGGCTCCGGCCGCATCCCCCGCCCGGCCCCGCCAGTACTCCATGCTGCCGTGGGTCGACAGGGTGTCGATGTGATCGGGGCCGAACAGGTGGAGGGCGGTGGTGTGCAGGCGGGTGTATTCGTCGATGGCGGCCTGAACCTGTCCGGCTTCACCGAGACTGCGGGCGGCACGGTACAGGATCGGATGGGCCTCATTGTGCCACTGCCACAGGGCGGTACCGGTAGCGGAGGCCAGCGCTATGGTGTTGGCGCGGAGAACCGGCCCGGCTTGGTCGCGTTCGACCTGCGGCCATATATGATCAAGGGCGTTAGCGACGGCGTGCGCGGCCCCTACCATGGCAGTGGGGGTAAAGGATTCGCAGGTGGCGCGCTGGATGAGCTGGTGGACGCGTACCTCTTGCCAAGGCGAGGTGGGGTCATGGTCGATGAGACTGAACCGGTGCAACACCCGCAGTCCGTCCCGGGCGTCCTGCTCGACCACTGCCTCCCGCTTCCGGGCCTGGTATCGGGCGATGCCGCTGGAAGCGGTGGAGATCACGCCGGCGCGGCACTCGGCCAGATAATCCAGCGCGGGCCGGCTCACCAACGCGGTCTGCGGAATGCTGTTGGAATCCAGCAGGCTAGCGAGTTGCAGCAGCGGGCGGGCCAGCCCGGCAGGGTGCGCGGCATCGGCGCGCTGGATCGACAGCGACCAAGTCGCCGCAACGATGAGCTGATGGTCATCGGGCAGGCTGCTGGGTTCGGGCACCAGTTCGGCCAGTGTACGTCGGCGATCGGCCAGCCGGGCCCGATAGGTGGCCACCTCCAGGCCGGCGTCGATCAGGTAGGCCACCGCCTGGGCTAGCGCTAGTGGCAGATGCCCCAGATCGGCTGCGAGTCTATCGATCTGTTCGGCGTCGTCGATGCGGTGGTGGGCGGCGAGCTTGCCGGTCAGGTACGCCCGCGCCTCGGCGGGGGTGAACACGTCCACCTCGATCACTTGGCCGCGCCCGGCCAAAGCGGCATCCCGACGCCGGGTGGTCACCACAACCCGTCCCATCCCCCCGTCGTCGTGTCCAGCGGGAGGCCACAGGCCCTGCACATCGCCGGGGTCCTGCACATCGTCGAGCACCACCAGCCACGGCACGCTGGCATCGGGCAGCCAGGCCAGGAACCGCTCGGCTGCCACTGGCGCGCCCGCCGTCCCGTCGATCAGGCCGAGTTCGGCGGCGGCCTGGGCATAGGCAGCCACGATCTGGTCACGGGAGGAAGCGGCCACCCACACCAGTACCCGCACGTGTCCCTGCTGCCAGGCTGAGCGGGCATAGGCAGCGGCGAGCTGAGTCTTCCCGATCCCGCCCATCCCAATCAGCACCGCCACCTCCGCCCGGACCACGGATCCCGTCGAGACTTCCCGGGGGGATGCCGGGGTGTGGGTGTGCACCACCGTCCCCCCGCCGCCGATCTGGTTTGCCAACCGATCGGCGACCGCCCGTGACTGGAAGGAGCTCGCCGCCGATGGGATTACCCCCACCCGGCACCGTGCCTTCCGCCCGCTGGTGGGTGCGCCGAATTGAGCCAAGATCTCCTGGCTCTGGGCGATCAGCCTCGTCAGCTTGGCATCAAGCCCCCGATCTCGGTTGATGGAGGCCCGGTCGCGGCGGGAGGCGGCCAGCTCCGTCCACAGCGGCGTCAGCGGCCCACCCTCCATCGCATCCTGCATGACGCGGCGTAGGATCTGCTCGACCAGCCGGTCGGCCAGCACATCTGCATCGATGTGGTGGTAGGCCAAGAAGCCGCATCCGTCCAAGGCCTCGACCGGCTCGGCCAGCGGCGCCAGCCACGCCGCCACCATCGTCGCCGGATCGGCCATCGTCGCCGGATCGACGTCTAGCCGGTTTTCGAGCCGGTCAGCAACCGCGGCCCGAACCAGTTCACCCGTCGCCCCCTTAGAAGTGAGCAATGGGGTGAGGGCGGGCTCGACCGCGGCCCAGACTGCTTTGTTCAGTGCCGCCTGAACGGCCGATCCCGAGGTCGTCCGCATTAATCGGCGGCCTGCGCTTGCCCCGACTGTCTGCACCAGCGCGCCCAGTACGGCGTTGGCCAGGTCCAGCTCCATCCGCCCCATCCCCGGTGCGATCTCACCGCGAATCACTGAATCACCACCCAGCCTGGCACCCGGGCCGCCCTTGTGAGCGCAACTCTCTGAATAATGTCGAGTTTTGTGGAGACCGTTATACGCTTTGTTCATGGACGGTTTCGATCACGGATGCGCCTGAGAACCCCTTCTGTGAGGTGCGCTTTCGTGCTATGGCGGCGGTGGGCACACCGGTGACACATGGTGCGCTCATCATATGCGCGTATATCAGGCACCGATGTGGCACACGACGGCATGGCCTGCCAGGAAAACCGGATTAATCATGGATAGAACAGCATAAAATGATGCCCATATGGGCGGGCTCGGGACGGGCTGTCATGTGGGGCCGCTGGCTCTTACAGAAGCGGCACTGTCGCTGAGGTTCTGTGGGCTGCGGCGGTGAAACACCGCGGCCCGCGCTCGTCAAAGGGGCAGGGCCCGGCGGATGTCGGTGGTGTCGGCGTCGTCGTACCGCCACTCCAGGAGGCGGGTGACGTCGAACAGCCGCCTGTCGAGGACCCCAGAGGCGATCAGGGGCCGCGCGTCGGACGGGATCACGTACAGGTGGCCCTCGCGCACCTACTTCATGAAGCCCACCTGCCTGCTGGGGCCGGGCTCCACGCGGTACCCCTTGCCGACGACCACGACCACGACCACGACCACGACCACGACCACGACGCGGTCGCCGGTCATCAGGGTCACGCTGCTCGCCTTCCCGGCCGCCTCCCGCTGGGCGAGTGCGGGGGCGATGCCGATCGTTCCGGCGAGGAGGACGGCGACGAGTCCGGCGCCTGCGGTCGTGTACCGCCTCTTCGGCGCCGGCGGTGGATCACATTCGGGTCTTCGTGGGCTCGGGGCCGGTGGCCGAGGTGGCCCGAAGGCGCAGATGATCTTTTGCGTATGCAGATGATCTTTTGGGTATGCGGAGGGTCATACTTCGTTTAGCGAAGTATGGTCAAGATCGCCCGCCCTCGACTCGGTTGCGCGGACGAGGCTAGTGGGGGGTCGAAGCATTCACTCGCAGGTGGAGGTCGCGGGCTCGTCGGCGAAGCGGTTCCCGGTGCTGGGCGTTGACCGGTCTGACGTAGGCGTGCATTATTTGACGCATCTGTCGAGAAAAGGCGGTAGCCCATGACGATGGCTCGCAGTTCTCTCCATCCGCTCGGCATCCTGCTCGCCGTGGCGATCGCGCTCACGGCCTGCGCCGGACCCGGCGGCGGCATGCAGTCCAGCCGGGACCTGGTGGTGAGACTCAACTCCGACTGGGACTCCCTGGATCCCGCCAAGACCCGCACCACGTACGGCTACCAGCTCGTCACGACCCTCTACGACAGGCTCGTCACGGTCGCCGACGGCAAGGTGGTCCCCTATCTCGCCGAATCGTGGACGCAGACCCCCGACACCGTCAGGCTCACCCTGCGCCGAGGCGCCCGCTGCGCGAGCGGAACCGAGCTGACGCCCACCATGGTCGCGGCCTCCCTGCGCCGGCTCGGCGCCAAGGAGACCGCGGCGCCGTACGCGAGCCTGGTCTTCGGCGGCTCCGGCTACACGGTCACCGCCGATGACGCGGCGCGGACGGTCACGGTGCGGACCGGGCGGCCGTACAGCGACCTGCTGATGGGCCTGGCCCAGCCGATGGCCTCGATCATCTGCCCGGAGGGGCTGCGGGCCGCGGACACGCTGGCGGCGACCCCCGCGGGCAGCGGGCCGTACACGCTGGCGGCCTCGACCAGAGGCGCGAGCTACCGGCTGACCGCCCGCCCGGGATACACGTGGGGGCCGGAGCGCGAGGGAAGCTACCCGGACGCGGTCACCTTCAAGGTCGTCCAGAACGACAGCACGGCGGCGAACATGCTCGCCGCCGGCGACCTGGACGTGTCCTGGGTCGGCGGGCCGGATCTCGCGAGGGTACGGGCGAACCCGGCGGTGAAGCCGGTCAGCCAGCTCATCTACGGCTCCTTCATGCTGGTCTTCAACCAGGCGAAGGGCAGGCCGGGAGCCGACCCCGCGGTGCGCAGGGCGCTGGCGGGCGCGGTGAGCGCGCAGAGCTTCAACGAGGCGGCGTTCTTCGGCGAGGGAGAGCCGGCCGGCAGCGTGGTGAGCGAGGAGGTGCCCTGCCACCGCGTGGTGCGACCGCCCGCCGCGGCGGCGGCCACCGTGGACGTGGACCTCAAGCTGGTCGGCTCGACCGACTACGCCGCCGGGTACGAGTACGTGCTGGAGGCGCTGCGTAAGGCGGGCGCGTCCGTCCGGCTCCAGCTCGTGGAGCTGAACAGCTTCGCCGAGGTGATGTTCACCTCGGGCGACTGGGACGTCACCGTCTACCCGTTCACTCCGCTGGCCCCGAGCCTCGGCGCGCTCGGGATGTTCGTGACGGGAGCGGCGCCTCCGGACGGCGCGAACTTCGCGAGCATCGGCAACAAGGCGTTCGAGGCGTCGGTCGCCAAGGCGCAGGCCTCGCTGGGCGAAGAACGCTGCCGGCACTGGGGGGACGCGCAGCGGGCGATCGTCGAGAACGCGGACGTGGTCCCGCTGGTGCACAACAAGGCGTACTGGTTCGTGCGTGACGGCTTCGCCGCGGGCCTGGCCGGCGGCGGGACCATGGTGGACCCGCACGAACTCGCCCGGCGGTGACGGGCATGAGGATCCTGAGCCGCCTCGGCACCATGGCCGCTTTGCTCGCCGCCCTGCTGGTGGCCTCCTTCCTGCTGCTGCACCTGGTGCCGGGCGACCCGGCCGTGCGGATCGCCGGGCTCAACGCCACCCCGGAGCAGGTCGCCGCGGTACGGCACCGGCTCGGCCTGGACCTTCCCCTGCACCGGCAGTTCGCCGAGTACGTCACGGACGGCCTGCGCCTGGACTTCGGGCGCTCGTTCAGGACGGGCGAGCCGGTCACCGACGTCATCGGCGGCAGCCTCGGCGTGACACTGCGGCTCGCGGCCACGGGGATCACGGTGACGATGCTGACCGGTGTCGCGCTCGGGATCGCCATGGCCGCCCTCACGCGGGAGGGCCGCCGTCCCGGCGTCGAAACCGCCTTCACGACGGGCACCTCGCTCGTCGGCGCCGTCCCCGAGTACGTGACCGGGGCGGTGCTGGCGCTGGTGTTCGCGGTGGGGCTCGGCTGGCTGCCCGTCGCCGGGCTGGCCGATCCGGCCGGGCTCGTGCTACCGGCCGTCGCGGTCAGCCTGGCGCCCGTCTGCGTCCTGGCCCGGGTGATCAGGGTGGAGACGCTGGCCGTACTCGCCCACGACTACGTCCGCACGGCCCGCGCCAAACGCCTGCACCCCGTCATCGTTTACGGCAGGCACGTGCTGCCCAACGCGCTGACCTCGGCGCTGACCGTCGGTGGCCTGATCTTCGCCGGGCTGCTCGGCGGCGCCGTGGTGATCGAGAACGTCTTCGCCCTGCCCGGCCTCGGCTCCCAGCTCGTGCAGTCGGTGATGGCCAGGGACTACCCGGTGGTGCAGGTCGTGATCATGCTGCTGGGCGCGTCCATCGTCGTGGTCAACAGCTGTGTCGACGGGGCGTTGCGGCTGCTCGACCCGCGGACCAGGACGGTGTCCTCATGACCGCCGCGCTGCGGGCCTTCCGCTCCACCTCGGCCGGGCCGGTCGCCCTGGCCGTTCTGACCCTGCTCGCGGTCGTCGCCGTCGTCGCGCCGATCCTGTGGGGCGACAGGGCGACCGCGCTGAACCCGGCCACGGCCGTGCTGGGGCCGAGCGCCGAGCACTGGCTGGGGACCGACCGGCTGGGCCGCGACGTGCTCATCCGCACACTGGTCGCCACCCGTACCTCGCTGGGGCTCGGCCTACTGGCCGCCGCCGTGGCCGCGCTGGCCGGGCTGCTGCTCGGCGGTCTGGTGGCGGTGCTGAGCCGCCGGGCCAGGGAGGTGGGGCTGCGGGTGCTCGACGCCGTGCTGGCCTTCCCCGCCATCCTCGTCGCGATCATCGTCACCCTGATCCTGCCCGAGGGTACGGCGAGCGCGGCGGTGGCGGTCGGCGTGGCCGGCGCCCCCGCCGTGGCCCGCATCGTGGTCACGCTGGCGACCGCGGTCCTCGCCCGCGACTTCGTGGCCGCCGCCTGGGGGCTGGGGGTGGGTCGGCCGAGGATCCTCGTCCGGTATGTCCTGCCCAACATCGCCGACAGCCTCGCCGTGAGCCTGTCGGTCGTCGCCGGCGCCGCTCTGGTCGTGGTCTCCTCGCTGAGCTTCCTCGGCGTCGGCGTGCAGCCTCCGGCCTTCGACTGGGGCGGCATGCTGTCCCAGGGCGTCATGGACATGTACGTCACGCCGCTGGCCGCGCTCGCCCCGGCCGTCATGATCGCGCTCGCGGGGCTGGCGTTCGGGCTGGCGGGGGAGGCGATGGCCCGCGTGGCCAATCCGTCGGTCTGGACGGCGCGGCGGGCCGCGCGGCACCCGGCCCTGGCCGCAGGGACCGGCACAGAGAGCGACGCGCTGCTCGACGTCAAGGGGCTGACCGTCACCGCGGGGGCGGGACCGGAAGCCCCCGCCATCGTGTCCGGCGTCGATCTGCGGGTCGGCCGAGGCGAGATCGTCGGCCTGGTCGGGGAGTCGGGGTCGGGCAAGTCGATGACCATGCTCGCGGTGGCACGGCTGCTGCCGTACCCGGTGGAGTCCTTGGCGGACGCGCTGACGCTCGACGGGCACGACCTGCGGGCCGGCCCGGGGGAGCGGATCAGGCGGCTGCTCGGTACCCGCCTCGCGCTGGTCTTCCAGAACCCCGCCGCCTGCCTCAACCCCTCGCTCAGGCTGGAGACCCAGCTCACCGAGGTGCCGAGGACGCATCAGGGGATGAACCGGGCGCAGGCCCGGGAGCTGGCACTGGCGGGGCTCCGGCAGGTGCGCGTGCCCGAGCCGGAGCGGCGGCTGCGGCAGTACCCGCACGAGCTGTCCGGCGGGCAGCGCCAGAGGGCGACGATCGCGATGGCGCTGGCCGGCCGGGCGGGCCTGCTCCTCGCCGACGAGCCCACCACCGCCCTGGACAACACGCTGCGGCGCGCCGTCCTCAACCTGTTCCGCGAGGCCAACGCCGCGAGCGGCACCGCGATCGTGCTCGTCTCGCACGATCTGTCGGTCGTGCGGGGGCTGTGCGACAGGGTGGTCGTGATGTACGCGGGCCGCGTCGTGGAGGAGGGACCCACCCGCGAGGTGATCGCGCGTCCGCTGCACCCCTACACCCAGGCGCTGGTCGGCAGCACGCTGACCATGACGACCCCGCTCGACCGGCCGCTTCCAGCCCTCGACGGGCAGCCGCCCCGGCCGGGCGAGCGGCAGGAGGGCTGCGCGTTCGTCCCACGCTGCGCCAGGGCCGAGGACCGCTGCGCCAAGGAACGCCCGCCGCTGCGCGCGCACCCCGGCGCCCGGCGCACGGCCTGCTGGGCGGTGGAGGCGTGAACGGGCTGCGGCTGCGGGGCGTGACGATCAGGTACGGTGCCGGCCCGCGCGTCGTGTCGGACGTGGACCTGGACCTGCCCGACGGCGCCGCCGTCGGAGTGGTGGGCGAGTCGGGTTCGGGCAAGTCCACCCTCGCCAGATCCGTGGTGGGCATGGTGCCGCTGGCCGCGGGGGAGATCACCCGCGACGGGAGGCGGCTGCGGGCCCCCGGCCTGAGGCGCGTCCCCGACCCCGGCGTTCAGCTGGTCTTCCAGGACCCGCACGGATCACTGAACCCGCGGATGACCGTGGCGGCCACGCTGGCCGAGGCGGCCAGGCGGAGCGGATCGCCGGAGCGCCCCTCCCTGGAACGCGTCGGCCTCGCCGACGGCCTGCTCCGCCGCTACCCGCACGAGCTGTCCGGCGGCCAGCTCCAGCGCGTCGCCATCGCCAGGGCGCTGGCGGCCAAGCCGAAGCTGCTGATCCTCGACGAGGTCACCTCCGCGCTGGACGTCTCCGTCCAGGCGCTCATCCTCAACCTGCTCCGCGACCTGCGCGCCGACCTCGGCATCGGCTACCTGGTCATCGCCCACGACCTGCCCGTCGTGCGGTACCTGTGCGACACGGTCGCGGTGATGCACCGCGGCGAGTGCGTGGAGCAGGGGCCGTGCGCCGACGTGCTGCGCGCCCCGAGCCACCCGCACACCCGCGCACTGCTCGACGCGCTCAACGAGGAGTCACCATGAACGAACCGGTCATCGTCGCGAGCGCCCGCACCCCCATCGGCAGGGCGGGCAAGGGCTGCCTGCGCGACGTGCGGGCCGACGACCTGGCCGCGGCAGCCGTCTCGGCGGCCCTGGCCAAGGTGCCCGAGCTGGATCCGGCCGAGCTCGACGACCTGCTGCTCGGGTGCGGTAGCCCCGGCGGCGAGCAGGGCTGGAACCTGGCCCGCATGGTCGCCCTGCTGCTCGGCCTCGACACCCTGCCCGGCACCACGGTGACCAGGCACTGCGCCTCCAGCCTGCAGGCGGCCCGGATGGCCGCCCACGCGATCCGCGCGGGCGAGGGCGACGCCTTCGTCGTCGCGGGCGTCGAGGCGGCCAGCCGCCACCGATACGGCAGTGCCGAGAGCTCCGGCGACCCGAACCCGCTCTACGCCGGCGCGGCGCGCCGTACGGCGGGCCACGCGGAACGCGGCGACTTCGCCTGGACCGACCCCCGCGCGCTCGGCGAACGGCCGGACGCCTACCTGACGATGATCCAGACCGCCGAGTACGTGGCCCGCCTGCGCGGAGTCACCCGCGAGGCCATGGACGCGTTCGCGCTGCGCTCGCAGCTCCGGGCCGCGGAGGCCGCCGAGGCCGGATTCTGGGCCGCGGAGATCACCCCGGTCCCGCTGCCCGGCGGCGGCGTCGCCGACCGCGACGACGGCCCGCGCACCGGCGTGACCCTGGAGAGGCTGGCCGCGCTCAAGCCCGTGCTGCATCCCGCGGGCCGGATCACCGCGGGCAACGCCTGCCCGGTCAACGACGGCGCCGCCGCCCTGGTCATGATGAGCGACCGCCGCGCCCGCGAGCTGGGCGTGCCACCGCTCGGCCGCGTGGTGGCCACCGGGCTGTCCGCGCTCAGCCCGGAGGTCATGGGCCTCGGCCCGGTGGAGGCCGCGCGGCAGGCGCTGCGCCGGGCCGGGATGTCCGTCGGCGACGTGGACCTGGTGGAGCTGAACGAGGCGTTCGCCGCGCAGGCCATCCCATGCGCGGACGACCTCGGCGTGCCCCCCGACCGGCTGAACGTCCACGGCGGGGCCATCGCGATGGGTCACCCGCCGGGGATGACCGGCGCGCGGCTGATCGGCACCCTGCTGCACGGCCTGCGGGACTCCGGCGGCACGGTCGGCCTGGTGACGATGTGCGTCGGCGGCGGCCAGGGTATGGCGGCGATCGTGGAACGGTTGTAACCCCTGCCGTAAAGTATTGGACGGAGCCGTCGATCGAGCGGAAGGGGTCCGTCTGTTGGCCAGCACGAGCTCGCGCAAGGAACTCATGAGCAACACGGTGCTGGAGAAAGCCGCCGTGCTGTTCGCCGAGCGGGGTTTCGCCGGCACCAGCCTGCGCGACATCGCCGAGGCGATGGGGATGACCAGGCCGGCGCTCTACTACTACTTCAACAGCAAGGAGGCGCTGCTGCAGGAGCTGGTCAGGGGTGTCACGGGCAGCGGTTCGCAGGAGCTGCGCAGGCTGCGCGAGCGGACCGACATCGGTGCCGCGGAGAAGCTCAGGGTGGTGGTGTCCACGACCGTGGCCCGCATCGCGGAGAGCCCGCTGCGGTTCCGGTTGCTGGAGCGTAACGAGGCGGAACTGCCCGCGGAGATCCTCCGGGAGCATCACACCAGTAAGGGCCGCATTCTCGACGAACTCACGAAGATCATCGCCGATGGGGTGCGGTCCGGGGAGTTCCGGCCGGTCGACGAGCGGATCGCGGCGTTCTCGGTGATCGGCATGATCAACTGGATCGCCTGGTGGTACAAGCCTGACGGGCCGAGCACGCCCGAGGAGATCGCCCGCGAGATGTACGAGATGGCCTCGCGCGGTCTGGTCCGCGGCGCGGACCGGATGCCCGCGAGCGGCGTCAAAGGGGCGGTCGCGCTGCTGCGTGAAGACCTCACCCACCTGGAGCGGCTGGTCAGCGAGGGCGGATCGGCTTCCTGAGCCCTGTCCGATGAGGCCGTCACCTACGGGTGGCGGCCTCTGTCGCACCATTGACTTTGACGTATCCTTTGAATAGTTTTCCTTCGTGTCAGACATCTGATCGGCGGCCACCCGGCAGGAAGGCAGGCGGGCGTGACATTCGTGATCGGCCTGGACATCGGCGGAACGTTCACCGACGCCGTGGCGGTCGGCTCGGCCGGGACGCTGCACACGGCGAAGACCCCGTCCACACCGCCCGACTTCGAGCAGGGCTTCGACAACGCGCTCGAGGTGCTCGCCGCCCAGGCGGGCCTGACCGTGGAGGGCCTGCTCGCCGAGACCGGCCACGTGGCCCACGGCACCACCGTGGCGCTCAACGCGCTGGTCACCGGCCAGGTGGCGAAGGTGGGCTTCCTGACCACCAAGGGGCACGGCGACTCCATCGCCATCATGAACGTGGAAGGCCGCTACCTCGGGCTGTCCCCGCACGAGGCCCAGGACACGCTCAACACCCGCAAGCCCGCGCCGCTGGTCCCCCGCTCGCTCCGCCTCGAGGTCACCGAGCGCGTGGACAGGGACGGCTCGGTCGTCGTGCCGATGGACGAGCGGGAGGTCCGCGAGCACCTGCGCCACCTCGTCGCCGAAGGGGTGACCGCACTCGCGGTGAGCCTGCTCTGGTCGTTCAGGAACCCGGCGCACGAGCGGCGGATCAGGGAACTGGCCCACGAGGT
Source organism: Spongiactinospora sp. 9N601 (assembly GCF_044326295.1). Lineage (NCBI taxonomy): Bacteria > Bacillati > Actinomycetota > Actinomycetes > Streptosporangiales > Streptosporangiaceae > Spongiactinospora > Spongiactinospora sp. 9N601. The sequence goes on from NZ_JBIRBB010000008.1 coordinate 13,827, forward strand.
CGCGCCCGGCCTCTACGTCACGCTCTCCAGCGAGCTGACCCCGCGGATCAGGGAGTTCGCCCGCGCCGCGACCACCATCATGAACGCCCAGGTCGGGCCCGCCCTGCGCGCCTACCTGGACCCGCTCGAAGGCAGGCTGCGCGACCGCGGCCTCACCGGCCCGCTGCTGGTCATGCAGGGCTCCGGCGGCACGGTGGCGGCCAGACGCGCCCCGGAGGTCGCCATCACGACCGTCGGCTCGGTGCTGACCGGCGGGGTGGTCGGCGCGGCCAGGCTGGCCCGGCTGCTCGGCCATCCCCACGTCGTCTCCACCGACGTCGGCGGCACCACCTTCCTGGTCGGGATGATCGTCGACGGCGTACCCGTCGCCAGCGCGGGGACGGTGCTCAACCAGCACCCCGTCAACACCCCGGCCCTGCGCGTGCACGCGATCGGGTCCGGCGGCGGCGCGATCGCCGCCGTCGACGCGGGCGGCAACCTGCGGGTCGGGCCGGGCAGCGCCGGGGCCAGGCCGGGCCCCGCCTGCTACGGCCGGGGCGGCACCGATCCCACCGTCACCGACGCCGACCTCGTCTGCGGCATACTCAACCCCGACTACTTCCTCGGCGGCACCCATCGCCTGTCCACCGACCTGGCCGCCAAGGCGCTGCTCGAACGGGTCGGCGTGCCGCTTGGCCTGGACGCCGAAGGCGCGGCGGCCGCGGTGGTCGCCGTCCAGAACGGCCAGACGGGCGACCTGGCCCGCAAGGTCGTCGTCGAGACCGGGCACGACCCGCGCGACTTCGTCGTCTACGCCTTCGGCGGCGCCGGCCCCATGCACAGCTTCGCCTACGCCGCCGAACTCGGCGCCGAACAGCTCGTCGTCCCGCTCGGCCCGACCGCCGGCGTGTTCTCCGCGTACGGCCTGGCCGCCAGCGGCGTCACCGTCTCCGCCGAACTCAGCGACCCCGCCCCCCTGCCCGTCGACCCCGCCCGCGTCCAGGCCAACTTCGACACCCTCGCCGCCCGCGTACGAACCGCCCTGGAAAGTCAGGGACTGGACTTCACCTCCGTCGTCCTGCGCAGGGAGGTCGACGCCCGCTACGGCCCGCAACTGGCCGAGGTGCTCACCCCGGTGCCGGACGGCCCCTTCGACGAGGCGTCCGTGGCCGCCATCGGCGACGCGTTCGAGACGGAGTACGTCCGCAGGTTCGGTCCCGGCACCGGCTACCGGGAGGCGGGCATCCACCTGGTCACCTACCGCGTGCACGGCGTCGGCACCCTGCCGGTGGAGCCCGTGCTCCCCGAACTCCCCAAGCCGGCCGGCAGCGCCGAGGACGCCCGCAAGGGCCGCCGCCGCGTCTTCCTCGACCTGACCAGAGGCTGGGAGGACACCGACGTCTACGACTACCTCGCGCTCGGCCCCGGCCACGTCATCACCGGCCCGGCCATCGTCGAGGTGCCCACCACCACCGTGGCGGTGCCCGCCGGAGCCGAAGGCCGGATCGACCGGTTCGGCAACCTCGCCATCCACCTCTGAGCCTGGAGGACACCGTGCCCTTCTCCGACCGGTTCGCCGGCCGCCCGGCGCCGCTCGACGAGCTGCGCCGCGCGATCTCGCCCGACCTGCGGCTGCACGCCGTGGACCAGTCGGCGGTCGAGGCCGTCGATCCACTCACCTACGAGGTCGTCCGGCACCGCATCTGGTCCATCACCGACGAGATGGGCGACACGCTCAAGCGCATGTCGGGCTCCACCTCGGTGACCGAGGTCAACGACTTCGACTTCACCATCGGCGACGAGCTCGGCCAGGAGGTCCAGGTCGGCCTCTTCAACACCGGCCTGGTCGCCGCCATGGATCTGGCCATCTACTGGACGCTGCGGCACCGCTCGGCCAACCCCGGCATCGCCGAGGGCGACATGTTCCTCTGCAACGACCCGTGGGTCGGCGGCGGCCTGCACCAGAACGACGTCGCCGTGCTCGCCCCGATCTTCCACGACGGGCTGCTGTTCGGCTGGTCCACGGCCATCTGCCACGTCGCCGACCTGGGCGGGGTCGCGCCGGGCTCGTTCTCGCCGACCGCGACCGATGTGTTCGCCGAGGCGGTGCCCACCCCGCCCATCAAGATCGTGCGGGGCGGCGTGATCCAGGATGACGTCGTGGACGCCTACCTGCGCAGGTCCCGGGTGCCGGAGATGGTCGGCCTCGACCTCCGGGCCAAGATCGGCGCGAACCGGCTGGCCACCGAGCGCATGCTCGGCCTGATCGGCCGATACGGCGCCGACCTGGTCAAGGCCGTGATGAAACGGATGATGGACGACGCCGAGCGGCGGCTCCGGGCCAAGCTCACGGCACTGCCCGACGGCACCTGGCATGCCGTCGGCACGCAGGAGCAGGCCCTGCTCGGCGACCGCGGCCTGTACACGATCGAGCTGCGGATGACCAAGGTCGGCGACCACCTGACCTTCGACTTCACCGGCACCGACCCCCAGCACGGAATGATCAACTGCCCGTACGCGGGGATGCGCGCCGGGGTCATGTTCGCCGTGCTCCCCATCCTGGCCGGTGACATCCCCTGGGCGGCGGGCGGCCTGATGCGCTGTTTCGACCTGATCAGCGAGGAAGGCACGATCAACAACGCCGCCTTCCCCGCCGCCGTCTCCAAAGCTCCCGTCGGCCCCGCCTGGGCCACCGCCAACCTGGTCGCCGAATGCCTGGGCAAGATGCTCGACACCACGGCCGAATCCAGGTCGAGGGTCCAGTCCGTCTGCGCGGGTACCTACGACGGATGCCTGCTGTCCGGCGTGGACGCCGAGGGCCGGCCGTTCCTCGGCGGCCTGGCGGACACCATGGCCTCGGGGTTCGGCGCGCAGCCGCACGCCGACGGCGTCGATACGGCGGGCCTGTTCGTCATTCCGATGGGCCGCGCGCCGGACGTGGAGATGACCGAGCTCACCCAGCCGCTGCTGTACCTGTGGCGGCGTGAGGAGCCCGACACCGGCGGCGCGGGGCGGCAGCGGGGCGGCCTCAGCGGCTCCGTCTGCGTGATCCCGCACGGCACGCGCGGCTCGATGACGGCCATGTTCACCGGTTCCGGCAAAGCGGCCTCGATGAGCCCGGGCCTGGCCGGAGGCTACCCCGGCGGCACCCAGACCGACCTGGTCGTGCACGCCTCCGGGGCGCGCGCCGCACTGGCCGCGGGGTGGATCCCCGCCACGGTCGGCGAGCTGGGCGGCGAGCACCGCCTGGTCCAGGCGCACGACGAGGTGCGGGTGGAGCCGGACGGCGTCATCGTCCTGCGCTGGGCGGCGGGCGGCGGCTACGGCGACCCGCTGCTGCGCGACCCGGCCGCGGTCGCCAGGGACGTCGCCGAGGGGAAGGTGTCCGACGAGGCCGCCCGCACCCTGTACGGCGTCGCCCCGGGCATCACCGGCAGCCTCCGCCACCTGATCAGGGAACGCCGCCGCGAGCACGCCACCGTGCCGCCCGAGCCGACACCGGTGAGGGCTACCGGCGGCGAGCGCCTCCCCTTGGACGACAACCTGCGGCTCGCGCCGGGGGAGGACGGCGGCAGTGTGGTCGTCTGCGCCCACTGCGACCACGCCCTCGGACGCTGGGGGGAAAACTACCTGGCGGGGCTGCCGCGCCGCACCGGGGCGACCGCCGAGGCGGGGCCCGCGAGCTGGCCGAGCCCGCACGACTATGTCGACGAACCCATCGAGTTCCGCCAGTTCTACTGCCCTGGCTGCTACACCGCGCTGCTCACCCAGGTCGTCCCCGCCGGGCGGCCGATCATCCTCGACCGCGCACCCGCCACGGAGATCGCATGACCGCCGACGTCGTTCCCTATCCCGACCACCTCGCCCGCGCCTACCGGGAGGCGGGGGCCTGGCGCCCGCACACCATCCCCGGCGAGCTGCGGCTGGCCGCCCGACGGTGGCCGGACACGCTCGCCGTGGTCACCGCGACCGAGCGGGTGACCTACCGCGAGCTCGACAGGCGCGCCGACCGGCTCGCGGTGGCGCTGCGGCGCCTCGGCCTCGCGCCCGGCGACCCCGTCGTCTTCCAACTGGCCAACGAGGCGCACACCGTGGTGGCCTACTACGGCGTGCTCCGCGCCGGGCTGGTGCCGATCTGTTCCCTCGCCCAGCACCGGGCCCGCGAGATCGGCTACCTGATCCGGCACACCGGCGCCCGCGCGCACCTGGTGGAGGCCGACTTCCGCGACTACGACCTGCCCGGCTTCGCCGCTGCCATGGCGGCCGAACACGAGAGCGTAACGGCCGTCGTGGTGTTCGGCGGGCCCGCGCGGGAGGGGCAGCACGCCTACGCCGACCTCGTCGCCGGCGTGGACGCCGACGTGGCCGCCGAAGAGGTCGGCACCTGGCCGGTCGATCCCGCCTCCGTCGCGGTCTTTCAGCTGTCCGGCGGTACGACCGGCGACCCGAAGGTGATCCCGAGACTGCACTGCGAGTACGCCTACAACGCCCGCGCCTGGGCCGAGCACTGGAACTGGGGCCCGGAAACCGTGGTCCTGCACGCCGGCCCGATGATGCACAACGCGGGCATCGTCGTGACCGTGCAGTCGGCGCACCTGACCGGCGCCACCGTCGTGCTCGTCCCGCGGATCGACGCCGAGGCGATCGCCGAGGCCGTCGCCCGCGAGCGCGTCACCGACACGATGATGGGCGTGGGCCTGCTGACCCGCCTCGCCGAGCACCCGCGACTCGGCCGCTTCGACTTCTCGTCGCTGCGCCGGGTGTTCTTCGCCCCGTCCATCCCCAGCGCCTGCGACCAGGCCGAGAAACTGCTCGGCTGCCGGGTGGTGCCGCTGTTCGGCGCGGGCGAGGGCATCTTCCTCACCGCGCCCGACGACGCCCCGGAACAGGCCCGCAAGGCCACCTGCGGCGCGCCCCTCTCGCCGCTGGACGAGGTGCGGTTGCTGAACCCGGGCACCGAGGAGGAGGTCGCGCCCGGCGAGATCGGCGAGCTCGTGGCGCGCGGGCCGTACACGATCCACGGCTACTACCGGGCGCCCGAGCGCAACCTGGCGGCCTTCACGAGCGACGGCTTCTACCGGACCGGTGACCTGGCCCGCGCCCACCTCGTCGAGGGCGTCACCTACTACTCCCACGAAGGGCGCATCACCGACAACATCAGCCGTGGCGGTGAGAAGATCCACGCCGACGAGCTGGAGGGCCTGCTGGCCGGGCATCCCGGTATCGCCGAGGTCGCCGTGGTCGGCATGCCGGACCGGCTGCTCGGCGAGCGTGTCTGCGCCTTCGTCCGCCCGGCCAAGGACCATGTTCCGACCGTCGCCGAGCTGGCGGACTTCCTGCTCGGACTGGGGCTGGCCAAGTTCAAGCTGCCCGAGCGGGTGGAGATCGTGGACGAGTTGCCGCGGACCAAGGTCGGCAAGGTGTCCAAGCGCGACCTGCGCGACCGCATCAACGCCCTCGTGAGCAGGGAGCAAGGCCATGGATGAGCCGGTCGGCTTCGGCACCCGCATCACCGAGATCGCCGCCAGGATCCCCGGCAGGCCCGCCGTCACCTTCGCCCCGGTGCGCGGCGAGGAGACGGTGCTGAGCTGGGCGGAGCTGGAGGCCCGGGCGAACCAGACGGCCAGGCTGCTGGCCGCCCACGGCGCGGGCCCGGGCCGGACGGTGATCGTGGCACTGCCCAACGAGCCCGCGCACCTGCTCGCCGCCATCGGCGCCTGGAAGCTCGGCGCGATGGCGGTCCCGCTCAAGCACTCCCTGTCACCCCGGGAACGCGCCGATCTGATCGGCCTGGTGGACCCGGCGGTGGTGGTGGCCGCGGACTGGGAGGTCCCTCCGCCCGCCGTACGGCTCGGCCCGGCCGACCTCGAAGCCGGGTCGGCCCTGGACGCCGGACCGCTGCCGCCGGTCGTGCCACATCCGGGGAAGGCCGTGGCCTCCGGCGGATCGACCGGCGGCGCCAAAGTCATCGTGGACCCCCGCCCCTGGGCGCACAGCCCGGGCAAGGCGCTCGGCATCGGCTCCGTCCAAGGGCTGCGCGCCGGGCAGACCCAACTGGTCGCCGGAGCGCTCTTCCACAACGCGCCGTTCTGCTGGGCGCATCTCGGGCTCTGCGAGGAGCACCACTTGGTGCTCACCGACCGGTTCGACGCCGCGCACGCCGTCGACCTCATCGAGCGGCACCGGGTGCAGTTCCTCTTCATGGCGCCGGTGATGATGCACCGCGTCATGCGCCTGCCCGGCCTCCCGGACCGGGACCTGTCGAGCATCGAGACCCTGTTCCACACCGCCGCACCCTGCCCCGCCTGGCTGAAGCGCGCCTGGATCGACCGCCTCGGCCCGGAACGCGTCATCGAACGCTTTGGCGCCTCCGAAGCGGTCGGCAACACCTTCATCACAGGGGCCGAGTGGCTGGCTCATCCCGGGAGCGTCGGCCGGGGCGAGCGCACCCACATCAGAATCCTCGGCGAGGACGGCCGCGACCTGCCTACCGGCGAGGTGGGGGAGATCTTCACCCGCTCCCTCGACGCCACCGGACCGACCTACGAGTACCTCGGCGCCCCGCCCGCCGACACCACCCCTGACGGCTACACCAGCGTCGGCGACTTCGGCCGCCTGGACGAGGAGGGCTACCTGTACCTCGCCGACCGCCGCTCCGACGTGATCAACAACGGTGGGGTCAACGTCTATCCGGCCGAGGTCGAAGCCGTCCTGTCCGAGCACCCCGCGGTCGCCGACGCCGCGGTGGTCGGCCTGCCCGACGCGGAGTACGGCCGGCGCGTCCACGCCGTCGTGCAGCCGACCGCCGGCCACCGCGTCACCGAGGCCGAACTCGTGGACTTCTGCCGGGCCCGCCTGTCGTCGGAGAAGGTCCCGCGCAGCGTCGAGTTCCGCGACCCGCTGCCCCGCGACGCCGCCGGAAAGCTGCGCCGACGGGGGCTCGTCCCCCATGAGGAGTGAGTGACATGAACCGCAAGACGATCGCGGTCACCGGAGGCGGCGTGATGGGCGCCCAGATCGCGCAGGTGCTCGCCGTACACGGGCACACCGTGCGGATCCACGACCTGGACGACCGCAGGCTGGCCGCCGCCCGCGAGCGGATCGTGGACGGGCGCTTCGGCCTGCGCGCCTCGGTCGCCAAGGGCAAGCTCACCGAACAGGAGTCCCAGGCCGCCGCGGACCGTCTCTCCTACACCACCGACCTGGCCGCCGCCTGCGACGGCGTGGACCTGGTCCAGGAGGCGGTGCCGGAGGACATGGGACTCAAGGTGCGGGTCTTCCGGCGGCTGGACGAGGTGAGCCCGCCGGGCGCGGTGCTGCTGTCGAACACCGCGGGGCTGCCGGTGTCGGCCCTGGCCTACGCGACCGACCGGCCCGCCCTGGTGTTCGGCTGGCACTGGTTCCAGCCGTGCGCCGTCATGCGCTGCGCCGAACTGGTCGTGCACGACCGGGTCGACCCGGAGGCGCTGGCCGCCGTCACGGCCGTGGCCGAGTCCTGCGGCCGCCGCCCCGTGGTCGTCCACGACCAGCCGCTCGCCTGGGGTTTCGTCGCCAACCGGATCAACGCGGCGGTCCGCCACGAGGCGGACCAGATCGTCGCCGAAGGGGTGGCGACCCCCGAGCAGGTCGACGCGATCATGCGGGACGCGCTCCGCTGGCCCATGGGGCCGTTCGAGATGCGGGGCGCCGCCGCGCTCGGCTGACCACGACTACAGGAGGTTGAGGATGCCAGGCTCACTGAGGACCAGAGGCGTCGACCACGCCGCGTACGTGACCGCCAGACCCGCAGAGACCATCCGCTTCTACCGCGACGTCATGGGGCTGCGCACCCCGCACGTGATCACCGCGAAGGGATGGGGGAGTAAGCCGCACCCCGACTTCGTGCACTTCTTCTTCGACATCGGCAACGGCGACCGGCTCGCCTTCTTCTACTACTTCGGCGTCCCCGAGGACCCCGGCGCCGCACGTCCCACCTACCACCTGGCCCTGCACGTGGAGACCCAGGAGGAACTGCTGGCCTGGCGCGCGCGCTTCGAACGGCTCGGTGTGCGGGTCATCGCCCAGATCGTCCACGAGACCATCGAGTCGATCTACGTACGCGACCCCAACGGGATGGTCCTCGAGATCACCAGGCCGCTGCGGGAGCTGTCCGAACGGGACGAGTTCGACGCCGAACTGTCCCTGGCGGCCCTCCTCGACACGCTCGAGGAGGACGACCCCACCTTGGAGACCTTCTGGCAGCGCAAGGCCGAACTCGTCGAGAAGGAACTCGCCAACGACCCCGAGGAGGACTGACATGACCGCCATCTACGTGCTGGACGTGCCCGAGTTCGCGCCCGTGGCCGAGGCGGCGACCGGCGAGGACCTCTCGCTCACCCGCCGCTCCGGCTACTTCAGGGTGAGCTCCCCGGGCCCCATCACCGTACGGCGCGCCGACACCGACCTGGTGGACGCCGTCTGGTTCAGCGCCCTGAGCGGCGGCTACGCCGGCGCGCTGGAACGCTTCGACGGGGACCTGATCAGAGTCGCCCCCGACGGGAGGTGAACCCGCGTGCGCACCCCCGCCGAGTTCAACGGCGACTGGTACCCGCGTGACCTGCCCCCCGGCGTCGAGGTCTCCTCCCACCTGCTGCCCACCGGCGACGGCGCGGCCACCCGGGGCTGGCTGTACACGCCCAGAGCCGCCACCGCCGTGGTCGCGGTCATGCACCCGCGGGCCGACGCCTCGCGCCACTACCTCATCCCCGACCTGCTCGAAGCCGGTCTCGCCGTCTGGGCGCAGACCGGCAGGGGCGGCGGCGGCGACCTGCGCCTGGTCCACGAGAGCGCGCTGCTCGACATCGCCGCGGGCCTGACGTTCCTGCGGAAGCGGGGATTCGGCGGAGTCGGCGCGCTCGGCAACTCCGGCGGCGCGAGCCTGTACACCTTCTACGTCCAGCAGTCCCTGCGAGACCCGGCCTCCAGGATCGCCCGCACCCCCGGTGGCCGCCCCTCGGGCCTGCCCGAGGCCGACCTCCCGCCCCTCGACGCCGTGGCCTACCTGGCCCCGCACCCCGGGCAGGGGGCGCTGCTCCTGGAGTGCATCGACCCCTCGGTGACCGACGAGGCCGACCCGCTGTCCGCCGACCCCGCGCTCGACCTCTTCGACCCGGCCAACGGCTTCGCCGCCCCACCGGCGAGCTCGGCGTACACGCCCGAGTTCGTCCAGCGGTACCGCGCCGCCCAGCGGGCCAGGGTGGCCAGGATCGACGCGGTCGCGCGGGCGCTCATCGACCGGCGGCTGGCCGCCCGTACCCGGTACAAGCGGTCGGGCGCGGACGCCGACCTGCGGGCGGCCACGCACATGCCGGTCGTCACCGTCCACCGAACCGACGCCGACCCGCGCACCGTCGACCTGTCCCTCGACCCCTCCGACCGGCGCTACGGCTCGGTCTTCGGGCCCAGACCGCACGTGGCCAACTACGGCCTGATCGGTTTCGGCAGGATGACCACGCCCGAGGCGTGGCTGTCCACCTGGTCCGGGCTGAGCAGCAACGCCGCGATGGCCGCCACCGCGCCGGAGATGACCCTGCCGTGCCTGCTGGTGGAGTACACCGGCGACAACTGCGTGTTCCCCGCCCAGATCCGCGCCGTCTACGACGCGCTCGGCTCCACCGACAAGACCCACCTGCGGGTGCGCGGCGACCACTTCGGCCGTGCCCTCGACGGCGACGGCCCCGAGGTGCCCGCCCGTGCCAGGACCGCCGTCGCCGCCTGGCTGCGCGACCGGCTCACATGAGAGGACTTCCAGTGCCACCACTGTCGGGTCGCGTCGCGATCGTCACCGGAGCGGGCCGGGGGCTCGGCCGGGCGCACGCCCTGCTGCTGGCCGAGCTCGGCGCCGCCGTCGTCGTCAACGACCTGGGCGGCGACGTGCACGGCGCCGGCCGCGACGCGGCCCCCGCCCGGCAGGTCGTGGACGAGATCCGCCGCGCGGGCGGGCACGCCGTCGCCAGCGGCCACGACGCCGCCGACTGGGCGCAGGCGGCCGAGCTCGTCGACCTCGCCGTCACCACCTTCGGCGACCTGCACGTCCTGGTCAACAACGCGGGAATCCTGCGCGACCGGACGCTGGCCAGGATGAGCGAGGCGGAGTGGGACGCGGTCGTCCGCGTCCACCTCAAGGGCCACGCCGCGCCCACCGCGCATGCCCTCGCGCACTGGCGCCGCCGGGCCAAGGAGGGCGACCCCGTCGCCGCCTCGGTGGTGCACACCACCTCCGTCGCCGCCTTCGCCGGCAACGTCGGCCAGGCCAACTACGGCGCGGCGAAGATGGCGCTGCTGGCCCTGTCCCGCTGCGTCTCACTCGAAGGTGGCGGGTACGGTGTGCGCTCCAACGCGGTCTCGCCGGGCGCGCGCACCCGCATCACCGCCGGAATCGACGGCGACCAGCCGCCCGCGGCCGGGTTCGACGCCGCCGACCCGGCGAACGTGTCCCCCCTGGTGGCCTGGCTCGCCCGCGCGGACTGCCCGGCCGACGGCCAGGTCTTCCACTGCTCGGGCGAGGAGATCCTGGTCGTGGACATGCCCAGGGTGAGCGCGCGGCTCAGCGGCCGGGGCCGCTGGACCATGGACGAGCTGGACGAGCGGCTGGCCCCACGGCTGCGCGTCCCGCCGGCGCTCGGAGACTTCCTCGGCGGTGCCGCGTGAGGACCCTCTACGCCGGCGCGGACGTCTTCGACGGGACCGGCGCCCCGCCCGCCACGGCCGACGTGGTCGTCGAGAACGGCCGCATCCTGGACGTCGGCCCGGGGCTGGACGGCGATGCCGCCGTGGACCTGACGGGCGCCACCCTGCTGCCCGGCCTCATCGACTGCCACGTCCACGTCACCGTCGACGGCATCGACACGCTGAAGCGGCTGGCCGCGCCGTACTCGCTGCGCTACTTCCAGACCGCCCGCAACCTCGGCGCGCTGCTGGACGCGGGCCTCACCACCGTCCGCGACGCGGGCGGCGCCGACCTCGGGGTCAAGGCGGCCGTGGACGGCGGCGTGGTGCGCGGCCCCCGGCTGCGGATCGCGATCACCATGCTCAGCCAGACCGGCGGCCACGCCGACCCCTGGCTCCCGTCGGGCGCCTGCACGCCGGCGCTGCCTGCCACTCCCGGCGTGCCGCCGCCCGTGGTGGACGGGGTGGACGAGATGCGCCGCAGGGTGCGGGAGCTGGTCCGGGCCGGCGCCGACTGGATCAAGGTGGCCGCGTCCGGCGGGGTGATGTCGCCGGGAACCGATCCGCGCCGCGCCCAGTTCACCCCCGACGAGCTCCGGACCGCCGTCGCCGAGGCGGCTGCGGCGGGACTCGGCGTCATGGCGCACGCCCAGGCCGGGCCTGGCATCCGCAACGCGATCACGGCCGGTGCCCGGTCGATCGAGCACGGCGTCTACCTGGACGACGACCTGATCGCGCTCATGCGCGAGCGGGGAACCGTCCTGGTGCCGACCCTGCTCGCTCCCCGCAGCGTTTTGGACGCCGCGGCGTCGGGAGCGGCGTTCAGCGAGCGGTCGCGCGCGAAGGTCGCCGAGATCATGGAGGCGCACGACGACTCCTTCCGCAGGGCGGTGGCCGCGGGCGTGCCCGTCGCCATGGGTACCGACGCGATCGGCTACCCGCACGGCCGCAACCTGGAGGAACTGGAGTTGATGCGCGCCGGCGGCATGAGCCCCCTCCAGGCGCTGCACGCCGCCACCGGCGCCGCCGCCGCGCTGCTCGGCCTCGCCGACGACCTGGGCACCATCGCTCCCGGCAGGCGCGCCGACCTGGTCGCCGTGCGCGGCGCGGCGACCGACCTCACCGGGCTGCGCGAGCGGATCCTCCTGGTCGTCAAAGACGGCCGGTCCGCCGCGGGCCTGTCCACCAGCGAAGAAAGAAGGAGCGCATGACCCGGAATGTCTGGGACAAGCGGGCCGTGCACATCGCCGGCGTCGCTGAAACCGCCCTTGGCGAGGTACGGGATCAGACCGAGTTGTCCATGTTCGCCGCCGCGGCCAGGGAGGCGCTCGGCGAGGCGGGGCTGACCCTGCGCGACGTCGACGGCGTGTTCGTCAACTACATGGGGGAGGAGGGCAGCGTCCAGGTCGCCGAGTACCTCGGCATCACCGCGCCCCGCTACGCCGACTCCACCGACCTCGGCGGCGCCGCGTTCGAGGCGTTCGTGCACCACGCGATGCTCGCCGTCGCCGAAGGCCGCTGCGAGGTCGCCCTGATCGGCTACGCCTCCCGCCAGCGCACCCGCCGTTTCCGCAACATGGCGGGCAGCCCCGTCGACGCCGACAGCCTGGCCGCCCAGTTCCAGTCGCCGTACGGCCTGCCCGCGCCGATCGGCCACTACGCCATGATGGCGGCCAGGCACATGCACGCCTACGGCACGACCCCCGAGCAGCTCGCCGAAGTGGCGGTCGCCGCCAGGGCGTGGGCGCGGCTGAACCCGAAGGCGTGGTCGCGCGACCCGCTCACCGTGGGACAGGCGCTGGCCGGCCGCATGATCTCCACCCCGCTCCGGCGGAGCGACTGCTGCCTGGTCACCGACGGCGGCGGGGCCATCGTGGTCACCACGGCCGAACGCGCCCGCGACGCGGCCAAACCGTCGGTACAGGTGATCGGCGCGGGTGAGAGCCACACCCACTGGCACCTCGCCAGCATGCCGGACCTGACCGTCACGGCGGGAGCGGTGTCCGGCCGGGAGGCCTTCGCCATGGCCGGCATCACCGCCGCCGACGTGGACGTGCTCCAGCCGTACGACTCCTTCACCATCACCGTGCTGCTGGCGCTGGAGGACCTGGGCTTCTGCGGCAAGGGGGAGGGCGGCCCGTTCGTCTCCGGCGGCCGTCTCGCTCCCGGCGGCGCGCTGCCCGCGATGACGTCGGGCGGCGGGCTGTCGTACAACCATCCGGGCGCCCTCGGCGCGCTGCTGCTGGTCGAGGCCGTACGGCAGTTGCGCGGTGAGGCCGGGGAGCGGCAGGTGCCGGACGCGCGGATCGCCGTCGCCCACGGGGTGGGCGGCTTCAACTCCACCGCCGCGACGGTGGTGCTCGCCCGATGACCACCAGCCGACCGGAGGAGTCCATGAGCCACGGCGACGCGATCACCGCGCCTTTCTGGGCCGGCGCGCGGGAAGGGCGGCTGCTCCTGCAGCGCTGCGCCCGCTGCGGAGCCCACCAGTTCTACCCCAGGCCGTTCTGCCTCGCCTGCGACCACGACACGCTGACGTGGGAGGCGGCGGCCGGCACCGGCGTCGTGTACTCCCGCACAGAGGTGCACGTCAAGGTGCGCGAGGACCTCGTTCCGCCATACACCGTGGCAGTCGTCGCCCTGGACGAGGGGCCGAGGCTGACCACCCTCATCGTGGACGGTGCCGGCGACCCCGGCGCCGGCTGTGAGATCGGCGACCCGGTCGAAGTCTTGTGGCGGGCGCGCGCCGACGCCCCGCCGCTCCCCGTATTCAAGAGATCCGCATGAGCCTGCCCACCGTCCGTCCCGTACGCCCGGGTGACGCTGCCCAGCTCGCCGTCACCATGGCCAGGGCCTTCGACGACTACGCCTACACCGTGTGGACCGTTCAGGCCGAGGGCAGGTTCGACCGGTTGCGCGGCCTCTACTCCCTCTTCGTGGCCGAGTTCGCGGCCGGTCACGGCGGCGTGTGGGTGACCGACGACTGCGCCGCCGTCGCCTCCTGGCTGCCGCCCGGCGTGACAGGCCCGGATGAGGCCTTCCAGGAGCGGCACGGCGCCGCGATCGCCGAACTGATGGGCGACAGGCTGCCGTTCGCCGCCGCGGCGGGCGAGATCACCGACCAGTACCGGCCCACGGAGCCGCACTGGTACCTGGCCTCGATGGCCACCCACCCCGACTGGCAGAACAGGGGGCTCGGCGCGAGCGTCCTGGCGCCCGCGCTGCGCCGCTGCGACCTCGACGGCGTCCCCGCCTTCACCGAGACCGCGTCGGAGGCCAACGTTCGGTTCTACCGGCGGGCGGGCTTCGAGGTGGTGGCCGAGAACGAACTGCCGGACGGCGGACCCCACCTGTGGTTCCTGCGCCGCCCGCCGGGTGCCGCGGGGTGAGCGCCCACCGCGTGGGCCTCGTGGTGCCCAGCTCCAACATCACCATGGAAGCGGAGATCCCGGAGCTGCTGCGGCGCAGGCGGGAGCGCTTCCCGGGGGAGACGTTCACCGTGCACGGCAGCCGGATGCGGATGCGCCACGTGACTCCCGAGGAGCTGCGCCGGATGGACGGCGAGAGCGACCGCTGCGTCACCGAGCTCGCCGACGCCAGGGTGGACGTCTACGTCTACGCCTGCCTGGTCGCGATCATGGCGGGCGGGGCCGGCTACCACGAGTCGGCGGAGCGGCGGCTGGCCGCCGTGGCCGAGGCCGCGCAGGGGGCGGCGCCGGTGGTCTCCAGCGCGGGCGCGCTGCTGGCGGGGCTGGAGGCGCTCGGCGCCCGGAACGTGGCGATGGTCACGCCGTACCTGCCGGAGCTCACCGGGCTGGTTCGCGCCTACCTGGAGGCGCACGGGGTGAGCGTGCGTGACGCGCTCAGTCTGGGGGTGGCCGACAACCTGGCGGTCGGCTGTCTGGATCCGGAGGCGCTGCTGGCCCACCATCGGCGGCTGGATCTGACCGGCTGTGACGCTCTGGTGCTCTCGGCGTGCGTGCAGATGCCCTCGCTGAGCGTCGTCCAGCGAGTGGAGGACGAGGTCGGGATTCCGGTGGTGACGGCGGCGACGGCGACGACGTACGTGCTGCTGCGGGCGCTCGGGCTCGCGCCTGTGGTGCCGGGCGCGGGCAGGTTGCTGGCGGACCGCTGATGAATCATGGGAAAGGGGGGCGCGGAAGCGCCCCCTTTTCCCATGCTCAGATCCCCGCGGGGACGATCGGCCAGCACTCGGCGAGGTCCACCTGACCGGCCACCACGGCGGTTCTGAGCCGCTCCGTGCCCGCCGAGCCGTCGCCTGCCAGGGTCGCGAGGCCGGTCCGGCCGCGGATCTCCTCGGCCAGCGCGGCCAGCGACAGGTCCGGCGGGCCGGGCGACTCCAGCCGGATGACGTCCACCCCCGACGCCCGGAAGGACTCGAGGTCCACGGCGAGCCCGGCCGGGACCGCGACGGCGCGCAGTGCCGTTCCGGCCGCGTCCGTCGCCGCCCTCAGGTCGGAGGGCGGCGAGCTGAACTCCACGTAGCCGAAGCCCGCCTGCGCCGCCGCCTTCGCGAGCGTGGAGTCGGGCGCGATCCTGACACCCGGCACCGCGTCGGTGCGCGCCGCGATGAACCTCGCCAGTTCCGCCCAGGCGTCCCAGTCGAGGCCGTCGGCCACCCCGTCGAGGTCGATCACGACCAGCCCGGCCCCGGCGAGGGCGAGGCCGCCGAAGCGGGCCAGATCCAGGTCGCGGGCATCAGCGGACCCGGCGGGCGCGGGTGGGCGGGTCACCACGACCCTGGTCGCCAGCCTGGTGCCGGCGATGGTGATCGGGGCGCACAGCGGATCGGCGCCCGAACGCGCCGCGGCGCTGCCCGCGAACCAGCCCGCCACCTCGCGGGCGAGGCGCGGGTCGGCGCCCCGCAGCCGGTCGTAGGACAGGGCGCCCGTGCGGGTGAGGTACTGGAAGGCGACCTGGTGCGGGTCGCCGTCCATCCGTTCGCCGAAGGTCTCCCACCAGGTCTGGCTGGCCGCGGCCCTGGACTGCAGGTGCTCTACCGGCGGGCGGCGCTCCGCCTCGTAGCGGGCGAACGCCTCGGGCGGGTCGGCCGCCGCGACCAGGTGGCGGACCAGGGACAGCGAGTCCTCCATGGCCATCGTGGTGCCCGAGCCGATGGAGAAGTGCGCGGTGTGCGCGGCGTCGCCGACCAGCACCACGTTGCGCGCGCTCCAGCGGTCGCACCGCACGTTGCGGAAGTTCGCCCACCGGGACCTGTTGCCCAGCAGCGGGCGCCCGCCGAGGTCGTCGCGGAAGAGCCTCTCCAGGTGGCGGATGCCGAGCAGGTCGCTCCCGTCGTCGTTCAGCGGCGGGTCCGCCTGGTCGAGCCCGGCGCGCCGCCAGGTGTCCTCGTCGGTCTCGACCAGGAAGGTGGCCAGGCCGGGGGCGTAGGGGTAGGCGTGCGAGGCCCACGCCCCGTGCTCGTCGGCGACCAGGCTGAACGTCATGCCCGCGAGGTCGATCTCGGCGCCCAGCCAGATGTACTTCGCCCGGCCCAGGCTCTCGGTCACGCCCAGCTCCTCGCCGAGGGCGGCGCGGGTGGCGCTGTTGGCGCCGTCCGCTCCGACGATCACGGTGGCGTCGATGGAGCGCACGTCGGCGGGCGTGCCGTACTTCAGCGTCACGCCCGCTTCGAGGGCCTGTTCGCGCAGGATGCGCAACAGTTCGGCGCGGCTGACGGCGAGCCCGCCGCGCGGGCCCCAGCGCAGGTCGGTGCCACGGTGGCGGAGCGACATCCCATGCCCGACCACCCCGGCCGCGAGGACGCGGCGGTGCGTGTCCGGGTCGCGCTCCGCGAGCTTGTCGAGGAGCCGGTCGGCCAGGCCGATGCCGAACCCGAAGGTCGCGTCGCAGATGTCGCGTTCGTAGACGGTGACGTGCCACGACTGATCGGCCCTGCGGAGCAGTCTGGCGAGGAACAGGCCGGCCGGGCCGCCGCCCAAACAGACCAGGGTGCGGTCACCCATGGAACTCCTAACTTTACGTCGAATATTCTACGTAAGCGTAAATCCTTGGGTGGCCGTGTGCAACCGCTCATCGGCGCTGCCGAGTTCAGGTCTTGGCGGGCTCCTTGGCGGTGGGCGTGCCTGCGCCTGGCCACGCGTATTGCGGTCCTGTCCGATCAACTCAGCCAGGCTGCCCTTGGTGACGGGGAGCGAGGACGGCTGGGCTACGCGGTGGCTTCGCCGCCACGAAAGAGGAGTTGGCTGCGGCCGAGCAGGTCGAGCACTTGGACGCCGCCGCGCTGGCACAGATCGCGGGGCAGCGGCTGGGCGCTAATGCGTTGTCTGACGTGGTGCTGCTCGCGGCGCTCGCGCGTCGCAGCGCCAAAGCGCTGGGAGCGCGCCCGCACGCTGCGGCGGTGGCGGGCAAGCAGCCGGCCGAGCTGGCTGAAGCGGCCGATATGCCCCTCCGGACGAGGTCTGGCAGCTCTGGCGCACATGGAGCCGCCGTCAGCTTCGCGACGGCAATCTGGATGCGGCCCAGCAGGAACATCTCGAAGAGGCTCTGGCTGCCCAACTCGCCGCCATGGCCTGAGCATCTCGCCGCTGGTCTTCGATCTCTGCTGACGTCAGGTCGTCTCTGGTGGTCTCCACAACCGGACGATGGTGGGCGCGTGAGGTGTGCTTGTGCGGTCACGGGCGAAGCGGAGGTGATGGCGCGCATGCCGACCCGGGGGAGAGCGCCCTGCTGGAATTTGTCCGCAGGACCCCCCGATCGTTGAGCAGAGGGTGTCCCTGTTCGTGGAGCGGCGGCCGGTAGGCGTACGCGCCCCGGTTCGGGCTGGCGCGTGGCTGCGGAGGGCAGCCTATCCGTCTACTTACACGCGTCCGGATCGCAGTTGGGTGCGGCGCGGCGGATGCCCCCTCTGGGCCGGCGACGTCGCCTTGATGTCGGGGGATCAGGTGGATGTGCAGGTGGTTGGGAGGCAGACCAAGTACGTCGGAAAGGGGCGGTCACCCGCTGCGCGTGACGGAGTTGTGGCCGTGGGTGCTGCTTCCTGCGCGCAGGTCGCGCAGGTCGGGGATGTGGTTGTAGAGCGTGCCCACCGAGACGCCGAGGAGCTTGGCGATCGAGTGTTCGGGGTTCGGGAGGCCGAGTTGATCAGTCGGCTCCAGAGCTCGCAGATGGCCCTGAACTCGATCCTCAACGCAGCCCTCTCATGGCCGGCCTTGTCGCGACATCGGGATCCACCATATTAAGCAACTTGAGTTGACAGTTGCGAAATTAGTCAACTACGGTTGCTCCACCGGATCCCCTCTTTGGAGCGACTCATGTCCCGACAGGCACAAACCTCCCGACTGCTGGCCGAACAGCACTCGCTGCCCCTCACGATCGCGCTCCACCTCGTCCCAGGCGTAGTGATCGTCGCCACCTACCTCCTGATCGCATCACCACTGGTAACAGCACTGAACTTTCCACCCCACCTCGGCTGGGTGGTGGCCATGTGCATCGGGCTCGCGCCGGTGCAACTCGGGTTCCTCCTGTACCTGGGCAAGCGGCAAACCGGCAGATTCACCTTGCGCGGAGTCATCGGCTACCGGGACAAACCGACACCCCGAGGGCCCCTGATCTTGCTTGTCATCGCCCTGATCGTGGGCGTCTACGCGGTCTCGATGGCGCTGACACCCGTGGACACCGCCGTCTACCAGGCACTCTCTTCCTGGATCCCCATCGAGAACAGCACTACTAGCTTCCTCAAGGGCTATTCGCGCTCCACGGTCATCACCACGTTGGCGGTGTCACTGGTCCTGACCGGCGTCATCCTGCCCGCCGTGGAAGAGTTCTACTTCCGGGGCTTCCTGCTCCCCCGCATGTCACGTCTCGGCGGCTGGGCGCCGGTCGCCAACGCGACCCTCTTCTCCCTCTACCATTTCTGGACGCCGTGGCAGTTCCTCTCCCGGGTCGGCTTCTTCCTGCCAACGATCTGGGTCACTTGGCGTAAGAAGGACCTCAGAATCTCGCTCTGGGTGCACTGCGCGGGGAACACCCTCCTTCAGGCCGCCACACTCACCGCGGTCGTGCTGGGCTTCGCCTGAGATTTCTGTGTACGGCGCGCCGGGCGCCTCAAGAAGCCCGCAACCGCCCCTCGACCTCCGCCATTCGGGTTTCGTCCCACTCGACGGCAGGATCCGGTTCGAGGCAGGCCAGGACCACCCCCGCAGCGGACGCCCCGCCCGGGCCACCACCGACCGGTGGGTACGCGACCCGGTCACCGCGGTCCCCCGCCTCGCGAGCTGCGTACCTACACCCGCGACCTGCAACGCTTCCACTTCGGATCTCGATGGGGGCGGCGTGGAACCACCAGTCGGCGAGTCCGGTGGTGTGGGCGTGTTGCCAGCGGGGGTCGTAGTGGTCCAGTGGGCCGGGGTTGTGGGCTTGGGCGCGGCGTTGGAGGAGGCGGGCGTGGGTGGTCTTGCCGACGTTGTCCGGCCCGCTGAGCGCCACGGTGATCTTGGGGGTTTGGCGCACGGCATGCACTTTCTGCCGATATGCGACTTCTGATCTTCAGATGGGTTGAAGGCTTCGATCCATAAGACGACTCGCGTAGATGGAGTCCGGCGAGGTCGCTTTCGGGGGTCTTGTCGAAGCGGAAGGCGAGGCCGCGCCACTGCTTGATCAGGTTGATGCAGCGTTCGGCGGTGTTGCGCAGCGTGCAGAGATCGGGATCATGGCTGACGGGCCGCCCGCCCGTGAGCTGGCGGCGTTGTGGGGCGGGGGGATGCGCCGGTGGATGTGGATGCGCTGATGGGGCGGATCGAGGCGGCTATTGAGGGAGCTGTGGCGCGGTCGGCCGGCCAAGTGATGCAATCTGCGGTCGATCACGTCACAAATGCTGGGTACTGGATGCCTGTCTCTGGCCAGGTTCGTGTTCGAGACGATCCAGTTCGCCTGACGGTCCACCCGGCAAGCCCGGGATGCCGGGGCGAAACGCCCCGGCATCCCGGAACTCGCGGACGATCTCGACGAACGCCAGGACAGCGGGATCGGTGGTGTCCCGCCGCCTCCCGCTCCGGCGTGATCCCGAGTTCGGCCGCCCGCTCGTGATCGAGCACCGGGCCGGCGCGGTTCAGCCACTCCCACGTGTCCACCACGGTGTCGGCCAGCGGGCGACACCTCAGCCCGGCCGCGCGGGCGCTAGCCGAGTCCACACGCCACGTGCCCGGGTACGGCCGCCACAGCGGCAGCTCCGTCCACTCGCGCACGCCCTGGCGGATCAGGAAGTCGTGCGGCACCCACTCCAGCACGGCCGAGGTACCGGTCACCTCGCGACAGACGTCGAGCAACGCGCCGAACGTCGAACTCCCGATGGGCGCCGCCAGGTTGAACGAGCCCGGTAGCCGTCGCTCGGCCGCATCGAGGGCGAACGCGGCGACATCGCGGACATCGATCGGCTGGATCGGCCAATCAGCGCCGCCGGGCGCGAGCACCGGGCCGCCAACGACCATACGGCGCAGCCACCAGGGGATGCGCCCGACGTACTCATGCGGACCGATGATCACACTCGGACGAAGGACGGTCGCGCGGTCGCCGAAGGCCGCGGTAACGGCCTGCTCACATCCGCCCTTCTCCCGGCCGTACGCGTCGGGTCCGGACTCGCCGGGCGGCCCGGATGGGGTGTAGGGCGGACCGGCGACCCGTCGGTCAGCGGCTCGGTGGGCCAGCCCTGGTAGACGTTCACGGTGGAGACGTATACGTATCGGCCCGTGTGGTCGGCCAGTGCGGTCGCAGAAGTCCTGACCATGGCGGGCGTCATTCCGCTGGTGTCGATCACTGCTTCGTATGGGCCGTGCCGGGCAAGATCGGCCATGTCCTGGGCGTTGCTCCGGTCGCCACGGATGGTGGTGGTACCCGGCACGTCACTGCTGGACTTGCCCCTATTGAGAGTGACCACCTGATGGCCGTCGCTGGAGGGCCTGTTCGACCAGAGCCCGGCCGAGGAACTATCCGCCTCCGAGGATCAGCAATCGCATGGCCTCGATCCTCGCCTATGAGATCCAGAGTGGGAAGGCATCAGAGGTGCCCCAGACGGGAGCGTCCAATTGTTGCCGTCACGCCCGAACCATGCCGCCGCCCGACGGACTCGACCAGGCCAGCATGCAGGAGTGGCCGCGGCAGAGCTGAAGGAGTGGTTTGTCACCTTGGCGTGCGAGCTCGACCGCGCGACGCCGGAACTCGGGAGGGGCTGCCCGCGTCAGTTATGCGTCTTTACCGTCACGACATCGTCCGCCGGCCCTGTGACCGTCAGCGGTATCCGTGTCCGGCCACTCAACCCGTCGCTGATCCTGGGAAACCTGGCTTCCAGTTCGGCAACGGCTGTGGCCTGTTCGTCCAATGTCGTCGGGTGGTCGAGGCCGCGCACAGCGTCCAGTACGGCGTCCACAACGGGTCGAAGCCCAACAGCCTGGCAGGTGAACCGTTGCGACCGCGCATCGTTCGTGTGGGTCAGGTGTAGCTCGACGGCCTCGTTCCGGTACCCCGCCGAAACGAACTCCTGCACGTCGCCATGTGCCAGCGTCAGCGGTGTCTCGAAGATCAGGTCGTGTTCCGGCAGTTCTAGCACAGCGCGTACCATCCCGTACCATCCGAGACGGTGCCCTTGGAGGAACAGATGGGCACCCGTGCGTCGGATCAGCTCTCCAAGGCCGTCGAGATCCGCCCGCATCTGGCTGGACAGACTCAGCAGGATTGCGGGCCTGCCACTTACCCCGACGTAGAGCGGCGAGTCGTACCTGTCCCACAGCAATTCGCTGTAAGAAAAGGTCTGAGTGTGTGTCCAGTGCTCGTCGGCCGGACGCTGCTGGCGTGCGTCCTTGGCGAACTGCTCCGTCTTGCTGGGCTCGGTGACCGGCGGCATGAGCGCCATGAGGTCGGAATCGGTGGTTCTCACTGAGCGCTTCCTGCCGAACCATCTCATTTGGGCATGGTATATCGGTGGCCTGGGGCCTGTCCCGGAATGTCGGTCGGTGAGCGGCGCCATCGCATGACGCCCGCAGGCCCCCTTGGCGATTGCCCTGAAGTCCGCGCGCTCGATTATTCGTACTTGAAGGTGAACGGGAAAACGACTACCCGAATCGGGCACGGTACGCGGCGGTCCCAATGCGGCGGTGCATGCGATTCTCGTTCGTCGAACGGTCGTTAGACGAACACCCGAAGACGCCTCAGCGATCACATTCCGCGGCCCCTTTCTGCCATACCAGGGGGCCGTCCGAGGTGGCGACGAGTATGGAGCGCGGCGACGAGCGCCCGCCCTCCTCACCGGCGTGGCCGGCGGCGGGTTCCTCGACGGGAAGACCGTGCGATCGCGCCCATTGACCGGCGGCCTGGCCGGAGGTGCCCATCGCCTCGCCGATCCGCCTCGCCCCGTCGGGCGGTCACCACGAGCTCACGGGTGACAAGGTTCAGTTCGGCGGCGAGCCAGCGGGCAGCGGCAAGCCGGGCCAGGGCCGGATCATCGGGAAGGCGCGGGTCCCGGCCGCCCGCTCGTGCAAGAAGCGGCGCAGGGCAGTCCGGACAGCCACCTGCGGTCAACAGGTTACGCGGCGAGGTGGCCAGCACCTATTGAAACCTGAGTTTCAGCACTTCAGACGCTATTCCTGGGCAGCACACAGCCTCGGTGGTGTCTTTCCGGCGTATTCCGGCCCTCTCCCTCTTGGTTTCGGCATCAATACGACGGTGCGCCCGCTCCGGGTGACGCAGGGCAGGAGAGCGGCCAGATCCGCCGCACGGGGCTGATGCAGGTCGACGGTTGCCCTGCTAGACGGGTGATCGTCGTCTCCGGAGGCGGCGACTCCCGAAGGAACTCCGCTACTCCGCTAGATGCTCCAAGGGATTGGTTGTCGGGCAGGACTCCCGTGTGGTCTTGGTCGGACGACTACGAGCTGGGCTCCTGTGCCGGCAGCCCGCGTAGCAGTACGCTGAGGAAGAGGTCGAAGCGGGGGGCGTCAGAGTCGATGTCGTGCCCCATCTGCCGGGCGCCGAGCCACTGCACGACGCCCATCCCGAAGATGTGCCAGCTCTGCTCGGCCATGTCGGCGGAGACTCCGGCGAGCCTGAACGCCGAGATGACGCGGTCGCGCAGCCGGCCGAAGGCGCGCGGGTTGTGGCGATGTGGCATCGCCACATGGACGGCGTAGCCCGGTACGGCGAGGAACTGGTCGTGCATCCTCCAGGCGAGGTCGGACAGCCATTCCCGCCAGGTGGCTGCGGTGGGCTCGGCCGTCGGCAGGATGCGCTCGACG
Organism: Spongiactinospora sp. 9N601; assembly: GCF_044326295.1. NCBI lineage: Bacteria > Bacillati > Actinomycetota > Actinomycetes > Streptosporangiales > Streptosporangiaceae > Spongiactinospora > Spongiactinospora sp. 9N601. The sequence goes on from NZ_JBIRBB010000008.1 coordinate 36,776, forward strand.
ACGACCTCGCCGACGAGGTCGAGGAGTTCGTCGCGGTTGCCGACCCAGCGGTAGAGGGCCGAGTGGGAGACGCCGAGCCGCTCCGCGATGTCGCGCATGGTCACGGTACGCAGGTCGCAGCCGAGCGCCGCCGCCACGATCTGCTCACGGCTCAGTCCCCGCGAGCAGCACGCCGGGGGTGCCACCCGCGCATATGGAGACCCGGGGGCGGCGGCAACGGCTGGCCGGCGAACTGCGCCGGCTACGCGAGATGTCCGGCCTGTCGGGGCGCCAGCTGGCCGCCCAGATCGGCATCAGCCAGTCCCGGGTCTCCCGGATCGAGTCGATGGCGGTACTGCCCACCGTGCCGGAGGTCACCGCCTGGGGGCGGGCGGTGGACGCTCCCGCCGACGCCCAGGCGGCGCTGCGGGAACTGACCACCGCCGCCTTCACCGAGGCCCACGCCTGGCGCACCCGTCACCCCGACTTCGGCCAGTTGCAAGACGAGGTCACCGAACGCGAAGCCAACGCCCGCACCATATGCAACTTCCAGCTCGCGGCCGTCCCCGCACTGCTGCAGACCGCCGAGTACACCCGCCACCTGCTCCCCCTGTGCGGCCTGCCCTACAGCGCCGATGAGGTGGCCGCCGCCGTCGCGGCCCGGCTGGAACGCCAGATGATCCTCTACACCGGCAAACGGCTGGAATTCCTGATCGGCGAGTCGGCACTGCGCTGGCGGCACGGACCCGCGCAGATCCTTCTGGTCCAGCTGGACCGCATCGCCAGCATCAGCACGCTGGAGAACGTCTCCATCGGTCTCATCCCGCACCGGCACCCCGTACCGGTGTTCGCCCCGCACGGCTTCGCCCTCTACCAGGGCAACGACGAGCACGACAGCGTGGTGCTGGTGGAAACCACCCACGCCGAGGTGTACGTCACCGACCCCGGCGACATCCGCCTCTACCACGACCGCTGGCAGCGCCTGTGCCAAGCGGCGCTGTCCGGCGACCAGGCCCGCAGCCTGCTCACCGAGATCAGCCGCGAGATCAGCCGTGAGATCAACGCACAGAGCCACGCGGAGCCCGGATGAGCCCACCGATCCCCCCTGCCCGGCCGGATCCGCACCCGGCATTGCATCCCGGCGACCGCCACGGCCGCCGGCCTGCCCACCCCCACGAGCGGGGCCGCCGGTGGGTGGCACGGCCATATGGCCGCACCACCCACCGGTCCCGGCTACGCCCCGCCGACGGCCAAGTGGTCGAACAGGCCGTCCCTGGCCCCGGCCAGGAACGCCGCCCACTCGGCGTGGGTGAAGCACAGCACCGGCCCGTCGGGCATCTTGGAGTCGCGCACCGCCACCCCGAGCCCGGTGCCGATCACCTCCACGCACTGACCGGGCTCACAGTAGGCGCTCTTGACCCAGGCGATCACACGCGGGCCGTTGCGCCGCTGGAGGCTCTGCTCGTTCATCGGCTCGTTCATCTCGGTCGTCCTTCCGCTGGGGGCAGGTCCTGTCCTGCCCGGCATTTGCCAGCATCGGCGGCCCTGGCAGGCCGGCTGGGCGACGTCCTGACCGGCGATCTGAGCAGACTCCTGGGAGGCGACCTGGCAGAGCACCGGGGAGCGGGCACAGGACTCCGGCGCGCGACCGGGCAGGCGATGACGCGCCCCCCGCGCGCCACGTGCCACACGGTAACGGGAGAAGGGAGCGGTGATGACGGTGCGGTACCAGACGTTGCAGTTCCAGTTGCTCGGCCCGGTCGCGGTGCACACCGGCGACGGGCGGCACATAGAGGTGGGCGAACGCATGCACCGCCTGCTGCTGGCCATCTTGCTGGCCGCCGGCGGCCGCCCGGCCGGCACCGATTGCCTCACCGCGGCCCTGTGGGACGATGCCCCGCCCACCGGCGCGGCCGCCCGCATCCACGCCCACGCCCGCGACCTACGCGCCCATCTGGCCGCCGCCGGCCCGGCAGGCAAAGGGCTACTGCCACGCAACGACGGCGCCGGCTACCGCATCACCATCCCCCGCGAGGCGGTGGGCGCCCACCGCTTCGGTGACGACGTCGCCGCCGGACAGCGGGCCCTGGCCGGCGGCGACCCCCAGGCCGGGGTCAGGCTGCTGCGCCGTGCCCTGGCGCTCTGGCACACCGGCGGCGGACACGGCGCCGGCGTGGAGGTTCCCGAGCCGGTGGCCGACCTGAAAGGACTGTGGGCCGAGGACTACCGGCGCGACCTGCTGGCCGAGTACCAGGCCGCCTGGCAGCTGTGCCTGACCACCGAGGTGGCCCTGGGCCGGCACGCGCCGCTCATCCCGGAACTACGCGCCTTGACCCGCGCCCGCCCCTTCGATGAGAACGCAGCCGCCACGCTGATGCGCGCCTGCTACCGCGCCGGACGGCAAGGCGAGGCGATGACCGCCTACCAGCAGCTCCGCGACCGGCTCGCCGAGGAATACGGCACCCCGCCGTGCCCGCAGCTGATCCGGTTGTATGACCAGATCCTGCACCACGATCCCGCCCTGGACACCCCTTCCCCGCCCAACGGAGCCGAAATGCCCCAGCACCCGAACCCCGCCGCCCCCGATCAGGCCGGCCCCCGCACCGCGGAGGGGGGTGCACGACAATGTCCGTGTCTTTCCCGGCGCTACCTCCGCGCCCCATGCCGGGCACGGCCACACGACCGGCCAAGACTCCCGACACGGTACCGGGCAGGGCGCTGCCCCGGACGGCGAAGCGCGCGTCGGCGGGCAGGATGACGAGCGGCGTGAGGGGGCATACGAGGGCCAGGCACCGCCCGGCCGCGACGGCGCCGCCCCGCGGTTCGGGCAGCCGCCGAACCTGCACATCGGCTCGCAGTGGAACTTCACCGGCGGAACCCCCCAGATCACCCATGCCGAACGCGACAGCCACATTCGCCACGACAAGCCCTGACCTCACCAGCCGGGCCAAGACATGACTGCCATGAGGGCGGCGGGCACGGCCCTGAACCCACCGTGATCGGCGAGAATACCGAGAAGCCCGTTCCGGAGACCGCCGCCACGGAAGAGGGTCCCCGGCCGGCGCCCTCCGCAGGCGGGTTGCGACGTTTGGCCGTCCTCCGGGGCGGCCAACGGTCGCAACGGTAAGGCCCATGGCTCCGGCACCAGCTCGTTCATGTGGGCTCCCGTCCAGTGCGAGCCGGCATTGCTCGGCCACCGCAGCTACGCCGTCGATCTGCCGCGCCATGGCCCCGACGCGCAGGCTGCCTTTTTCGCCCGGGAACTCGACCCCCGACCGCCCAGATAGTCGCCTTCATCGATGCTCATCGCGACGGGTTCGGCGTCGAGCCGATCTGCCAGACGCTCGAGCTGGCGCCCTCGACGTACTACGCGGCCAAGAGCCGGCCGCCGTCGGCCCGCGAGCAGCGAGACGAGCAGTTGACGGCCGAGATCCTGCGGCTGTGGAACGACAACTTCGAGGTGTACGGAGTGCGCAAGATGTGGAAGGCGCTCAACCGCCAGGGCGTGGCCGTGGCCCGCTGCACGGTTGCCCGACTGATGCGCCGGTCAGGACCGGCCGGCGCGGTCCGTGGCGATCACAAGCGCCGCACGACCATCGCCGAGCCGCTGTGCCCACGGCCGGCCGACCTGGTCGAACGGCACTTCGCCGCGCCGGCGCCGAACCGGCTGTGGGTGGCCGATTCGACCTACGTCCACACCTGGTCCGGGTTCGTCTATGCGGCGTTCGTCATCGACGTGTTCTCCCGGATGATCGTCGGCTGGCGACTGACCGACCATCTGCGTACCGACCTGCCGCTGGACGCTTTGGAGATGGCGATCTGGCGCCGCGGCGGCCGGCCTGAGGAGTTGGAAGGGCGGGTGCATCACTCCGATCGTGGCTGTCGGTACCTGTCGATTCGCTACACCGACCGGCTCGCCGAGGCCGGCGCGGTCAGCTCCGTGGGCTCACGCGGGGACGGCTACGACAATGCCCTTGCCGAGAGCACCATCGGGCTGTACAAGACTGAACTGATCCACCGCCGCGGCCCGTGGAAGGGCCTGGACGACGTCGAACTCGCCACCATGGAATGGCTCGACTGGTACAACAACCGCCGAATCCACAGCGCCTGTTAGGACCTTCACCCGCCGAATACGAAGCCTTCTACCGCGCAGAGATCAACTCAGCTACTCTCACCCCAGCCAGATGACCCGGTCTCCAGCAGACCCGGCGCGGTTCACTCTCTCTCATACTCCTCCTCCGTGTCCGCGCTCACCTGCAGCGAGGAACGGCGACCTCGGCTCGAACGTGATCGACCGCCGCTCTGGTCGGCTTGGCGAGATGGCCTCGCTAAAGTTGCGGGAGTGGCCATTCGGGGGAGTTCCAGCGGACGTCGCCGGTTCCTCACGCGGGAGGCCATCGTGGCCGCCGGGCGGCGGGTCGCCGAGTCCGAGGGCGTCGGCGGGCTCACCATCCGGCGGGTGGCCGCCGAGCTGGGCGCGGCGCCGATGGCGATCTACCGGTATGTCGAGGACAAGCACGGGCTGATCCTTGCGCTCCTGGAAGATGTGGCGAAAGGGCTGCCGCCGCTGCCCGCCGACGGCGAGGGTACACCTCAAGAGCGCATCGTGGTCGCGTTCGCCGAGGTTGACGCCTACCTCTCACAGCACGTGTGGGTCGTGGAGATCCTCCGCCAGGGCGAGTTGTTCGCGCCGCGCGCCGCCACGCTGTTCCTCTGGGTCCTGGACCGGTTCGGTGAGCTCGGTATGGACGACCGCCAGGCCACCGACGCGTACACCCAGTTGTGGTGGTACGTCCTTGGGCACCTGTGCTACCTGCCCGGTGCCACCCCCGAGCGGCGTGCCGCTCGCGAGGATCTGCTGGCCTCTTCGGTCGGTGACCCGGAACGGGCCCGTCAGGCCGTACGGGCCTTCGACCATGAGACGGCCTTCCTGAGCGGGCTCCGGGCCTTCGTGGACACCCTCGCGTCTCCCTGATCAGCCTCCTATGCCGACTCGTTACTTAGGCTTACCTAATTTCTGTGTACTTTGTACGCATGACTCGTTCTCCGAAGGCCGGACCGACCCTGGTCATCGTCTGCCTTGCCGCGGTCCTGCTCACCCTGGACATCACGATTGTCAACGTCGCCCTACCCGAGATCGCCGCGGAGCTGTCGGCCGGCTTGGACGGGCTGCAATGGGCCATCAACGGCTACACGCTCGCCTTCGCAGCCCTGCTCCTCACCGCCGGATCAGTCTCCGACCGCGTCGGCCGCCGTGCCATCTTCATCACGGGGGTCATCGTCTTCACCGCCGCCTCCGCGGCCTGCGGCACGGCCTGGCATCCGGCTGCCCTGGTCGCCTTTCGCATCGTGCAGGGGATGGGCGGCGCCATGATCATGGGCACCGCGATGGCCCTGATCGCCGGCGCCTACCCGGCCGGGCGCGCCCGGCAGAGCGCCATCGGCGCCTTTTCCGCCGCGGGCGGGGCCGCCGCCGGGCTCGGGCCGTTGGTAGGCGGCCTGCTGGTGGACACACTCGGCTGGCGCTGGATCTTCTGGATCAACGTGCCCGTGGGCCTGCTCGTACTGGCCGGGGCGCTGCTGCGGCTGCACGAGCCGGCCAGGCGGTCCGCCGCGGGCCGGATCGACATCCTCGGTGCCGTGCTGGCCATCGCCATGCTCTTCACACTCAACTACGCCCTGATCGCCGCTCCCGGCCAGGGATGGGGTTCGGCCCAGACGTTGACCATGCTCGTCGCCGGACTGGTACTGGCCGCCCTGTTCGCCGTGGTCCAGGTGCGCCGTTCCTACGCTGTGCTCGACGTCGGACTGTTCCGTATCCCCACGTTCATCGGCGTGATGCTGCTGACATTTCTGGCCAGGATCTGCAGCTTCGGCATCCTGCCGTACCTGATTTTGTGGTTGCAGGGGATGCTCGGCCACTCGCCACTGGAGACCGGGCTGCGACTGCTGGCCATGACCCTGCCCATCCTCCTCATCGCTCCGCTGGCCGGGCGGCTGGGGCAGAGGCTTCCCGCCTCCGGGCTGCTGGCGGCGGGGTTCGCATCGATAATGGTCGCCTTCCTGTTGATGGCCCGGGTAGGGCCGGACGGCGACTGGACCGTGGCGCTGCCGGGCCTCGTGCTACTCGGTGTCGGCGGAGCGCTGGCGTTCCCGCCGCTGATGGGCGTCGCGCTCGATGTCGTCCCGCAGGAAAAGGCCGGCATGGCCTCGGGGCTGTCCAACACCTTCTTCCCCCTCGGTACGGCCACCGGGGTGGCGGCCTTCGGCGCGATCTTCACCGCGCGGATCAGCGCCGAGCTGCCCGCTCAAGCCGGGCAACTGGCCGGCGGCCGGTTCGACCAGGTGAGCGGGCCCGCTCTGGAGACGGCGAGAAACGTCTTCACCGGGGCGCTCTCCACCACCTGCCTGGTGGCGTCCGCCGCCGGACTGGCCGGTGTGGCGATCTCGCTGCTGCTCATTCGCGCCCGGGATCTGGAGCCTGCGCGGGTGGCCGCATGACGCGGAGCGCTGAGGATTAGGGCAGGGGGCCTTGTTCTATGGGCCTTATCCCGCTTCTTTGATTAGAGCCTTACCTAAATAAGATCACGCTTGTCGTGCCACTACGGTGCACCTTCGAGGAAGGAGTCGTCCTTGGCGTGCAGTGAATCGCGTTTCAGGTGGTGACAGCCGCACAGGCCGCCCTCTTAGTCATCGCCCTCGCCACGCTCGCGGCATGCGGCGGTGGCCAGGGCTCGACCTCGGCCGAGGCGCCCGCGCCGCAACCGGGTACGGGTGCGTTTCCCGTGACCATCGAGCACTCCGGGGGCAGGACACGCATCGACAAGGCTTCGCCCGCGTGGTCGCCCTGAGTTCCGGCTGGGTGGACGCGACGTTGGAACTCGGCGTGGTACCCGTGGCGGCCAACCGGTGGAGCAGCACCGACGCCCCCTTCGCCCCCTGGAACGCGGACGTACTGAAGGAACCCACGACCACGCCCATCAACACGGTGGCGGACATCTCCGTGGAGGAGATCGCCAAACTCCGTCCCGACGTCATCTTCGGCTCCTATGCGGTCACCTCCAACAAGGGCCTGTACGCCGCGCTCAGCAAGATCGCCCCGACCATCGGCATCATCGGCAAGGACAACCAGGACGGCACCCTGGCAGGAGATCCTCCGTACCGTCGGCAAGGCCCTGGGCAAGGACGCCGCGGCCGAAGCCGCCGTCGCCAAGAGCGAGGCCCGGCTTTCGGGGGTGGCCGCCGAGTATCCCGGCCTTGGGGGCAAGACGGTGCAGTATGTGGTCCTGCGCCAGCCTGGCACCGTCATGGCGGGGGCCAGGCCCAATGACCATCTGGTGAAGTTCTTCCAGAGCATGGGGCTCCAGCCCGCCCCCGGGCTGCTGGCGCTGGCCGGGGGAGAGGGCGGTCGTGGTGGGCGCCACGGGCGCGGGCAAGTCCACACTGGCCAAGATCATGGCGGGGTTGTACGCCCACGGTCGCGGCCAGGTCCGCCACGATGGCGCCGACCTGGCCACGCTCGCCCCCGCCGAGCTGCGGCGGCGGGTTGTGCTCATCCCGCAGGACGTGCAGACCATGCGCGGCACGATCGCCGGCAACATCACGTTCGGCTCGCCCACGGACAGAGTCGCCGTGCTGGACGTGGTGTCCCTGCTCGGCCTGGAGGACTGGCTGAACGGCCTGCCCGATGGCCTGGGCACGCCCACGGGCGCGAGGGGCGCCCTGCTGTCGGCCGGGGAACGGCAGCTCATCGCCCTCATCCGGGCGGCGCTGCTCGATCCGGCCGTCCTCATTCTCGACGAGGCCACCGCCGGCGTGGACCCTGCGACCACCGCCCTCATCGAGAGCGCGCTCGAACGGCAGGCGAGCGATCGCATCCTCATCGTGATCGCCCACCGCCGAGCCACCATCGACCGCTTCACCCGGCGCGTCCGGCTGAGCCAGGGCCGGGCCGAACGGCACCCGATACGCGAGGAGTCGACATGAGTAGCGGCTTGTTCATGGCAGAGGTCGTGCGGATCAGCCGGGTGACCCCATTGATGATCAGAATCACGCTCGGCGGGGAAGGGCCGCACGGCTACCCGGCCGGCGGGGTCGCCGACGAGTACTTCAAGATCTTCTTTCCCGTGGAGGGACAGTCCGTGCCGGTGCCGCCCGAGGTCATGGACGGCCGCTGGGTCTACCCTGAGGGTGCCACGGAACCGGTGATGCGCAGCTACACCGTGCGCAGGTTCGATCCCGCGGCTGGCGAAGGAGGCACCGGCAGGGCGCGTACAGCCTCGCGTCCGGTGCCGTCGGCCGTCCCGCACGGCCTCAGAGCAGCCGTGTACGCATGGTCGTACACGGCGCGACCGGCAGGTCTTCGGACTCGCGGGCACACTCTTCGCGCCTACTGGCCCTCGCTTCCCACGCCCCAAGGATCTGCCGGCTTGCCTGGCCTTTGGGCTGCGAGCGGACGAGAACGCCAAAGCGCTCCACCCGTCGTGTCACGCTTTCCACATAGCGGTTTCGCAGTGTGGTGATGACCTGGGCGATCTCTCCTTCGGCGCCTTCCGGGTGCCCTTGTCTCCATCTGGCCGAGGCGAGGTCGAGCCGGGCGTGGCACAGCTTGCCGGTGCGGGCCTTGCCCGATGGCGCCTCGAGGTAACGGCGGATGGATTCCACGGCCGCTTCATGTGCCCATGTCAGCCGCTGCGGGCTACCGATCAGAAGATGAGAGCCGGCCTTCCAGTAGAGCTGCTTGGCCATCGGGAAATCGAAGAGGCCTTCCGGATTGTCGACAGGTGAGTCGATCTGGACGACACGCTCTCGTTGCTGATCTGTCCGGGCGAGTGCATCGTCGGCTTCCCGGGCATGCCCGAGCATCGCCAGAGCGCGAGCATGGACGGCGTGGGTGTACACGGCTGCGGTACCGCCTTCTGCTGACCAGTCGAGTACTGGCTGGACGAAGGCGACCGATTGATCAGGATGCCCATCCCAGAAAGCGATCAGCGCCTGCAACCCAGAAACCCAGATTCGTAGCCCTCTATGTTCGCTCAGATCGCCGAACTGCATCGCGGTGCGTGCGTGCCTGTACGCGGGCTGGACCTCGCCGAGATCGAAGGTCGCGTTGGCCAGCATGGCACAGCCACCCTGTGATCAGATAAAGGTCGCGGGTGTGGGACGGACGACGGGACTTCTTCGCCAGCGCGAAAGCGTGGTCCCGTAGGCCCGCGGCCTTCAAAAGCGAATCCATGGGAGGTGTGTAGGGGTAAGCGAGTGCGAGTTCACGCAGGTCTTTGCTGATTTCTTCTACCGTGAAAGGGCCGAAGGGAGTGCTGTCCACGTCTTCCCCAAGCCGAGCCGACTCGTACGCCAACATGGCCACGATAGCGGGCACATCCATGGCGCTGATAGGCCGTATCGGTGGTTCCTTCGCCGTCGAGTCGGTGTCTACCGAATCAGGAGCGAGGCCATGTGTGGCTGCTGTTAGGGGGCTCACCTGAGTGTTGGGCGCGGGTGTCGCTATCTTGTCTGGCTTCTCTCCTACGTCGGGCTCGGCGATCCGGCCGCCGCCCCTGGGGCGAGGCCGAGAGCCGTCCGTGCGCCGTCAGGCATCTCCAGGCCGTCCGCGATGCGCTCGAAGACCTCAAGTGTCTCGACTCGCGCGAAGCCATTTGCGATCTTACTGATCGCACTCTGGCTGTGGCCGGTGGCTGCGCCGATAGCCGTTTGGATCAGCCCGGCATATCGGCGTAGTAGTTGGAATAGCCGACCGATGTCACGGGATTTCAGTGCAGCATATGTGTCTGGGTGCTGTCAGACGTGATCAGGAACTTCGATTCCACCATGTTCCATAACATGTGCCCCTTCCTTCCGTGATGCCCTACTTGTGGCTCGTGGCCATGTGGACGCCACGTCGAAGTATATGGCGGCTACATATGGCTGCGGTCTGGAATATTCCTTTCGGATCGCCCATCATTCCCGGGTAGTGATTTTCCTCGTTGGAATCCGGAGTGTCACAAGGAGATCCTTCCCGGAAAACCGCAATCCCGGTGAATCCTGACAATGTGGTTGATGCCACCAAGCCGAATCTCTGCCTGCTCAGCGGTAGGGGCGTCTGATGGACACGTACATGCTCGCCTACCCCATGCGTCGGCCGTCGCGCACGGCCAATCCCGAGCAGGAAGAGACCGCCCGCCGGCTCGCCATCGCGCTCAAGGCGCGAGATATCCCTGCGGACATCCGTTACGAGACGGGCACGGTGCAGGTGTCGTTGTGCCCCGGACTGGTCGCGCTCGTTCAGGGCGATGGAATCTGGTGGCACAGCCCTCGGCTACTGCGGCCAGGTATCCCGCTGTACGTCCATCGCGGCACGGTGGCTGGGGCAGCCGAGGCGCTGGCCGGTGACTACGCGCTGCTGAACCCGGCCTCCGAGGCCATCGCGGAGGCGTGGCATGACGCTTGCGTTTAGTGTTTCTGTCCTCGGCTCTTCGGCCTCTCCTCTGCTCGTGGTCTGGGAGGTCGAGGCCGGCGACTACAGCCTCGGGGCGTTACCGACAGCCTCGCCTTGCAGGGCCCGAGGCCGGATGCGATACACGCGACTGTCGTTCATCAAGGTCGGCTACCTGTACGGGCCGACCATGGTCACCGCACACCGTAAGGACGGCGTCACCGTGCTCGTGTCCGGGGATGCCTGGGAGAGCATTCCATGATCGGGCGCGGCGGCGTGGCGCGGGCATGGGCGCCGCCGTGCCGTACGGCGGGCCGCCGGGGGCCCGCCCGGCGCGGGCAGTGACGAGCAGGCCTCTCTGCCCGCGCCACCCACCCCACCCTGAGACGCACGGCGGCCATCCACACCTTCCCAGGCCGCACCGCGCCGGGCGGGCGGGCGGCGTGCCCCGCAACGCAGCCCGCCCGCGCACTTCGCCCAGCTTGCAGGGATGTATGGCATACCTGAGTCCAACGTCACCCTCCCGCCGCATGGCCGGCCCTGCGGTGCGCCCCCCTGTAGTTCGGTGAGCGTTCGCCGATCTCGGGCGCGCCGCCTCAGCCGCAGTTGCCGTTGCAGCAGTAGCGCCACAGCGTGCCGCATCCGCTGGCGGTGCAGGTGCAGTAGCAGGAGGAGCAGTTCGCGCAGCCCCGGCAGGTGCTGCCGGTGGCGCACCAGTCGTCCAGGGTGGAGCAGCCGCAGGTGGCCGCCTCCGGTGGGCCGACCGGATCGGCCGGGCCCAGGGTGGCCAGCAGCGCCCGGGCCTCGTCCCTGCCGAACGCCTCGGTGGCGGCCTGCCGGAGCGCTGCGAGCCGGGCGTCCAGGGCGGGGTCCTCCCCGGCGGCGAAGACGGACTCCTGCGCGGCAGCGCTCATCGCATCCTCCAGTACGGCGCTTTGAGCGGCCGTCGGCGCCGGGTGCGCGGCGCGGTATTCGCGTAGGTGCGCCACCCAAAGGCGGCTGCGCTCGGCCGGGCCCAGTTCGTGGTAAACGGCCCGGCGGCGGGCCAGGTCGTGGCCGATGAAATCGGGGTACTCCCGGGGGAGACGGCCATTGTTCGCCCGCACCCATTCGGCCGCCCCGGCGGTTTCTGCGTGGGCGGGGGAGACCTTTCCGAAGACGAACAGCGCCGCCGCGCCCAGGCCGGTCAGGCGGAAGAACCGCCCTCTGCTCATGGCGCCGGCATCCGGCCGGCCGGCCGGCCCCGGGACGCCTTTGCGGAGGGCGCCCAGCGCTTTCAGAAAACGCAGTGTGGAGCGCGGCCCCAGCCGAAGGGCCAGCCGCAGCGCCATGGCGGGGCCCGTCCACGCGTGGACGGAGTCCGGGCGCACCCTGATCAGTGTTGGCGCGTCGGGGGCGGCGGCGCCGCGGGCCCGGGCCCGCCATCCGGCCACGTCGGGATGGCTCAGCGGCAGCACATGGACGCGGTGATCGCTGCTGTGCGCGATCTGGTCCGCCACTGAGCGGCACTGCCGGCAGGAGGCGTCGAACGCCATGACCCAATGCGTGTCCGGAGAACGCAAGACTGTCCTTTCCGAACGTCGGTTGTCGGCGGGCGGGACCTCCGTACGGCCGTGCGGGCATTCGCCCGCGGGCACGTGAATTCGGGCACGATGACATGGGTTGTCATAGCGTGCGTCTTGTGCCATTCGGAGTCCCTTTTGGTGGCTCTGTGATCGATTGATGATGCAACGGATGATCTGACGAGTCCAGTCCGAATTTAATGTGATCCACATCACAGTCGGCAGGGTGAAAGGAAAGTGGCGCTCCGTGATTTCCTGACCGCCGCCACCGTTTTCGGGTGGGCGGGTCCGGACAATTTCGCCGCTCCTTTTTCTATGGCGTTCTGCCGGCGATATGCTCGCCCCCGAATCGAATCGGGCCTGTCGTTATCGCCCGGGCGTTCTGCGGTGACCCGCCGCGATGAGATCCACGATCGGTGAACCTCGGCGCCGGTGGCCCGCTACATACCTGCGATGGACGGAAGAGCCGAGAAGATGCCGGGGTGGGCCGGGCGGATCGACCACCGGCCGCGGGTGCGGACGGCGCTGGTCCACGCCTCCGACGGGCAGTCCGCGCGGGCCGCGCACGCCCGCCGCGACGACCGTGCCGCCGCGAGTGACATCCGCGTGCTGGCCAGGATCGCCGACGGCGACGCCCGGGCACTGGCCGACCTTTACGAGCGGTATTCCGGCCCGCTGTTCGCCTTCCTGTATCGGCTCTGCGGCGACCGCGGAACGGCCGAGGAGATCCTCCAGGACACCGTGATGGCCGTGTGGCTCTCGGCGGCGAGCTACCGGCAGCGCTCCAGCGTCAGCACCTGGCTGTTCGGGGTGGCGCGCAGGCAGGCGCACAACCGGCTGCGCGGCATGCCGCCGCCGATCGCGGCCGAGCCGAGGGAGGGACCGGACCCGCTGCCCGGCCCGGAGGAACTGGCCGTCGGCGGCGACCAGGTGCAGTCCGCGCTGGCCCGGCTCCCGCTGCCGCATCGCGAGGTCGTCGTGTTGCTGCTGGTCCATGACCTGAGCCAGCGGGAGATCGCCGAAGTGCTGGGGATTCCGGTCGGCACCGTCAAAAGCCGCCTGCATCATGCCCGCGCGATCCTGAGGGGGCCCGCGTGAACGACTGGCCCGAGCTCGCGGGCATCCGCGACGGCATCCCGCAGCCGCCGGCGGCCTCCGACATGGTCCGCGCCGTCCTGCTGGCCTCGGCGCTGGCCCGCGGGTACGACGGCGACCCCGGCGAGCGGGCACCCGAATGCGGCGAGGTCCCGCCCGGCGCGCGGCCCTGCGCCGGCGAAAGGACCGGCGAACCGGCCGGTGAACGGATCGGCGGCACGATCGGCGAACGGATCGGCGACGGCTCGCGGGACCGGCCGCGCCGCGAGGGCCCCGCGCTGCGGCGGGCCTGGCGGCTGCTGGTCATGGAGGCCCGGCTGCTGTCCACCGCCGTCCTGCTGTCCTCCTTCCTGGTCGTGGCCGGGTGCGTGGCGGTCGCGCTGGTCAGGGTCGAGCTCACCGAGCTGCTACTCGGGCTGGCCGTGCCCCTGGTCACCGGGTTCGGTGTCGCCGGGCTGCACAGCCCGGACCGCGACCCGGCGTTCGAGCTGGTCAGGGCCACCCCCACGTCGCCACGGGTGATCCTTCTGGCCAGGGTGACCTGCCTGTTCGGCTTCGATCTGGCGGTGGCGCTGCTCGGCTCGGCGCTGCTGACCCTCATGGGCGCGGCGCCGCAGGGCCTGTGCGGCCTGGTCCTGGCCTGGCTCGGCCCGGCCGCGCTGCTGGCCGCGCTCAGCCTGCTGCTTTCGGTGTGGTGGCGGGCCGACGGCGCGATCGCGGTCGCCCTGGTGGTGTGGAGCCTGCCGATGCTCGCCCGCACCGGGCTTCCGGTACCGCCCGTCTTCGGGCGGGTGTGGGAGAACGTGCCGGTCACCTTGGGGCTGGCGGCGCTGTTCGCGGCGACCGCCGTGCTGCTGACCGGCAGGATCGAGCCGCTGCGCGTCCCCGGCGCCACGCGGTCGTCGTGAGGCCGATCGCGCTGTGGGCGCACGAGGCCCGGCGGGCCGGGCTGCCGGCGCTGCTCGGCCCGCTCGTACTGGTCGCCGCCATGCTGCTGCTGGCCGCCTTCGGCACGCGGATCGGCGCGGCGCAGGAGAACACCCGGTGGTTCCTGATGGGCGCGGCCGAGATGGGCCTGCCGCTGCTGACCGGGATCGCGGCGGCCACGCTGACCGGCCGCGACCGCGCCGCCGAACTACGGCTGACCTGCCCCTCGGCCTACCGCGTCGCCGTGGCGCGGCGCGTCGCGGTGGTGATGTGCTGGGCGGCGGTGTGCGCCGCCGGCTGCTCGGTGCTGCTGATGGCGACCGGCTGGTGGGACCCCGCGTTCACCGGCCCGGACGGGCAACTGGTGTGGCTGGCCCCGGCGGTGTGGACCACCGCCCTGGGGGCCTGCACCGCCGCGATGTTGCGCAGCGTCCCCGCCGCAACCACGCTGGTCGGCTTCCTGTGGACGTTCCAGCAGGTCTTCGCCGAGTTCCTGGTGGAGGATCGGGTGCTGCGGCATGTGTTCCTGTTCGCCACGACACGCGGGCCCGTCCCGGACTGGCCGGCCAACCGGCTGACGCTGCTGGCCACCGCGCTGCCGATGGGCCTGGCGGCCTGGGTACTGCTGGGCAGGCCCGAGCGGATCTTGCGAGGCGCCGCGGAATGACCGCCACGATGCGTTACGAATACCTGATGCAGGTCCGCCGCCCCACCTTGTGGCTGGTGTATCTGCTGGTCTTCGCGGTGACCGCCGCCACGCTGCCGTTCTGGTCGCTGGACCTGGGCGGGCGCGACCCCGGCGACCCGAGATCGGCGATGCTGAACGCGGCCGACATCCTCATCGCCGTGCTGCCCATGGTCTACGGCTGCATGATCGCCGACCGGCCGGGGCGGGACCGGGCGCTCGGCGTGGACGGGGTGCTGAACGCGATCCCGGCGGGGCGCACCGGGCGGCTGCTCGGCAAGTACCTCGGGGTGTGCGCCGCGACGGCCACGCCGTTCCTGGCGATCTTCCTGGGCCGTGCGGCGGGCTACGCCGTCATCGAGGGCGAGGCCGCCGCGCTCGGCTGGTCGCTGGTGGTCTTCCTGAGCGTCATCGCCCCCGGGCTGGCCTTCCTCGGGGCGCTCGCCTTCGCCGGGCCGCTGCTGGTCGCGCCGCTGCTGTTCCGGGTGCTGTTCGTGGCCTACTGGTTCTGGGGCAACCTCATCCCGGTCACCATGATGCCCACGCTGTCGCACACGGTGCTGTCGGCCACCGGCGAGTACGCCGTCCACGGCTGGTTCGAGGGCGGCTTCGGCCCCCGGCCGGAGGCGGCGCTCGACGTGCTGCGGCCCGAGGCCACCCCGCTGTCGGCCGCGCTGTGGGTGGGCGTGATGATCGTCCTGGCCGCGGCCATGCTCGTCCTGGTCCGCCTGCACGCCATCCGGAGTGAATCCTGACATGCGCATCCAGATCTCCAAGCTGACCAAGGTCTACCGGGGCAAGGTCCGCGCCATCGACGGGGTCGACCTGGACGTCCCGGTCGGCATGTACGGGCTGCTCGGCTCCAACGGCGCGGGCAAGACCACGCTGATGCGCATCCTGGCCGGGCTGCTCAAGCCCACCTCCGGCCGCGTCGTGCTCGGCGGGCACGACATCACCACGCCCGCCGGGCGCGTCGCCGTGCAGCGGACGCTCGGCTACCTCCCGCAGGACCTCGGCGTCTACCCCGACCTGACGGCCCGCCGCTTCCTGGACTACATCGCCCTGCTCAAGGGGCTGGACGCGCGGTCGGCGCGGCGGCGCAGGATCGGCGAACTCCTGGAGGTGGTCGCGCTGGGCGAGCACGCCGACAGAAAGCTCCGCGGCTTTTCCGGCGGGATGCTGCGCCGGGTCGGCATCGCCCAGGCGCTGCTGGCCGACCCGCGCCTGCTGATCGTCGACGAACCCACCACCGGCCTGGACCCCGAAGAGCGCATCCGGTTTCGCACCATGCTGTCCCAGCTCGCCGGTGACCGCACCGTCCTGCTCAGCACCCACATCGTCGAGGACGTGGCGCAGACCTGCCGTGACCTGGCGGTCCTGGCCAAGGGGCGGCTGGTCTTCCAGGGCGCGACGGGCGAGCTGGTCTCCCAGGCGGCCGGGCGGGTGTGGAACCTCACCACCAGCGGCCCCGCCCCCGCCGAGGGCCGGATCGTCGCCGCGGTGCCGGAGGGGGCCGGTACCCGCTACCGGCTGATCGCCGCCGCCGCGCCGCACCCGCACGCCGAGCCGGTGAGCCCCACCCTCGAAGACGGCTACCTCGCGCTGATGGAGGTGGCCCCCTGCTGAGGTCGCCGGTGCCCGGCGCGGCACGGCGACATAGTGTTCGTTACGTGTGAGTACGCGACCGCCGTCTCCCTTAGGGAGGAAGCCATGCACGCTCCCGCCCGGATGCCCTTCGACCAGCCCGGCCCGCTGCTGCCCCCGCCGCTGCTGCGCGGTATGCAGGCCGAAGGCCCGATCCACGCCATCACCACCGCGACCGGGGACCCGGCGTGGCTGGTGACCGGCTACCCCCAGGTACGCGCCCTGCTGGACGACGACCGTCTCGGCCGGGCCCACCCCGACCCCGAGCACGCCTCGCGCATGGGGCGGTCGGTGATGTTCGGTGGCCCGCAGGGCGACGTCGACACCGAGCGGGCCGATCACGAGCGGATGCGCTCGCTGCTGCGGCCGCACTTCTCCCCCGGACGCCTGCGCGCCCTGCGCGGCCGGGTCGAATCCCTCACCGACGCCCTGCTGGACGATCTGGCCGCCGCCGGCCCGCCCGCCGACCTGCAGGCCGCGCTCGCGCTGCCGCTGCCGATCGCGGTCATCTGCGAACTGCTGGGCGTGCCCTACACCGACCGGCCCCGCTTCCGCGCCTGGACCCAGGCCGCCGCCGACACCCGCGACCCGGACCGCTCCCGGCAGGGACACGCCGACCTGATCGCCTACGGCAGGAAGCTGGTGGCGCGCAAACGCGCCGAGGGCGACCCCGACGCCGACGTGATCTCCCGGCTGGCCGCCACCGACGGCGTCGGCGAGCAGGAGGCCGCGGAACTCGCGATGATCCTGCTGTTCGCCGGGCACGAGACCACCGTGGCGGCGCTCGGTCTCGGCGTGCTGTGGCTGCTGGCCGGCCCCGGGCAGTGGGAGCGGCTGGTGGCCGACCCGGCGGTCATCGACAGCGCCGTGGAGGAGGTACTGCGCGCGGCGCGCCTGGGCGGCAACGGCGGCATCCCCCGCTACGCGCGCACCGACCTGGACATCGCCGGCGCGCACGTCCGGGCCGGAGACCTCGTCCTGCTGGACACCGGCGCGGCCAACCACGACGGATCGATCTTCGACGACGCCGACCGTTTCGACGTGCTCCGCGACGGCCCCGCCCACCTCACCTTCGGCCAGGGGGCGCGGTACTGCATCGGCGCCCCGCTGGCCCGTATGGAGCTCAAGGCGGCGTTCACCGGCCTTTCCGCCCGTTTCCCCGGCCTGCGCCTGGCCGCCGACCCGGCGGGGCTGCGGGTGGAGCAGCATGTGCTGACCCGACCGCTGAGCGCGCTGCCGGTCACCTGGTGATCGCCCGGCCGCCGCGGTTCACCGCCGCGGGGCCGTCCTGAAGGTGGCCAGCAGGGAGGTCAGCCCGTCGGTGAACATCGCCACGGTGATGGCCGTGGCCTTCTCATCGCGGGTCAGGGCACGGAACTCGGCGGCCCACTGGTCCACGACGGAGGACCTGCCGTTGGGGCCGGGGCCGATCAGCGCGGCCCGCGCGGCGGCCAGCCGTACCGCCAGGCGGGCCTCGCGCTCGGGGTCGCCACGTCCGAGCAGGTGTACCGCGCGGGTCGCGGCCAGCGGCCACATCGTCGTGGTCATGGCCGCGACCAGCGCCTGCGCCGCCTCCCGGCAGGCCGCCTCGGCCACCGACCGGCGCGCGGGCGGCGCCGGTGGTGGCGCTGGTGGCGGCTGGGCTCCGCGGTGGGCCGGAGGGCGGGCCCACAGCGGATAGGGACGCCCGGACAGCCGGTTGATCGTGATGAGCACGCCGGTCGTGGTGGTGACGGCCGCCATCAAGATCGCCAACTGGGCGGGGGTGTGCAGGAAGCCCAGCGCGATGATCAGGGTCGTCGCGCCGCCGGGCGGGTGGGACACGTTGCCGAGCAGCATCCCGGCCGAGGTGAGCGCGAGCGCGATGACGACCGCGGCCACCCGGTGCCCGTCGGTGCGAGACAGGTCCGGCCCGGCCTCGGTGAGGCCGGTCGCGACCAGCGCGAGGTATCCGGCGCTCGCGCTGATCAGGTGCCCGGCCAGGGTGTTGCGCGGGCTGGCGGCGGGCGTCGCGGAGGCGGTCAGGGCCAGGTACACGGTCGGCCCCAGCGAGGGGAACACGAACGGCTGGCCGCTGACCCACGCCACCACGGCCGGCACGGCGATGCACACCCCGGCCTGCAGGCAGGTCAGGAGCGCGATCCGGCCGCGGGACCCGGCGGCGCGGATCGCCGGAGCGAGGGTGCCCACGCCGTCACCGGGCGGGGGGCCGTCCGCCGGCCGCGCGCTGCGCGCCGCCGCGGTGCCGGTAGACGAGGTAGGGGCGGGTCAGGTAGCCCAGCGGGGCGGCGAAGGCGTGCACCAGCCGGCTGAACGGCCACAGCGCGAACAGGGCCATCGCCAGCAGGCCGTGTACCTGGAAGGTCAGCGGGGCGTGGGCCATGGCCGGTACGTCGGGCTGGAGCAGGAACAGGCTGCGAAACCACACCGACACGCCGAGGCGGTAGTCATAGGCGCCGCTGGACCCGGTCAGGGTCGTCCAGAGCCCGGCCAGCAGCACGGCGGCCAGCACCGGGTAGACCACCCGGTCGCTGCGGCTGGTGGAGCGGCGGACCGCCCGGGTGCGCAGCCGCCGCCACAGCAGCACGGCCAGCCCCGACACGCAGGCCGCCCCGGCCAGGCCGCCCACGACCAGGGCGTTGAGGCGGTAGAAGGACTCGGGGATGTGCATGCGCACGGTCAGCGATTCGGGGACCAGCAGCCCGACGGCGTGCCCGGCGATCACGAACAGCAGCCCGTAGTGGAACAGCGGGCCGCCCACGGCCAGCAGCCGGCTCTCGTGGACCTGGCTGGAGCGGGTGGTCAGGCCGAAGCGGTCGTGGCGGAAGCGCCAGACGGTACCCGCCGCGAACACGGCGAGGACCAGGTACGGCAGGACGCCCCACACCGCGATCTCCAGGTGTCTCATGCGCGGGCTCCTTGTGCGGTGGGGCCGGGTGCCGCCGAGAAGGGGGCCAGCCCGACGCTTTCGGCGGGCGGCCCGTCCTCGGCGATGGCCTGGGCGAGGCGGCGCTGCTCGGCGGTCGGTTCGCCGAGGGTCTCGGTGACCGCGAACACCACGTCGGCGTAGTCGCTGCGGTGGGCGCGAAGCGCCGAGCCCAGCAGGTCCAGTCCGGCGCGGTGCCGGTGCAGCAGGGCGGTGCCGGGCTGCGGGCAGCGCGCGGCGAACTCCAGCATCAGCGGCAGGAAGTCGGGCAGCTCGCGCTCCTCGGGCCGCCATCCGCAGGACCGGTACAGGGCCTTGATGCGGGCCAGCGACATGCCGCGGCGGCGGGTGTCGCCGTCGATGTAGTAGGTCATGTGCAGGGTGCGGCGGCGGGTGCGGTCGAAGGTGGCCACGTAGCGGGTGCCCAGCTCCAGCGGGGACGCCTGCGCCGTGGCGGCGCAGAAGCGGCGCAGCGCCGCCGCGGCCTCGCCGGGCAGCGGCGCCAGCGCCGCGGCGACCAGGTCGCGGGTGTCCTCCCAGCCCTCGCCCGGGTAGCACAGCAGCAGGGACGCGGCCTGGTGCACGGCCGGGCCCATCACGCCTGCTCCCCGGGCCGCGGCGGGAACAGCCCGGCGGGTGTGCCCTGGCCGTCCCAGTTGAGCAGGTTGACCCGGCCGCGCAGCCGTTCGTCGGATTCGCCGTGGAAGGCGGCCACCGACCCGGCGGGGGCGGCGTGCTCCAGCATGCCGGGCCCGCCGGGGACGTCCAGGCTGCACCCGCCGGGGTCGGCCGAGTGCCCGGTGCCGCCTCCGTAGGCGGTGGGGATGACGTAGCGCTCGTCGTACTTGGCCAGCGCCAGCAGCCGGTACATGTCCTCGATCTGGGCGGCGGTCATGCCGACGTCCCCGGCGGCGCGGGGGTCGGGCTCCTCGCCCAGGTTGAGCGCGCGCATGTGCGAGCGCATCGCGGCGAGCCGCAGCAGGGCCGCCTCGACCGGTACCGTGTCACCGGCGGTGAACAGCTCGGCCAGGTAGGACAGCGGGATGCGCAGCGAGCGGACGGCGCCGAACAGGTTGGCCGCGTCCTCGCCGTCGTGGCCGGTCCCGGTGAGGGCGTCCACCACCGGAGACAGCGGTGGCACGTACCAGACCATCGGCATGGTCCGAAACTCCGGATGCAGCGGCAGGGCGACGCGGTAGCGGGTGATCAGGGCGTAGACCGGGGACCGGCGGGCGGCCAGCACCCACTCGTGCGGGATGCCGGACGCCTCGGCGGCGGCGGCCACCTGCGGGTCGGCGGGGTCGAGGAAGCAGCCGAGCTGGGCCGGGTACAGGTCGCGCTCGTCGGGCACGGCGGCGGCCCGCCCCACCCGGTCGGCGTCGTAGAGCATCACCCCGAGGTAGCGCAGCCGCCCCACGCACGTCTCCGAGCACACGGTGGGCTCCCCGGCCTCGATCCGCGGGTAGCACATCGTGCATTTCTCGGCCTTGCCGGTCTGGTGGTTGAAGTACACCTTCTTGTAGGGGCAGCCGGTGACGCACATCCGCCAGCCGCGGCAGCGGTCCTGGTCCACCAGCACGATGCCGTCCTCGAACCGCTTGTACATCGCGCCGGACGGGCAGGCCGCCACGCACGAGGGGTTGAGGCAGTGCTCGCAGATCCGCGGCAGATAGAACATGAACGAGTTTTCGTAGTCGAGTTTGACGTCCTGCGAAACCTTGCGCAGCACCGGGTCGCCCGCCAGGTGCTCGGGGCCGCCGCCCAGGTCGTCGTCCCAGTTCGGGCCCCAGGTGATGGCGGTGGGGCGGCCGTCGATCAGCGAGCGCGGCGGCGCGGTGGGCACGTCGTCGCCGAGCGGGGCGCTGGTGAGGTTCTCATAGTCGTAGGTCCACGGCTGGTAGTAGTCGTCGATCAGCGGCAGGTCGGGGTTGGCGAACAGGCGGGCCAGCCGCCGCGCCCTGCCGCCCGCGCGGGGCACCAGCCGTCCGTTGCGCAGCCGCCAGCCGCCCTTCCAGCGGTCCTGGTCCTCATAGCCGCGCGGGTAGCCCTGGCCGGGGCGGGTCTCGACGTTGTTGAACCACACGTACTCGGTGCCCGCCCGGTTGGTCCAGGTCTGTTTGCAGGTGACCGAGCAGGTGTGGCAGCCGATGCACTTGTCGAGGTTCATGACCATCGCGATCTGCGCCATCACGCGCATCAGTAGGTCACCTCCTGGGAACGGCGGCGGATCACGGTCACGGCGTCACGCTGGTTGCCGGTGGGCCCGTAGTAGTTGGGGGCGAAGGAGAACTGGCCGTATCCGCCGATCAGGTGAGTGGGTTTGACCAGGAGCTTGGTGAGCGCGTTGTGCACCCCGCCGCGGCGGCCGGTGGCCTGGCTGCGCGGGACGTTCACCAGGCGCTCCTGCACGTGGTACATGAAGACCGTGCCCGGCGGCATCCGGTGGGAGACCACCGCGCGGGCCACCACGACGCCGTTGGCGTTGACCGCCTCGATCCAGTCGTTGTCGGCGACGCCGATGGCCGCGGCGTCGGTGACGCTCATCCAGATGACCGGCCCGCCCCTGGCCAGGGTCTGCATGAGCAGGTTCTCCTGGTACTCCGAATGGATCGACCACTTGGAGTGCGGGGTGAGGTACCGCACGGTCACCGCGCGGCCCTCGGCCTGCGGGCCGGGCGCCGCCTCGCCGAGCGCGGCCATGTCCAGCGGCGGCCGGTAGATCGGCAACTGCTCGCCGTACTCGGCCATCCAGTCGTGGTCGAGGTAGAAGTGCTGGCGGCCGGTGAGAGTGTGCCACGGCTTGGCGTGCTCGGTGTTGATCGTGAATGGCGCGTAGCGGCGGCCCGGGGTCTCCTTGCCCGACCACTCGAAGCTGGCCCCGGCCGGCACCGGCCGGTCCTGGGTGTCGGAGAAGACCACCCGGCGCTCGCTGACCGAGGCGCCGAGTTCGGTGAGCCCGGAGCCGGGGCCGCAGCGTTCGGCGAGCGCGGCGAACCCGGCCGCCGCGACCCGGCCGTTGGTGGTGCCCGACAGGGCCAGGATCGCCTCGCACAGCTTGACGTCGGTGTCCAGCAACGGGCGCCCGGCGACCGGATCGTCCACCGCCCGCCCGCACCGGCCGGCCAGCCACGTGGTCTCCGGCCCCGCCTTGACGGTGACGCCCTTGACCACCATCCCGGCCTCCGCCGGAAGCGGACCGAGCGTGCCCAGCCTGGCGGCGACCGCCGTGTAGTCGCGTTCCACGACGCGTACGGCGGGCAGGTTGCGCCCGGGCCTGGGGTCGTGCCCGTCGCGCCAGTCCGGGACCGTGCCGCCCGGTTGCGCCGTCTCCTCCGGCGTGTCGTGCTGCAGGGCGGTGGCCACCAGGTCGAAGGCGGTGTCCAGGCGGCCGGCGGCCAGCTCGGAAAAGCGCGCGGCCAGCCCGTGGAAGATCTCGAAGTCGGTCCTGGCCTGCCAGGGCGGGCTGATCGCGGGGGAGAAGGCGTGCACGAACGGGTGCAGGTCGGTACTGGACAGGTCGTGTTTTTCGTACCAGGTGGCGGCGGGCAGCACCAGGTCGGCGAACAGGGTGGTGGAGGTCATCCGGAAGTCCAGCGCCACCAGCAGGTCGAGCTTGCCGCGGGGGGCGTCCTTTCGCCAGGTGACATCGCGCGGCCGGGCGTCCGGCGGGGCCTCCTCGGCGCTCGCGTTGTCCTGGGCGCCGAGCAGGTGGCGCAGGAAGTACTCGTTGCCCTTGGCCGAGGAGCCGATCAGGTTGGCCCGCCAGACCGTCAGCACCCGCGGCCAGTTCTCCGGCGCGTCGGGGTCCTCGCAGGCGAAGCCGAGCCGCCCGGCGGCGACCTCGCCGGCCACCCAGTCCGCGGCGTCGCGTCCGCTTTCCCGTGCCCGGCGGCCGAGGTCGAGCGGGTTGGCGGAGAAGGTCGGGTAGGAGGGCATCCAGCCGAGCCGGGCCGACTGCGCCACCAGGTCCACGGTGTGCCGCCCGGCGAACAGGCCGCTCCCCGTCGCTCCGGCCAGGGCCTCGGCCCCGAAGGACTCATAGCGCCACTGGCCGGTGTGCAGGTACCAGTACGGGGTGCCGGCCATCTGCCGTGAGGGGCGCACCCAGTCGGCGGCCGTGGCGACCTGCTGCCACCCGGCCAGCGGGCGTACCTTCTCCTGCCCCACGTAGTGCGCCCAGCCGCCGCCGTTGACGCCCTGGCAGCCGGTCAGCAGCAGCAGCGACAGGAACGACCGGTAGATGGTGTCGGAGTGGAACCAGTGGTTGGTGCCCGCCCCCATCACGATCATCGCCCGGCCGCCGGTCTTCTCCGCGGTGGTGGCGAACTCCCTGGCCAGGCGGGTCACCGTGGCGGCTGGCACGGAGGTGATCTGCTCCTGCCAGGCGGGGGTGCACGGCAGCGACGGGTCGTCGTAGCCGGTGGGCCATTGGCCGGGCAGGCCGGGGCGGGCCACGCCGTATTGGGCGAGCAGCAGGTCGAACACCGTGGTCACCGGCCGCCCGGCGATCCGGCGCACCGGGACGCCGCGGCGCACCACGCCGCCGGTGTCGAAACGCGGCATGACCACCTCGGCGTGCTCGCCGCCGTCGCGGTGCAGGGTGAGCAGCGGGTCGATGCCGTCCAGGGACAGGTTCCAGCGTCCGGCGCCCTCCGGGCTCCAGCGGTCGCCGAGCGTGCCGTTCGGGACGGCGGGCGCATCGGCGCGTGCGTCGATGAGCACCGGACGCCAGGCGGCGGCCTCGTCGGTCGTGCCGATGTCGAGGTCGGCGGCGGTGACGAACTTGCCGGCGGTGCAGGTGCCGTCCTCGCGCGGGGACAGCTCCACCAGGAACGGCAGGTCGGTGAAGCGCTTGACGTAGCCGGTGAAGTGGGGCACCGAGCGGCGCACGAAGAACTCCGTCAAGATCACGTGCCCCATGGCCATGGCCACCGCGCCGTCGGTGCCCGGATGCGGGTGCAGCCACTCGTCGGCGAACTTGCCCGCGTCGGAGTAGTCGGGCGAGACGACGACCACCTTCTGGCCGCGGTAGCGGGCCTCGGCCATCCAGTGGGCGTCGGGGGTGCGGGTGACCGGGACGTTGGAGCCCCACAGCATCAGGTAGGCCGCGTCCCACCAGTCGGCCGACTCCGGCACGTCGGTCTGGTCGCCGAACACTTGGGGGGAGGCGATCGGCAGGTCGGCGTACCAGTCGTAGAACGACAGCATCGGCGCGCCGATCAGTGACATGAACCTGGCGCCCACCGCGTGCGAGGCCATGGACATGGCAGGGATGGGGGAGAACCCGGCGATCCGGTCGGGCCCGTAGGTCTTGATGGTGTGGACGTGGGCGGCGGCGGCGATCTCCAGGGCCTCCTCCCACCCGATCCGCACCAGGCCGCCCTTGCCGCGGGCGCCCTGGTAGCGGGCGCGTTTGTCAGGGTCTGTGGTGATCTCGGCCCAGGCCGCCACGGGGTCGCCGAGCCGGGCCTTGGCCTCGCGGTACAGCTCGACCAGCACGCCCCTGGCGTGCGGGTAGCGGATCCGCGTGGGGGAGTAGGTGTACCAGGAGAACGCGGCCCCCCTCGGGCAGCCGCGCGGCTCGTACTCCGGCCGGTCCGGGCCGACGCTCGGATAGTCGGTCTGCTGGGTCTCCCAGGTGATCAGGCCGTCCTTGACGTAGACCTTCCAGGAGCACGATCCGGTGCAGTTGACCCCATGGGTGGAGCGCACCACCTTGTCATGGGCCCAGCGCTGCCGGTAGGGCGCGTCGTTGACGCTGTCGGTGTCGCCGTAAAGGGCCCGCAGGTCGGGCGTCGTCTCGCTGCGCCGTAGCAGCTTGCCCGCCTCCAGCAGCCGCTGCGCGGCGGCGTCGGCCGCCCGCTCGGCCAGCGCCCGGCTTCCATTCCCACGACCGAACATGTCGATGACCTTCCTGTGGCCCCCGATGGCCACGTGTCACGCGCGGCCACCGGGCCTGGCCTGGCCGGGCCGATGTCCGAAGTGAAGCTGATGTTGACATGTTGTGACGGCGCTCGTCGAAGAACGATTTCTACCATGCAACTGTTGACACAGGGAATCTGTTCACTGGCCGGGGCATTCATCTCAGCCCGAAATTCGGCTCCCGGATTTGCCGAAAAGCGCGCAGGTGGCGGCCCGGGTGGCCGTTCGCGCCGCCGTCGGTACGGCGAAAGGCCGATTTTCCGGCGCGAAATTCGGATGGCCCGTCATTCACTGATAATGCGGGCCATAATCGGAGTCATTCTGGTGTTCGGGATGAGCGGTGTGAATCAGGCGAACCGCTCGTCGTCCTGCCGGGACACCGCCTCGGTGAACTCCCGCAGGACGCGGGTGAGGTTGCGGCGTCCCTCCGGAGTCAGGTCGCGCAGTGCCAGGCCGATGCGCCGCCGCCGCGCCGAGCGCAGCCGTTCCAGCACGCGCAGTCCCCCGGCGGTCACCTCGATCCGGATCTCGCGCCTGCTGTGCGTGGCGGGGTAGCGGTTCAGCAGGCCGGAACCGGCCAGCCGGTCCACCATGCGCCCGGTCGCCGAGGGCGACATGCCGAGCTGGGCCGCCAGCCGGCTGAGGCTCAGCGGTCCGTGCCGGTCGGTCGCCAGCAGCAGCCGAAGCGCGGTCAGCGACAGATCCCCCATCTGCGCCACGGCGTCCAGCGTCACCTCCACCAGGACCAGGGACGCCTCTTCCACCATCCAGGCCGAGTCGTGTCCGGCGTCGTGCTCGGCGTCGTGCCCGCCGGACGGCACCGCGGTCACCCGCCTTCCCGGCGAGCAGGCCCGTTTCGTGAAGAACGATGGTCCGGCTTTGAACATTCGATGAATGCCTTCATGACTTCCTCGTGAAACTCTCGGGCCGGCCGGGCCGGGATTGCGGGCCGGGGCACGCCAGGATACGGCGCTCAAGGCGCCCGCCCAGGGGCGTCCGCGCCGCCCTTACCCTGCGTTGACGTTCCGGCGGCGGACGCGGCGGGGGTTTCAGCGCGGCGGGATCGCGTCCTCGCCTGTCAGGGCCCAGGCGGGCAACGGCTCGCAGCGCTCCAGCCACTCGGCGGGCGGCGCGCTGCGCGCCCCGAGGATGCCGCCGACGATCGCGCACGTGGTGTCGACGTCGCCGCCGGCCGTCGCGGTCGCCCAGAAGGCCCGCGCGTAGTCGTCGAGGTGGCGCGCGGCGGCCCACAGCGTGAACGGCACGGTGTCGCGGGCGGCGACCGTGTTGCCGTTGCCCAGGGCCCGGGCGGCGATCAGCGGGTCGCCGATGGTGAGCAGGGTGCGCGCCTGCGTGATGCCGTCGTGGAGTGCGCCCGGCGGCACGTGCTCCAAGACCCGGTCGATGAAGGGCCCCGGGCTGAGCGGGCCGTCTCCGGCGGCTATCGCGCCCGCCACGGCCACCGCGACCGCGCCGTCCACGGCCTCGGGATGGGTGTGGGTGACCTCGGCGGAGGCCCGGGCCTGCGCCGCGGCGATCAGCGGGTCGCCGGCGAACCACGCGCCGAGCGGGGCGACCCGCATGGCCGCGCCGTTGCCCCACGAGCCGCGGCCGTCGAACAGCCCGGCGGCCAGCTCGCGCCAGTCGCCGCCGTTTCGGACCAGGCGCAGCATCCGGCCGGTGGCCGGGCCGTAGCCACGGCCGAAGTCCTGGTGGGCGGCGAAGCGGGCGGCGAGCGTGTCCTGGTCGATGCCGCCGAGGTCGGCCAGGGTCCGGTAGATGGAGCAGGCCATCTCGGTGTCGTCGGTCCACTGCCAGGGCGCCGGGGGCAGGCTCTGGGTGAGCAGTGCCCCGCGGTTGTCAAGGACGAAGAACTGCGAGCCGAGCGCGTCGCCGAGGGCCAGGCCGTACAGGGAGGCCCGCGCGCGGGTCATGGGGTCGGTTGCCATCGGCGTCCATTGTGGCATCGATCACCCCGCCCCGCCCGGGGGCCGCGCCGCGCGTCCGCGGCCGTCAGCGCGGCGCGCCGAAGTCCTCCGGCCCGAAGATCCGCAGTACGTCGACCCGCCCCTCCCAGCCGGGCCACAGGTCGCGGTGCAGCGCCAGGAAACGTGACCCCCACTCGACCGCCTCGTCCTTGCCGGCGACCTGGTAGACGGCGTAGCCGGCCAGTTCGTCAACGTCGGGGAACGGGCCGTCGGCGACGCTCATGTGGCCGCCGGTGAGCTCGATCCTGGCGCCCTGCGCACTGGGGGCCAGCCCGCCGTTGTCGAGCAGCGCGCCGGATTTGGCGGCCTCCTCGCCCAGGGTGGCCTTGGCCCGCATCAGCTCGGCCGGCGGCGGGGTGTCCGGCTGGGCGGTGACGCGAAGGGTGATCATGTATCGCATAGCCCACTCTTTTACCGCATATCCGGGCGTGCCGGGCCCGGCTCAGCTATCCAGCGCGGAACGCACCCGGTCCTTGGCGGCCTGGGCCGCGCCGATCCGGTCCAGGCCGAGCAACGCGGCCCCGGCGATCGGCGGCACGTCCACCACCACGGTCTTGGCATGCGGCGCGCACCGCGCCAGCCCGGTCTCGATCAGGCCGGAAAGCAGCGGGTCGCGGGCGGTCAGCACGCCGCCGCCGAGCACCACCTCGGTGGGCGTGCCCAGCAGGTCCAGCCGCCGCATGGCCACCTCGGCGAGCACCACGACCTCCTGCGCCTGCCGTTCCACCAGCGACAGCGCGATCGCGTCGCCGTCGCGGGCGGCCAGCAGCAGCGGGCGGGCCAGTTCGGTGAGCCGGTCCGGCGGCAGGTCCCCGAAGTGCAGCGCGAGCGCCACGTCGGTGACGCTGGCCATGCCGAACCAGGTGCGGACCACCTCGGCCAGCACGGTCGCCGGGCCCCGGCCGTCCTCGGCCCGTACGGCGTGCCACAGGGTCTCCTCGCCCAGCCCGATCCCGCCGCCCCAGTCGCCGGTGAACTTGCCGAGCGCGGGGAACCTGGCCACCTCGCCGGTGGGGGACACGCCCACGGCGTTGACCCCCGCCCCGCAGGCCACCGCGACGCCCCACGGCCCCGAGGCCCCGGCGCGCAGCAGCGCGAAGGTGTCGTTGCCCACCACGACCTGCGGCGCCAGGCCGCGGTCCAGCATCTCCGCGCGCAGCGCCTCCTCCTCCACCGGAAGGTCGGCTCCGGCCAGGTAGGCGGCCACATGGTCGGCGTAGGGCGGCGGGCCGGGCAGCATCGCCGCCAGCGTGCGCCGTACCTGTTCCACCGCAGCCGCCACGCCGGTGCTCTGCGGCTGGAACCCCCCGCCCCGGCCCCGCGCGAGTACCGAGCCGTCCTCGCCGACCAGCGCCACGTCGGTCTTGCTGTTGCCGCCGTCGATGGCCAGCACGGTCCTCACGGCAGGCTCCCCCCGTCACCGGCCCACGGCAGATGATCGCGGCCGGCCTCGATGAGGCGTGCGGCCAGGTCGGCGGCCAGCGATGCCTGCCCGATCAGCGGATGGGCCAGCAGCGCGTCGGTCACCCGGTCCGCGCCGCCGCGCAGCGCCGCCTCGCGCGCCAGATCCTCATAGGCGGCCACGTGCGCGATCAGACCGGAAAGCAGCGGCGGGACCGGCTGCACCGGCACCGGGACGGCGCCCTGCGGCCCGACCTCCGCCGGTACCTCGATGACCGTCTCATCGGGCAGGAACGGCAGCGTGCCGGCGTTGCGGAGGTTGACCACCAGCCGCGCGGGAGCCTGGCCGAGCAGCGCGGCGATGAGATCCACGGCCGCCTCGGAGTAGAAGGCGCCGCCACGCCCGGCCAGCAGCTCGGGCTTGGTGTCGGCGGCCGGGTCGGCGTAGATCTCAAGGAGGCGGGATTCGATCTCGGCCACCGCGGCGGCCCGGGGAGGCGCCTCGCGCTGTTCGGCGACCACCGCATCGTGCTCGTAGAAGTAGCGCAGGTAGTAGGACGGCACCAGGCCCAGGCGGCGCAGCAACGCGGCGGGCAGTCCCACCGTGGCGGCGATCTCCTCGCCGTGCCGCTCCAGCAGGCCGGGAAGTTCCTCGCGGCCGTCCAGCAGCACCGACCGTTCCCAGGTCAGATGGTTGAGCCCGACATGGCCCAGGGAGATGCGGCCGGGGTCGGCGCCGAGCAGCGCGGCGAAGCGCCGCTGGAAGCCGATCGCCACGTTGCACAGGCCGATCGCGCGATGCCCGGCGTCCAGCAGCGCCCGGGTGACGATCCCGACGGGGTTGGTGAAATCGATGATCCAGGCGTCAGGGGCGGCCTTGGCGACGCGTTCGGCGATGTCCAAGACCACCGGGACGGTCCGCAGCGCCTTGGCCAGCCCGCCCGCGCCGGTGGTCTCCTGCCCCACGCAGCCGCAGGCCAGCGGCAGCGTCTCATCGACGTGCCTGGCGGCCTGCCCGCCGACGCGCAACTGGACCAGCACGGCCTGCGCGCCCGCCGCGCCCCGCGCCGGATCGGTGTCGGTGGTGATCCGCGCCGGGTGCCCCGCGCGGGCCAGCATCCGGGCGGACATGCCCGCCACCAGCGCGAGCCGGTGGGGATCGGGATCGATGAGGGCGATCTCGCCGATCGGCAGCGTCTCACGCAGCCGGGCGAACCCGTCGATCAGCTCCGGGGTGTACGTCGAGCCGCCCCCGATGACGGCCAGCTTCACCGGGTCGCTCCCGCCAGGGTCACGTCGCCTCCACACCCCATTCAGTTAAGAAACTTTCCTAATCCGAGGAAACTAGACAGCGAAAGGACCGCCGTCAAGACGACGGCGGTCCTCGCAACCAACCTGTGACTACGCGCGGGCCCCGGCGGGTGGCCGCCTCAGGACGGCGAACCGCCCGCGACCGCGCCGAAGACCTCCTCGCGGACCTTGTCCAGGCCCAGTTCCACGGCCCCGGCCAGCACCGGGTTGCCCTCCAGCGTGGACAGCAGCAACGGCGGCCGGGGCAGGGTGAGGGCGTGCAGCTCACGCTCGATCAGCGCGCGCAGCCGCTCACCGCCGGCCAGCAGCATGCCGCCGGTCAGCACCACGATCTCCGGATCGACCACGGCCACCACCGAGGCCAGCCCCACCGCCAGCCGGGAGGCCACCTCGCCCAGGCCGCGCGCGGCCCGCTCGTCGCCCTCCCCGGCCGCCCGGACCGCGCCCGCCACCGCCAGCGCCGGCGTCGCCCCGCGCACGCCGTGCGCGCGCAGCACCGACCGCACCGCCGGGCCGCCGCTGAGCGCCTGGAACCCGTGGATGGCGTGCCGCCCGGCCTCGCGCATAGTCGGCGCGCCGAGCGCCGGCATGTACCCGACCTCGCCCGCGCCGCCGGTCGCGCCCCGGTGCAGCCGCCCGCCGAGCACCAGCGCCGAACCGAGCCCCGAATCACCCCACAACAACACGAAGTCGTGATAGCCGCGCGCCACTCCGTGCCGCCGCTCGGCCAGCGCCACCAGATTGACGTCGTTCTCCACGTCCACCGGCAGCCCCAGCCCCTCACCGAGCGTGGCCAGCAGATCGGGAACATGCCACCCGGGGATGTGCGTCGCATACCCCAGCCGCCCGCTGCCCGGATCCAGCGCGCCCTGGATGCCGATCACCACCCGGCGCGGGGCGGGCGCGCCGGGCGCCGCCGCACGCGCGCCGCGCAGCGCCTCACGGACCTTGGCCACCACGTCGCCCCGCTCGCGCGGGGTGCTCAGCCGGTGCTCACCGACGACGGTGCCGGTGATGTCGGTGATCGCCGACT
The DNA here is from genome assembly GCF_044326295.1 of Spongiactinospora sp. 9N601. Taxonomy (NCBI): domain Bacteria; kingdom Bacillati; phylum Actinomycetota; class Actinomycetes; order Streptosporangiales; family Streptosporangiaceae; genus Spongiactinospora; species Spongiactinospora sp. 9N601. Next base: position 67,681 of record NZ_JBIRBB010000008.1, read on the forward strand.
CGATCCGCGTATGGGTGACGTCCAGCGCCGCCACATAGCCCGCCGCCGGGTTGAGGCGGTACAGCTCCGCCGTACGGCCCGGCATGCCCTCCCGGACCCCGTCCAGCACCACCAGCCCGGCCGCGCTCAGCCTGGCCAGCATCTGGGAGGCGGTCGGCTTGGACAGCCCGGTGATCGCGCCGATCTCCGGGCGGGTCAGCGGGCCGCGTTCCAGCAGCGCCTTCAGCGCCGCCCGGTCGTTGATCGCCCGCAGCAGGCTGGGCGTGCCGGGAGCGGGCGCGGTCACCCGGTCACCTGCCGCACGCCGGACGCCGGCGCCTGCCCACCGTGAGAAAGTATTGGGGATGTCACAACCGACCCGCCATCTCGATGCGCGTGAACGCGAGCTTGCCAAGGAGCAAGCCTACGTCACCAGGCTGTACGACCGCCTCGACGCACTGCGGGAGCACACCCGGCGGCAACTCGACGGCGTGCTCGCCCAAGGCGGCGGCGGCACGATGCAGAACCGCTCCGAGCGCGACACCTTCGCCACGATGTACGCCGAGCGGCTGGCCCGCCTGTGGGCCGTGGAGCACGCGCTGTGCTTCGGCCGGATCGACCACGCCGAAGGCGCGAGCCCGGCACTGGAAGAACTCCCCGGCCAAGCGCCAGGCGAGGAGCAGGGCGAGGTCACGGGCTCGCTCTACATCGGCAGGATCGGCCTCGGCGACGGCGAACGGCGGCTGCTGATCGACTGGCGGGCCCCCGTCGCCCAGCCGTTCTACCGGGCCACCCCCGCCGCGCCGATGGGCATCACCCGCCGCAGGCACCTGCAGACCCGCGGCCGGCGCGTCGTCGGCATCGACGACGACCTGCTCGACGTGGACAACCTCACCGACGACGACGTGGCCACCCTCAACGGCGAGGCGGCGCTGCTGGCCTCGATCACCGCCGCCCGCACCGGCAGGATGCGCGACATCGTCGCCACCATCCAGGCCGAACAGGACCGCGTGATCCGCTCGGCCCTGGACGGCGTGCTGGTCGTACAGGGCGGGCCGGGCACCGGCAAGACCGTGGTCGCCCTGCACCGGGCCGCCTACCTGCTCTACACCCACAGGGAACGCCTGGCCAGGCGCGGCGTGCTGATCCTCGGCCCCAACCCGACGTTCCTGCGCTACATCGAGCAGGTGCTGCCCTCACTCGGCGAGACCGACGTGCTGCTGTCCACCGTCGGCGAGCTGTACCCCGGCGTACGCGCCACCGCCAAGGAGCCCGACGCGGTCGCCGCCGTCAAAGGCGACGCCAAACTGGCCAAGGTGATCGCCCGCGCTGTCGCCGACCGGCAGCGGGTGCCCAGAAAGCCGCTTTCCATCACCCTCGGGTCGCACACCCTCACCCTGGAGGCGCGCACCCTGGAGGCGGGGGCCGCCCGCGCGTCCCGCTCGCGCCGCCCGCACAACCAGGCCCGCGGGGTCTTCGTCAGGCACCTGCTCAACGCGCTGGCCCGGCAGTGGGCCAAGCGGCTCGGCAAGGGCGTGATCGACGATGAGGAACTGGCCGACCTGCGCGAGGAACTGCGCACCGAGCCCGCCGTGCGCTCCGCCCTGAACCGCATGTGGCCCTACCTCACCCCCCAGCAGCTCCTGATCGGCCTCTACACCTCCCCCGAACGGCTGGAGGCCGCGGCCGGCGGCCTGCTCTCCCGCGCCGAACGCGCCCTGCTGACCCGCGCCGCGCCCCGCGCGGGCGGCGGCTGGGAGTGGACCGAATCGGACGTCCCGCTGCTGGACGAGGCCGCCGAACTGCTCGGCGACATCGACGAGCACGTGCTGCGGGCCAGCGCCTGGATGGCCGAGGAGGAACGCGCCGCCGCGCAGGCGGCCCGCCGCGAGGAACAGGACCGCGAACTGGCCTACGCCAGGGAGGTGCTGGAGCTGACCGGCATGGCCGACGTTCTTGACGCCGAACGCCTCGCGGCCCGCCACCGCGAGGAGACCGACGACCTGACCACCGCCGAGCGGGCCGCCGCCGACCGCACCTGGGCGTTCGGGTACGTGATCGTCGATGAGGCGCAGGAACTGTCGCCGATGGCCTGGCGGGCGGTGATGCGCCGCTGCCCGGCCAAGGCGATGACCGTGGTCGGCGACATCGCCCAGACCGGTACCAGCGCCGGCCCCGCCTCCTGGGACGAGGTGCTTGCCCCCTACACCCAAGGTCGCCACCGGGTGGAGACGCTGAGCGTCAACTACCGCACGCCCGCCGAGCTGATGTCGGTCGCCGAGGGGGTCTTGACGCTCATCGGCCCCGGCCTTCGCGCGCCGCGCTCGGTACGCGAGAGCGGCGCGCCGCCGTGGCGGCAGCGGCTCGGCGACCTGGCCGAACTCGGCGCGCTCGCCGCGCAGGAGGCCGTCGCCGGCGGGCGGCTGGCGGTGCTCGCGCCCGCCGCGCTGGCCGCCGAGGTCGGCGCGGCCGTCACCGCCGCGGTGGCCGGCGCCGTCGCCGGCCCCGGCCCGGACGCCCTGGACGCGCCCGCCGCGGTACTGACCGTGGCCGACGCCAAGGGCCTGGAGTTCGACGCCGTGATCGTCGCCGAACCGGCGGCGATCCTGGCCGAGTCACCGCGCGGCGCCAGCGACCTGTACGTCGCGCTGACGCGCGCCACCCGGAGGCTCGGCGTGGTGCACACCGGCGACCTTCCGCCGGTCCTGTCGGCCTTGCCCGACCGCCCCGCCTTGCGATGACATGGCCCCCGTTGCCCGGTCGGCTTGACATGTCCAGGCTGCTAAAACTTGGCTTTCCCGCTGATCGGGGCACGGTTGACATCTGAGCTGAGGTCGGTAGTTTGCTGCGCAGTCCAGCACGGGACTGGCCGGTTGGCCGTCTTCGACATCGCCGGATCCTGCGCCCGTGACGGAGGGTGACTTCGTCCGTACAGCCAGGCGCAGGGCCGGTGATCCGTCGGGTCGGGGCACCCCATCCGGGCGGGGGGTTGGACCCGGGACGGGCCCGGACGCCCAGTAGACAACGGAATTCCGCGCTCGCCGCCGACGGGACGGATCCGGTCCGAAGGGTTTCCGGGCCCTCTTCCCGTTCCGTGCCTGGTCACGTACGCGCCGGGTGATCCTTGCGGCACCCGCCTGCCGGCGGGGATCACCCTGTGTGCGTGCCTGCCTTTGCCCGGCTCGCCCAGGTCAAGGGCGTCGCCCGGTGCCGCCGGTGCGGTAGCGTGCAGGGACTGGCATGCTCGGGTCTTCGCCTCGGGCCCTTCGCAGGGAGACCTTCCTCGGTGGTGCGAGACAACAAGGGCGTCCCGGCCGCCGCGCCGGACGCGAAGGGGCCGGCCACACCGGCCACCCCTCCGCCCGGCCCCACCCGGGCACCCACCCCGCATACCGGGGTGACCGGCCCCGGCGATGACCACACCTCTGCACCACAGACCGCCCCGGCCGGCCCCGCAGAGGCGTCCGCCCTCGGGGCCGGGTCCGATGATCCCGGCGGCGGCCGTGCCCACGGCCCCGGGGGTGTTCAGGCCGTGGACTCCGCGGAAACCTCCACCGTTCGGGCCGGGTCCGATGATTCCGGCGATGATCGCGCCGCCGCGCGCGAGCCCGTACTGCAGTCCGCCCCGGCCGGTTCCGGGCATGATCACGTTGCGGATCCCGTAGCGGCGTCCAGTTCGCGGGCCGGGTCTGATGCCGCCGGTGGTGGCCGTGTCGCCGGGGCCGGGCCGCGCGCTGGGGGGCCGGGGCCGGCTTCGCGGTGGGGGCTCGCCGGCCGGGTGGCCGCCGCGCTCGGCGGGGGCGTGTCGCTGTTCCTGGCCTTTCCTCCGATCGACGCGTGGTATCTCGCGCCGCTGGGCGTGGCGCTGCTGGCGCTGTCGGCGCGCGGGTGCCGGGCCCGCCGGGCGCTGTGGCTGGGCTACCTGGGCGGGGCGGCGTTCCTGCTGCCGTCGATGGCCTGGGTGATCACCATCGGCGTCGACGCCTGGCTCGGCCTGGTCGCCGTGGAGAGCCTGTTCTACGCCGCGCTCGCCGCGGGCGTCGCCGTGGTCGGCCGGCTGGCCTGGTGGCCGCTGTGGGCGGCGGCGCTGTGGGTCGCGGTGGAATGGGCGCGCGGGGTGTTCCCCTTCGGCGGATTCCCCTGGTCGCGGGTGGCCTTCAGCCAGGGGGAGTCGGCCTTCACCCGGTACGCCTCCCTCGGTGGCGCGCCGCTGGTGACCTTCGTGGTGGCGCTGTGCGGCGGGCTGCTGGCCGCCGCCGTACTGAAGGCCCGCTCACCTCGCGGGGGGCTCGTCCGGGCTCTCGCGCCGCCCCTGGCCGGCGCGCTGGTGCTGCCCGCCGCGGGCGCGTACGCGATCCCGCACCCCGCCGACGAGGGCCGGACGGTCAACATCGGCATCGTCCAGGGCAACGTGCCCGGACGCGGCATGTACCCGATGGGCGACGAACCCGCCGTGGTGCTGCGCAACCACAACGAGCAGATCCACGCGATGGCCCGCGCCGTGCGCGAGGGCCGGCTGCCCCGCCCCGACCTGGTCGTGCTGCCGGAGAACTCCACCGACATCGACCCCTACCGCGACGCCTACGCCCGCGCCTCCATCGACGCGGCGGTCAAGGACATCGGCGTGCCCGTCCTGGTGGGCGCGGTGGTGGCGATCGGCGACCGCGAGCGTGCCACCCGCAGCCTGGTGTGGGACCCGGTGACCGGGCCCGGCGCCTACTACGACAAGCAGCAGCTCGTCCCGTTCGGGGAGTTCACCCCGTTCAAGGAGATCGTGCTGGCCCTGTTCGAGCGGGCCAGGCTGGTGGGCCGCCAGTCGGTGGCCGGCACCCGCGACGGCGACCTGCGGATGGGGCCGGTGACGATCGGCGCGGTCAACTGCTACGAGGTGGCCTTCGACCGGGTGGTACGCGACACCGTCAGGGCGGGCGGCACCCCGCTGGCCGTGCAGACCAACAACGCGACCTACGCGCGCAGCAACCTTCCGCCGCAGCAACTGGCCATGTCCAAGCTGCGCGCGGTCGAGCACAACCGGGCCGTGGTGACCGCCGCCACGACCGGCATTTCGGCATATGTCACGCCAGACGGCGTGGTGGCCTGGCAGACCGGCGAACTCGTCGCCGACATGACCGTGGTGACCGTCCCGATTCGATCGCAATCCACCCTCGCCACCATGGTGGGGCCGGGTCCTGAGTGGGCATTGATACTCCTGGGGGCCTGCGCCGTCGGCGTGGCCCTCCTGCGCGCCAGGCGCGCCCCGCTCAGCAGCGAGCCGATGGGAGACGAGGGCCGATGATGGAGCAGTCCCCGGGCAGGGTTCTCGTCGTCGTCCCCACCTACAACGAACGGGACAACCTGCCGATGATCACCGCACGGCTGCGCGAGGCCGTGCCGGAGGCCCACCTGCTGGTCGCCGACGACGCCAGCCCCGACGGCACCGGGCAGGTCGCCGACGAACTGGCCGCGGCCGACCCCAACATCCACGTCCTGCACCGGCCCGCCAAGGAGGGCCTGGGCGCCGCCTACATCGCAGGGTTCCGCTGGGGCCTGGCCGAGGGCTTCGACGTACTGGTGGAAATGGACGCCGACGGCTCCCACCGCCCCGAGGAGCTGCCCAAACTGCTGCACGTCCTGGCCGACGGAGCGGACCTGGTGATCGGCTCGCGCTGGGTGCCCGGCGGCAAGGTCGTCAACTGGCCCTGGTCACGGGAGTTCCTGTCGCGCGGGGCCAACCTGTACACCCGGATGAGCCTCGGCGTGCCGGTCCGCGACGCCACCGCCGGGTTTCGCGCCTACCGGGCGGCCACCCTCCGCAAGATCGGCCTGGACGACGTGGAGTCACAGGGCTACTGCTTCCAGGTCGACCTGACCCTGCGCACCCTGCGGCACGGGCTGCGGGTGAGCGAGGTCCCGATCACCTTCGTCGAACGCACCGCCGGGTCCAGCAAGATGAGCCGGGCGGTCATCGCCGAGGCGCTGTGGCGGGTCACCGTGTGGGGCGTCACCGGCCTCCCCGGCCGCCTGCGCCGCCCTCGCTGACCTCGCCGTTCTCGTGCCGCGATCGGCTTGACCTTGACACCGTGACAAGCACTTCACTGTCGTCAAGGAGGTGGTCCCGATGACCCTGCCGGAACACGACACCGATACGCTCCGAGCCTTCCAGACCTCACAGGACGGCGGCCCGTCGATACGGCTGCGCGCGGCGCTGGCGGCCGGCACGACCCCCGACCCGCGGCTCATCGGCGAACTCGTCGAACGTTGCGCGATCGAGCCGGAGTTCTACGTACGCGACATGCTGACCTGGGCGCTCACCCGCCACCCGGCCGCACTGACGGTCCCCAGGCTCATCGCCGAACTCCGCTCCGAGCGCGCACAGGCCCGCAGCCAGGCGCTGCACACCCTGTCCAAGATCGGCGACCGGCGGGCGTGGCCGGCGATCACCCGGGCGCTGCTCACCGACGCCGACGAGGAGGTCGCGCGCACCGCCTGGCGCACGGCGGGCGCCCTCGTGCCCGAAGGCGAGGAACCCGAACTGGCCGCAGTACTGGCGACCCAGCTCGGGCGCGGCGCGCGCGAGACGCGGCTGAGCCTCAGCCGGGCGCTGGTCGCCCTCGGTACGGTGGTCATGCCGCTCCTGCGCGCCGCGACGGCCGATCCCGACCCTCGCGTACGCCGGCACGCGATCGCCACGGAACGGCTGCTTGAGGACCCGGACGCCGGATTCGAGTTCGCGATCGAGGAGGCCAGACGCGTCGTCGCCCTCGGCGGCGGCAAGGAGGAGTGATGGGCAGTGTTGATCGGTGATGTGGCACGGCGGTCCGGGGTCAGCGCCCGCATGCTCCGGCACTACGACTCCCTCGGCCTGGTACGGCCGACGGGCCGTACCGAGTCCGGCTACCGGGACTACTCCGGCGAGGACATCCGGCGGATCTTCCACATCGAGAGCCTGCGGTCGCTGGGCTTGTCGCTGCGGGAGGTCGGACGCGCCCTGGACGACCCCGGCTTCACCCCCGGCCAGCTCGTCGACGACCTCATCCGCCAGGCACAAGACCGCATCGCGGCCGAGAGGGAACTGCTCACCCGGCTGCGCCGGATCGGCGCCGCCGAACCCGCGGGCTGGCAGGACGTCCTGTCGATCGTCGCGCTCCTGCAGGGCCTGGGGGCCAGGAACGCCGGCAGGCGGCAGCGCGCGGCCCTGTCGGCCGCCGAGGTCGCGGTGCCGGTGGAGGCACTGGTCGAGGCGGCGCTGAGCGAGAGCGACCCGCACGTCGCCGGGGCCCTTCGATGGGCATTGGCGCAATCGGGCGAGGAGGGATCGGCGCTGCTGGCCGAGGGCCTGCGCGCACCGGCGGCCGAGGTGCGCAAACGCGCCGTCCAGGCCATCGCCGAACTTCCCGGCGGTACGGCGGGCGCGCTGTTGCGCGACGCCCTGGCCAACCCCGACGTCGTGGTCCGCAGGTATGCGGCGCTGGCGCTGGGGGCACGTGGCGCGGCCGACGTGGTCCCGGCGCTCCTGGACACGCTCATCGACATGATCGTCGAGGGGGTGAACGACGTCGACGCGGCCGACGCGCTGAGCGCGCTGGCCGCTCGCCCCGCCCCGGCGGATCAGATCGCCGCCCGGCTCCTCGCCCGCCTCGCCGGCGACGCCACCGAACCGGCCGCACGCGCACGGCTCACGCAGGCTCTCGCGGAAATCCCAGGGCCGGCGGCCTCCCGGGGCCTTGCGGAGCTGTCTCAAGACGCGGATCGTGCCGTCGCGCTCACCGCCGCCTACATTCTGCGAATGCGCGGCGTGGAGGGCGAAGGACTCTGAAGCCGGGGCGGAACGCCGGGGCGTCCCGGGGCCTTGCGGAGCCGTCTCAAGACGCGGGCGGATGCGCGTGCGGAGGGGGACCGGACAGGCGCGGGCGAAGGGCTCTGAAGCCGGGTGAACGCCGGGGTGTCGTGGGGGTTTGTGGAGCCGTCTCAAGACGCGGGCCGCGTCGTCGCGTTCACCGCCGCCTGCTTTGTGCGAATGCGACCGCAAGGGCCTGGGCGAAGGGGCTTGAGGGCGGGCGGAACGCCGGGGCGTTCCGGGGCGTTGGACATCATGTACCCACCACGCCGTCCGGCTTGCCCGTGTGATTGAGGTTCGACATGCGCCTGTTGATGCTCCTGGCCTTCTTGGCCGTCCCGGTCCTGGAGGTCTTGGTGCTGATCCAGGCCGGGCAGGTCATCGGCGGCTGGCCCACGGCCGGTCTGCTGCTGGCCGGTGCCGTCGCGGGCACCTGGCTGGTGCGCAGGGAGGGCCGCCGGGTGTGGCGGTCCCTGCAGGAGTCGCTGGGCGGCGGGCAGATGCCCGAGCGTGAGCTGGCCGACGCGGCGATCGTGGTGGCGGGCGGCACGCTGCTGCTCCTTCCGGGGTTCATCTCCGACGTGGTGGGCCTGGCCTGCGTACTGCCGCCCACCCGGCCGCTGGTGCGCCGGGTCGCGGCGTTGCTGTTCGCCCGCAGGATGCGCAGGCTGGCGGAGTCCTCGCCGCTCGGCGGGCCGCTGCCCGGCGGGGCCTCACCGTTCGGTGGCGGCCCCTTCGGCGCCCCGTTCGGCCCGGGACCACAGGCCGACGGGCCCGCCACCGGTACGGTCATCCGCGGCCAGGTCATCCACGACGACCCCGCCGACACCCCGCCCACCGGGTCCGCCGGGTCCGCCGACGCCCCCGTACCACGCCGCCGCGACCCCGGCGCCTGACCACCCCAAACCCGGCCGCACCGGCGGTACCAGAGCGGCGCGGGGTAGCTGAGCGGTGTTTTGGGACTGCTGCCGCGAACTAAGCCCGAGGCGGTCGACTCGCAGTTCGAGGTACCGGAGCGGCGTTTCGGCGCCGCTGCCGCGAACTAAGCTGGCGGGCATGGTCAAGCGTGAGGCGGGTGGGGTGTGGCTTCGGCCGGAGCGGCCGGTGCGTGAGGCGCCGATGACCCGTGAGCGGATCGTCGCCGAGGCGGTGGCCCTCCTGGACGCGGAGGGGGTCGCCGGTCTGACGATGCGCCGCCTGGCCGAGCGGCTGGGCACCGGCTCCACCACCCTGTACTGGCACGTCACCACCAAAGACGACGTGCTGGACCTCGCGCTGGACGCGGTGTTCGGCGAGGCCCGGCTGCCGTCCGCCGACGCCGGAGGATGGCGGGCCCGGGCCCGGGCGCTGATGGGGGAGTGGCGGGCCGCGATGCTGCGCCACCCGTGGACCTCCGCGCTGCTCGGCCGCCCGCTGATGGGCCCCAACGTGCTGGAACGCACCGAGTACCTGCACGCCACGCTGGCCGGGGCGGGGCTCACCGGCCCGGCCCTGACCGCCGCCGCCTACGGCCTGTCCCACTTCGTGATCGGCTCGGCGATGATGGAGGCGGCCTGGCAGAGCAGCGGTCAGAGCACCGATGAGGGGGCCGGGGCCGCCGATGCGGCCATCGCCGGGCACCTGCGCGAGCGCGCCGAGCGCTACCCGGTGCTGGCCGGGCAGGGCCATCCGGCCGCCACCGACTGGGACGCCTCCTTCGAGCGCGGCCTGGGCTACCTCCTCGACGGGATCGCCGCCGCCCTGCCCACCCCGCCGGACGCCCGGTGAGCCCGGCGCCCGCAGGAGTTGACTCTCACACCGTGTGAGACGGGAGCGTGAAGGCGTCATGTTCACCATCGGAGATTTCGCCACCATGGGCCGGGTCTCGATCCGGATGCTGCGGCACTACGACGCGATCGGGCTGCTGCGTCCGGCGCGCGTCGATCCGGCCAGCGGCTACCGCTACTACGAGGCCGGGCAACTGAAGCGGCTCAACCGCCTGGTCGCGTTGAAGGATCTCGGTTTCACCCTCGCCGAGGTGGCCAAGATCGTCGACGACGATGTCGGCACCGCCGAGTTGCGCGGCATGCTACGCCTGCGGCAGGCCCAGGTCGCCCAGCAGATCGCGGCCGACACCGCGCGCCTGGCCCGGATCGAGGCGAGACTCCGGATGATCGAAAAGGAAGGTGCCATGAGCACGAAGAGCGTCACCGTCAAGACGGTTCCGCCGGTCCGGATCGCCTGCTCGGCCGGGGTCGCCGAGAGCGGCAATCACGAGGACGTCGCCCCGGTCATCGGCGGCCTGTTCGGTGAGTTGTTCGGGGCGCTGGGACAGGCCCAGGTCACCCCGGCCGGGCCGGCCATGGCCACGTACGCGCCCGCGGACGGGGATCGGCTGACCGTCACCGCGGCCTGCCCGATCGCCGCCGACGCCACCGCCGGCCCGCTGGAGGTCAAGACCCTCGACGGGATCACCGCCGCGGCCTGCTACGTCCATCACGGCCCGATGGCCGCCATCGGCGAGGGCTACCAGGCCCTGGCCACCTGGATCGAGGACAACGGCCACCGCACCGACGGCACGGCCCGCGAGGTGTACCTGGTCTCACATCCGGAGCCTGAGGAGCGCTGGCAGACCGAACTCCAGATGCCGATCACCCAGGGCTAGCGCCGCACGCGAAACGGCGACGCCCCCGGCGCCGCGTTCCGCCGCGGGTGGCGGAAGGTGGGGCCGGGGGCGTCGCCGCTCTGGTATGGGGGCCTTCGGGTCGGGGACGTCAGGCGCTCTTGCGGCGCTGTGCGCGCAAGATGGCCAGCCGCTCGTTCAGCACCTCTTCGAGGTCTTCGATGGTGCGCCGCTCCAGCAGCATGTCCCAGTGGGTCCGCGGCGGCTTCAGCTTCTTGGTCTGGGGCAGCTCGCCGTCAACACGGACCGCGACCGCGCCGCAGCTTCGGCACTCCCACGTCGCGGGAATCTCGGCCTCGGCGGCGAGCGGTACGTCGAAGTGATGGCCCTTCGGGCAGGTGTAGGACACCTCCTGGCGCGGAGCCAGGTCGGTGTTGCGGTCGTTCTCGTAGCTCGTCGCGCCGAGTCGGGTACCGCGAAGCGCACGCTCGCCCATGTTTCAATGCCTCCTGAGGGCCCCATCTTGAGGGGTCTGTCTCCCACTGGCGTACAACGCTTGATACCGTGGATGGATTCCCATCCGCGGGGTGATCCAATCGCGCTTTTTGTCGCCGAAGCTCCCCGTCTTGGGCAACGTCCCCCTCCAGCGGGCCCACAGGCTAGATCCGCCGGGGCACCTCGTTTCCCGCCGCGCGGATCGCCTTGGGCAGATCGACCAGGGCCAGCAGCACCAATCCGAGCACGAAGAAGACCATCAAGAACAAGATCCCCAGCCGGTAGCTGCCGGTGAACTGCAGGGCCAGCCCCAAGGTGAAGGACCCCAGGAACGTCGAGCCCTTGTCGCTGATCTCGTACAGGCTGTAGTACTCCGCCTCCTTGCCGGCCGGGATGACGTGGGAGTACAGCGACCGTGACAGGGCCTGCGTGCCGCCCATCACGATCGCGATGGCGAACCCGAGCCCGAAGAACGGCAGCGCCGAGCCCTGCGGCAGGAAGTAGGCCACGGTCACCACGGCGGCCCAGCCGACCAGCGCCACCATCACCACCTTCTTGGCCCCGTAGACCCTGGCCAGGCGGCCCAGCAGCAGCGCCCCGCCGAACGCCACGAACTGCACCATCAAAATGGCGCCGATCCTGACCTCCTCGGGCAGTTTCAGCTCCTGGTCGGCGTAGGTGGCCGAAAACGAGATGACCGTCTGCACGCCGTCGTTGTAGATCAGATAGGCGACCAGGAACGCCAGCGTCAGCGGATAGCGGCGCAGTTCGCGGATGGTGCGGCCGAGCTGGCGGAAGCTGCGCCCGACGGCCTGGGCGGAGGTCTCACTGCCGGGGGTCAGCGCGCGGCGGTTGCGCAGCCGCAGCAGCGGGATGATCGTGAACCCGCCCCACCACACCCCGGCCGAGGCCAGCGCGATGCGGGCGGCGGTGCCGCCGGAAAGCCCCAGGGACTCGGCCTTGAGGAACAGCCCGAGGTGCACGGCGAGCAGCAGCCCGCCGCCCAGGTAGCCGAACCCCCAGCCCATCGCCGAGACCCGGTCGCGTTCGGCGGGGCCGGCGATCTCCGGCAGGAAGGAGTTGTAGATGACGAACGCGGCGGCGAACCCGACGTTGCCGAGCACGAACAGCGCCCCGCCGAGCAGGTAGCCGCCGCCGCCGACGAACCAGAAGCAGCCGGTGGCGCCAGCGCCCAGGTAGGCGAAGAGCGCCATCAGCTCCCGTTTGCGGCCGGTGTGGTCGGCCAGCGCCCCGGCGACGGGCATCACGATGATCTGGATGACGGCGGCCACGCCGACGACGAAGCTGTAGTAGGCGCTGGGGCGCACGTCGAAGCCGAGGACATCGACGTAGGGGCGGCCGGCGGCGGCGGTGCTCGCCAGCTCGGTCAGGTACGGGCCGAGGAACACGGTCAGCACGGTGGTCGGGAACGCCGAGTTCGCCCAGTCGTACCAGTACCAGCCGCGTTGCTCGCGTTTGCGGGCGGCGGGGGTCTCCTGCTGGGCGGCGGGGGCCGTCATGGATGCTCCTGGACGTCGGGGAGGGGGAGGGGGCGGGCCGGGGTCATGGCTCGGGTCATGGCTCGGGGTCGGGCTCTTTCAGGAGGGCGCTGGGGTGAGCGGGTGCCACATGCCGCGCGCCCGCAGCACCTGCCGCAGGCCGGTGATGTTGTCGGACATGATGCCGTCCACGCCGAGGTCGAGCAGTTGCTCCATGCGCGCCGGCTCGTTGATCGTCCACACGTGGACCTGCATGCCCAGGGCGTGCGCGGTGCGCACCAGGGCCCGGGTGGTGACGCGCAGCCCGCGAAACCCGACCGGCACCTGCACGCACGGCACCTGGGCGCGGGCCAGGCGGGTCAGCAGCCTGCCGTACCCGGAGGTGGCGGCGGCGGCGCGCAGCGCGGCCACCCCGCGGGGGCCCAGCGCCGAGCACACCTCGCGGCCGACGGCGGCGCGGGCGCGGCTGAGCCGTTCGTCGGAGAAGGAGGTCAGGCAGACGCGGTCGTGGGCCGCGGTGCGCCTGATCGCCTCGGCCAGCGGGCCGATCGCCCCGGCCTCCTTGACGTCGATGTTGAACCGGGCCCGCGGCCAACTGCCCAGCAGGTCCTCAAGGAGCGGGATCTCATCGACGCCGCCGACGCGCGCCTGGCGCACCATCCGGTAGGGGAGTTCGGCGATCCGGCCGGTGCGGTCGGTGACCCGGTCCAGGGTGTGGTCGTGGAAGGCGACCAGCACCCCGTCGGAGGTGGCGTGGGCGTCGGTCTCCAGGTAGGTGTAGCCGAGGTCCACGGCGCGGGCGAAGGCGGCGACGGTGTTCTCCCGGCCCTCGCCGGCCCCGCCGCGGTGGGCGAAGGCCAGCGGGGCGGGATGGTCGAGGAAGGGGAAGCGTCGCTGCACGTGCAGGAGTATGCCCGGTGCGGGGGCCCGGCGTCAGTCCGGGGAGGTGAACGTTGGGCTCATGGGCCGCCGGCCGCCTCGGGGCGGGCCCATTCGCGGCGGCGGGCCTCGGCCATGGCGATGGCGGCGGCGATCCCGACGTTGAAGGACCCGACGCGGCCGACCTGCGGGATGTAGCACACCGCGGCGGCGGCCTCCAGCAGCGCGGGGGAGCAGCCGTGGTCCTCCCCGCCCAGGGCCAGGCACACCGCGCCGCCGAGCGGGGCCTCGTGCAGCGGTACGGCATCGCCGCTCAGCTCGACGGCCACCACGGTGAAACCCGCCTCCCTGGCCGCCTGGACGGCCGAGAGGGTGGGCACGGGCTCCTCCCACGGCACCAGCCGGTCGGTGCCCAGGGCGGTCTTCTGCGCCTTTTGGGTGGTCGGTGGGGTGGCGTTGCCGGCCAGCCAGATCCGCTCGGCGCCGAACGCGGCGGCGGTGCGGAAGATGGTGCCGATGTTGAACGGGCTGGTGACCGATTCCAGGATGAGCGCCAGGCGGCCCTCGGTGGAGCGGCGCCAGGCGCGGTTGAGGCGCTTGACGTCGGTCGGGCGCAACTGCCTGCGGGTGTTCACCTGGACTCCGCCGTTCACCTGGACTCCACCTTGGCCTCCACTTTCAGTATCCGGTACGACGATCGGGACGCCACGCGGGTGACCGGGTGCCCCTGGCCGGCCAGCCAGCGCTGCAGGGAGTCCGAGCCGAGGTGCTTTTGCACCACCAGGTGCGCCGCGCCGCCGGGGGCGAGGCGGTCCAGCCAGCGGGTCAGCATCGCGTGCAGCGCGGGTTTGCCGATGCGGATGGCCGGATTGGACCAGATCGCAGCGAACCGTACATCGGGCGGAACCTCGTCGGCATGCATCGACCTTACTTTGTAAAGGCCGTGGGCCGTGGCATTCGCCGCGCACAGCTCCAGCGCCGACCGGTTCACATCCACCGCCCACACCGTCGCCTGCGGCGCACGCGTCGCCATGGTCAGCGCGATCGGGCCGTACCCGCAGCCCAGGTCCAGCAGGTCGCCCGTGGCGGGCGGCGGCGGCACGGTCTCCAGCAGCACCCGGGTGCCGGGGTCGATCCTGCCGGGGGAGAACATCCCGCCGCCCGTCGCCAGCCGCAGATGCAGGTCGGGCAGGACGAGCGTGACCGATCCCGTCGTGCCGGGCCGGGCCCCGCCTTCGGGCCGCTCGGAGAAGTAGTGCGCCACGGGCATCGACGTTACCAATGCCGGGGCACCACCCCCGCCCGCCGCTTTCAGGGCAGGCGGGAGCCGAACAGCAGCGACAGCGCCGCGACCAGCGCCCCGGCCAGCAGCGCGGCCAGCACGAACCACTGGCCGATCTCCTGGTGGACGGTCTTGTAGCCGAGGGAGGTGCCGATCTGCTCGTACACCTCGCGCAGCTCGGTGCCGGACTCTGCGGCGTAGGCCCGCCCGCCGGTGCCGTCCGACAGGGTCTGCAAGGTGGCCTTGTTGACCGGCACGTTGACCGCCCGCCCGTCGATCACCACGGTGCCCTCCTGGGTGCCGTAGGCGATGGTCGACACCGGCACCCGGGCCTGCACGGCCGCCTCGATGGCCTCGCTGACCGCGCGGCCGGAGGTGTTGTCGCCGTCGGACAACAGCACCAGCGCCGCCGGCGGCGGGTCGGTGGCGGCCCGCTGGTCGAAGGAACGGATGGAGTCCAGGGAGTTGAACACCGCCTCGCCGATGGCGGTCCCGGCCCGGGTGGACAGGTTGCCGATGGCGGTGATGACGCCCAGGTGGTCGGTGGTGGGGGAGACCACCACCGCGGCCGAGCGGGCAAAGGACACCAGGCCGACGTTGAACCGTTCGGGCAGGTCGCGCACGAACCGCTGGGCGGCGTCCTTGGCGGCGCTGATCCGGTCGGGGGTGACGTCGTCGGCCTCCATGGACAGGGAGATGTCCATGGCGATGATGATGGTGGCCCGGTCGCGGGGCACGCGCACCGCGTCGGCGGGACGGGCCACGGCCAGCACCAGCAGGGTCATCATGAGCAGGAACAACGCGGGCGCCAGGTGGCGGCGCCGGCCGGGCGCCGCCGGGGAGACCAGCGACAACAGCGGCAGGTTGGAAAACCGCACGGCGTGGCGGCGGCGGGCGAACTGCGCCGCCACATAGCCGCCGGCCAGCGGCACGAGCGCGGCCAGCAGCCACAGCCAGCCCGGTGACAGGAACGTCATGCGCCCCCCGCCTTCCCCGCCCGGCCCCCGGCGGCGGGGTGGCGGTGCGCCAGGTGGGTCATGCGCCGCTGGCGCAGCACGAACTGCGCGACGTCGACGACCCAGTCACGGTCGGTGCGCAGCACCAGGTGGGCCACCCCGCAGCGGCGCAGCGCCGCCGCGGTGGCCGCCCGCTGGGCGGCGGCGGCCCGCGCGTAGGATTCGCGGACCTTGCGGGTCAGGTGGACCTCGGCGGTGCGGCCGGTCTCCGGATCGGTGAGGGTGAGCACGCCGACCGGCGGGAGTTCCAGCTCCCGCGGGTCGATCACCTCCACGGCCAGCACCTGGTGGCGGGCGGCCAGCCGGCGGATCGGCCGCTCCCAGGGGCGTTCGGCGGCCGGGTCCAGCTCCGGCCGCTGGTCCAGGAAGTCGGACACGATCACCCGCATGCCGCGGCGGCGGCGGGCGGCCGACAGCACCTGCACGCCTTCGGCCAGGGTGACGGGGTCGGGCACCGGCCGGGCGCGGGGGGCGTCCATCAAGGAGTGCAGCAGGCCGTACAGGGCGGGCCGGCCGGCGCGGGCGGGGATGCGGTGCACGTGCCGCTCGTGCAGCACGTAGGCGCCGAACCGGTCGCCGATGCGCCCGGCCAAGAACCCGACGGCGCCGATGGCGGCGATGACCAGGTCGCGTTTTTCCATGGCGGCGGTGCCGAAGTCCATGCTGGGCGACAGGTCGGCCAGCGCCCAGGTCTCCAGTTCCCGGTCGGCGATCAGGTCGCGTACGTGCGGGACGGTGGTGCGGGCGGTGACGGCCCAGTCCATGCGCCGGACGTCGTCCTCGCCGGGCACATAGACGCGGCTGTCGCCGGTCTCGCTGCCCGGCCCCGGCAGCAGCCCCTGGTGGGAGCCGTGCAGCATGCCGTCCAGCCGCCGCACGATGGTCAGCTCCAGGCGGCGCAGCGCCTGTTCGGCGGCTCTCATCGCCGGCCCTGGTTCCACACCACCAGTGGCGGGGGCACGGCGGCGAGTATCTGGCGCACCACATCGTCGGGGGCCACGCCGTCGGCCAGCGCGTCGAAGGTGAGCATCAGCCGATGACCCATGACGTCCACCGCGACATCGCGGACGTCATCGGGCAGCAGGTAGTCACGCCCGCGTAGCAGCGCCAGCGCCCGCCCGGCGGCGACCAGCCCCAAGGTGGCGCGGGGACTGACACCGATCTCGATGGTGTCGGCCATCTCCGGGATGCCGTAGTCGCCCGGGACGCGGGTGGCCATCACCAGCCGCACCACGTAGTCGGCGACGAGCTGGTGGACCGACACCTGCTCGGCGAGGTCCTGCAGCGCGGCCAGCCGCGCCGGGTCCAGCACGGGCCGCGGCTCGGGCGGTTTGACGCTCATCCGGTGCAGGATCTCCAGCTCCTCGCGGGCATCGGGGTGCTCGACCCGCACCCGGAACAGGAACCGGTCGCGCTGCACCTCCGGCAGCGGGTACACCCCCTCGGACTCGATCGGGTTCTGGGTGGCCAGCACGATGAACGGGCGGGGCAGCGGGTGGGTGCGCCCGGCCAGGGTGACCTGCCGCTCGGCCATCACCTCCAGCAGCGCGGACTGGACCTTGGCCGGGGCGCGGTTGATCTCGTCGGCGAGCAGGAAGTTGACGAACACCGGGCCGAGTTCGACATCGAAGCTCTCGCTGGACGGGTGGTAGACGCGGGTGCCGACGATGTCGCTGGGCACCAGGTCGGGAGTGAACTGGATGCGGGCGAAGCTGCCGCCCACCACGGTGGACAAGGTCGCGGCGGCCAGGGTCTTGGCCACCCCCGGCACCCCTTCCAGCAGGCAGTGCCCGCGGGCGAGCAGCGCCACCAGCAGCCGCTCGACCATGTGCTCCTGGCCGACGATGACGCGCCTGACCTCGGCCAGGGCCTGGCGCAGCACCTCGGCGTCGGTGCCGCTGGGTACTTCTTCGGCGACGGTCATCTGCTGTGCGGCACGCGGGCCGGGCCGGTGGCGGGCCGGCCGGCGCGCGCCTCTCCTTTCGCTCGCGGGCGCGGAAGCTGCATGACGATTGTTATTCCACCAAACGGCGTGTTGAACGTGCCGCGAGGCGGTGTGCTTTCATGACTGGTGTGGCCAGTCCGCTGCAGTACGGCGATCCGCCCAGCCTAGGGCCGTTCGTGATCCAGGCCCGCCTGCGGGTGGGCCCGGCCGGGCTGGTCTACCTCGCCCAGGCCCCTGACGGGCGGGCGGTTTCGGTGGCGCTGCTGACCCGGGGGGCGGCCTTCGACGCGGCGGCGCGAGACCGGTTCGTCACCGCGATCAGGGAGGCCGCGCCGGAGCGGGGCGGGGTACGCGGCTGGGTGGCGCGGCGCTCGGCGCGCCGTACGGCGGTGCTGGACGCCTTCCCGCCGGTGGTGGCGATGGACGTGGGACAGGCGCCGTGGGTGGCCACCCCCTACCTTCCCGGGCGGCCGGGGGCCGAGCGGTTCCTTGAGCCGGTGCTGGTCAGCGGCATGCTGATCGGTGAGCGGCACGGGCCGGACTTCGTGCCGCACTGGATCTCCGACCGGGTTCCGGCGGTGCCCGCGCCGCCGCGGCCCAAGCCGCCGCCGATCGAGTCGCGGCGGGCGGTGCTGACGGCCGCCGCCGCGCTGGCGCTGATGCTGGCCCTGCTGTTCGTGGTGGGGTGGCTGGTGTTCGGCCGGGCCGATGATCAGGCGCGGCCGATGCGGCCGCTGCCGCCGACGATGTTCGTGCCGACCCCGCCGCCGGTGCCCACCACACCGATGCCGCGCGAGCCGACCCCCAGCCCCTCGCCCAGCGAGTCGCGGCCGGGCTCACCGGCGCCGGAAGGACGCCAGGACGGCCCGGGGGACGCGATCTGAGCCCGCCCCTTCGAGACCTCGGCAGGCCCGGCTAGGCGACGCGGACGGTGACGCCGGCGGCGGTCAGCGCCTCGCGCTGGCTCGCGGGGATGCCGTCGTCGGTGACCACCACGTCCAGCCGCTCCAGCGGGCACACCGTGCCGAACGCGGTGCGGCCGAACTTGCCGGAGTCGGCGGCGGCGATCACCCGCCGGGCGGCGGCGATGGCGGCCTGTTTGACGGCGACGCCGGGCAGGTCGTGGGCGGTCAGCCCGTGCTCGGGGGAAAGGCCGCAGCAGCCGATGACGGCGGTGTCGAAGCGCAGCGCGGCGATGGCCCGCTCGGTGAGCGGGCCGGTGAAGTCGAGCTCGCCGGGGCGGACCTCGCCGCCGGGCACCACCAGCCGCACCCGCGGCGCGCCGGCCAGCTCCGCCAGCGGCTGCACGGCCAGCGGCAGCACCGTCAGGCGCCGCTCGCGCAGCGCCCTGGCCACCTCCAGGGCGGTGGTGCCGCCGTCCAGCAGGACCGCCTCGCCGTCGGCGATCAGGGCGGCGACCTCGGCGCCGATGCGCCGCTTGGCCTCCACCGCCTCCCGCTCGCGGACCTGGAACGGCGGTTCCTCCCCGCGCAGCAGCAGGCTGATCGCGCCGCCGCGGACCCGGCGGGCGACGCCCTGGCGGGCCAGCTCGTCCAGGTCGCGGCGGATCGTCATCTCCGACACCCGGTGGCGCAGGGCGAGCTCGGCGACCGAGACGGTGTCGTTGACACGCAGCGCGTTGACGATCTCACGCACCCGATCGGCACCTTCCATGTGTTCATATGAACACACCGAGTGTTGGCCTGGCAAGCCGGCCCGCCCCGTCGCCAAGATCGGCCACCCGGTGCAGCAGACTGCGTTCATGCGTGCCGGTCGCCTGCTCTCGCTGTTGATGCTCCTGCAGACCAGGGGCCGGGTGACCGCGCCACAGATCGCCCGCGAGCTGGAGGTGTCGGTACGCACGGTGTACCGGGACGTGGAGGCCCTGTCGGCGGCGGGCGTACCGGTGTACGCCGACCGCGGCCCGGCCGGCGGATACCGGCTGCTGGACGGCTACCGCACCCGCCTGAACGGGCTGAGCCCGCAGGAGGCGGCCTCACTGTTCCTGGCGGCGCTGCCCGGCCCGGCCGCCGAACTGGGCCTGGCCGAGGAGGCGTCGGCGGCCGGGCTCAAACTGCTGGCGGCGCTGCCGCCCGAGCCGCGTTCACGCGCCTTCCGGATGCGCGAGCGCTTCCACCTGGAGGTCCCCGGCTGGTACCGGGGCACAGAAGAGGTGCCGCACCTGGCCGTGGTGTCGGAGGCGGTGTGGGAGGAGCGGCCCCTGCGGATCGGCTACCGGCGATGGGGGCAGCGCGAGGTGGAACGCCTCGTCCACCCCTACGGCCTGGTCCTGAAAGGCGGTACGTGGTACCTGGTGGCGGGCGTGGAGGAGGCGGTGCGCACGTACCGGATCTCGCGCATCCTGTCGGCGCAGGTCCTGCCGGGCACCTTCCAGCGGCCCGCCGGCTTCGACCTGACGGAGTACTGGCGGCGGTGGGCGGCCGACTTCCGGCAACGCATGTACACCGCCGAGGCACGGCTGCGGCTCGCGCCCGGCGCACACGACATGCTGCGGCTCACGCTGACCGCCGAACTGGTGGACGCGGCCCTGGCCGAGGCGGGCCCGCCGGACGCCGCCGGGTGGGTCACCGTGGTGGTGCCGGTGGAGTCGATCCGCCACGCGCGGTGGGTGCTGTTGCGGATGGGCGCGCAGATCGAGGTGCTGGACCCGCCGGAACTGCGGGCGGCGATGGAACGCGAGGTCGCCGGCATGGCCGCCGTGTACGGCCTGGCCGCCCCGCCCGGCGGGTAAACCCGTTGCGCCGCGCAGGGGCCCTCGCCACGATGACGCCATGCATATCGTGGCCTTCGCAGGGGCCTGCCTTCTGATCGCGATGACGCCCGGGGTGAGCACGGCGGTCATCTTGCGCCAGACGCTGCGCGCCGGGCCCTGGCGGGGCATGGCCGCCACGCTGGGCAACGAGACGGGTGTGCTGGCCTGGGCGCTGGCGGCGGCGTTCGGCCTGTCGGCGCTGGTGACGGCCTCACAGGTGGCCTATGACACGATGCGCATCGCCGGGGCGGTGGTGCTGGTGGCGATGGGCGCCCAATCGCTGTGGCAGGCCCGCCGCCCCGCCACCGAGCCCGCGGGGGGCGTGGAGGTCGCCGGGCCGGGCCTTTCCGGCGGCGGGTGGCGCGGCTCGTACCTGGCGGGGCTGGGCACCTGCCTGGCCAATCCGAAGGCGGCGGTGTTCGCGATGGCGTTCCTGCCGCAGTTCGTGCCCGCGGGCGCGGACGCGCCGGCGACGCTGACCGTGCTGGCGGTGGTGTGGGCGGCGGTCGACACGCTGTGGTACGCGATGGTGATCTGGCTGATCGGCCGGGTCCGGGCGGTGCTCGGGCGTCCGGCGGTGCGGCGGCGGCTGGAGCAGGCGTCCGGCGTGGTGCTGATCGGCCTGGGCGTGCGGCTGGCGGCCGAGAGCCGATGAGCGGGGGAGCCGGGGAGCGGGGGAGGGGGCTCAAGATGAGCGAGGTGTACTTCGAGGAGGCCGGTTCGGGAGACCCGGTCACCGTGCTGTTGCATTCCTCGACGGCCGACGGCCGGATGTGGGACCCGCTGTGGCCTGCCCTGGGGGCGCGTTCGCGGGTGATCCGCTTGGACTTTCGCGGTTATGGGCGCACGCCGTACGCCTCGCCGGTGCCCTACGCCGACTGCGGTGATGTGGCCGCGCTGCTGGTCGGGGCCTCCTACGGCGGGCAGGTGGCGCTGGAGGTGGCCACGGCGCATCCGGAGCTGGTCGGGAGCCTGGTGCTGCTGGACGCGGGGTGCGGCCTGCCCAAGACGCCCGATCTGCGGGCGTTCATCGCCGAGGAGGACCGCCTGCTGACGGCGGGGGAGGTGGAGGCCGCGGTGCGGCTGAACGTGGACACCTGGCTGGGGCCCGAGGCCGGCCCGGCTGGTGGAGCTGGAGTGGGCCGGTCACCTGCCGAGCATGGAGCGGCCTGCCGAGATCACCGACCTGATATTTACTTTGTAAAGCCGATCGGCTGGTGGGCTTGACCAAAGCCCAACGAACAACCCCTCAGCCAGGCGGCGAAGACGAATCGGCCTGTGCTTCTTCTTCGCGTAGCCGCCGCCCGGCCTCGTACATGCGGATGCCCACGAGGTCGAGCATGCGCAGGGTGTCCAGGTCCAGGTGGTCCAGGATGCGGCGCAGGCCGGCGAGGCCGGTGTCCTGGAGTTCTTCGATGAGGGCCTTGCCCTTGGGGGTCAGTTCGACGCGGCGGACGCGGCGGTCGGCGGGGTCTTCGTGGCGGCTGGCCAGGCCGTGGCGGACGAGGCGGTCGACGATGCCGCTGACGGTGGCCAGGCCGACGCCGAGGTGGCGGGCGAGGTCTTGACCGGAGGCCGAGCCGAGGGATGACAGCAGCACGGTGACCTGAAGCTGGCGCATTGTCAGATTCGAGGCGGATCCGGGCAGGAATCGGCTTCGGGCAATGTATCGCGCCAGCTCATGCTGGATGCGGGCGATCCGGTTGATCAGCACGTCGCGTTCGTCGATGTGTCTCACCTCTTGACTTCCTGAGAAGGCTATCAGGAACGAGGCATAGGGCTAAATATTTGCGCCAGGCAAAGTGTTAGTGTGGAGCAAAACTTCGCATGTCGCTCATTTTGCCCCGCTTACTCTGAGGGAGTTCGTTCCCGTGACCTTCCTGGCAAGGTTGAGCCTAGCCAACCGCAGCCTCGTCATACTGATCGCGGTCGTGCTCAGCGCCTTCGGCGCTTTCGCGATCACCGCGCTGAAGCAGCAGTTGCTGCCCTCGCTCGCCTTCCCAGGAGCGTTCGTCGTCGCCGCCTACCCCGGAGCGTCCCCGGAGATCGTCGAAGAACAGATCACCGAACCCATCGAGAACTCCTTCGACGGGATGGAAGGCGTCACCGAGATCACCTCCACCTCCCGCGAGGGCCTCGCCCAGATCCAGGTCGCCTTCGACTTCGGCGTCGACATCGACGCCGCCGTCGCCGACATGCAACAGGCGGTCTCGCGCATCGGCCCCAGCCTGCCCGACGACGTCGACCCCCAGGTCATCGCCGGCAACACCGACGACCTGCCGGTACTGGTACTGGCCGTGGCAGAAGACGGCGACCAGCGGGAAATGGCCGACAAACTCGACCGGCTCACCCTGCCCGAGATCCGCTCGGTGGAAGGGGTACGCGAAGCCGAGGTGACCGGCGCCCGCGAGGAGAACGTCGTCATCACCCCCGACGAGAAGAAACTGAAAAAGCACGGCCTGTCGCCGGCCGCGATCGGCGAGGCGCTGCGCGCCAACGGCAGCCCCGTCCCGGCGGGCAACCTGACCAAGGACGACAAGGCCCTGACCGTCCAGGTCGGCAACCGCATCGAGACCATCGAGGACCTGAAGAACCTGTACCTGGCCCCATCGGCCGCCCAGCTACAGCAGGCCCAGCAACAAGCCCAGCTCCAGGCCCAGCAGCAGGCCGCATCGCAGGCACAACGCCCCACCATGCCCGGGCAGGCCCCGCCGACGAAGGCCCCGCCCGCCCCCAAGCCCCCCAAGCCCGTCAAACTGGGCGAGGTCGCCGACGTGGAACGGCAGATCACCGAGGCCACCACACTGACCCGCACCGACGGCGAGCCCAGCCTCGGCGTATCGATCACCATGGCCCCCGACGGCAACGCCGTGGCCATCTCGCACGCCGTACGCGACAAGATCCCCGCCCTGATGACCGCCCTCGGCAACGTGCCCATCACCGTCGTGTTCGACCAGGCCCCCTACGTCGAACACGCCATCAAGGACCTCACCACCGAAGGACTGCTCGGCCTCGCCTTCGCCGTCCTGGTCATCTTGGTGTTCCTGCTGTCACTGCGTTCCACCATCGTCACCGCCGTGTCCATCCCGCTGTCGGTGGTCATCGCGCTCATCGCCCTGTGGGTCGGCGACTACTCCCTGAACATGCTCACCCTCGGCGCACTGACCATCGCCGTCGGCCGGGTCGTGGACGACTCCATCGTCGTCCTTGAGAACATCAAACGCCATCTGGCCTACGGCGAACCCAAACGCACCGCGCTGACCTCAGCGGTACGGGAGGTCAGCGGCGCCGTCACCGCCTCCACCTTGACGACCGTGGCGGTGTTCCTGCCGATCGCCGTCGTCGGCGGCATGGTCGGCGAACTGTTCGCCCCGTTCGCCATCACCGTCACCGTCGCGCTGCTGGCATCACTGGTGGTGTCCCTGACCGTCATCCCGGTACTGGCCTACTGGTTCCTCAAGGCGCCCACCGCCACCCCCGCCGAAATGCAGGCCATCCGCGAACGCGCCGAAGCCAAGGAACTACGCAGCCCCCTGCAGCGGGCCTACCTGCCGGTACTGCGCTTCGCGACCCGCCGCCGGCTGATCACCCTGCTCGCCGGGCTGGTCATCTTCGCCGGCACCATGGGCCTGGCCGGACGCCTGGAGACCAACTTCCTGTCCGCGGCCGGGCAGAACACCCTGTCGATCACCCAGCGGATGCCGACCGGCACCGACCTGGCCACCACCGACGCCGCCGCCAAAAAGGTCGAAGAGGTCCTGACCGGCATGCGGGGCGTGCGGTCCTATCAGGTCAACGTGGGCTCGGGCGGCAGAGTCATGGGCATGCCCGGCGGCGGCGGCATCGCCGACCGCTCCTCCTTCTCCATCACCTTGGAGGAGGACGCCGACAGCACAGCCGTACAGGACGAGATCCGCACCGCGGTGGCCGCCCTTTCGGGCGTGGGGGAGGTCACCATCAGCGAACAGGGCGGCGGCCCGGGCCTTTCCGCCAACGAGATGCAGGTCATCGTCCGCGCCCCGGACACCGACACACTGCGCCGCGCGGCCGAGACGGTCACCTCGGCCATGGCGGGCGTGCCCGGCCTGTCGGAGGTGACCTCCAACCTTGAGGCCGCCACCCGGCGGGTGGAGGTGCGCGTGGACCGCAAGGAGGCCGCCGAGCGGGGCCTGAGCGAGACGGCGATCGGCCAGGCCGTCGCCCAGGCGTTCCGCGGTGCGCCACTGGGGCGGCTCACGCTGGACGACCGCGCCGCCGACCTGGTACTGCGCGGCGATGACGCCCCCGGCTCGCTGTCACAGATCCGCGAGCTGGAACTGCCCACCGCGACCGGCGCCGTCGAACTGGACGACGTGGCGGAGGTCTCCGAGGTCGACGGCCCCACGCAGGTCACCCGGATCGACGGCGAGCGCAGCGCCACCGTGACCGGCCGCGCCACCGCCAGCGACCTGGGCAGTGTCACCACGGCGCTGACCGCCGAGCTGAACGGCCTGAACCTGCCCGCGGGCGCCGGTTGGAGCATCGGCGGCGTCAGCGCCGACCAGGAGGAGGCGTTCGCCGACCTGGGGGTGGCGTTGCTCGCGGCCATCGCCATCGTCTTCATGATCATGGTGGCGACGTTCCGCAGCTTCATCCAGCCGCTGATCCTGCTGGTGTCGGTGCCGTTCGCGGCGACCGGCGCACTCGGGCTGCTGCTGGCCACCGGCACCCCGCTGGGCGTCCCGGCGCTGATCGGGATGCTGATGCTGATCGGCATCGTCGTCACCAACGCGATCGTGCTGATCGACCTGGTCAACCAGTACCGGGCGCAGGGCATGGACGTGGTGGAGGCCGTGATGGAAGGCGGCAGGCGGCGACTGCGGCCGATCTTGATGACGGCCGTGGCGACCATCTGCGCCCTGATCCCGATGGCGCTGGGACTGACCGGCTCCGGCGGGTTCATCTCCCAGCCGCTGGCGATCGTGGTGATCGGCGGCCTGGTGTCCTCCACGCTGCTCACCCTCGTCCTGGTGCCGACCCTGTACACGATGGTCGAACGGACCAAGGAACGACTGCGGCGCAAGCCCGCGGGCGGGCAGCACGCCGCCGACTCCCGTCCCGGCGGCAAGGAACTGCAGGCCACCGCACCCAAGTGAGCCCGGCCCGGCCGGTGGGGACACCTGAGCGCCCCCACCGGCCGCCACCTTCGGGACCGGCCGATAAACTGCGGCGATGTGACCGACAAGCCGCACATCCCCAACGTCCTGGCCGCCCGCTACGCCTCGCCGGAGCTGACTCGCATCTGGTCCCCGCGGCACAAGGTGATCGCCGAGCGCCGGCTGTGGCTGGCGGTCCTCAAGGTGCAGGCCGACCTGGGGGTGGCGGTCCCGCAGACGGCGATCAGCGACTACGAGAAGGTCATCGACGACGTCGACACCGAGTCCATCGCCGCCCGCGAACGCCTGACCCGCCACGACGTCAAGGCCCGCATCGAGGAGTTCAACGCCCTGGCCGGGCATGAGCACATCCACAAGGGCATGACCTCGCGCGACCTGACCGAGAACGTCGAGCAACTGCAGATCCGCGACAGCCTGCTGCATGTGCGCGACCGGTGCGTGGCCGTCCTGGCCCGCCTGGCATCACTGGCCGCCGAGCACTCCGCGACCGTCATCACCGGCCGCTCCCACAACGTCCCCGCCCAGGCCACCACGTTGGGCAAACGCTTCGCGAACGCCGCGGAAGAACTGCTGGCCGCCTACGCCCGCCTGGACGGCCTGCTGGACCGCTACCCGCTGCGCGGCGTCAAAGGCCCCGTCGGCACCGCCCAGGACATGCTGGACCTGCTCGGCGGCGACCCCGAACGGCTCACCGAACTCGAAGACCGTGTCGCCGCCCACCTGGGCTTCACCCACCGGCTGGGCAGCGTCGGGCAGGTCTATCCGCGTTCCCTGGACTATGAGGTCCTCACCACGCTGGTGCAGCTCGCCGCCGCCCCCGCGAGCCTGGCCCTTTCGGTGCGGCTGATGGCCGGCAACGAACTGGTCACCGAGGGGTTCAAGGAGGGGCAGGTCGGGTCCTCGGCGATGCCGCACAAGATGAACACCCGCTCGTGTGAGCGGATCGGTGGCCTGGCCGTGGTGTTGCGGGGGTATGCGGCGATGAGCGGCGAACTGGCCGGCGGGCAGTGGAACGAAGGCGACGTCTCCTGCTCGGTGGTGCGGCGGGTGGCGCTGCCGGACGCGTTCTTCGCCTTCGACGGGCTGAGCGAGACCACCTTGACGGTACTGGCCGAGTTCGGCGCCTTCCCCGCGGTCATCGACACCGAACTGCGCCGCTACCTGCCGTTCCTGGCCACCACCAAGATGCTGATGGCCGCGGTACGCGCCGGGGTCGGCCGCGAGACCGCACACGAACTGATCAAGGAGCACGCGGTGGCCGCGGCGCTGGACATGCGCGCCCACGGCGGCGGCAACACCCTGCCCGCCCGCCTGGGCGCCGATGCCCGTTTCCCGCTGGACGAGGCGGCCATCACCGGCCTGCTGTCGGACGCCGCATCGTTCACCGGCGCCGCCCAGGCGCAGGTCGCCGACGTGGTGGCCCGCATCGGGCAGATCACCGCCCGCCACCCCGGCGCCGCCGCCTACACCCCGGCCGCCATCTTGTGATCGTCGAGGTGACCGCCCTGGCGGAGGTCCGCGCCGTCGCCGGCGATGACTCGCTGGTCATGTGGGCGGCCCAGCGGCTGGACGGCGGGGTGCGCGCGTTCCGGCTGGGCGATGCCGTGGCGGTGGCCAGCCCCGACCTGTGCCGCCGGGACCGGCTCGCGGTCGCCGGGCCCGCGGGGGCGGCGGCGCGGCTGGTGGCGCACACGCTGGGGGAGTGCGGGACCACCTACCGGCCGCTGGGCGGCGATGAGCTGATCACCCAGGTCGCCCGCCGTGTGACGGGGCTGCGGGTGGCGGCGCGGTTCGTGTGGATGGACACCACCACCCCGCCTCCGCCGGGTCCGCCGCCGGGCGGCGGGTACGGCGGCGCGGTGTGGTTACCGGCCGCCGCGGCCGGAGAGGTCGCCGCGCTGCTGGCGGATGCCAGCCCCGACGCCTACGCCGTGCCCGGCCTTCCCGGAGTCCGCGCCTGGGCCGGCATCCGCCACGGCCAGACCCTCGCCGCGGTCGCCGCCGACGCCTGGAGCGCCCCCACCGCGGGCCTGCTGGCCGGGGTGGCCACCGCCGTACCGGCCCGCGGCAGGGGACTGGGGGAGCGGGTGTGCCGCTTCGTCACCGAGCACCTGATCGCCGCGCACGGCCGCGCCTGCCTGATGGCCGACGGCTGGAACACCGCCGCCATCGCCCTGTACCGGCGGCTCGGCTACCGCCTGTACCAGGCCGCCGTCGCCGAGACCGGCTAGAACACGACACCGGCTAGCCCGCGGCGCGGTCGGCGTTGGCGGCGATCGCGTCCCGCACGTACGCGGCCAGACCCGGGGCCACCTGCTCGAAGTGCACGGCGAACCGCTCGTCGGCCATGTACATCTCGCCCAGCCCGCGGTGAACCTCATACCCGCAGTCATAGAACCAGCGGGTGATGTGCCCGCGATGCCGTTCGGCCAGATCCATCGCCGTCATGCCGCCGGGCGGCTCACCGGCGGCGAACGCGGCGGCCAGGCCCGCCACGATCTCCTCACCTTCCTGACGCAGCCGCAGCCAGTCCTGTTTGGTGTAGCCCGCCACCCGGCGCCGGCTTTCGGCGAACTCCTTCCCGCCGCCCCAGCGTTCCTCCGCCTCGGCCGCGTAGTCCTCGGGCCGGAACCGGCCGAACACCTCCAGCCGCTCGGCCGGTGAAAGATCGAATCCCATCGTTTGCGCCTCCATGGCCAGTTCGACGGCGGCGGCCATGTCCCGAAGCCGGGCGATGCGCCGCATCAGCAGCTCATGCTGCCGCCGCAGGTGTGTCATCCGGTCGGCGCCGGGCTGGTCCAAGATGGCCGCGATCTCTTCCAGGGCGAACCCCAGCTCGCGGTAGAACAGCACCTGTTCCAGCCGTTCGAGGTCGTGCCCGGTGTAGAGCCGATAGCCCGAGGCGGTCCGCTCACCGGGGGTGAGCAGCCCGATCTCGTCGTAGTGGTGCAGCGTGCGGACGGTGATGCCCGCCAGCCGCGCCACCTGCCCCACCGGCAGCCCCATCTCATCCCCTTCCGGCGCGCCGATATCGACCATGCTGCGGCCTGACGTTACGTGAGGGTCAAGCCCTCGAGCTCTCAAGCCGATGCGGGCGGCGGGCCGTCGTCTAGGATCGCTCACATGGTCCGCACCCCGCTCACCGAGCCAGAACGCGACCGAGGCCGTCAACTCGGCCTCCTGCTGCGCCAAGCCCGCGGCGACCGCAGCATGACCACCGTCGCCGCCGCCGCGGGCCTGTCCGCCGAAACCCTTCGCAAAATCGAAACCGGGCGCATTCCCACCCCCGCCTTCTTCACCGTCGCGGCCCTGGCCACCGCCCTCGGCATCTCCCTGGACACCCTGGCCGCCCTGTGCGCCGAACGACACGCCGCCTGACCGCAAAACCCTTTTGCGGGCCCGCCGCATCCCGCCTAGCATGAACCTCATGTGCTGCTACTGCGCCCTCACCCGCACCACCTGGCGGGTGGCGCAACTGGTCGCACGGCCGCGCGTCACCCGGGCCCTGGCCCGCTGAGGACGCGCCGCCCTCTCTTTCTCCCCTTTTGTCCGCCTCAGCGGCGGATTTCAGCCATGGCCACGCCCGGCCGCGCCCACGCGCGAACCGGGGGAGTGGCCGCCACCGCGCCGCGCCCCCAAAACAGCGTGCCCAGGGCCTCCGAGACCCACATTCACTCTCGGACCCGAAAGGGCGGGCACCACGATGGCGCGTACCCGCGCACACGATCATCGCCGCACCAGCGGTAACCGGCGCACCCTGTCCCAGAACTTCCTCACCGACCCCCATGAGATCGATCGCATCGTCCACGCCGCGCGCCTCCGGCCCGGCGGCCTCATCCTGGAACCCGGCCCGGGGGAGGGCGCCCTCACCCGAGCCCTGGCCCGCCACGCGGGCAAGGTCATCGCCTACGAACTCGACCCCCGCCTCGCCGCGCGCCTGGCCGCCCGTACCCGAGGCGAGGAACGCATCCAGATCATCAACGCCGACTTCGCCACCGCCACGGCCCCCACGGGCCGTTCGCGGTCGTCGGCAACATCCCTTACTCGGCCACCTCCCGCATCATCACCTGGTGCCTGCAAGCCCCGGGCCTCACCTCCGCCACTTTGGTCACCCAGCTGGAGTACGCCAGGAAACGCACCGGCGACTACGGCCGCTGGAGCAAGGTCACCGTCCAGGACTGGCCCCGCCACACCTGGCACCTGGCCGGCCGCATCGACCGCACCCGCTTCCGCCCCGTCCCCGCCGTCGACTCGGCGATCATCCGCATCCGCCGCCGCCCCACCGCCCTGCTCCCACCGCGGGCCATGCGCGACTACCGGCACCTGGTGGACCTCGGATTCAGCGGCGTCGGCGGCACCCTGCGGGCCTCCCTGCGCCGCCGCTTCCCCGCCCGCCACCTGGACGCGGCGTTCCGCAACGCCGGCGTACCCCCTTCGGCGGTGGTCGCCTTCGTCCACCCCGACCAGTGGATCACCCTGTTCGACGCCCTGCACGGCTGAGACCCGGCGCGTGGGGTCCGCTGGTCCGGTCGGTCCGGCGGACCCCAGGGGCTTCTCAGTTGTTGAAGTCCCCGCTGTAGACCTGGGTCCTGAGCGGAGCCCCCCACGTAGGACCCGTCCAGATCGACTGCGGCGCGCCGAAACCCGCCCGCGTGACCTGCCAGGTGATCAATTGGGCGGACCGGCTGTCACTGATGTGGAAACACGCCACATCCGAAAACCCGTCCCCGTTGAAGTCGCCGGACACGAAACCGCTGTTGACGGACAGGGGCCGATCGACGGCCGGCGCCTTGCACTGCGGCCCCTCCCACTGGATCTGCGGATTTGCAAAGCCCTGCTGCCCGAGCGATCTCCAGGTCAGCATCCGCACGTTCTGGGTGGCGTCCTGCGAGTTGTACGCCGCGGCGAAATCGAGCCGCCCATCACCATTGAAATCACCGCTGAAAACCTGCGTGCGATACGGGGAACCCCAGGTGGGGCCGGTCCACCTGACCTGCGGCGCCTCCAGCTTGAAGCCGTCCAGCCCGTCACCGGGCACCGACGCCCACGTCACCAACTGCGCGGCGCGGCTGTCCTGCACATGGAAACACGCCACATCGCTGCGGCGGTCGGCATTGAAGTCCCCGATCACGAACCGCGAATTGTCCGACAACGGCCGCGTGATGTCGGGAACCCGGCAGACCTGCCCGAAATACTTCCGCTTCGGGTACTCGAACCCACTGGCCGTCGCACGCCACACCCACAACGCCACATTCCGATCCCCGTCATGGTAGTTGTACGCTGCCGCCAGATCGGTACGCCCATCACCGTTGAAGTCCCCGGCCAACGCCTGAGTCCTGCCCGCCTCACCCCAATTGGCCGAAGACCACACCACCTGAGGCGCCTGGAAACCCGACGGCGTGGCAATCCACACCAGCAGGTGCATCGAATGATCGTCATTGATGCGGAAACAGGCCACATCAGTGCGGAAATCGGCGTTGAAATCACCCGAGACGAACTGACTGCCCGGAGACAGCCCCGCCGAAGGATCAGCGGGCCGGCACTCCTGGCCCTGCCACCGGACCCTCGGATAGTCCAGCCCCGAACCGTTCGACCTCCAGGTGTGCAGCGCGACGCCCTCCGCCTGGTCGCTGTAGTTGTAGGCCGTCCCGATGTCGGTACGGCCATCACTGGCGGCCGACGGCCGCAACCTGGTGGCGACGATGTCCTTGGCGATCTGGTCACCGATGATGCCACCGTCGTTGTCGTCCCATTCGAAATGAACCCCGAGATACACCCGGCTCCTGGCGTTCTCCTCAGCCGCCTGGCCGAACGTGGCGAAGCGCCGCGTGGGGAACGTACCGTCGGCCCTGCGCGCCGCCGGGTCCTCGGTGGTGGCCGTGAACGGGATGTCACGGCCACCGAAGAAGCCGAACATCGCCCCCGCCCAGGCGCCGCCGAACGTGGCATGACCCGACACCCACGCCGGGAAACACGGCGACAAAGGATCGCCGTTCCGGTCCCGCGACAGCGGCTCCCACGCCGAGTCGGCCTCGGTATCGGGGTTGCCGTCGGTCCCGGCCAGCCGGATCGCGGTCTGCGGCCGCCACAGATCGATCGCCGTCAAGTACTTACGATCCCACGCCGCGATGGCCGCATCCGCCATGGACAAACCCACCAGCGCGAACAACCGGGCATTCGCCACCAGCCCCAGGCTTTGATCCCTGGAGACGATACGCGTGTGCTCGAACAACTGACCGGGCGGCTTGTAGGTGCCGTCAAGGTCATTGGCCCAGAAGAAGGCGACCTCCTCCTCATCGCCGACACGCGTGGAACCCTCACGCGCGCCCTTCTCCTTCACATCCTTGAACGCCGCGGCGTAGGCAGGACTGGACAACGCCTCCTGGTAGGAGGTGAAGCCCTGCGGGAACCTCCGCAAGAACGGTTCCAGCGTCGGCACACCGAACGGCTGCACCCTGCCCCACCCCGGGGTCACCGCATCGGAAGGGGCATCGCAATTCGAAGATTCGGACAACTGCCAGGCACCCGGGGTCTGCTCGAAGGTGTAGGCCGCCGGATCGCCCGATCCGTCATCGGCACGCGCCTCCATGATCAGCTGCGCGACGCCCTGGCCGACACTCGCCGCCGCGGCCTGGCTCTCCGGCGGCGTGCCAGCGGAGAACCCGGCCAGCCGCGCGGTGAGCGCGCTGTCGAAATACCCGGCCTGAGCTGCGAAAACGGAGGTCAGCGTGTCGCGGGCGGCGTACCCGATGGCCCACTCCCGCGCGCTGCCGACGGCGGCGGCCGGATCGGCGGCGACGGTGCGCAGATACGGCTGGAAAGGCGGCTGGCCGTAGGGATTGGCGATCTTCTCGATCGACATGAGCGCATCGAAGATCGCCGTGTGCATCATCGCTCCCGCCCGGGCCAACGGCCCGGGCGCCCCCTTCGCCTGCCGGCGAAACGCCTCCTGCAGGACGCCGTTCCAGTACAGCACCGGATCGGTGTCCTCCTGAACGATATGCGCAGACGGTGACGGGGCCCTTTCTGCGTGCGACGGCGACCGGCCGGAAACCGTGGCGGTGGCGACCGCGAGCATCGCCACGAGCAGCACCCGGACGAGCCGCTGCGGAATCGTATCCAACTCACAACTCCCAGTGAGGCGGCGGGTAAAGCGCACTGAGATGGAATACAGCATGGGATGGGAATCGTGTCCAGGTCTGGAATGCCCGGCATGCGAAGTGCCACCTCAACACCGCCGCATTGGACGCCATCACCGGCTTTTCGGTACCCGAAAACCCTTTACCGATGGTAAGGGCGAATTGCCGCGAAGGCGGGGGAGGGCCGCCGGGCGGTCTTGCCGGAAGGCGTACGGCAGGCGCCGGCTCGAACACCACCTGCGCCCGGCCTCCGCCGGCGGGGCGACATGTACCTCGGAGCGGACTCAGGGTGCCCGGCGGTGGCGCAGGAGTGTCCGTCGGACGATCCCCGCCGGCCTGGCCGAGGAGGGGCCCGGCTCCGCGCTACTTGACATAATGTTCATTATCGAGCATTCGCGGAAGGGGTGAAAAGCGGCGGAACATCGTACGATCACACCGTGGCAGGACTCGGACCTACAGAACTGTTGATGCTCGGCGGCTTCCTCATCTTCGCCGTGCTCGTAGTGATCGGCGTCATCTCGCTGGCGCGCACCGCCGCCCGCAACAGAGGCGAGCACGTACCGCAGCCACCGCCGGCCCTGTCGTATGACCTGGAACGGCGTGTACGCGCGCTCACCGACGCCGGTCGCCTGCTCCACGCGATCAAATTGATCAGGCAGGAGACCACGCTGGGCCTGAAGGAGGCCAAACTGGCCGCCGAGGCGATCGCCGCCGGGCGGCCGCTGTCCGCTTCGCCCGGTCGCCCGGTGTCACCGCTGATCGGTACTCTGGCCGGGCGTGCCCGTGAGCTGAAGGCGTCCGGGCGTTTTGAGCAGGCGGTTCACCTGGTCCGGGGTGAGACCGGGATGGGTCAGGCCGAGGCGGCGGCGTTCGTGAACGCGCTTGAGCCGGAGGCGGATACCGCCTGACCTGGGAAAATATGCGATACCGGACAGAAGGTGGATTCTGTCTGGTATCAGAATGTGCTGAGTTTCATTCTATTCGGTGGTTTTCGCCGGACGGCAGGCCGGTCCGCGACGGGCGGCGAGGCGGTGGCCGAGTTCGCAGGCGATGACCTTGCCGGCGCGGCGGTGGCCTCCGCCGGAGGCCGCGCTCCCGGCTCGTGCTCACCACTCCCCTGCCCTGAGGGGTCTATGATCACCCGATCTCTCAGTGTGACCGATCAGGCGCTTGAAGTAGTGGGCTATCGCGATCACTTGCGAAGCCGGGAACGGTACTCGCCCGGGGGCATGCCCCGGGCACGCCGGAAGGCGCGGCTGAAAGCGTGCGGAGAGGCGTAGCCGACCGCGCCGGAGATCGACTCGACCGGCTCGTCGGTGTCGCGGAGCCGGACGGACGCCAGGTCCATGCGCCACTGCGTCACGTACGCGCCCGGTGTCTGTCCGAGGGCGGAGCGGAAATGCCTGGACAGTGTCGTGCGGGAGACCGCCGTCGCGGCGGCCAGGGACTCGGTGGTCCAGGGGTGTTCCGGTCGGGCGTGGACGCATTCCAGGGCGTCGCGTACGACCGGATCGCGCATCGCGCCCAGCCATGAGCCGGGCTGCTTGTCCGGGTTACGGGCCAGGCAGACGCGTACGAACTGGATGAGCAGTAGGTCGATGAGGCTGTTGAGGGCGGCGGTGGTGCCGATCTGCGGCTGGGCGAGCTCCGCGGTGAGAAGTTCGACGGTCTTTTTGAGCTGTGCGTTCTCCCGGCTCCTGACGTGCATCGGCCGGACGAGGGAGGTGAGCACCGGGGTGCTCACCTCCGGGTCCTGTTCATAGCGCAGGACGAGCACTTCGGTGTGCGCCGGCGTCGAGCCCAGGTGCAGGGCGCTGCCGTCGGTGATGGCCTGGGCCGCCGCCTTCCGGTCGCAGGGGCCCATTATGGTGTCGGGTCCGCCGGCTATCCCGTGGGCGGTGCCGGGCGAGAGCAGGACGGCGTCTCCTGCGTGTACCTCCAGGGGTTTCTCGCCCGGGACGTGGAGCCACATCGCGCCGTGGGCGACCACGTGCAGTGCCGCCGCCGGAGAGGAGTCCTTCCACATGCCCCAGGTTCCTCCGGCCTTGAGCACGACCCCGAGCGCTCCTCGCGCACCCGACACACGCAAGGCCTCGGCGAGTATGTCCATCGTTCCATTCTCGTGGGCGGGCGTCAGGCCACGTCAAGAACGATCTTTCCGTGCACTTTTCTTGCGAACAGTGCCTGGACGGCGGCGTGCACGTCCTGCCAGTCGCCTCGTAGTCCGACCGGTGCCGTGAGTCTTCCGGTGGCCATGAGGTCCAGCAGGTCCGTCAGGTCGGCGCTGGTCGGCGTTATGACGCCGGGCGTCACGAAGCCGGGCGTCAGGTCGCCGTAGGTGGTGATGCTGCGGGGTTCGCCGAAGCCGGACAAGGCCTCTGCTGGGAACGTGGTGTCCTGCCCGGAGGAGTAGCCGACCAGGTGGATGGTGCCGCCTTCGGCGAGGTGGCTCCATGCTTGGGCGACCAGCGGCCCGCCGACCGTGTCCAGGACGAGGTCGAAGTGGTGTTCGGTCTGGGCCAGGTCGGTGATGATCTTGTGGGCTCCGAGTTCGCGGAGTCCGGCGGCGCGGTCCGGTGAGCCCACGAGTGCGGTCACCCGGGCGCCTGCCAGTGCCGCGAGTTGGACGGCGAAGTGCCCCACTCCCCCGCTGGCGCCGGTGATCAGGACGTTGCGTGCCAGCAGGGAGCGCCTGCGCAGTACTCGAAGTGCGGTGATTCCGGCGATGCCGAGTGCGGCACTGTCGGCCAGATCCACGCCTTCGGGGACGGTGCCGAGTGAGGCGGGGCTGACCGCGGCCCGTTCTGCCCATGCGTGGGCGGCCATTCCGAGTGCGACGCGCGTGCCTTCGGGTGGTCCCGAGCCGTCGGATGCGGCGCGCAGTACGATGCCGGCCGCGTCGTGGCCGTGCACGACGCCGGTCGGCCATTTGCGCACGTAGTTCAGCTCTCCGAAGTTGAGGCCGATGTGTCGTATTTCGATCAGCGCCTGGTCGCTGGCCGGCATGGGCTCATCGACATCGGCGAACCGGACGGGTCCGGCTTCGCCGTGATCGACCACAAGGGCGCGCATGGGTGTGTTTCCTTCTCTCGTGGATGTGTCTGAACGCTTGGCGCTGTAGGGGGTGGAGTGCGTGGATGTCGCACTGCCACCTGTTTGAAACCCTACGCAGGGCCGGCTTGGCGACCAGTCCCGTGAGAGCCGATTAGTTGACGATCTGTGTCAGTGCTGCCGGTGTGGTGTCTTCGAGCAGGTCGCGTAGTTGTGACCGGGTGGTGATGGGTCCGGTTCGCCAGGAGGGGTGATCTCGGCTGGGAGCCCTATGACGCCGCTGGTCGATGACCGGGGGCGTCGCGCTCTCCCGCTCCCCCGTGTTGGCGGGGGTTGCGGAAATGTCGGCGGCGGCGGGTAGGTTGGCGATCACGTCGTCTGCTGTCGCCGGCTGGAAGGAATCGCCGAGATCATGCGGCCCGCTGCGTTGAACCGTCTGTCGGTCGCCGAGGCGGCCGATCGTTATGTGGAGCTGGTCCGGGCGCGGACGTTGACGGGTGGGTTGTCGCCGGCGACGGCGGAGGTCTATGCGCGGGATGTGGCGACGTTCGTGGAGCTGGCCGGCGGCGGGCGGGTGCTGGACGATCTGGACGGGGCCGATGTGGACGCGGTGTTGCTGGCGTTCGCGCGTAAGCCGGATGGGCGGCGCCCGGCCGCGGCGGTGGTGGAGCGGTCTGCGGGTGGGGCGGTGCAGAGCGCGGCCTCTCAGGCGCGGTTTCGGCGTTCGGTTTCGGCGTTGTTCAAGTATGCGGTGCTGGCGGGGTGGGTGCAGGTGGATCCGATGGCGTCGGTGACGGTGTCGGCGCGTCAGCGGGGCGGGTTGCGGGCCGAGCGGCGGGCGTTGACGCGGGAGCAGGCCACGGGGCTGATCGGCGCGGCGCGGGCCCTGGGGGCGGGTGAGAGCGCGGGGCCGGTGGCGGGGCGGGCGCGGCGGCGGGATCAGCGTATGGAGGTGCGTGACGCGCTGGTGGTGTTGCTGCTGGTGGCGGTGGGTCCGCGGGTGTCGGAGCTGGTGCGGGCCAATGTGGAGGATTTCTTCGTCAATGACGGGGTGCGTTATTGGCGGATTTTCGGTAAGGGGGGCCGGACGCGGGATGTGCCGTTGCCGGCGGATGTGGCGGTGGTGCTGGAGGGGTATCTGGGTGGTGAGCGGCGGCGGTGCGTGGGGGGCGGCTCCGGCGGTGGGGGCGGTGCGGGTGGGGCGTTGTTGTTGTCGTGGCGGGGCAGGCGGCTGGCGCGGGGTGATGTGCAGGCGGTGATCGATCGGGTGCAGCGGGGGGTGGAGGTGGCGCATCGGCGTACGGTGACTCCGCACGGGTTGCGGCATACGACGGCGACGCATCTGCTGGCCGATGCGGTGGACATGGACGCGGTGCGGCGGGTCTTGGGGCACAGTGATCTGTCGACGCTGGGGCGTTACCGTGATGAGCTGCCCGGGGAGCTTGAGGTGGCGATGCGGGCGCATCCGTTGTTGCGTGATCGGCGTGAGCGGTGAGGGGGCTAGTGCTCCCCTGTTTCGGTGGTGCGGCGGCGGTCGCGTTTGCCGCGGGCGATCTCGGTGGTGAGGGCGTCGAGGTGGGGGGCCCAGAAGCGGCGGAAGGCGGCGAGCCAGGTGTCGGCTTCGCGTAGGCCGGCCGCGTCGACGGTGTAGAGGCGGCGGGTGCCTTGGGGGCGGACGGTGGCGAAGCCGTTGTCGCGCAGGACGCGCAGGTGCTGGGAGACGCCGGGCTGGGAGATGCCGAATTCGCGCTGGATGGCGGTGGTGATCTCCCCGGCGGGGAGTTCGCCGTCGGTGAGGAGTTCGAGGATTCGGCGGCGGACGGGGTCTCCCAGGACGTCGAAGGCGTGCACGCCACCATCGTGTCAGGAACCACTTATATAAGTCAACGCTGATTTATGTGGGGTGGTGGCCGGTGAGGGCGGCCACGGCGCGGTCGACGTCGTCTTCGGTGGTGTAGAGGTGGAAGGAGGTGCGGATCCGGCCGGCGCGTACGGCGGTGCGTACCCCGGCCTCGGCCAGCCGTCGCAGTGCGGCGGCGTCCGCCGGGGCGGTGGCGATGGCGCCGCCGGTGGGCGCAAGGCCCAGGCCGGCGCAGAAGCGGGCGGCCAGCGCGGTGTCGTGGTCGTGGACGGCGGGCACGCCGATACGGCCGAGCAGTTCCAGGGTGACGGCGGCGCCGACCTGGCTGAACCACGCCGGGGACAGGTCGAAGGCTCGGGCGGCGGGGGCCAGGCGCAGCGGCGGCCCGTAGTAGGAGCCGCCGGGGTCGGAGCCGGCGTACCAGTTGGCGGCGATGGGGCGCATGTGCTCGCGGGCGCGGGGCGACAGGTAGGTGTAGGTGGCGCCGCGGGGGGCCATCAGCCATTTGTAGGCGGCGCAGGTCAATAGGTCGAAGCGGGTGGCCTGGACGGGCAGCCAGCCGCACGCCTGGGTGGCGTCGGTGACGGTGAGGGCGTCGTGGTCGCGGGCGGCGGTGAGGATGTCGGCGGTGGGCGCCGGGCGGCCGTCGGCCGATTGCACCAGGCTGAAGGCGACGACGTGGGTGCGGGGGGTGACGGCGTCGGCGAGGCGCTCCAGCGGGACGGTGCGCAGGCGGGTGCTGACGGCCCAGGGGAACAGGTTGGAGGTGAACTCCTCTTCGGGGACGAGGACCTCGGCGCCGGGGGGCAGGGCGGCGGCCAGGGCCGACAGTGCCTGGGAGACGGTGGCGCCGATGGCGATGTCGGCGGGCGGGGCGGCCACGAGGCGGGCGAAGGCGTCGCGGGCGCGGCCGGTGGCGGCGTCCCAGGCGGTCCAGTCGGTGTCGCCGCGTTGCCATTGGGCGATGACGCGCTGGAGTTCGGCGACGGCGGTGCGCGGCGGCAGGCCGTAGCTTGCGGTGTTGAGCCAGCCGGGCTGCGGGTCCCACAGGTCGCGCGCGGCGTGCAGGGGAAGGGGGTCGGGGGTGGGCGCGGTCATCGGCGGGTGCGGGCGTACGGCGGGTGCATCGGGACCTTCCGGGTGGGTGATCGATGCTTCCACGGTATCGGCCGGGGCGGCAGGCGCGTGGGAGTGGGCGAATCGCTTGCAACCGTAGTCGAATGCGTGTTCCACTTGACCTCATGGGTTGGGACGCGCTTTCGCTCATCGACCCCGGCGCCGCCCCCGCCGGTCCGCGGATGCCGCGCGGCGCGGTGGTGCGGGCCGGCCCGGAGGGCACGTGGCTGGCCGAGGTGCAGGCCCGGGTGGCGCTGGAGCGTTTGCCTGATGTGGCCGAGCCGGTCGAGGGGTGGGGGGTGAGCCCGTATCGGGGGTGTGCGGCGGCGTGCCGCTACTGTTCGGGGCGGGGCGCGCATCGCCGGCTGGGCCTGGATGCCGGGGAGGGTTTCGCGACGCAGATCGTGGTGCGGCCCAATCTGGTGCGGTTGTTGCGGGAGGAGCTGGCCGCGCCGGCGTGGCGGGGTGAGCCGGTCGCGGTCGGGGTGGGCGGTGACTGCTACCAGCCGGCCGAGGAGCGGTATCGGCTGATGCCGGGGTTGCTGGCGGCGTTTCGGGATGCGGGCAACCCGTTCACGGTGTACACCAAGCGGGCGCTGGTGGCGCGGGATGCGGAGTTGCTGGCCGAGGCGGCCGGCGCGGCGGGCGGCCGGGTGGCGGTGTCGATTGCGTTCGTCGATGAGCAGGTGCGGCGTGCGGTGGAGCCGGGCGCGCCGAGCGCGCAGCGGCGGCTGGAGCTGGTGTCGGAGCTGGTGTCGCGGGGGGTGCCGTGCGCGGTGACGATGGCGCCGATCCTGCCGTGCCTGACCGATGGCGCCGATCAGCTTCAGGCGACGATGCGGCGGATCGCGGCCAGCGGCGCCGGTGAGGTGTTGCCGCTGGTGTTGCGGCTGCCGCCGGGGACGCGCGAGTGGTTTTTCGGGTGGCTGGGCGAGCGGCACCCGCGGCTGGTGGGGCGGTATGAGGAGTTGTACGGCCAGGGCGCCGACGCCGATCCGGCCTATCGGGGGCGGATCATGGGGCAGGTGGGCCGGCTGGCGGCCGCGTTCGGGTTGCGTGGTGCCGGGCCGCTGGCCGGCGCGCCGCGTCCTCGCGCGCATCAGCTCGCGCTGGTGTAGCCCCGCTCCCCCGCTGGATCGGCGGGCGGGCGGCGCGTAGGATCCGGCGATGGAGATTCGCCATGGCGGGCTTGGGGACGTGCCGGCGGTGCTGGCGATGTTCGATCGCGCGGTGGCCTGGCTGGTGGGCCAGGGCCGCGTCGGGCAGTGGGGGCAGGAGCCGTTCTCCCGGCAGGCGGCCCGGGTGGAGACGGTGAGCGGGTGGGCCCGCGGTGGCGGCATGCGGATCGCGATGCTGGACGGGCGCCCGGCCGGGTGCATGGCGCTGGGCGCGGCGCTGGGTTATGTGCCGCCGGTGGAGGAGCCGGAGCTTTACGTCCAGGGGCTGGTGACCGATCGCCGGTTCGCCGGGCGGGGGGTGGGGGCGGCGCTGCTGGAGCGGGCGGTGGCCGAGGCGGTGCAGGCCGGGGCGGGGCTGGTGCGGGTCGACTGTTACGCCGGTGGCGATGGGCGGCTGGTGCGCTATTACGAGGGGCGGGGGTTCGTGCGCGCGGAGTCCTTTTCGGTGGGGGGCTGGCCCGGGCAGGTGCTGCAGCGCAGGGTGGGGCCGGGCGCGGCGGGCGGGCCGCGCCCGTGAACGGGCCGCGCCGGCGGCGGGTCAGGACAGGGCGCTGCCCTTCTTCCACTGCTTGAACGGCATCTGCCAATAGCCCCAGCCGTTGTTCCATTCCAGGTCCCGGCTGGTGCCCTTGACGATCACCACGTCGCCGCGCTGCATGGTGTCGTAGAACCATCTGGCCTGGTCGGGGCGGGCGTTGATGCAGCCGTGGCTGACGTTTTGGCGGCCTTGGGCCCAGACGTTGTCCTTGGCGTGGACGTACTCGCCGGAGTTGGAGATGCGCACCGCGTGATTGATCATCACGTCGTAGTACTCGGGGTCGCCCTTCTTGCGGCCGGGGGAGATCATCCGGACGGGGTTGGCCTTTTCCATGGTGAGGTGGACGCCGCTGGTGGTGGTGTATTCGCGGGTGGTGGCCTTGCCGGCGCTGATCAGCATCTTCTTGACGGTCTTGCCGTCACGTTTGACGATCATGGTCTTCTTGCGGGCGTCGACGGTGCTGATGACCTTGGCGCCGATCTTGATGGTCTTGGTGACGTCCTTGACGCCGTACATGTCGCGGGCGGCGCGGACGCCTTCCAGGTCGGCGGTGAAGGTGACCGTCTGGTGGGCGGGCCAGTACTTGGCGGTGCGGTAGATGATGCGGTTGTCGGCGAGCCACCGCCAGGCGCCCTGGACGGGCTTTTCGGCCTCGACCTTCAGGGCCTTTTCCACCGCGCGGCGGTCGCCGACGGACTGGTTGAAGGTGACGATGATGGGCGCTCCGACGCCGACCTTCTCGCCTTTGAGGCTGGGGGTGACGTCGGCGATGGTCAGTTCGCGGGCGGGTTTGAGGGTGGTGAAGGTGCTGGTGTGCTCGGCGGGGCCGCCGGGGCCTTGGGCGGTGGCGGTGACGGTGTAGGTGGTGGCGGGCTTGAGGGGGCCGCTGGAGACCCAGCGGGACTTGGCGGCGTCGAACTTTCCGTCGACCGGCTCCTGGTCGCCCTTGGCGGTGACGGTGACCTCCTGCAGGGCGCCGTCGGCGGCGGCGATGACGACGCGCTTTTCGGGGCGGACCTTCTTGGCGGCGTCGGCGGGGGTCACCGTGATGGTGGGCGGTGAGGCGGCGGCGGGTTTTTCCGCCGAGGCGGGGGCCGTGCCGGTGGCGGGGGTACCGGAGCAGGAGGCGGTCAGGAGGGCCGATGCCGCCACCGCCAGTCCTGCCAGCGGCCCCTTCCAGCGGCGGTCAACGTTGTGCACTGCTATCTCCCCCAGTACGGCAAAGACGGTCAACCCTAGCGGGGTATGACACTAGATCGGACATAATCACCTTGATCACCACATACATGGACACGCCCCGTATCCATTCTCCCCCAAGTCGCGGTAAGTTCCGCATCAAGCGAACGATCCCCACGTAGTAGACGTCTCAACTGTCACAAAAGTTCACAAGGGATCCGGATAAATGTGGGCGGACGCGGGGGTCTGCGGCGCGGTCAAGGGCAGGTCAGGACGGCGCCGGGGCGCAGGAGGGCGCGGCCGGGCGGGGGGCAGGCGCCGGAGGCGCGCCGAAGATCAGCGGGCCGGGGTCAGGCGGTGGGTCAGGCCGGTGTGGCGGCGGCCGGCGCCGCGGGTGCGGATCGCCTGGGCCAGCGCGCGGCGCGAGCCGACGATCACCACCAGGCGTTTGGCCCTGGTGACGGCCGTGTACAGCAGGTTGCGCTGCAACATCATCCACGCCGAGGTGGACAGCGGCACCACCACCGCGGGGTACTCGCTGCCCTGGGAGCGGTGGATGGACACCGCATAGGCGTGGGCGAGCTCGTCGAGCTCGTCGAAGGCGTACTCGACCTGCTCGTCCTCATCGGTCAGCACGGTCAGGGACTGGTCTTCGGGGCGGATGGCGGTGACCACGCCGACGGTGCCGTTGAACACCCCGGCGGTGCCCTTTTCGTAGTTGTTGCGAAGCTGGGTGACCTTGTCGCCGACGCGGAAGACGCGCCCGCCGTAGCGGCGTTCGGGCAGGCCCTCGCGCGCCGGGGTGACGGCCTCCTGCAGGGCCGCGTTCAGCGCCCCGGCGCCGGCCGCGCCGCGGTGCATGGGGGCCAGGACCTGCACGTCGCGGCGGGCGTCCAGGCCGAACTTGCGGGGGATGCGCCGGGCCACGACATCGACGGTCAGGGCGGCGATCTCCTCGGCGTCATCGCAGGGGAACAGGAAGAAGTCGTTCATGCCGGCCAGGGTGGGCGGCAGGCCGGTGTTGATGCGGTGGGCGTTGACGACGACGCCGGACTGCTGGGCCTGGCGGAAGATCTGGGTGAGCCGCACCCGGGGGATCTGCTCGGCGGCCAGCAGGTCGCGCAGGACCTCCCCGGCGCCGACGGAGGGAAGCTGGTCCACATCGCCCACCAGCAGCAGGTGGGCGCCGGGCGGGACGGCCTTGAGGAGCTTGTTGGCCAGCAGCAGGTCCAGCATGGACGCCTCGTCGACCACGACCAGGTCGGCGTCCAGCGGGTTGTCGCGGTCGAAGGTGGCATCGCCGCCGGGGCGCAGTTGCAGCAGGCGGTGGACGGTGGTGGCCTCGTGCCCGGTCAGCTCGGCCAGGCGTTTGGCGGCGCGGCCGGTGGGGGCGGCGAGGATGACCTTGGCCTTCTTGGCGCGGGCCAGGGTGACGATGGAGCGCACGGTGAAGGACTTGCCGCAGCCGGGGCCGCCGGTCAGGACGGCGACCTTGGCGGTCAGGGCCAGCCGTACGGCCTGGGCCTGCTCGGCGGCCAGGTCGT
Organism: Spongiactinospora sp. 9N601; assembly: GCF_044326295.1. Taxonomy (NCBI): domain Bacteria; kingdom Bacillati; phylum Actinomycetota; class Actinomycetes; order Streptosporangiales; family Streptosporangiaceae; genus Spongiactinospora; species Spongiactinospora sp. 9N601. The sequence continues at coordinate 110,747 of NZ_JBIRBB010000008.1, forward strand.
GGCCGGTGCGTTCGCGCAGCCAGGCCAGCGCGCGGTCCCAGTCGACGTGGGCGAAGCCGGGCATGCGGTCACCGCCGCCGCGCAGCAGCCCGGTCAGGGAGGCGGCCAGGGACAGTTCGGCGCGGTGGAAGGGCACCAGGTACACCGCCGGGACGCTGCCCTGCTCGGTGGGGACGTCCTCGCGGATGACGCCTTCTTCGGCCACCAGGTCGCCCAGGTGGGCGGCGACCTGGTCGGCGGGCACGCCGAGGATCTTGACGGCGTCGGTGACGAGGTTGGGGGCGGGCAGGTAGCAGTGGCCGTCGTCGGCGGCCTGGGACAGGGTGTAGCGAAGGCCGGCCTTGACGCGTTCGGGGCTGTCGTGCGGGATGCCGACGGCCTGGGCGATGGTGTCGGCGGTCTTGAAGCCGATCCCCCACACATCGTCGGCCAGCCGGTAGGGCTCGGTGCGGACCACGTCGATGGAGCGTTCGCCGTACTGCTTGAAGATGCGCACCGCGATCGAGGTGGACACCCCGACGCCCTGGAGGAACACCATCACCTCCTTGATGATCTTCTGTTCCTCCCAGGCGGCGGCGATCATCTTGGTGCGTTTGGGGCCCAGGCCGGGGACCTCGGCCAGGCGGGCGGGGTCCTTTTCGATGACGTCCAGGGTGTCGGTGCCGAAGTGGCCGACGATGCGTTCGGCCATCTTGGGGCCGATGCCCTTGATCAGGCCCGAGCCGAGGTAGCGCTGGATGCCCTGGATGGTGGCCGGCAGCACGGTGTGGTAGGACCAGACCTCGAACTGCCTGCCGTAGCGGGGGTGGGAGGTCCAGCGGCCCCTCAGCCGCAGCGACTCCCCCACCTGGGCGCCGAGCAGCGGGCCGACGACGGTCAGCAGGTCATCGCCGCCGCGTTCGGTGGCCATGCGGGCGATGGTGTAGCCGGTCTCCTCGTTGGCGTAGGTGACGCGTTCTAAGACCCCGGTGATGGTGGTGCCGGGGGGTTCTCCCGGCGGGGCCTGGTGTGCCATGCCCGGTATTAAACCAGCCGCCGCCGACGGCGGGCGGCGGCCGGGCGGATGGGCGGATGGGCGGGTGAGTCGGGCGGGGTCAGGGGCGGCGGGCGGCGATGCGGGCGATCAGGTCGGCCAGGCGGGCGGTCTCCTGCTCGGTGTTGTAGTGGTGCACCGAGGCGCGGATCGCGGCGGGCACGGGGTGGGCGTCCAGGCGGTGGTGGGCGATGTCGGTGACGCTGACGTTGACGTTGTGCCGGCGCAGTTCGCGTTTGACGTCGGCGGCCTGGTGGCCGTGCACGTCGAAGGTGACGATGCCGCAGCGGCGTTCGCCGCGGTCCAGGACGGTGATGCCGGGCAGGCCGGCCAGGTCGCGGCGAAGGCCGTCGGCGAGGGTCTGGATGCGGCGGCCGGTGGCGGCCAGGCCCACCGCGCCGGCGTAGTCGGCGGCCACGCCGAGGCCGATCTGGGCGGCGACGTTGCGTTCCCAGGTTTCGAAACGGCGGGCGTCGGGGCGGATGTCGTAGCGGCCGGGGGCGGTCCAGGTGGCGGCGTGCAGGTCCAGGAACGGCGGTTCCAGGCGGGTGATCAGGTCGCGGCGCACGTACAGGAAGCCGGTGCCGCGCGGGCCGCGCAGGAACTTGCGGCCGGTCGCCGAGAGCATGTCGCAGCCGATGTCGGCGACGTCGACGGGGAACTGCCCGATCGACTGGCAGGCGTCCAGCAGGAAGGTGACGCCGTACCGGCGGCACAGGGCGCCGATCCGCTCGGCGGGGTTGATGAGCCCGTTGTGGGTGGGGACGTGGTTGACGGCGACCAGGCGGACGCCTCCGCGGTCGAGTTCCGCGGCCAGGGCCGGCAGGGACATCTGGCCGTGTTCGTCGTCGGGTACGGCCTGGACGCGGGCGCCGGTGCGGCGGGCGATCTGGGCGAAGGCGATGCCGTTGCTGGCGTATTCGCTGGTGGTGGTGAGGATGCGCGCGCCGGGTGCGAAGGGGATGGAGTAGAAGGCCATGTCCCAGGCGCGGGTGGCGTTCTCGATGAGGGCGATCTCGTCGGGGGCCGCGCCGATGAGGGCGGCGATGGCGTCGTAGCTGCGGGCGATGGCCTTTTCGGCGTGTTCGGCGGCCTCGTATCCGCCGATGCGGGCCTCGAGTCGCAGGTGGGCGGTGACGGCGGCGGTGACCGGGCGCGGGGGCAGGGCCGCGCCGGCGTTGTTGAAGTGGGCGACGTGGGCGCAGCCGGGGGTGTCGGCGCGCAGGGCTTCGACGTCGATGCCTTCGCTCATGTCCTTCATGGTGCCGCAGGGGCGGCGGGGCGGCGGCCCCAGCACGGTACATGCAGTTGCAGGCATATAACCGTAGCGGTATGTTGAGGGGGTGTCCGTACCTTTCGACGTACTCGCCGAGCCGGCCCGGCGCCGCATCCTGGACCTGCTGCTGGAGCGCCCGCGCTCGGTCGGCGAGCTGACCGAGCGCCTGGCCCTCACCCAGCCCGGCACCTCCAAACACCTGCGGGTGCTGCGCGAGGCGGGGCTGGTGACGGTCCGCCGCGAGGCGCAGCGGCGCTGGTATGAGCTGCGCCCCGAACCGCTGGCCGAGATCGACGCGTGGCTGGCCCCCTACCGCAGGCTGTGGGCGGCGAGCCTGGACGCCCTGGAGGCCCACCTGGACTCCCAGGCCGATGAGATGACCGGACAGGAGGATGTGACGTGAGCGCGGAACAGACCTTGCGCACCGAGGAGGGCCGCAGCGTGCTGCGCATGCGGCGCAGGCTCGCCCACCCGCCGCACACGGTGTGGCAGGCCCTGATCGACCCCGCCCGGCTCGCCCGGTGGTTTCCGGCGGAGGTGGAACTGGACCTGCGGATCGGCGGCAAGGTGACCTTCGCCGGCGCCGGCGCCGGGGTGATCACCGAGCTGGACCCGCCGAAGGTGATCGCCTACACCTGGGAGGGGGAGAACCTGCGCTGGGAGGTGATCCCCGACGGGGAGCACAGCCTGCTGGTGTTCACCCACATCTTCGACGACCACTACGGCGCGGCCAGCTACGCCGCCGGATGGCAGGCGTGCGTGGCGGGCCTGGACGAGCTGCTGGCCGGGGTCGCGATCAGCGAGCCGGGGCGGATGCTGGACGCCCACGAGGCGCTGGTGGCGCAGTTCGGGCTGGACGCCGGGGTGATCGCCGACTCCCCCGCCGGGTGGCGGGTGCGGTTCGAGCGGCAGCTCACCCTGCCGGTCGGGCAGGTGTGGCAGATGCTGCTGCAGGGCGCGGAGCGGCCCGCGCCCGGCGATGGGCCGCCCGCGGCGTTCACCACCGGCGCGGTGCCGGCCGCCGAGGTCACCGAGGTGTGGGACGACGGCGGCGACGGCGGGGCGGCGCGGGCCGGGCTGGAGTACGCCTGGCGCTATGACGAGCGGCCCGCCGGGCGGGTCCGTTTCGAGCTGGCGCCCGGTACCGGCCACGGGGCGCGGCTGGTGCTGACCCAAAGCGGCCCGGCCGACCTGCCCGATGCCCGGCAGGTGGCGCTGGCGGCCTGGCGGGAGCACATCGCCGCGCTGGCCGCGCGGATCCGCCGCGCGGCGGGCTGAAACCCGCAAGGGGGGCGCGATAGGTTGGGCCTGTCATGAGCGATCACAGCGCGCGGCCGGCGCTGGAGCCGATGCCCGAAGACTGGCGCACGGCGCTGGCCATCGTCGCCCACCCCGATGACCTGGAGTACGGCACCGCCGCCGCCATCGCCGGCTGGACCGACGAGGGGCGCAGCGTGTCCTATCTGCTGGCCACCCGCGGCGAGGCGGGGATCGACACGATGGACCCGGCGCGGGCCGCGCCGGTGCGCGAGGGTGAGCAGCGGGCCGCCGCGGCCGTGGTCGGGGTGGAATCGGTGGAGTTCCTGGGGCTGGCCGATGGCGCCATCGAGTACGGGCCGGCGCTGCGCAGGGAGCTGGCGCTGGCGATCCGCCGCCACCGCCCCGAGCTGGTGATCACCGTCAACCATCATGACACCTGGCCCGGCGGGCGGGTGTGGAACACCCCTGATCACCGGGCGGTGGGGCGGGCCGCGCTGGACGCCGCCATCGATGCCGGCAACCGGTGGATCTTCCCCGAGCCGGGGCTCGCGCCGTGGGACGGCGTGCGGTGGGTGGCGGTGTCGGGCTCGCCGTATCCGACGCACGCGGTGGCGGCCGGGCCGGGGCTGGAGCGGGCGATCGCCTCGCTGGTGGAGCACCGCTCCTACATCGGGGCGCTGACCGGCCGCGACCCGCAGGAGTACGCCCGGGAGCTGCTGGGCGGGGCCGCGAAGGCCGAAGGGGCGATGTTCGGCGGGGTGGCGGCGGTGGCGTTCGAGCTGTTCACCCGCTGATCGCGGTCGCCGGGCAAACCGGTGGGCAAGCCGGTGGGCAGGGTCAGCGGGCGGCGTGTCCGGCGGCGGCTTCAGTGGCGGCTTCGGCGGCGGTGCGGGTGGCCTCGATGAACGACTTGTGCCTGGCGCCCCACTCCCCCAGCGGGGCGAGCGCCTGGTTGAGGGAAAGGCCCAGGTCGGTCAGGGAGTATTCGACCTTGGGCGGGACCTGGTGGTAGACCTCGCGGTGGACGACCTCGTCGGCCTCCAGTTCGCGAAGCTGCTGGATCAGCATCTTCTCGCTGACGCCGGGGACCTGCCGTTTCAGCTCGCCGAAGCGGTGCGGGGCGCCGTCACCGAGGGCCCACAAGATCAGCGCTTTCCATTTGCCGCCGACGACGTCGACGGCGGCGTCCAGCCCGCACAGGTACGGCTGTCTCGGCATGGCCCCATCCCCAGGTAGTACCGGCTTTTTGGTGAGTACCGGCGCAGGTGCCGGTACTCACCCAGCCTAATGGGCGGGCATCGCCGCCGGGCGGGATCACATCGACGCGATGGGCTTCGGGCGGCCGATCAGCGGCCGGCCATGATGGGGGCGGGCGCACCCAGGCCGCCCGGGGACCCTGCGGGGCGTACGTATGCGGGCGGTGAGGCTGATGCGCGCCATCGGCAACCTGTGCATCGGACACGACGGCGACCCCAGGCGCGGCGACAGCGGTGCTCTAGGCGTGGGTGCGTACCGGCAGCGCGGTCAGGCCGTGCATGAGCATCCCTTCGCGCCAGGTGAGCCGGTCCACCGGCACGGCCGGTTGGAGCAGGGGAAAGCGCCCCAGCAGTTGCCCGAAGGCGACCTCGCCTTCGACGCGGGCCAGCGGGGCGCCCAGGCAGTAGTGGATGCCGTGCCCGAAGGCCAGGTGCTGAGCGGGGTTCCTGGTGATGTCGAAGCGGTCCGCGTCGTCGTAGCGCCCGGCGTCGCGGTTGGCCGACAGCAGGCCGACGATGATGAGCTGCCCCGCGGGGATGTCCACCCCGCCGATCGTCACGGGCGCGGTGGTGTAACGGTAGGTGCCGGTGCTGACCGGCCCGTCGTAACGGAGGAACTCCTCGATGGCGCCGGGCAGGAGCGCGGGCTCGGCGCGCAGGCGGGCCATCTGGCCGGGGTGGGCGAACAAGGCGCGCATGCCGTTGCCGATCAGGTGGACCGTCGTCTCATGCCCGGCGACCAGAAGCAGCCAGGCGGTGCTCACCAGCTCGACGTCGTCGATCCGGCCGTCTTCGTCGTGGATCCGGACCATGGCGCTGATCAGGTCATCGGCCGGGGCGGCGCGTTTGGCCGCGCACAGGTCCGTCAGGTACGCCAGCGTTTCCTCCGCCGCGGCCACCACCTGCTGCGGGTCGTGGGCCGAGCCTTCGATGGTGGTGTTGGACAGGTGGATCATCCGCGGCCAATCGGCCTCGGGCACGCCGAGCAGTTCGCCGATCACCATCGCGGGCAGCGCGATCGCATAGTCCTTGAGCAGGTCGAACTCGGGTCCCAGCGGATCGAGCAGGCGCGCGCTGATCTGTTCGATGCGCGGGCGCAGGGCCCGGATCCTGCCTGCGGTGAAGGCTTTGACGGCGATGCGGCGCAGCCGCGTGTGATCGGGCGGGTCGGAGAACAGCATGGTGTCGGGGACGACCGCCGCCGCGCCGCTGCTGTCGCCGCCCTCCAGTTCGTTGGCCTTGAACACCTGGAGGTTGCCCGCGAAGGCCTTGCTGATGCGGGGGTCGGTCATCGCGGCCTTGACGTCCTCATAGCGGGTGATCAGCCAGATCTTGACCCCGCGGGAGGTGGCGGTCGGCGCCACCGGGCCTTGGCCTCTGAGCCGGGCGTAGACCTGGTGCGGGTCGCGCAGATAGTCCTGATCGAAAACGCTGGTGATCATCGCTCTCCTCCGGATCGGCCCTGTGCCGCGTCTTGCGGGTGCGGCCGTACGCGCCGCCCGGTCACCGCTCCCGGCCCCGGCCGCCACATACCGTAATCGAGTTCGATCAGGGCCTTGCTACGGTCATGGCCGGTGAGAAGCGACGCGGCCGGCGTCCGGGGACATGCCGCGACGGATCGGGATCAGGCCCGCAGCGCGTCCAGGGCGATGTCCAGGGCGAGTATCGACGCGCTGTGGTCGTCGGTGGCCTTGCCTCGCAGGGCTCCCCCCTCGAAGGTGTCGATCAGGAAGGCGGCCAGGTCACGGGCGGGGCGGACGGAGGAGATCTCGCCCGTGTGCTGGCCGCGTTCGATCAGCGTGGCCAGCGCGCAGGTCCATCCGTCGAAGCCCTCCTGCACGGCCGACCGCACCTCCTCGCCGGTGGTCGGTGAGTCGCTGGCCATGGTGACCAGCAGGCAGCCGTACCCGACGCCGGTGGCGCGGGTGCGCTCGGCCTGGACGGCGAAGTGGGCGCGGATCCGCTCCAGCGCCGTGTGCTCCCGGCCGCCACCGGCGTCGAGCATGCTGAAGTCCGTGGCATCGCAGTAGCGGCGCACGATCTCGGCGGCGAGTTCCTGCTTGCTCTGGAAGTGGTTGTAGAAGGACCCCTTGGGGACGCCCGCGGCGCTCGTGATGTCCTGCACGCTGGCGCCGTTGAACCCCTTGCGCCGGAACACCGACTCGGCGTACTCGACCAGTTTTTCCTTCACACTCGGGCGAGGCATACCAGGCAATATGACCGGTCTCCTTAAGTATGTCAAACGCGTGCTGCGCTGGGGCGATGAGGGCATGGAGCCCGCCGCCGATGCGCCGGCCGGGCCGCGGGGTCCCGGCTTGACTATACTAAGACGACCGGTCATATTAGCCGTTGGCGGGATGCTCCGGACGGCCGAAATCCAGCAAGGACCGGCCCAGGGCGTTTCCCCGCCGCGGCACCCGAACCACGAACCACAGGAGTTGACATGCCTGAACCCATCGCCCCCTCCGTCGCCGTCGCCTTCCACTCCGGCTACGGGCACACGGCGGTCCTCGCCGAAGCGGTCCGCCGCGGAGCGGTCGGCACCGGCGCCGGCGTGCCCTTCGTCGCGGTGGACACCATCACCGACGAGCAGTGGCGGCAACTGGACGACGCCGACGCCATCATCTTCGGCTCCCCCACCTACATGGGCAGCGCCACCGCCGCGTTCCACGCCTTCGCCGAGGCCACCAGCCGCCGCTTCGTGGAAGGCCGCTGGGCCGACAAGCTCGCGGCCGGCTTCACCAACTCCGCATCCAAGAACGGCGACAAGTTCAGCACCCTCGCCTTCTTCGTCACCTTCGCCGCCCAGCACCGCATGCTGTGGGTCAGCCTCGGCCTCGCCCCGGGCTGGAATTCCACGACCGGCTCCGAGAACGACCTCAACCGCCTCGGCTTGTGGACCGGCGCCGGAGCCCAGACCCCGCTGGACGGCGGCATCGACACGGTCCACACCGCCGACATCGCCACCGCCGAACACCTCGGCTCCCGCGTCGCCCGCCAGGCCGCCCTGCTGGTGGCCGGCCGCCGCGCCGCCTACGTCACCACCTGAACCGACCCCGGCGTCCGGCCTCGGCGTACCGGCACCGGCGATGAAGTCGATGGCGCGCCCCTCGGCGCACCGCGTCCGAGGGGCCGGCGATGGCCGGCCGCCGTCCCTCGGGCACGGGCAACGACAGGCCGTCGAACACCGTGCGGTCGCCATGCCGGAAGGCGACGGACTCCACCTCCAGGTCATGGCCCACCGGCTGGATCGTTCCGGTGCTTGCGGCAGCGGCTCGATGCGGACAACGGCGGCGAAGCTCCACCGGTAGGGGCGCAGTAGCCCTGCCATGGAGTGGCCCTGATCCCTCGCCGGCGCGAAGCCGGTTGTGGTCATCGCCGCATCGCCACGCGATAGAAGGCCGCCAGCGCGTCGTCGATGGGATGGGGCTGCGGCCTGCCCGTGGCGCCGAGCCTGTTCCACCTTTGCAGGTTCACCGCGACGGACATCTGCCGTTTGCCGTCAGCGCTGATCATGGAGAGCGTTCCACCGCCCCAGACCGTACCGCCGTGGCCCCAGAAGGTCCCGCCGCCAGGGCCCTCCATCGGGTGCAGGCCCAGGCCGTACTCGATCAGCTTGCTCTCCTGGGAGATGATGGAGACGGTGCGTCGCATCTGCGTCAGTGACGACCGGTTGACGATCTCGCCGGCGAACAGCAGGCCGTAGAAGCGGTTGAGGTCCGCGACGGTCGATGTCAGGGAAGCCGCCGGCCCTGCGTACGACATGTCGAAGACGCTGTAGTCGCGCGGTGGGTCGATCATGCCGAACCACGCCTCATAGAGCCGCGACTGCGGCCCGCTGACGTGCGGTCCAGCGGGAAACGCGGTGTCTGACAGCCCGGCGCGCTCGATGACGTTCCGGGTGATGCACTCTTCGGCCGTGGTGCCGGTCACCTGTTCCAGGAGTTGGCCGAGGAGCAGGTAGTTGGTGTTGGAGTACAGCCCGGGAGTACCGCCCGGGGGGCCTGCGGCAGGTGCGGTGACCCCCAGTTCGATCAGTTCGGTGGGGTCGAACCGTGTCAGCCGGTGGTCGTCCAGGCTTTGCGGCCCGGTGTCCGCAAGGGCGGGGAACGCCTTGAGGGAGGGGTAGGCGTAGGGGAGGTATTCGGCGAGGCCGCTGGTGTGGTTGATCAACATCCGGACCGTGATCGCGTCACCGCGTCCTCCGGGAACGAGCTTCGGCAGGTAGCGGCCGATCGGCGCGTCGAGACCGATCTGGCCGCTTTCGACCTGTTGCAGCACGGCGGCGGCGGTGAAGGTCTTGGTGACGCTGCCGACGCGGTGTCGCATGTCGGCGGTGATGGGGCGGCCGGTGGCCACGTCGGCGGTCCCGGCCGCGCCGCGCCAGACCTGGCCGCCGTGGCGGACTTCGGCGAACAGGCCCGGTATCCCGGCGCGGCGGACGTCCTCCATGGCGGTGTTCAGCTCGGCGGGATCCATGACATTCGTCCTTTCGTATTGCCCGGTGTGCCCACACCGACATTATGCACGCGGCGCGTGCAACAGCAAGTGCATAGGCTAGGCTGAGTCCGGCGAGAGGGTGAGATGACAGGCAGAAGACGCTGGTCGGCCGAGGAGATCCTGGAGACGGCGGCGGAGTTGCTGTGCACGGGCGACGCCGAGTCGTTCAGCGTGCGCAAGCTCGCCGCGGTGCTCGGCACCGACTCCTCCAGCCTCTACCGGCACTTCCGCAGCAAGACCGAACTGCTGCGCGCGGTCGCCGACCGGATCCTGGTGGCCGCCATGGACGGCTACCGCCCCGAGGGCGACTGGAAACAGCGCCTCACCGCGCTGGCCCTGCGCGTGCGTGAGGCATCCGGACGGCAGCCGCAGCTCGCCGCGGTCTGGGGACGCTACGCCTCAGGCGGCATCGGCTCCCGGCTGGTCATGGAGGAGACGCTGCAGGCGCTGCGCGCGTCGGGGCTGCCCGACGCGGAGATCCCGGCGCACTACCACCGGATCGCGGTCCTGATCGCGGCGTTGATCGCCTCTGAGGCGGGGATCAGCGCCCTCACCCCCGAAGAGCATGAACAGGGCATGGAGCTGTTCCGCGTCGCGGTCCTCGGCGCCGACCCCGAACGCTTCCCGGCCCTGGCTCACTTCGCCCGCGACGTCCGCCCGCTCGGGGCCGACCGCCGCGCCGCGTTCGAAGAGATCCTCGCCGCGCACCTGGCCCACATCGAGGCCGCGATCCCCCCGGGGTAGCCGGCCGGCCCGTCGCCGGCCACCGCCGTTCTCCCGCATGCCCGGGTGGCCCTTGAAGCCATGAGCCGGCAGGCGTGGGGGGCGAGTTCGTGGCCGGTGCCGTACTCGGCGGTCCCGGCCGTGCCTTGGGAGCCAGGCGGGCCTTGGCGGTGCCCCGGCTCGCAGGGGAAGCCCGATCCCGCCATGGCGGACCTGCGCTCACACATCAGATATTTGAACGATCGTACTAGTTGTACTATGGTTCAAATATGTGCCCGCAACGGAAAGATGTCACGACGCAGGCCGGGCCGCAGCGTGCCGGAGTGCGGGAATGGCTCGGCCTGGCACTGCTGGCGCTTCCTACCGCGCTGCTGGGGTTCGACGTCACGGTTTTGTACCTGGTGTCGCCGAGCATGGCCGCCGACCTGAATCCCACGGCCACCGAGACCCTGTGGATCATGGACGCCTACGGCTTCTTCATCGCCGGGTTCCTCATCACGATGGGAACCCTGGGAGACCGAATCGGCAGGCGGCGCCTGCTGATGATCGGCATCACCGCGTTCGCGGCCGTGTCGGTCCTGGCCGCGTTCGCGCCGAGCGCCGGCCTGCTGATCCTGGCGCGGGCGCTGCTCGGCGTCGCCGGCGCCACGCTCATGCCCTCAACGCTGTCCCTGATCAGCAACATGTTCGCCGACGTACGCCTGCGGGCCGTGGCCATCGGCGTGTGGGCCACCATGTTCTCCCTCGGCATGGCCGCCGGCCCGATGGTGGGCGGCGCCCTGGTCGACCGGTTCTGGTGGGGGGCGGCCTTCCTGCTGGCGGTGCCGGTGGCGGCCATCGTCCTGGCCGGGGCGCGCGTACTGCTGCCCGAGTACGCGGCGCCCGGCCAGGGCCGGATCGATCTCATCAGCGTCGCCCTGTCGCTGGCCGCCATCCTGCCGGTGGTCTACGCCGTCAAGCACCTCGCCGCACACGGCATCGACGCGCTGACGCCACTGCTCGCGCTGCTCGCCGCCGCGGCCGGGACCGCCTTCGTACGCAGGCAACTGCGGCTCGCCTCCCCCCTGCTGGACGTGACGCTGTTCGCCGACCGCGGCTTTTCCGCCGCCCTGGCGGTACTGCTGATCGGGCTCGTCGGCGTGGGCGGCACGATGTACCTGGTCACCCAGTTCCTGCAACTGGTCGAAGGACTGTCACCGGCCGAGGCCGGGCTGTGGATGGGGCCGCCGGCGCTGGCGATGTTCGCCGCCGCCATCGGCGCGCCGATCGTGGCCAGGCGCATCCGCCCGGGAACGGTCATGGCCGCGACACTGGGACTCTCCCTGATCGGCTACCTGCTCCTCGGCACGGCGGGCAGCGACGGCTGGGTGAGCGTCGTGAGCGGCTTCGCCTTCATCTACCTCGGCCTGGGGGCCATCGCGGCGCTGGGCACCGACATCGTCGTCGGAGCCGCGCCGGCGGCGAAGTCGGGATCGGCGGCGGCGATGTCGGAGACCGTGCAGGAACTCGGCCTGGCCGTGGGGGTCGCACTGCTGGGGAGCCTCACCACGGCCGTCTACCGTTCCCGGGCCCAGGCGCCGGAACAGGCCGCACCGGAGATCGCCCAGCGTGTCACCGACAGCCTCAGCGGGGCCTTGGCGCTGTCCGGCCGGGTCCCCGCGGGCACGATCCGCGATGCGCAGGCCGCGTTCACCACCGGCCTGAACATCGCCGCCCTCACCGCGGGCGCCGCGATCGTGGCGGTGAGCGCGTTGTGCCTGCTCATGCTCAGGCACATCCGCCCGATCGGGGAATCCGGGCCGTGATCGTCTAACCTGGTGACGGGAGGGCGCATGGGCGAGGACAAGACCGCGGACGGACGCAAGGCCAGAGGCGACAAGCGCCGGGCCGAGATCATCGAGGCCACCCTGGCGGTCATCCAGCGCGAGGGGGCGGCCGGAGTGACGCACCGCACCGTCGCCAAGGAGGCGGGCATCACCGTCAGCCTGAGCACGTACTACTTCGCCACCCTCGACGACCTGCTCGTCGGCGCCCTGACCAGCATCGCCGAGTCCTACACCGCGCGCATCCGCCACATCATCGACGAGCATGAGGACAAGCTGCGCGGCCTGGCCGAAATCGTCGCCGAATCCGCCGGCCCCGGCCGCGACCGCGCCCTGGCCGAACGCGAACTGTCCACCCTCGCCGCCCGGCGGCCCGCCCTGCGCCCCGTCGCCCGGCGATGGCGCGAGAACGTCGCCGAACTGGCCCGGCACTGCACCGACTCCCCCGAGGCCGTGGCCGCACTCGTCGCGACCTGCGACGGGCTCTGCGCCGCCATCCTGCTCGACAACGCCCCCGCCGACACCGGCTACGTGCACGACGTCCTGCGACAGGCGATCGGCGCCGCCCCCAGTACGGGGATCGGCCGGACCGGCCCGCTGCAGACCACGAGGTGAACGGCCCGGGAAACCGCCGCCCCCGCCACCGCGCCGCGCATCGAGCGGAAGGGGCCCGGTAACACCGAGGAACCTTCGGCCGGATATGGGCGCGACCTGCGCTTACCTCAGGTGAGGTGACCTCGCTGCGCCGACGTTGGTGCCTGCCCGGGCAGGGTCGCCGCCTTCGGCGAGCGCGCAGTCGAGGGGGGACCGGTCGATCAGATGATCCGGCCATCACCGATAGCGCCGGCCAGGTCGGCGTTGCCCTCGCACGTCAAAGCCCGCGCCCACGCGTCCGGCTGTTATGTGTTTCAGCCGCAACGGAATGAGCCAGCGCCTGCACATCTTTCATGTGCTGGTTGAACCTTTTCTTGACATCGCCTTCGTCCGTTGTCTGGGTGGTCCACTCGCGGCAGACACATGCACCGTACCAACCCTCGGTTCTGCTATCCGGATCGGGATGAATCTCTAGGAGATGTGCGTCGGGATCGATGAGCGGATCTTCCCAGTATGGCGGCCATTTGCTGCCCATGGAGATCACCTCCGTGAAAGAGGAGCTATGGAGTGCCCTTGGTGTTCTCTGTGGAATCGGTTTCGAGGTGTGATGTGACCGGCCTATCCGGCGGCGTCGAGCGATGAGGCTCGACATCATCGCCAGGTTACGGGCAGCTCGATGGGGCCGGTCACCGCATGGCCGAATTTTCGCGGGATCGATTCCGCCGCAATTGCCAACCTCAGCTCTGGCAAGTATTCCACTAACAGGCCGATGGCGATCACCACCGCTTCATGGCCGAGATGGCGGCCAACGCAGTAATGGATGCCGTGGCCGAATGACAGGTGCCCGCGCCCCTCGGTGGCACGAGTGAAGTCCAGCCGATCCGGGGTGTCGAACACCCGCCCATCATAATTGGCTGCATCCATCGAGGGGATGACCACGTCACCCGCCTTCAAGCACTCTCCCCCGGGGAGCCGGACATCATGCATGACGCGTCGGGGCATGCCATCAGCCGCACCATTGGAGAACATCCTCTCCAACTCGGTCACTGCACCGTTCAGCATCCCAGGGTGCTGCACCAGGTATTTGAATCCGCTTTCGTGTCCGAGATGGGCGCGGCTTAGCAGTACCTGCGTAAAAGTCCCGATATTCCCGGTTGTAGTTTCCCAGCCGCCGATGAGTAGGGCGATCGGCAGCATGATCACATGTTCGGGAGGGAAATCCTGGGCATGTGCTGCAATATGCGACAGCAGGTCGTCCGCGGGCTGTCGGCGCCGTTGCTCGATCAGTGTGCCGAGATACTCCGCCATAACGGCTCCTGACGCGCGCGCCTTCGCGCGTGTGGCATGCGATGTCGCGAGGAACGACGTGCTCGATTTGTAGAACGCCTCCCGGTCCGCTTCCGGTAAGCCGATCAGATCACATATTGCGTTTAAGGCAAAAGGCAGAGCGAAGCTCTTCATCAAATCGGCGGGGTCGCCTTGATCGACCATTTCCTTGAGGAATCTATCGCCTTGGCGAATAAGCTCGGGGCGTCGCCGGGCGACCGCACGCGCGGTGAACGACGAGCCGACGAGGCGCCGCAGCGCCGTGTGCCCGGGCGGATCCATGCCGAGGAGGGTCCCGGCCAGGCCTGGGACGTCGTCCACATCCAGGGCATGTTCCCGGGAGAATCGGGTGTCCTGGAGAACGAACCTCACATCGTCCCAGCGAGTGACCAAGAACGCGTGCCCGCAGGCCCGCTGAACCGCCACCACTCCGGTCGGCGTCTCTCGGATGTGGTGATACAGCGGATTGATGTCCAAGGGGGGCCGGTTGATGCCCTGCGCATCCTGATTAAGAGGGTGACGGATCTCTCTGATGTCCCAGGGTATATCCGACGTCATAATAACCATCCTCCACGAGGGTGCGGGTGAGGGCATCGGCCCGATGCGCAGCCATCCCGGTCAGGATCACCGTAGAACAGCGGTGATCAATCCTGCAGAGAGCGGCAGGTTAGAGATCTGTGATCGAGCGGTGTTAGAACAGTGGCATACGTCGGGACGCCCAGCAGATAACGGACAGTTGGTTGCATAAGCTGACAGAAGTCTGGAAAAGGTAGGTATGTGACGAGGCGTCGCACGTAGTTCTCGCCGGAGTTCAAGGAAGAAGCCATCCGCATGGTGCTGGAGGACGATCGGACGGTCACGTCAGTGGCGCGGGAATTCGAAATCAACACCGGCATCTTGGGCAATTGGTGATCCGGCGTCGGACGGCGAGCAGGCAGGACGGACGGCAGCCGATCTCGGGGCCGAAGCGTGCGCTGATCCGGGAGCTGGAGCGGCAGATGGCCGAGCTGCGGGAGAAGCCGACGTTCTCGAAACAGGCGGCGGCCGATCACCGATGACGCTCGCCAAGTACGAGCTGATCGACGCGGACAAGGCACACCATGCGATGCGCCTGGCTGGGAGTGCCCCGCTCAGGCTACGACGGATGACGCGACCGGCCGGGCCTCGGCCGCCGTGCAACGTCGAGTTGGCGTTGGAGGTTCTGGCCGCGGGTGGAGCGACGGGCGTAGCCGATACGGATCTCGCTGCGCTGGGCGGGGAAGGCGGCCAGCGGGCCGGCTGGTAGCCGCAAGGCGCGGGCCACGCCCGTCGTTCTCTCAGCAAACGGCGTTCGGGGGTCGTTGAACCACCAGAGGTGCTGAAGGAGTAGCCCGCTGTGCCCTCTGCCGGGCAGCGAGCGGCATGATCACCACTCGTGGTTTTCGGGTTCTTCGCGCGGCCAAGGTGTAGTGCCTGTCAGGCGGTGCCCACGTACTTGAAAGTGCCTTTTGTAAGCCTCCTTTTACTCACTCATGATGGTGTTACGCACTACTAGTGAGGTTAGGAAGGAAGATGGCTGAGCAGGTAACGCGACCCGAGGGGTCGCAGGTCGTCATCGAGGTGTGGGCCGACCTGGGCTGCCCTTGGTGCTACGTAGGAAAGCACCGGCTCCAGGCCGCGATCTCACAGCGCCCGGATGCGGATCGGTTCAAGATCATGATGCGATCCTTCGAGCTGGACCCGGAGGCGCCGCAGGAGCTGGAGAAGAATGAGGAGAGCTTCATCCGGACCCACGGCGGCACCGCCGCCAACGTCCTCCAGGCGGAGCGCCAGATGCAGGCCATGGCTCACAAGGAGGGGCTCGAATACTTTGTGGACCGCCTGAACGCCAGCACGTTCAACTTGCACCGCGTGGTGCAGTACGCAGGCGACCAGGGCCTCGGGTTCGAGTTCTTCTCCGACGTGCAGGACGGCTTCTTCGCGGGCACCCTCAACCCCTACGACTCGGACGCTCTGGCAGGCGTCGCGGAGTCGGTCGGGCTGGACGGGCAGCGAGTCCGCGAGATCCTCGCGGGCAACGAGTACGCCGACCGCGTGCGCGCCGACCGGACCGAGGGCCTGGAGCTAGGCGCCACCGGCGTCCCATTCGTTGTCCTCGACCGCCGGGTGGCCGCCCCGGGCGCCCAGAAGGTCCCTGTCTATGCCCGGTTGCTGGAGCAGGTGGCCGGGCCGGTGCCGGGTGAGCGTGTGTCATGAGCGGGGCGAGGGGCGGGCTTGAGATCGTGGCGGCCCCCGCCGGCGGGTGGTGCGAGCCCGATACCAGGGTGTGCCACATCGTCACCGCCGACGAGGCAGCGAGCGCTGAGGCGGACAACGAGGACGCCGCGGGCGAAATGCCAGGAGTGCCCGACGTGCCCGACGCTACGCGGCGATGAGCGCCACCGGCACCACCTCAGCCTGCCGGCGCGCTGACCGCGGCCTTGCCCCGGCCGACCCCGGTCAGCTCGCTGGCGGCCCGGTTGCCGGCGATCTCGCTGTGGTGGGTGGCGGCCCAACCGGCCATCGCCATCACCGCGTCGATCAGCGACCGGCCCAGCTTCGTCAGCTCGTACTCCACTCGCGGCGGGACCTCGGCGTACGCGGTCCGGGTGATCAGGCCGTCGCGCTCGAGATGCTTGAGCGTCTGGGTCAGCATCCGCTGGGAGATCCCTGGGATGCTCGCGTGCAGGTCGGAGTAGCGCAGCGAGCCGGCGCTCAGGGTGCTGATGGTCAACACCGTCCACTTGTCGCCGATGCGGTCGAGCACCTCACGGATGAAGGCGCTGTCCTTCGGCCATGCCTGGCACGGACCGGTGATCTGTCGCGCTGACGCCATCTCCATTCCCTCTCATTCGGGTGCAACCGCACTACCAGTATGTAACACCTACGGGGCGGTCACACCGATCCACGACCCCCGCCCGCTCTCGGAGCGTCGCCCAGTCCTTCCTCCAAGGCCGGGAGGGCAAGGTCGTTCACCGCGACCTCGCCGCCGCACGCGTCACACCTCAATTCAACGGAGAGTGATTCCTGTGAACGCACACGACACCATCGTGGTCGGCGCGGGCCCGGTCGGGCTGTGGATGGCGGCGGGCGACCGCTGGTCCTGGAACGGGCCGAGCAGCGCAGCCCGCACTCGAAGGCGCTGGCCGTCCACCCGCGCTCGATCGAGGTAGTGGCGATGCGCGGGCAGGAACAGGGCTTCCTCGACGGCGGACCGCCCGTGCCGGACGGGCACTTCGGCATGCTGCCCGCTCGCCTGGACTTCCGAGAGCTGGCCACGCCGGTTCCCGTTCATGCTCGCGCACCCGCAGCTGGGCCCTCGGGTGGTGATCCGGCGCGGGCACCAGGTGTCCAGGCTGAGCCAGGACGAACAGGGCGTGACACTGCGGGTCAGCGGGCCGGACGGCGAGTACGAGATCACCGCGGACACGTGGTCGGGGCGGACGGCGCGGGCAGCACCGTGCGCCAGGCGGCGGGCATCGACTTCCCCGGCACCGACTCGACCGTCTTCGGCTTCCTCGGCGACGTCGAGCCGGCCGACCCGCCGGAGCGGCCGTGCTTCTGGCACAACGAACACGGCGCGCTGATCGTGGCCCGATCCCCGGCGGGCGCTACCGCGTCACCGGGTACGCACCGTCAGCCCTCACCCCGCCCCTGGAGTCCCTTGGATCGGCGGGGGGACCTGACCGGCCGCGACGTCCTGTGGATGTGGGACGAGGGCGGGAGTCGCTCGCGCCGGTCTGACTCAGCGCCGGAGGAGCTCGTCGAAAATCTCCACCAGCTCCGGCCGGCCGAACGGCCCGACATGGGGCGCCGCGACACTCCGTACATCCGTCGGGTTGTCCGGGGTGAGCCGGTCGGCTTCCCGGATGAACCGGTCCTGCAACGCGAGGGGGATCAGCCGGTCCTGGGTGAAGCGCACGTAGGTGCGCGGGATCCGGCCCCAGGTGTCCGACTTGCCCGCCGCTTCGGCCATGGGGATGGTGGCGGTCTCGTCCGGTTCGAGGGCGTTGAGCATCCAGCGCGCCGCCTCGTCGGTGAAGTCGTCGGCGAGGCACTCCTTGATGCCGCGCATCGCGTCCGGGTCGGCCGTACGCCAGTTGATCCGGCTCACCCCCAAGGCGGCCGGGTCGGCGGCCATCGCCCGGACGACCTCGGGAAGAAGGCTGCCGGCGTTCTCCGGGGTGTCCAGGTAGGCGCTGAGGTTGGGCAGGTCAACGCAGCAGTACGCCGCCACGTACACCACCCGCTCCAGCAGGCCGGGGACGGCGTTGCCGACCCTGCTGACGGTGACGCCGCCCTGGCTGGCACCGGCCAGGATCACTGGGCCGAACCGGCGGACCCGGCGTACCACGCCCACGACCCGCTCGACGTAGTCGTCGATGGTGATCTTGGCGAGCGGCGACGGCTCGGTGGCCAGGCCCGCCAGGTCCTGCGGGGCCTGGTACGCGAGCGGGTAGTACGCCTCCTCGCCGTGTCCCGGCAGGTCGACGGCCACGCACCGGTGGCCGAGCAGGGTGAGCTCCCTGACCAGGCCGTTCCAGCAGTACGACGAGGTGTTGGTGCCGTGGATGAGCACCACGGTGGGCGATTCAGTCATTGATGTTCCTCTCTTCACCGGTGGGGGACGGCGGTCGCCACATCGGCCACAGGGGCGGGCCGTCGGCCACCTGGACCGGGGCTCCCAGGTCCTCGAACCCGTGCCGCAGGTACAGGGCCCGGCTCCGCGTCGAACTGGCCTCCAGGTACGCGCCGAGCCCGTCGGCGTCCGCCCGATCCAGCCGCTGCCGCAGCATCGCCGAGCCGAGCCCGGTGCCCCGCCGCTCGCCGGCCACGCCCATGCACGGCAGGTAGAGGTGCCGTGCGCCGGTGGGGTGCCGCCGGTTCAGCGCCTGGCTCAGTGCCCGCATCCGCGAACCGAAGGCCGCCCCGGTGTCCGGCTGGTCGTCGTGGAGCGTCTCGTCCGGGCCCAGCGTGAGCCAGATGGCGGCGCCCTCACCACCGTCCGTCAGGTACGCCTCGGCGGCGGGGTGGGTGAGCAGGAAACGGTAGAACACCGCCTGGAGACGACCACGTTCGCTCGGGTCGGGAAAGAGCCAGCACACGACGGGGTCGTCGGTGAACACCTCGACGAGGACGTCCACCACTGCCTGCGGCTCGGTTGCGTACGATGTATCAACTGCCATGGGTACACCGTATCGATAACTGTGTGGACGTGCGGGTTTAGGAGGATAAAGTGCACTAGTACGAAGCTGAGTGGACTAGTACATTAGGAGGCTGCCCATGGCGGCGGAACCGCCCTACCGGCGCATCGTCGCGGAGATCCGCAGCAGGATCCTGACCGGCGAGCTGCGGCCCGGCGAGCGGATGCCGTCCATCCGCCAGATCGCCCAGCGGTGGGGCGTGGCGATCGCGACCGCGACCCGGGTGATGGCGACCCTGCGCGACGAGGGCCTGGTCGAGGCCAAGGTGGGCTCCGGCACGGTGGTCAGCGGGCGGCAGCCCCGGGTGAGCGCGCCGAAGCGAACGCTGAACCGCGGGCACCTGCTCCGTACCGCCATCGCGATCGCCGACGTGGAGGGGCTCGACGCCGTCTCCATGCGGCGGCTCGCGGCGGAGCTCGGGTCGGGCCCGATGTCGCTGTACCGGCACGTGGCCACCAAGGACGAACTGGTCATCCAGATGGTCGACGAGGTCTTCGGCGAGCCGGAGCTGCCCGATCCGGGGCCTGACGGCTGGCGGGCCAAGCTCGAACTGATCGCCCGCCTGCAGTGGGAGCTGTCCCGGCGGCACCTGTGGCTGGCCAGAGCGATCTCGTTCACCCGCCCGCTGCTCGTGCCCAACATGATGGCCCACACCGAGTGGACCCTGCGCGCGCTCGACGGGCTCGGCCTGCCCATGGAGACCAGGATCCGGGAGGCGCTCACCCTGCACGGTCTGGTCATCACCGTCGCCTTGACCGTGGCAGAGGAGGCGGAGGCCGAACAGGAGACCGGGGTGACGCTCGACCGGTGGTGGCTGGCCCAGCGCGCGCGCGCCGACGAGCTTCTGCACAGTGGCCGCTTCCCGCAGCTGGCCGCGATCCCCCGGGAGACAGTGTCGGACCTGGACGGGCTGTTCGAGTACGGCCTGACCTGCCACCTGGACGGCTTCGCCGCACGGATTTAAGGGCCGGCCTACTTGCCTTACGTGCCTTACGTGCCTTCAAGCGGCTGACCGGCTACTTCGCTTGAGAACCCCTAGATAACGATCGGAGCGTGACTGTAGATCATCGTCAGCCGAGATATGGCATCGTCGCCCGCTCGATGATCACGATTGGGATCTGTCTGGACGTCTCTTTCTGGTAGCCGGTGTAGCGCGGCCATATCCCGGTCATCGTCTCCCACAGGCGCGGGCGCTCGTCCTCGGCCGCCGGGCGGGCCATCGCGTCGAACACCTCGGTCCCGACCTGCACCTTGACCTGCGGTTGAGCGAGCAGATTGTGGAACCAGAGCGGATGGTCGGCGGCGCCGCCGTTGGAGGTGACCACGAGGTATCGGTCGCCGTCGCGGCCGTAGATGAGGGCGGTACGCCGTGGTAGTCCTGAGCGGCGGCCGATCGTCGTGATCAGCAGGGTGGGGGCGCCGTGGAAAAGGTGACCGCGAGTGCCGCCGGACTCGGCGTAGTTCTTGACGTGCCTGGCCACCCACTTGGTCGGGCTGTCGATCGGCTCGTGGCTCATCGGGCCGCTCCGCCCACGCGGCGGTCGGCCCACTCGCGTGCCTGGGCGAACCAGTGGGGCGCGATGCGGTGGCCGTTGAGCACATGCCCGGTGCCGGGGACCACGACGGTCTCCAGCTTGGCGCGGGGGCTGTAGAAGGGGGCCTCCTGGTCGTGCAGCGCGGCGGAGGAGCGGGCTCCGGCCAGAAGCTTGTCATGCTCGCCGGTGACGATCAGTACGGGGGCCTGGATGTGCTTGTTGATCGAGGGCGGGGTGTAGGAGTCGCCGGGAGGGAAGACGTCCGTCGTCTTGGTGGCCTCGTCGGCGGCGATGACCTTGGAGTCGGCGTTGGGCCGGTGGTAGAACCAGGTGGCCCGCAGGCCGGGCCGGGTGGTGAGGTAGCCGTCGTCGAGCCCGTGCCCGGCGAAGCGGGGGTCGTCGGCGGCGCGGTAGATTCCCGCGCCCATCTGCTCGAAAGCGGCCTCGTTCGGGACGCTCGACTCGCCGGTCAGAATGACGCCGTCCACCTCCGCTGGATGTGCGGCGGCCACAGTGCGGGCGAGGGTCGAGCCCAGCGAGTGGCCGACCAGAACGACCTTGGCGAACCGGCCCCTGCCTAGACGGCCCTCGCGCAACTGCCGGATGGCCGTGCCGACCATCTTGGCCAAGATGAGCGCGCCGGGCCGGATCACCTTGGCCGCCATCAGGTACTCGCGCGCGCCAGGTTGAACAGCAGCGTGGGCGAGTCGTGCTCCATCGCCCGGTCCAGCAGGAACTGCTCCAGTTCCTGCATCGCCTGGCTGCCCGCGGGGGCGCTCTGCCACTCCAGATATTTGGCGATCAGGCCCAGATGGTCCGAGCGGGTCTGATCGCGCTTGCCGTACAGCCGCAGTGCCGCCGGGGCCACGCCCAGCCGGTCCACCGGGCCCCGCCCGCAGGGACTCACGAACATCGCGTCAGCCGCCGTCGGCGTGAAATACCGGATCAACTCATCTGCGCTGATCTCCGGGAACGAGCGCAGCTGCTCCAACTGCTCCTCGGAGAACATCTTCTCTGACAACGCACCACGCCACGTGCCGTACCGGACAAAACCGGAACGACCGTAGCGGCAGCGATCATCAGCCCGCCACCGGAGGTCAACTCGGCCGTTATCGCAGGTCAGGCGCTACTTCGTTGAAAATTTCTTCATTGCTACCGGGACCCCGTTCGGCATCGCATGTCCTCCCGGACCTCCGGCAAGGCCAGGAGAAACACGGTCTGTAATCATGGCTACCGATTGGTTCATTTGAAATAATATGTAGGCCGGTCTATTATCTCGCCATGGGGCAGAAGGGTGCCGAGACGCGGGATCGGCTGATGGACGCGGCGCAGGAGCTGATCGAGGCCGGGGGATATTCCGGTGCCGGGCTCAACCAGGTGATCGCGGTCAGTGGCGCGCCTCGCGGCTCGCTCTACTTCCACTTCCCCGGCGGCAAGGACCAGTTGGTCGGCGAGTCGATGCGGCGGGCCGGTCGGACGATCGGCGATGCCATGGAAGGGCTGGCCGGCTCCAGCGCGTCCGCGGCGGAGTTCGTTGAAGCGATGCTGTGGCACCTGGGCGACCGGTTGGAGGCGTCGGGCTGGCGCAAGGGGTGTCCGGTGGCCACCGTGGCACTCGAGATGGCCGCGGCCAGCGACCCGCTGCAGAAGGTCTGCTCGGAGGTCTACACCCAGTGGGAGGCGGCCCTGCGTGCGCGGCTGGACGGCCATGCGGACGCCGACGACCTCTCGGTCACGATCCTGGCCCTGATCGAGGGGGCGCTCCTGCTGGCCAGGGCGCACCGCAGCAGGCAGCCGCTGACGCGCGTCGCCCGCCAGATCACCGCCCTGCTCGGTTGAGACCGCCCGCCGTGACCGGCGGGGTCTTCTGAGCTCAAAATATGTAGACCGACCTATTTGGAGGTCATGTGGACGCGATCGTCTTCGGCGCGACCGGCTTCATCGGCCGTTCGCTGGTCGCCGAGCTGCTCGGCAGGGGCCGGCGGGTGGCGGCCGTCGTCCGCGACGACACCCTCACCCCCTGGCTGACCGGCCAGGGCGTCGACACCGGCGGGCTGGTCACCGTCGCCGCCGACATCACCCGGCCGCTCACCGGGTTGCCCGACGTACGCGAGGTCTACAACGCCGCCGCTCGCTACGCCTTCGGCCTTGAGGTGAAGGAGGCTCGGGCGGCCAACGTGACCGGGGCGCTCAATGTGCTCGAATGGGCCGCCACGTTGCCGAGGCTGCGGCGGCTGGTGCATCTCAGCGGTTACCGGGTGAGCGCGTCCAGCGGCCGGCCCGACTACGCCGGGCTGGGAGCGTACGAGGCGTCGAAACTCGAAGGAGATCTCGCGGTACGCGCTCGCGCCCGCGAGCTGGGCGTCCCGCTGACCATCGCCAACCCCAGCACCGTGATCGGGCCCGGTCAGTACATCGGCCTGGCCGCCCTCGTGGAGAACCTGTGGAACGGGCGGCTCCCCGCCCTGCCCGGCGGCCCTGACGTCTTCGTGCCGATCGTCACGATCGGCTACCTCGCGCGCTTCCTGGCAGAGATCCCCGCCTCGCCTCCAGGCGAGCACTACTGGGTGCTCGACGACACCACGCCCCTCCTGCCCGAACTGATCGGCACCATCGCCGACCACATGGGCGTGCGGGCACCCCGCCGTTCCGTTCCCGCCGCTCTCCTGCGGCGCCTGCCGCGCAAGCTCACCGGAGCCGACCCCGAGACGTTGTCGTTCCTATCGGCCGACCGTTACCCGACGGCCTCCGCCGCCGCCTTCGCCGCGACCGCCGGTCTGGAGATGCCCCCGGCCGCCGACGCCCTGCGCACCTGGGCCGACGACCTGGTGGCCACCCGCTTCGGTGCCGCGTCGCCCTGGATGCGGCCCTACGGCTTCCACCCCGTAGCGGGCACCCGAACCTGGGTGACCGGGGAGCGTCACCGGCCCGCTCACGTCCTGCTGCACGGGCTACCGATGAACGCCGACCTCTGGGCACCGCTCGCCGCCCGCCTCACCGGCCCCGTCCTGGCCCCGGACCTGCCCGGGCTGGGACGCTCGGCCCCCTCCTCCCGGCCGGTGCAGGAGTGGCTGGCCGACCTGATGCGCCCGGTGCGGACCCGGCCCGTGCTGGTCGCGCACTCGCTGGCCTGCGGTCCCGCGGTCCGCTTCGCCGCCGAGCACCCCGGACGCATCAGCAGGCTCGTACTCATCTGTCCGTCGTTCCTCCAGGCCCCCGGCTCACGGCTCACCCGCTCGCGTATCGCCGTGCCGGTGATGCGCCGCCTGTCCACCTCCCGCCTGGCCGGCAGGCTCGGCCTGCCGGAGGGACCAGAGGTGGCCGGCGCCGCAGCCGACCTGCGGCGTCCGGGGGTGGCGCGCCGGGTGGTCACCGCCCTGCGCACGGATCACGCCGAACGCGAGCGATCGCGGTCGCTACTGGCCCGGGTGAGCATCCCGGTCGAGATCATCGTGGGTGCGGCCGACCCGCTGGCCGTGGAGGCCGGCGACCCGGTGACCGAGATCGCCGGGGCCGGCCACTACCCGCAGCTCACCCACCCGGCACAGATCGCCCGCCACCTCGACGCGGCCCGCGACCCGATCGGCGGCCCGGGCGGACTCGTCGTCGGGGCGCGCCCACATGTGCGGTGCGATGGGCCGGACCAGGGGGCCGGGCCGAGTTGACGCGGCTGCGCCGGGCGTGGCGGCGGAGTCCGGCCAAGACGGTCAGGCACCACGCCTGCTCGGCCCGCGAACGGCGGCATGCCGCCGGCTCGTCCTTGAGCGTCTCGGCCTCGGCCGACATCGGCGGCACCTCACGGACCGTGCCGGTCTCGCCCGGCGGGCGGCTCGTTGAGGTCGGGGTCCTGCTCCGAGACGGCTGACCGTCCCCCTCGCCTGAGGGCACTGTCAGTCGGTCTCGCCCAGCCGTCCGGCGAGCCGATCCAGCCCGCCCTTGATGAGCAGGCCGTACCCGTCGTCGGCGAGTGCGCCGATCCCGGCCAGCGCCTGCCGGAGGTGGTCACGGGCGCGGGTGAGGTCGCCGAGCTTGCGGTAGCACTCCCCCAGGTTCAGGTGCAGCGACGGATACAGGCCGGCCACCGGGAGCGGCACCCCGGCCCGGGCCACCCGCTCATCGGTGATCTGGCCGGCGGCGGCGAGCGCCCGCAGGTCCCACACCAGCTCCTCGTGCACGTCGTCCTGGACATCGGCCATCGAATGGGCCAGGACGCAGACGTGCAGCGGGTCGCCATGCTCGCCGCCGATGTCCTCCCAGATCTGCGCGAACAGCTCGCGGGCGGCCACGCGCTGACCTCGGTGGTGGTTCAGCTCCACCCCCTGGCCGATCCGGGCCAGGATCGGATCGGCGGTCATCGGCGGCTCCTTCGGCGTCACGGGGCGATCATGATCAGCCTAAACCCCGTCCCCCGGCAGCCCGGCTTTGCGGCTTGTGCTCTCCTGCTCGCCCTACGGGGTGTTCTGCTCGGTGGACTGGTCCATGACATAGATCGTCGAACCGCCCGGGTCCTTGTAGACGGCCTGGAAGCCGCCGGGGATCTCCGAGGGCTCCTGGACCACGGCGAGCGCCTTCGGGCGGGTCGTGTGGAAGGCGTCGACGCTGTCGACGATGTACACCGGCCCGACCGGGGCGTTCGCGTCGTGGGAGTCGAGCATGAGCTGTACGCCCGTGCCCGGGATGGCCAGTGCGACGGTGGAGTCGCCTTCGCGCCACGCCTCGGTGAAACCGAGGCCGTCCCGGTAGAGCGAGAGCGATGCCTGCAGGTCAGAGGTAGGGATGAAGAGGAACTCGAGCTTCATGGGTGGCTTCCTTCCATACGTAACTGGATTTAGGGACAGCGTAACGGCATTATGTACGGATGCGCGAATGGATCCCCGTTTCGACCTCCCCCAAGGGCAGACTCGTACTCGCCGCGGTCAAGGAGTTCGGCGCGCGCCCCTTCGAGGAGGTGACGGTCGCCGAGCTCGCGGCGGCGGCCGAGGTCACCACGGGCGCGCTCTACCACCATTTCGGCAGCAAGCTCGGGCTGTACGCCTTCGTGCGGGACGACGTCGAACGACGCCTGCTGGATCGGATGGAAGGCGCGGTGGCGGCCACGGGAGCCGGCGCCGGCCGCTCGGCGGCGGTGACGTCGGCCATGCTGGTCGGGCTGGACTTCGCCGTACGCGAGAACTTCCTTCGCATCCTGGGAGACCCGCCCCCGGGCGCCGGCCCTGACCGGCTGGCCGAGATGCTCGCCCGCAGCGCCGTCCCGCCCGCGCCGCTGCTCGGCACGGTCCTGGCGGCGGCCTGGCGCGCGGCGCTGACCGCGATCGCCGGCGGCGCCCGGCCCGAAGACGCCCGCGCCGCGATCGCGGCCCTGCGGCTCCACGCGCCCGACGACGAACTAAGGGCCTTATGATCGCAGGACGGCCGGCGGGTCAGCGCGGGATCACGTTGAGCGGCGGGCGGCCGGTCAGGTGGCGCCGGGCCTGCTCGGCCAGCAGATCCTTGGCGGCCGGGACGAACGCGGCCGAACCGCCCGCCACATGCGGGGTGATCAGCACGCCGGGGGCCGACCACAGCCGATGGCCGGGCGGCAGCGGCTCGGGGTCGGTGACGTCGAGCGCGGCGCGCAGCCGCCCGGTGCTCACCTCGCGGGTCAGGGCCGCGGTGTCCAGGGTGGTACCGCGGCCGATGTTGACCACCAGGGCGTCATCGGGCAGCGCGGCCAGGTGGCCGGCGCCGATCAGGTGCCGGGTGGCGGGCGTGTCGGGCAGCACGGCCACCAGGATGTCGGCGGCGGGCAGCAGCGCGGGCAGGTCGGCGGCGGCGTGGACCTGCTCGGCGGGGCGGGCCCGGCGGGCCACGCGCACGGTGTGGGCGCGGCAGGCCCGCAGCCGCACCTCCAGCGCGGCGCCGATCGAGCCGTAGCCGGCCGGCACCACCCGCGACCCGGCCAAGGAGCGGGTACGGCGCGGCGCCCAGCGGTGATCGCGCTGGTCGGCGCTCCAGCGGGGGATGTCGCGCTGGGCGGCCAGGATGAGGGCCAGGGCGTGCTCGGCGGCGCTGTCGTCGTGCAGACCGCGCCCGCCGCACAGCACCACGCCGGGCGGCAGCAGCGGCAGCAGTTTCTCCACGCCCGCGCTGAGGGTCTGCACCACGCGCAGCGCGGGCATGGCGGCGATCGCCCGGCGCGGGGCCTCGCCCTTGGCGTAGGGCATGGCGTAGAAGGTGACGGCGGCAAGATCGGGCGGCGGCGGGCCGTCGCCGTCCCAGACGCCGATGTCGGCGCCGGGGAACTCGGCGCGGATCTGCTCGGCCACATCCAGGTAGGGCAGCAGCAGCACCGGCCTCAGCCCCGGGAGCTGATCTGCTGCACGGCCCACCGGTTGCCGTCGGGGTCGGCGAAGTGGATGAAACCGGCGTTGTCGAGGTCATCGCCGGGGCGGGCAGGGCGAAAGCCGGTGGGGCCGGCGTACTGGACCTCGCCGACGTCCACGCCGCGCGCGGCCAGATGCTCGCGGGCCGCGCGGACGTCGGCGACGACCAGTTGCAGGCCCTGCAGGGTGCCGGGCGTCATCGGGGTCAGACCGGAACCGATCACGATCGAGCAGGCCGAGCCGGGCGGGGTGAGCTGGACCACGCGGGTGCCGCCGGACCCGGCGACGTCGTGGTCGCAGGTGAAGCCCGCCTGCTCAGTGTAGAAGGTCTTGGCGCGCTCCACGTCCGACACCGGGACGACCACGACTTCGAGGGTCCAGTTCACCGATCCACCCATTTTCATAACCGAACGGATTAATAACTGTTCGGTTTTTTATCGAGGCGGGGCGGGCGGTGTCAAGTGTGCCGGGGCGGGGACGCCCGCCCCGGCGGTCAGCGGTCAGCGGGCGGCCAGGGCCTCGGTCGGCGACAGCCGCGAGGCGCGGATCGCCGGATACAGCCCGGCCAGGCTGCCGATGGCCAAGGTCGCGGCCAGCCCGCCGGCCACCGCCCAGCCCGGCACCACCACCGGCAGCCCCGCCGGCAGGGCGTAACCGGCGGTGACCACCGCCCCCAGCGCCGCCCCCGCCAGCCCGCCCAGCGCCGACAGCAGCAGCGACTCGGTCAGGAACTGCGTGCGCACCTGGCCGCGGGTGGCCCCCAGGGAGCGGCGCAGGCCGATCTCGCCACGCCGTTCCAGCACCGAGATGACCATGGTGTTGGCCACGCCGACCCCGCCGACCAGCAGCGCCACCGCGCCCAGCCCCAGCAGCAGCCCGGTGAAGGCCGCGTCGGCGGCCTGCTTGGCGGCAAGCGCGTCGGAGGGACGGGAGACCTCGACCTCGTTGGGGGCCTGCGGGTTGGCGGTCGCGCCCAGTACCGCGCGCACCGCCTCGACCTGGGAGGCCCGCGAGCGGGTGTAGACGGTGGTGGCATGGCCGTCGAAACCGAGTTCGCGCTCCGCGGCGGTCCAGCCGACCAGCGCGGCGGTGTCCAGTTCAGGGGCCAGCGCCGCGGGCCGCAAGATGCCGATCACGGTGAACCACCGCCCGCCGATCAGGACCTGCACCTCGGGCCCGGCCCGGCCGATGCCGAGCCGTTCGGCGGCCAGCGCCCCGAGCACGGTCGCCGGATAGGCGCCGGTGGCGTCGTTGAGCCAGGCGCCGCTCGCCACCTGCCCCCCGATCGCGGTGAGCAGGTTGGTACGCGCCGCATAGGCGGCCAGCCCGTTGGTCTGCACCGGGGGGATCTTCCCCGTCCGGTACACCTTGGCCTGCCCGACCATGCCGATCGCCGAGACGACCTGGACCGGGGCGATCCGCCCCACCATGGCCTCGGCCTGCAGCGGCAGTTCGGCCTGGGCGCCGGTGAAGGTGGTGCCCGGGGCGACGGTGAGCAGGTTGGTGCCCAGCGAGGCCAGCGTCCGGTCCAGTTCGGCGCGCGAGGAGGAGGTGATGCCGACCACCGCGACCATGGCGGCGATGCCGATGGCGATGCCCAGCGCCGACAGCAGGGCCCGGGTGGGGCGGGTGCGCAACCCCGCCGCGCCGACCTTCAGCACATCGCCGGGCCACATCCGCGCCGGGCGCGGCGCGCGGCTCACCGGCCGGCCTCCGCGGCCAGGCCCGCAGGATGCCCCGGATCGGCCAGGGCGCCGGGATGGGCGGAATCGGAGATCATGCGGCCGTCGCGCATCTGGATCCGGCGGGGCAGGGCGGCGGCGATCTCCCGGTCGTGCGTGATGATCACCACGGTGGTGCCGGCGGCGTGCAGGCCGCGCAGCAGGTCCATCACCGCCGCCCCGGAGGCCGAGTCCAGGTTGCCGGTCGGCTCATCGGCCAGCAGCAACGGCGGCTCACCGGCCACCGCGCGCGCCACCGCGACCCGCTGGCGTTCCCCGCCCGACATCTGGTGCGGCTTGTGGTCCATCCGGTGGGCCAGCCCGACCCGGCGCAGCGCCGCGGCGGCGCGGCGGCGGCGTTCCGCGGCGCGCAGCCCGCAGTACAACAGCCCGTCGGCGACGTTGTCCAGCGCCGTGGTGCCGGGCGCCAGATGGAACTGCTGGAAGACGAACCCGATCCGCCCCGCCCGCAGCGCCGACAACCCGGCGTCGGACAGGTCGGCGACGTCGTGGCCGTCGATGCGCACCGTGCCGGAGGTGGGCCGGTCCAAGGTGCCCAGCACGTTGAGCATGGTGGACTTACCCGACCCCGAGGGGCCCACGATGGCCACCAGTTCCCCGCGCCCGATGCGCAGGCTCACCCCGGCAAGGGCCGCGACCCCGCCCGGGTAGACCTTGGTGACGTCGGTGAGGGCGATCATTTGGGCATCCCCACGATCGTGCCCTCGGCGACGCCCTCGCCGGAGACCTCCACCCGGCCGGCGGCGAACAGGCCGGTGCGCACCGGCACATGGCGGGAGGTGCCGCCGGAGACGACCTCCAGCCCGAAACCGCCTTCGGCCAGCGCGACCAGCGCGGCCACCGGAACGGTCAGCACGTCCTTGCGGCGCCCGGCGGTGAAGGCGACGTCCACCGCGGCCAGCGCGTAGTCCTCGGTGGCCCGCTGGGCCTTCTTGCCGGGCAGCGCGACGCTCACCTCCACGCTGGTGGCCGGTTCGGCGTCCTGGCCGGAGCCGGGGGTGATGACGGTGGAGACCTCGGTGATGCGGCCGGTGACGGTCCGCTCGTCGGGGAGGGTGATGGTGACCTTGCCGCCCTTTTCGGCCAGCCGCTGGTCGGCGGGGTCCAGCCGGACGGTGACGGCCCTGGCGGTGCCGGTATAGGAAAGGATCTTGCCGCCGGGGCGGGCCGGTTCGCCTTCACCGGCCTGCACGGCCTCCACCCGTACCGGGCCGGGAGCGAAGACGACCTGGCCGAGTTCGACGACGCCGGTCTCGGGCAGGCCCAGGTCTTCCTGCCAGTCCCGTACGGCCTCGGCGGTGTCGTAGGTGAACTCGTCGTCGGCGGTGAACCCGTCATAGCCGAGCGCGTCGAGGTTCTTTTCCAGCTGGCGCACGTCCCGGCCCTCGATGCCGGGCTCCAGCCGGCGGTAGGCGGGCAGCGAGCCGTACAGCAGCGTCACCGGCGCGTCGTCCACCCTGAACAGCGGCTTGCCGCGGCCGATGCGGTCACCGGTGCCGGGCAGGCGGGTGAGGGTACCGGCGGTGCGGGCGCTGACCGTGGTGGCCGGGCCGTAGCCGAGTTCCCCGTCGGCGGTGGTGGTGTCGGTGAGGGTCTGCCGGGTGACCTCGGCGGTGGCCGGCGGCAACGGCGGCGGCGTGCCGCCCTTGCCGGGCGCGCCGGGGGCCTCCAGCGTGAGCGCGGCGGCGGTGGCCCCACCGGCGGCGGCGACCACGACCACGGCCGCGATCACCACCCGCCGGCCCCGCCGCCCCCGCGGGCGAGGACGTTCCTCATCCTCGGCCGGGGAGCCCGGGTGGTCGGTGACGGTGCCGTGCCCCATCAGCTTCCACCGGTCCCTGCTCCGCTACGGCCGGGCCCCGGCATGATGTCCTGGCAGGCCTTCTGGGCGGCCTCCAGGTCGGGGTCCTTGGCGACCTCGCCGGTGATCATGATGCCGCGCTGACCGGGCTTGGGGTCGGGAAAGGCCTCGACGCCTTTCTCGCGCATGCACGCCGCGAACGCCCGGCCGCGTTCTTCGGCCTCAGGGTCGGGCGCGCCGGTGGCGTTGGCCTGCGGGTTGTACTGCCGGCAGGCCTCCATCGCCTTGTCGGTCTTGGCCTTGTCGCCCTGGGTGAACTTCAGCCGGATGCCCTGGCCGGGCTTGGGGTCCTCCATGTCCACGCCGTTTTCGCGCATGCACTGCGCGAACTTCACGCCCATCTCATCGGGGCTCAGGCTGGGGCCGGTGCTCGCGCCGGCGGAGCCGTTCCCGGCGCCGGCCACGCCGGGCCCTTCGGCGTCCCCGCCCGCGCACCCGCCGAGCAACAGGGCCATGGCCAGGGCAAGCGGCGCCGCCGCGAACGCGCCGCGGATCGACCTGCGCATCTGCTCGCCTCCTCGCTGATCTTGGCCGGTGGTTCCGGCCGGTCGCCAGCCGATGCAACAGCAGGCGGTGTTTCCCCGGCGTTTCCTCCGCCGGCCTACCGGGGCGGGGCGGGCTCGCTAACGGAAACCACACGCGCGGTGGGCGACCATGGTCGCCGTGGACGCCGGTGGGCGCGCCGGGGAAAGGACTTTCATGCGGGTGCTGGTGGTGGAGGACGAGCCGCAGCTCGCCCGGGCGATCGCCGAATGGCTGCGGCAGGAGACCCACGCGGTGGACATCGCCCACGACGGGGCCGCCGCGCAGGAACGGCTCGCCGTCAACGACTACGACGTGCTGGTACTGGATCGCGACCTGCCCGCCGTGCACGGCGACCAGGTGTGCGCCGACCTGGTGGCCACCGGCGCGGAGACACGGGTGCTGATGCTCACCGCCGCCGCCGAGATCACCGACCGGGTGGCGGGGCTGTCACTGGGCGCCGACGACTACCTGGCCAAGCCGTTCGCGTTCGCCGAACTGGCCGCGCGGGTGCAGGCCCTGGGGCGGCGCTCACGCCCGGCCGCGCCGCCGGTGCTGCGCCGCTCGGGCATCACCTTGGACCCGGCCAGGCGCGAGGTGTTCCGCGGCGAGCGGTACGTGCCGCTGTCGAAGAAGGAGTTCGCGGTACTGGCCGAACTGCTGCGCGCCCAGGGCGCGGCCATCTCCGCCGAGCACCTGCTGGAAAAGGCGTGGGACGAGTACGCCGACCCGTTCACCGGCGCGGTCCGCCTGACGGTGTTCAAGCTGCGGCGCAAACTCGGCGACCCGCCGGTGGTGCAGACCGTCACCGGCGTGGGATACCGGATCCCATGAGAGCGGCCCGGCGGCGGCCACGCCGCATCACCTTGCAGGCCCGGCTGACCCTGATCTACGGCGGGCTGTTCTTCCTGGCCGGGCTGGTGCTGCTGGGCACCACGTACGCGTTGTTCAGCCAGCAGATCACCCGGACCGGGGCCAAGGTGCTGGCCCGCACCGAGCTACCGCCCGGCGCCGTGGCCGGCAAGAACACCGGAAAGGACCAGGCCTGGCGGGTGACGGTCAACGGCGTGCCGATGGACCCGCGCGTGGCCGAGCAGTGGATGAAGGACCAGCAGGACACGCTGCACCGGGCGGCGACCACATCGATGCTCGCCTTCGGCGCGCCGGCGCTGCTGGTGGTCGGCGGCGCGGCGGCCGGGTTCGGCTGGCTGGTGGCCGGGCGGGTCCTGGCGCCGCTGCACCGGGTGACCGACACCGCCCGGCGGATCGCCGCCGCCCCGGCCGCCGACCGCGGCCTGCACGAGCGGATCGCGCTGGAGGGCCCCGATGACGAGGTCAAGGGCCTGGCCGACGCCTTCGACACGATGGTGGAACGGCTGGACCGCTCCTTCGACGGGCAGCGCCGGTTCGTCGCCAACGCCTCCCACGAACTGCGCACCCCGCTGACGCTGGGCCGGGCGCTGGTGGAACTGGCCATGCACCGCCAGGCGGCCTGTGAACACGTCGCGACGCTCGGCGAGGACCTACTGAAGATCAATTCGCGGCATGAGCGGCTGATCACCGGGCTTTTGGTGCTGGCCGGCTCGGAGCGGGAGATCGTCGAGCGGCTGCCGGTGGACCTGGCCGACGTGGTCGGCCATGTGGCCGCGCAGATCGAGGTGGAGGCCAAGGAGGCCGGGGTCAGCGTGGAGGAACGGGCGGGCGAGGCGCCGACCGCGGGCGACGCGCTGCTGCTGGAACGACTCGTCCACAACCTGGTGGAAAACGGCATCCGGCACAACCGGCCCGGCGGCGGGTGGGTGCGGGTGGCCAGCCGCACCCGCGGGGACGGCCTGGTGGAGGTGGAGGTCAGCAACACCGGCCCGGTGGTGCCGGCCTATGAGGTGCCCTCGCTGTTCGAGCCGTTTCGCCGGCTGCCCGGCGATCGGGTGGTCACCGCCAAGGGCGCCGGGCTGGGCCTGTCGATCGTGCGGTCGGTGGCCCGCGCCCACGACGGTGATGCCATGGTGCGGCCCCGCCCGGGCGGCGGGCTGATCGTCACGGTGACGTTGCCGCTCTCACCGCACGGGCCAGGCGCTGAGGGCGAGGCCGAGGGCGGGGGGTGAAAAAGGGCCCGGGTCACTCGCCGGTGACGCCGTCGAGGCGTTCGCGCAGCAGGTCGGCGTGACCGTTGTGCCGGGCGTACTCTTCGATCATGTGGACCAGGACCCACCGGTGGGAGACCTGCCGGCCGTGCCGCCTGCCCTTGCCCAGCGCGTCCAGCGGCAGCGCCGCCGACAGGGCGCGGGCCTGGTCGATCTCGGCCTGCCAGATGGCGAACGCCTCCTCGGGCGAGGCGTCGGCGGCCTCGTCGAAGTCGTCGTCACCGGGGTGCAGCGGCGGGACGTCCTGGCCGTCCAGCACGATGCGGAACCAGGCCCGCTCCACATGGGCCATGTGCCGCACCAGGCCGAGCAGCGACAGGCTCGACGGCGGCGCCGATCGTTCGGCCAGGCGATGCGGCGGCAGGCCCGCGCACTTGACGGCGAGGGTCTGGCGGTGCCACTCCAGCCAGGAGTCGAGCATGGCGCGCTCGTCGTTGACGAAAGGCGGACTGATCCGGGGGTCGCTCATGATCTCAACATGGTAATGGGGGCGGGCCATGGCGCCCGCCCGGAAGGCAGGAGCAACGCCACGGGCGGTGGCCCGCGGCGACCACCAGCGAAAGGCAGGACCCTCTGATGTCGGACGCCCCCCAGCACGACCGGCCCGGCCCGGACCTGCAGACCGACCGGCCGCACCCGGCGCGGGTCTATGACCACATCATCGGCGGCACCGAGAACTTCGCCGCCGACCGGCAGACCGCCGCCACCGCACTGCGGACCTGGCCGGGCCTGCGCACCTCGATGCTGGCCAACCGGGCCTGCATGCACCGCATGGCCCGCCACCTGGCCGGCCTGGGGCTGCGGCAGTTCCTCGACATCGGCGCCGGCATCCCCTCCTCCCCCAACCTGCACGAGGTGGTCCAGCAGTCCGCGCCCGAGGCGCGGGTCGTCTACGTGGACAACGATCCGATCGTTTTGGCCCATGCCCGCCCGCTGCTGACCGGCGCGCCGCAGGGCCGCACCGCCTACATCCAGGCCGACATGCGCTCCCCCGCCGGGCTGTGGGCCGACCCCGCGCTGCACCGGACACTGGACCTGTCGCAGCCGGTGGCGCTCATGGTGATCGCGATGCTGCAGTTCGTGGAGGACGCCCACGGCCTGGTGGAGGCGCTGCTCGCACCGCTGGCCCCGGGCAGCCACCTGGCCCTCACCATCCCCACCGCCGACCTGGCCCCCGAGTCACGGCGGCTGGCCGAGGACTACACCCGCGGCGGCATCCCGATGTACCTGCGCGGCCACGCCGAGGTGGAACGCCTGTTCACCGGCCTGGACCTGCTGGAGCCCGGTGTCGTCCCGATGCCCCGCTGGCACCCCGCCCCCGGCGAGCCGCCGCTGCCCGACACCGCCACCAACATGTACGCCGCGGCCGCCCGCAAACCCTAGTGGCGGGGCCGGGGGCGGGGCCACATCGCGTGGAGCCGGTCGGCGGTGTGACGGTAGGCCGCCTCCTGCGCCGGCGTCAGCGTCACATCGGCGCCGGGGCCCGCGGCGGCCAGGCGTTCGCGCAGCACGATCGACTCGGCGGTGTCGGCCAGGTCCAGCAGCCCGCTGAAACGGGCCGCGGCCGCCGCCAGGTCGCCCGCGGGCGGGCCGCCCGGCGGCAGTGCCGCGTGTACCGGGCCATCACCCGCGCCCAGCACGGCGGCCGCCGCCGACAACGTCACCACGTCCACCGGGTCGATGTCGACCAGCCGCAGCGGGACGTGCTCGACCCGCCCGCCCGCGCCGTACAGCCGGCCCGCGGCAGGTCCGCCCTGGGTGGGGGCCACCGCCCGCCACAGCCGCCGCAGCGCGCCGAGCGCCGCACCGGCCGCCAGCGGCCCCGGCAGCACCGTCCCGCGGCGTTCGGCCGCGCGCAGGGACAGTAGCGCGCGTTCCAGCATGGCCGCCGCGCGGGCCAGATCCTCGCCCAGATCCGGCACCAGCACGACGCGAAAACCCGGGCCGTTCACCTCAGTGCCCCGCCCCGCCGCCGGGGCCGGGGAACGGACCGCGCCACGACGGTCACGGCGGTGTGCGTCACGGACATGACGATACGCCGGTGCGGTCATCGCCGTCCCGCCCTTCCACAACGGAAGAAGCCCGGCGAACCGCCGCTATTTCGCGGACACCGAAATATTCAACTATTTCGTAAAGGTCGGCCGGTAATGCGCGCACTGTTCTCCGAAACTCATTACCAATGCGTGAACTCCAGGTGTCCGCGGCGGTCAGGTCGCCCCGAATCCGGGAAGTGTCAAATGGGCCGAAGCGAAGGAGAAACGCCGATGCGGCGCACCGCAGTGCTCGACGTGGGCGCGCACAGCGCCGCGCTGACCGTGGTGCGCCGCCCCCCGCGCGCCGCCCGGCCACCCCGGACGCGCGACCCGGCCGACCCCGGCCTGTGGGAGATCGTGGCCACCCGCAAGGTACGGCTCAAGCTGCACCGCATGCTCACCGACGACGACCGGCTGAGCGACCGCGGCGTGGCCAGCGTCCAGCGGGCGGTGGCCCGCGCCCTCAAGGCGGCCCCCGCGCGCCGCCCCCCGCTCGCGTTCGCCACCTCGGTGATCCGCGACGCCCCCAACCGCGAGGAGATCATCGCCAGGGTGGCCGCCGCCACCGGCACCCGGCTGCGGGTCCTGCCCGCCCTGGAGGAGGCCAGGCTCGCCTACGTCGCCGCCCGCCGCTGGAGCGGCGCCACCGACCGGCCGCTGCTGGTACTGGACATCGGCGGCGGCACCGTCGAGATCGCCTACGGCACCGGCCATCAGCCGCTGCTGGCCATGTGCCTGCCGCTGGGCGCCCGCCAGGTCACCCGCCGCTGGCTGCCCGAGGGCACCGCGCCCGCCCACCGCCTGCGCCAGGTGCGCGAGGACCTGCGCCGCGCCCTGGCCGAACCACCCGGCCTGCCCGCCGCCGCCCCCGGCACCCGCGTACTGGCCTGCTCCAAGACCTTCGCCCAGCTCGCCCGCCTTGCCCGCACCGGCGACGGCACCCGCCTGGACCTGCCCGGGCTGCGCGCCTCGGCCGACCTGCTGGCCGCCACCGAGGTCTCCCGCCGCGGCGAACTGCCCGGCATCAGCCGCCACCGCGCCGAGCAGTCGCTGGCCGGCGCCCTGGTCGCCGAGGCCCTCATGGACGCCTGCCAGGCCCGCGAGGTCGAGATCTGCCCCTGGTCGACCCGGGAAGGGCTGCTGCTGGAACACCTCGGCCTGCACCACCCGTAGACCCCCGCCGCGCGCGGCGGGCCGGGGAAAGGGCGTGGGCGCAGAAAACCGAAATTGTCATGGCTGGTATTCCAGCGATTCAGATGTATGGCTTTCTCGGTAGTTGTCCTGGTGCTGTTCGCCGTGAATGTCCGGAGATGCCACAGTCGTCATCCAGCGACGGCTCAGCCATTTACGCAGATCTGCGCCGCACCTTCGTCCTGCCGCCCGCCCAACACCCCCTGCGGGAGCGCGTGCTGCAGCCCCGCCCAAGCGTGCATCTCGATAGGGGGGATAGGCGTCTGCGTGTGAGGCCGAAGTGATCCGTTGGGGCCTGGCCGGCTGGCTGGGCGGGCACCCCGACCGGGTATGGGCGCACGTGCATCCCCTCACCGACGGCCCCAGACGGCTCCCGTGGCCTTCC
Source organism: Spongiactinospora sp. 9N601 (assembly GCF_044326295.1). Taxonomy (NCBI): domain Bacteria; kingdom Bacillati; phylum Actinomycetota; class Actinomycetes; order Streptosporangiales; family Streptosporangiaceae; genus Spongiactinospora; species Spongiactinospora sp. 9N601. Next base: position 147,535 of record NZ_JBIRBB010000008.1, read on the forward strand.
GGGCCAACCGCCACCCGAGGCCGCCCCAGAGAACCGATCCGCATCCCCGGCGGCGAGGAACGGGCCGCGCAACCGCACGCGCCTGTACGACATCGGGGCCGGGGGTTAGACGGGGCCGCCCGGGCGGACCAGCCCGGTCTCATAGGCCACCACCACCGCCTGGGCACGGTCCCGCAGCCCCAGCTTGCCGAAGATCCGCTTCACGTGGGTCTTGACGGTGGCCTCGCTGAGCGTCAGCGTCGCGGCCAGCTCGGCGTTGGACAATCCCCGGCCCACCAGTGTCAATACCTCCACCTCCCGCGGGGTCAGGGCGGCCAGGTCGGGATGGGCTCCCGCGGCGGTGCCCGGCAGCCGGTCGCCGCGGGCGAACCGCTCCACCAGCCGCCGGGTGATGGAAGGCGCCAGCAGCGCGTCGCCGGTGCCGACCAGCCGTACGGCGGCCGCCAGATGCTCGGCCGTCACGTCCTTGACCAGGAACCCGCTCGCGCCCAGCGACAGCGCCGCATAGACGTAACGGTCCAGGTCGAAGGTGGTCAGCATGATCACCCGGCAGTCCGGCAGTTCCGCCAGGACCAGCCGCGCCGCCTGCAGGCCGTCCATGACGGGCATGCGGATGTCCATCAGCACCACATCCGGGCGCAGCCGCCGCGCCGCCGCCACCGCCTCGGCCCCGTCGGCGGCCTCCCCGGCGACCTCGATGCCGCGCGTCGTCAAGATCAGCCGAAAGCCGCTGCGGACCAGGGCCTGGTCATCGGCGATGAGGACCCGCGGCGAGGCCGGTGACAGGGGCCGGTTCACGGCCGCTCCAGCGGGATGCGCGCCCGCACCCGGTAGCCGCCGCCGAGCCGCCGCCGGGCGTCCAGGTCACCGCCGTACAGCGCGACGCGTTCGCGCAGCCCCAGCAGCCCGCGCCCGGCGCCGTCGCGGCGCGCGGGCGCATCGGTCCCCGCCTGGCCGTTCAGCACGCTCGGCCCGCCGTTGAGTACCTCCACCCGCAGGAAACGGCCGGCGTAGCGGATCGTGACCTGCGCCGGGGCGCCCTGGCCGTGTTTGAGCGCATTGGTCAGGGCCTCCTGCACGATCCGGTAGGCGGTCACCTCGATGCCGGCCGGCAACGGGCGCGGCTCACCGGAGATCCGCACCTCCACCGGCATCCCGGCGAACGCGATCCGGTCGACCAGCGGCCCCAGGTCGCCCAGGCCCGGCTGCGGGGACAGATCGTCCCAGGCGTCGCCGTCGCCGTCGTCGTCGCCGTCCTGGGCGGGCGCGAGCAGGCCCAGCAGGTGCCGCAGCTCGGTCAGCGCGCCGCGGCCCGCGCACTCCACCGCCGCCAGGGCCGACATCGCCTCGGCGGGAACCGCGGCGTGCGCCGACAGCACCTCCCGCGCCGCCGACGCCTGCACCACCATCAGGCTCACGTTGTGGCTGACGATGTCGTGCAGCTCCCGGGCGATCCGCGCGCGCTCGGCCTCCACCGCGGCGCGGGCCGCACCGGCCCGCTCGCGTTCCAGCAGCCGGCCGCGTTCCTCCAGCGCCCGCCGGTGGCGGCGCCGCGCACGCGCCAGCCCCGCCCCCAGCCACCCCGCCACGGCGCACGCCGCCAGGGCGCACGCCGCCCAGACCGGCCCCGCATCCCACACCGCTCCACTGTCCCAGACCGGCCCGCGATGACGCATCGACCCTGCGGGGCATCGCCGTACCTCCGCGGGATGACCGCCGCCCGCGCCCACCCCCGCGGGCGGATGCGCCATGCGCCTGAGCCGCCCTAGCGTTCGGGGGGTGAGCGAGGCAGAAAAGTCCGGGCAGGTCCTGGTGGACCTGGCCGGCGTCCGTAAGGAGTACGGCCGGGCGGTCGCGCTGGACGGCGTCACCCTGCAGATCCGCGCGGGTGAGGCCGCCGCGGTGATGGGCCCCTCGGGCTGCGGCAAGTCGACACTGCTGAACATGATCGCCGGGCTGGACCGCCCCACCGCGGGCACGGTCACCGTCGCCGGGCACGACCTGGGCCGCCTGGGTGAGAGCGCCCTGGCGCTGTTCCGCCGCCGGCACATCGGCATGATCTTCCAGTTCTTCAACCTCATCGACGACCTGCCCGCCCTGGACAACGTCGCCCTGGCCGCGCAGCTCACCGGCACCCCGGCGCGCACCGCCCGCGCCCGCGCGCTGGACCTGCTCGGCGAACTGGGCGTCGCCGACCGCAAGGACGCCTACCCCGCCACGCTGAGCGGCGGCGAACGCCAGCGCGTCGGCGTGGCCCGCGCCCTGATGAACCGCCCGGCGCTGCTGCTGGCCGACGAGCCCACCGGCGCGCTGGACAGCCGCTCCGGCGAACAGGTGATGGACCTGCTCATCGACCTCAACCAGATCGGCCAGACGCTGCTGATCGTCACCCACGACCTTGAGCTGGCCACCCGCTGCGCGGGCCGGCTGATCGAGTTCGCCGACGGGCGGGTCGCCGGGCAGGGCGCGGCCGGGGCCGGCCGATGAGCGCGGTGTGGCGTACCGCGCGCGCCGCCGTCGCCCGGCGGCGGGTGCAGACCGCGCTGATCGGGCTGGTCGTGTTGTGCTGCACCGCCACGGCCGTACTCGCGCTCGGGCTGCTGGACGCCGCCACCACCCCATTCGACCGGGCCTTCGAACACCAGCGCGGCGCACATGTGGTGGCCTCCTTCGACGCCGCCAAGGCCGATCCGGGCGTGCTGACCCGCACCGCGGCCCGGCCCGGCGTGCAGGCCGCCGCCGGGCCCTTCGGGCAGGTCGTCGCCGACTTCCCGCGCACCACCGACATCCCCGAGGCCGAAGGGCCGCTGACCATCGCCGGCCGCCCCGGGCCCGGCGGCCCCGTCGATCGGGTGCCCGTCCTGTACGGGCGGTGGGCCCGTGCGCCCGGCGAGATCGTGCTGAACCTGCCCGCCGCCGACGGCCCGCGCCGGCCCCAGGCGCTGGGCGCCCGGCTGACCGCGCCCGGCCTGCCGCCGCTGACCGTGGTCGGCCTGGCCTCCAGCATGAGCCGCTCGGCCGACGCCTGGGTGACGCCCGCGCAGATGGCCGCGCTGCGCCCGCGCGCCGTGCAGATGCTCTACCGGTTCGAGGGGGCCGCGACCGGGCCCGAACTGCGCGCGGCGATGGCCGCGGTGAGCGATGGCCTGCCCGCCGGGGCGCTCACCTCCGCGGCGACCCACCTGGCGCTGCGCCAGGCGTTCGCCGACCTCGCCGCCGCCTACCTGCCGCTGCTGACGGTGTTCGGCGTGCTGGCGCTGCTGGTCGCCGTGCTCATCGTGGCAGGCGTGGTCAGCGGGGCGGTGGTGTCCGGGCTGCGGCACATCGGCGTGCTCAAGGCCCTCGGGTTCACCCCCGGGCAGGTGGTGGCGGTGTACCTGACGATGGTGTCGGTGCCGGCGGCCGTCGGCGCGGCCCTGGGCGCGGCGGCCGGGGCCGCGCTGGCCGGGCCCGTGCTGCGGGCCGCCTTCCAGGGGGTGGACGCCGGGGTGGCCGAGATCGGGTTCGGCGGCTGGGTACCCGGGGTGTGCCTGGCGGGGATGCCGCTGCTGGTCGCGGCTGCCGCGCTGGTACCGGCGCTGCGCGCGCGGCGGCTTTCGGCCGCGGCGGCGATCAGCGCCGGCAGCGCCCCCCGGCCCGGCCGCGGGCTGCGCGTCCAGCGGGCCCTGGGCGGGGCGCGGCTGCCGCGCGCGGTCAGCCTCGGGCTGGGCCTGCCGTTCGCGCGGCCCGGCCGTACCGCGATGACCATGGCCGCCATCGTCGTGGGCCTGACCAGCGTCACGCTCACCACCGGGCTGGGCGCCACGATGGCCGCGTTCGCCGCCGCGGACCGGCCCCCCGCCGGGCAGGTCGGGGTGCGCGCCGGGGAGGCCGCCTTCGGCGAGAACGCCCCCCGCCTGGACGACCGGCGCATCGAGGCGCTGCTGCGTTTCCTGCCGGGCGCCCGGCAGGTCACCGCGAAGGTGTTCCGGCAGGTGCGCCTGGCCGGGCAGGCCCGGCGCGGCGACATCAACTTCCAGCGCGGCGACACCTCACCGCTGGCCGCGCAGGTCGTCCAGGGACGCTGGTTCGACGGCCCCGGCCAGATCGTCGCCCCGCCGGCGTTCCTGTCCCAGCGCGGGCTCGCCGTCGGCGACCGGATCACCCTGCTGCTGAACGGCCGCCGGGCCGAGGCGATGATCGTCGGCAGGCTGATGAGCGGCGACGCCCGCTTCGCGTGGGCATCCTGGGACACCCTGACCGCCCTGGACCCCCGAGCGAGCGCCGACACCTACGAGGTACGGCTGGCCGCCGGCGTAGACCCCCGCCGCTACGCCGACGCGGTCAAGGCCGCCGACCCCGGCCTGCACCCGTCCTTCAGCCTGGAGACGGGCACCACCGCGGCGACCGTCGTCGGCGTGGCGGGAGTGTTCACCGCCCTGCTGATCGCCGTGGCCGCCCTGGGGGTGTTCAACACCGTGCTGCTCACCACCCGCGAACGCCGCCGCGACCTCGGCGTGCTCAAGTCGATCGGGATGACCCCGCGCCAGGTCACGGTGATGACGGTGACGTCGGTGGCGGCCCAGGGCGCGGCCGGCGCGCTGATCGCGATCCCCGCCGGGATGCTCGCCCACCGGCTGATCGTGGACAACGTGGGGATCGTGGAGTTCCCCGACGCGATGAAGGACGTCTTCCAGCCCTCCCACCTGGCCGCTCTGGCGCTGGCGGGCGTGGTGATCGCGGTGCTGGGCGCGCTGGCCCCGGCCCGCTCGGCGGCCCGGCTCACCGTCGCGGCGGTGCTGCACGGCGAGTGAACGCGGGGCCTCAGGCGTCGGGGATCCAGTTGCCGTGATAGCCCAGCGGCACCCGCACCGGCAGGTGGACCCGCGCCAGCGGCGGCGCGGCGAAGTCCTGGGCCGACAGCACCACCAGGTCGGTGGCCCCGCGCTCGGGGGCGGCGACGTAGGCCATCAAGAAGCCCTCGTCCTCCCCGCCGCCGCCGTCCGGGTCGGGCACGAACACCGCCTCGCTGACGGCCTCCTCGCGGGCGAAGCCGTGTATCTGCGCCGCGCCGGTCTCCAGGTCGTGCTTGATCAGGGCGTTGGTGAACGCCTCGTCGGGGTGCGGCCCGTCGGCGGTGAACGGCATGCCGTACAGGGGGGTGATCGCCGAATAGCCGTAGCGGTGGGGCAGCGAGGCGAAGGCGTCGTTCACCCGGGGGAAGTCCTGGGCACGGTCATCGATCCGCCGCCGCCGCACCCGGCCGCCGGCCAGGTCGACGCTCCAGCGTTCCGGCACCGGGACGATCGCCCCCGGGTCGCTGACGTCCAGCGGCCCATCGGCCACGATCAGGTCCATCGTGATCGTCCGGCCGTCGTCGTAGGCGTTGAGGGTGTGGCTGACGTACAGCGGATCGGCCGGCAGCCAGCGCACCGGCCCGCTGGAGCGGGGCAGCACGCCGATCCGCGCCGGATGCTCCCGGTCCCAGGCGAACTGCCCGGCCGCCATGGAGAACCGCAGCGGGATGTCGAACAGCACGACGTGGTTCTGCGACAACGCGAAGTCGTGCAGGAACGGCATCTCCCCCGGCATCGGCACATCGGTCACCGAGGTCACCGTGCCCGCCGGGTCGGTGACGACGTGCTGCGCGAACGACCGCCCGATCACGTACGCCACGGAGTGCAGGTCCCCGGTGCGCGGGTCCACCTTGGAATGGGAGTTGGCGCTTGAACCCTGCGCTGTGCCGCCGAGTGCGCACGGGCCGATCGTGTCCAGCTCATAGCCCAGCTCGTGGGGCGGCGTGCCGCCTTCCACCAGGGCGAACGTACGGCCGGCGTGCCCGATCACCTGGACGTTGGGCGAGATCGGCAGAACGGGCGGCTGCGGTTCGCCGCGCCGCAGCCGCTCCAGCGCCGCGCCGACCTCCGCCGAGCGCACCCAGCGGTTGCGGTACCACTCGGCGCGGCCGTCGCGGATGCGCACGCCGTGGACCATGCCGGCGCCAAGGCCCCAAAAGTGCACGGAAGGGTCCTCAACGCCGAGCGGGTTGGGGCCCATCCGCAGGTAGCGCCCGCGAAGGCCGTCCGGCAGGTGGCCGCTCACCGGCAGGTCGTAGGCGGTGACCTCCTCCTGCACCGGGGCGAACGGCCCTTGCAGATAGCGGCGGCGGTGCGCGGGCATCGCGCCGACCTCGATCATCGTCATCACGCTCCTGTCCGTCCCCGCAGGGGGACTTCGGTACGGTGTACGAGCGTGACGCTACAGCGTACGAAGCAACCGGCCAGGGCTGCGAGGGTGATCAGGCGGGCGTGTACTAGCACAGAAGGCGGGTTCGACCAGGCCGATCCCGGCCGCGAGCAGCGGCGCCGGCCGTGACGCCGCGCCCAGAAGCGGCCGCCTGGTGTACTAGGACAGAAAATGGGAGGGCGAAGCATGGAACGACCCGGCGGCGGCCCGCCGTACCTGCGGATCGTGACCGAGATCAAACGGCAGGTCCAGGCCGGTGAGCTGCGCGCGGGCGACCGCGTCCCCTCCACCCGGCAGGCCGCCGCGCAGTGGGGCGTGGCCGCCGCCACCGCCGCCAAGGCGCTGGAGGCCCTGCGCCGCGAAGGGGTGGTGGTGGCCATCCCCCGCGTCGGCACCGTCGTGGCCGACACCGCGCCCCGTGCGCCCCGCCCCGCGCCGCCCGGGCCCCCGGCGGCCGGCGGCAAGGACCGCGAACGCGTAGTGCGCGCGGCCATCGCCATCGCCGACACTGCCGGGATGGAGGCGGTGTCCATGCGCGGCGTGGCGACCGCGCTCGACATCCCCACCATGTCGCTGTACCGGCACGTACGCGGCAAGGAGGAACTGGCCGCGCTGATGGCCGACACCGCGTTCGGCGAACTGCGACTGCCCGCCGTACTGCCGCCCGGCTGGCGCGCCCGGCTGGAACTGGTGGCGCGCCTGCAGTGGCGGCTGTACGGCAGGCACCCCTGGCTGCCCCGCCTGGTCTCCCTCACCCACCCCCAGCCGCTGCCCAACCTGGTCAGGCTCGGCGAACGGGTGCTGGGCGTGCTGGCCGACCTGGGGCTGGAGTACCGCCAGGCCATGCTGGTGTGGTGGACGGTGGCCAACTACGTGCGGGGCACGGCCATCAACATGGAACAACAGGCCGAATCCGAACAGCACACCGGGCTTTCCGCCGCCGAGTGGCACCTCGCCCACCGGTCGGTGTTCCGCGCCGCGCTGCCCTCCGGCCGGCTGCCCCCACCACCGCCCCGCGGCGAGCCGGCCCCCGGCGAGACGAGTTTCGACCTGACCGAGTTCTTCGAGTTCGGACTGCGCCTGACCTTGGACGGCATCGCCGTGCTGGTCGGCAGATCCCGAAGATCCGATCACTGAGATCCGGTCCCCGCGCAAGGCGTCATAGGCTTGTGGCGCGGCGGACCCGCCACCCCCCCGGCCGGGGCCGCCCGCCCCCCGTCACCCAGCCGAAGGGGCCGTTCATGCCGAACGACACCGCCATCCGCGAGGCCACCACCGTCGTCGTCATCGGAGCCGGCCCCGCCGGCCTGACCCTGGCCAACCTGCTGCGGCTGGCCGGAGTGGGCTGCGTGGTGCTGGAACGGCACGGCAGAGCCCACGTGGAGAGCCGCCAGCGCGCCGGAGTCCTGGACTACCACGGCGCCCGCGTCTTCGAAGAGTGGGGGCTGGCCGGGGAGATCCTGGCCGGGATGCCCGGCGACGGCTCCCTGGAGATCCGCGTGGACGGCGAGCCGCGGCTCCTGGACGTCGCCGCGCTGTCCGGCGGCAGGACCGGCGCCCTGATCCCGCAGCAGATCCTCATCGGCAGACTCCTGAACGCCCACCAGAAAGCGGGCGCAGACGTGCGCTTCGCCGCCGACGGCGTCGCCCTGCACGACATCGCCGGGCCCGAGCCGAAGGTCACCTACCGCGACCCCGACGGGGCCCTGCACGAGATCACCTGCGCCTACATCGCCGGATGCGACGGCGCGCACGGCGCCAGCCGGGCAGCCGTACCCGCCGACGCCCTGACCACCTACTCCTACGACCACGGCATCGGCTGGTTCACGATCCTCGCCGACGTCCCCCCGCCGCGCCATCCGCTCATGGCGATCAGCTCCCACGGCTTCGCCGCCCACTTCGCGCGCGGCCCCAAGGCCAGCCGCTTCTACCTGCAGTGCGACCCCGGCGCCGACCCGGCCCAATGGGGCGAGGAGCGGCTGTGGACCCAGTTGCGCCTGCGGCTGGGCGATGACGACCTGCCCGCCGGGACGATCACCGACAAGACCGTCGTGGACATGCGCAGCTTCGTCGCCGACCCGATGCGCCACGGCAGGCTGTTCCTGGCCGGCGACGCCGCGCACATCATCACCCCGATGGGCGGCAAGGGGATGAACCTCGCCATCGCCGACGCCGACGTCCTGGCCCGCGCGCTGCGCGCCGCCGTGCACGACCACGACGACACCGGCCTTGAGGCGTATTCCGAGACCTGCCTCAAACGGGTGTGGAACAACCAGGAGTACTCCCGCTGGCTGACCGAGATGACCCACGAGGCGGGGGACGAGTCGCTGGCCGGGCCGTTCCGCCACCGCCTGGCCCGGGCGCGGCTGGAGCGGCTGTTCACCTCCGAGGCGGCCGCCCGCGCCCTGGTCGATCTCATGGCGGGCGGCTGACCTCCCGCGACCCGGCGGGCAGGGCGGAAGGATGCCTTAAGCGAACCGTAAGGGCGGCCGGGCAGGCTGAGGGAACACCGAACGGACGGGGGGCGTGCCGGGCCATTCCGGCACCGCGTTCCCGGCCACGAGAAAGGACGGCACGCCCGTGCGCACGCTCATACTTCAGGCCCAGGTCACCATCGACGGCCACATGGCCGGTCCCGAAGGCGAGATGGACTGGCTGACCACCTCATGGAGCGCCGACGTCGGCGAGTACATCGAGGCGGCCACCAAGTCGGTCGACTGCATCGTGCTGGGCCGCACCCTGGCCGAGGGGTTCATCCCGGCCTGGGCCGGACGTCCCGAAGGCGAGACCGACCAGACCATCGACTGGATGAACGACACCCCCAAGATCGTGATCTCCAACACGCTGACCGAGTCGCCGTGGGACAACGCCGTCGTGGCCGGCGGCGACCTCGCCGAGACGATCGGCCGGCTGAAGGCGCAGCCGGGCGGCGACATCATCGTCTACGGCGGGGCCACCTTGGTGTCCAGCCTGATCGCCGCCGAACTCATCGACGACCTGCGGCTGTTCGTCAACCCCACCGCGATCGGCGCCGGGCTGCCCGTGTTCGGCGCCGACGCCAGGCGGCTGCGCTTCGACCTGCGCGGCGCGCGGCCGTTCGAGTGCGGGATCACCGCGCTGCACTACACGCCGCGGCGCGCCTAGCCCGCCCGCGGGGCGCTCAGGTCGCCGGCAGCGCGGTGGCCAGCAGGACCACCCCGAGCGAGCCGATCAGCGAGGCGACCGCGAACGCCCGCGCCGTACGCGGACGTCCCGCGCCCACCGCCCAGCCGTGCAGCGCCGCCGCCGCCATCACCACACAGAACAGCGCCAGCTTGGTCGCCAGTATCCGGCCATAGCCGGGCTCGGCCAGCGACGCCCAGGTCAGGCCCTTGTGCCAGGCGATGCCCACACCGGTCAAGACCTGCAACGGCAACAGCACCACCGCCGTCACCAGCCCGAACCGGCGCCCCACCGCGTTCAGCATCCGGGCGCGCACCTGGTCGTCCAGGAGCCGGCGGGCCTGCGGGAGCACTACCAGTGAGACCGTGAGCTGCCCGCCGACCCACAGCGCCGCCGACAGCACGTGCAAGAACCGCACCACCGCCCACCAGGTCACCGCATCTCCCGCACCGCGTCGTCCACCGCCGATTCCATCGGTCCCGCCCGGAGTCTGCCACCCCCGCCCGCCGCCCGTACGCGCGGGGCGCTCCGTCCCGCGCCCGGAAAACGCCCCGTGGCCAGGAAATGGGCAGGGAACGGACTGCCGTTTGGTCAGTGCGGTGCCGGAGGGTGTGCCTGACACATGATCTTCATCGGCGTGCAGCCGGTGAAGAAGGTTTTCTTTCCGCAACCCTTACGGCAAAGGACCGACATGCGACTGGCCACGTTAACCGGAGCGGTGGCACTGGCCGCCGGTATCGCCTTCACATCGATTCCCGCGTACGCGTCCCCCACTCCCTCCCCTTCTCCTTCCGCCTCCTCCGCCCGCGCCCAGGGCGATGGCATGCTGCAGGCGCTGCAGCGTGACCTGCGCCTCACCGCGGAGCAGGTCCGTGTCCGCCAGGCCCACGAGGCCACCGCGGCGACGCTGGAACGGCGGCTGCGCGAGCGCCTGGGCGAGCGGATCGGCGGCACCTGGTACGACGCGGGCAAAGAGCGGCTGAGCGTGGGCGTGCTGAACGACAAGGACGCCAAGGCGGTCCGTGACGCGGGCGCCACCCCCGTGCCCGTCCGGCACAGCGAAAAGCGGCTCGCCGCCACCAAGGAGACCTTGGACCGCGCCGCCAAGGCCGCCGACGACAAGATCTACGGCTGGCACGTGGACGTGCCGGCCAACGCCGTGCTGGTCTCGGCCGCCGACCAGGCCGCCGGCGAGCGGTTCGTGCGGGCCGCCGGTCTGACGGCCGGCGAGGAGGTACGCATCACCCAAGGCCGGGCGTTCAAGCCGGTCGGCGACATCCGCGGCGGCGACGCGTTCTTCAGCCCCACCGACACCCCAGGCATCTACACTGCCTGCTCGGTGGGCTTCTCGGTGGACAACGGCGGATTCATCACCGCCGGCCACTGCGGCAAGGCCGGCGCCATCACCAAGGGCCACGACTGGTCCGACCAGGGCGTCTTCGCCGGATCGACCTTCCCCGGCGGCGACTACGCCTGGGTGATGCTCTACCAGGGCACCAAGTGGGCGACCCGCCCGTGGGTCAACGACTACAACGGCAACAACGTCAAGGTCGCCGGTTCACAGGAGGCCCCGATCGGCTCCTCGATCTGCCGCTCCGGGCGCACCACCCACTGGCGCTGTGGCGTCGTGCAGGCCAAGGACGTCACCGCCCACTACTCCGACACCGCGATCGTCGAAGGACTCACCAAGACCTCCGCCTGCGCCGAGCCCGGCGACTCCGGCGGCTCGTTCATCTCCGACGACGAGGCCCAGGGCGTGACCTCCGGCGGCGCGGGCGGCTGCTCCGATGGCGGCATCTCCCTGTTCCAGCCGATCAACCCGATCCTGCACACCTACGACCTGACGCTGACCACGACCAAGCGCTCGGGCTCGATCGTCGGCTGGCAGGACAAGTGCATCGACGTGCCGGACTCCGACGGCGTGGAGGGGCAGCGCCCCTGGCTGTGGGACTGCAACAACACCGGCGCCCAGCTTTGGAACTTCCACCGGGACGGCACCATCCGCAACTTCGCCCTTTGCCTGGACACCGCCGGGGGATCCACCGCCGTCGGCGCCGCCGTCCAGTTGTCGCGCTGCGGCGGCGCGGCCTCCCAGAAGTTCAGCCTCACCACGGCCGGCGCCCTGGTCAACACCAACTCCGGCAAGTGCGTTCAGGTCGTCGGCGCAGGCGGGCTGAGCAGCAGGTTCGAGCTGGGCACCTGCAACGGCAGCGCCCACCAGAAGTGGCGCAAGGTCTGACCCGGCCACCGGTACGGCCCGCCGCCTGAGGCGATCGGGCCGTGCGCGCCGCCCGGGGCGTTTCTTGGCCGCCCCGGGCGGCGCACGCCGTTGTGGGCCAGGGGCCGGCGGTCACAGCAGGCGGCGCTGCACCACATCGGCGATGACCGTGGTCACGACCTTCTCCACGGCCTCCGGCTGCGGCTGCTCGCCGGTACGGTCGGCGAACAGCAGGTGCCCGGCCCCGATCAGCGACAGTGCCAGGGAATCGACGTCGGCGTCGGCCGCGATGCGGCCCATCGCCCGCTCTTCGGCCAGGTAGGCGGCGAGCATGGCGGTGGCCTCGGCCAGTACCGGCACACCACGGGGCCGGTCGCGGCGCAGCCGGGCGCGCAGCTCGTCCCGGGAGATGATCAGGCCGACGATCGCCACCGCCACCGAGCCGAACAGGTCGATCAGCACGCCGCTGAGATTGCCCGCCACCGTGCCGTGCCCCGCCGAGGAGCGCAGCGCGGGCGCGCGGGCCTCGACGCGGGCCACGCGGTCCAAGACGAGTTCGGCCAGGAAGGCGTCGAAGTCGGCGAAGTGCCGGTGCAGCACACCCTTGGCGACGCCCGCCTCGGTGGTGACCGCCCGGCTGGTCAGCGCGTTCGGCCCGTCGCGGAGCAGGACGCGCTCGGCGGCGTCGAACAACTGCGCGCGCACGTCCCGGATGGCCACCCCTGTCGGCACCGTACATCCCTCTTTCGCCTGCGAAGCCCCGCCTGATTGACGAGTGGGCAAGTGCCCACTATGGTGGGCGCATGCCCACTATATCTTCTCCGGGTTCCCCCTCCCCTGGCATCGAACCCCACAAGGCCCGCGCGATGGCCGAGTCGTTCGGCATCGACGCCGAACGCTACGACCGCACCCGCCTGCGCTATCCCGGCGCCCTGGTGGAGCGGATCGTCGCCACCGCCCCCGGCCCCGACGTGCTCGACCTCGGCTGCGGCACCGGCATCGCCGCCCGCCAGCTCACCGAAGCCGGTTGCCGGGTGCTCGGCGTCGAGCCCGACGCGCGGATGGCCGACTTCGCCCGCAGCACCGGAATCCGGTCCGAGGTGGCCACCTTCGAGGAGTGGGACCCGGCCGGCCGCGACTTCGACGCGGTCATCGCCGCGACGGCCTGGCACTGGATCGACCCCATCGCCGGCGCGGCCAAGGCGGCGCGGGTACTGCGGCCGGGCGGGCTGCTCACCGCCTTCTGGAACGTGTTCCAGATGCCGCCCGACGTAATGGACGCCTTCGCCGGCTCCTACCGGCAGGCCGTGCCCGACTCCCCGATCGACCTCCAGGCCATGGCCGGCCCGGCCGCCGACACCTACGACTCGATGATCGGCAAGGCCACCGGCGGCATCGGCCGCACCGGCGCGTTCGGCGAGGTGGAGCAGTGGCGCTTCGAATGGGAGTGGCACTACACCAAGGAGACCTGGCTGGACCAGATGCCCACCTCCGGAGTGCTCACCCGGCTCTCACCGGACCAACTGGCGCCGATGCTGGACAGCGTCGGCGCCGCCATCGACCGGCTGGGCGGCGGCTTCACGATGCCGTACGTGACGATGGCCTTCGCCTGCCGGCGCAACGACGCCGCCCCCACCGGCTGAGCCGGCCGCTTCACGACCCGGCCGGGGCCGGCCATCGGGCGGGCTCGCCGAAGATCGCGCGAAACCCGCGGGCGGTGTCGGCGTACTCGCGGACCCGGTGGATCAGCTCGCCCCGCATTTCCAGGACGAAACAGTGATCGTTGGCGTAGTGCCCGCCATCGGGCAGCGTCGCGGTCATGGCCGCCTCCACGACCACCCGCTCACCCGCGACGTGAATCCCGTGGAAGGCGACCGAGACATCACGCGCGTACAGCCGCGGGAAGTCCTCGGTGAAGAAACGCACGATCGCCGCCCTGCCCACCATGTGATCGGTGGCCTTCAGCGCCACGGCGGTGGCATTGCCCGGGGGCGAGAGCCATTCGGCGTCCTCGGTGAAGAGCGCGGAGATCCGCTCGGAGTCGTTGCCGGCGAGCGCCGAAAAGGCGTCGTACACGATGCTGTGGCTCATGCCCCCACTGTCACCGCCGCACCGCGCCTGGGTCTTGGACGAATGTCGGGACCGACCGGCGATCAGCGCGCCGGGCGGGCCAGAATCCGCCGGGCCGCCGGGCGCCCTGGCGAGGAAGCCGGCGCGCAGCGCGGCCACGTACTTCTCGCCGCGCGCCAGCACAAGGGCGCGCGGCGGCCCGCCGGTGGCCATGGCGGTCCAGAAAGTCCTCCGCTCCGGGATGGCAGCTCGGGTGGCGGACATCCTCGTTTCGATCGACGATCGCGCCGGCCGGCCGCAGCGCCGGCGGTACGCGCTTCGCGGGACGCCTCCTGGCTGACGGCGTCCAGCAGCGCGAACGGCCCGCCGGACTCGGTCCGGTCCGGCCGGCACATCACCGGCAGTACCCGGCCAGAGCGGCGACCGGATCGGGAAGTCGCTGGAGCCCGAACACCGACACCACGGCCGCCGCCGCGCCCGGCCGGCGGGCGGTGAGGTCGGGGGCGTCCGTGGCCTGCCCGCGGCGCGCTCGCCCGGCCATCTCGGCGGAAAGATCGATACCGACGATCTCGCGGCCGGGGTGATCCGCGGCGAGCACCGGCAACTCGGGGAAGGTACCGCAGCAGGGGACCAGGATGGGGCCCGGCGGTAAGGACGCACCCCGCAGCGCGCTCACGGCGGTCGCGCCCCAGGGGGCGAAGCGGGGAACGAAGTAGCGCTCATAGCCCTCCGCGGCCTCGTCCCAGCTCCCGGCCGGCAGGGCGGCGCGGTCAATCACCGCCCACGGGAATCGCGCATCCGCTCGGTGAGGGCGGCACCCGGCCGCGGCGGTCCACGGCATGGCCGAACTTTGTGTTCGCGGCCCGCTGCAAGGATTGCCTCGCCAGGAGACCGACCGCCTCGCCGGCCAGGCGATGGACACCCTCATCGCGGGCCTGACCGGTGACGTGCGCGGGTGAGCCGCCACCATAGGCGAAGGCACACCCGGGGCGTGCGCGCCGAGGCGAGGGCGGCTTGACCCGGCAGTGATAGTGAGTGTTTACTATCTTGCGTGACGGCGAAACGGCGCCCGAGGGTGGGCGCGCGGCAGCGGCGCGAGGAGGTCATCGAGGCCGCCCTCGTGGAGTTCTCCCGCAAGGGCCTGCGCGGCGGCTCGACGATCGCCATCGCTCGCCGGGCCGGTCTGTCCCACGCCGGCCTGTTCCGGCTGTTCCCCACCAAGAAGAAGCTGTTCCTGGCCGTGCTCACCCGGGTGTTCGAGAAGATCGAGCGGGAGCTGCCGGCCGTGGAGGACATCTGGGCGGTGCCGATCGCGCGGCGCGAGCCGCTGCTCATGCTGTTGCAGGGGTACGCGGCGAGCGACGAGCCCGACGTCCGCGACCTGATGCACCGCGCGACCCGGGCGCTTTTCGAGCGGGTCGAGGCGATGCCGGGCGTGGGCACGGACAAGGCGCGCATCTTCGCCGCCGCCGGGGCCCTGCACATCCTGGGCTCGGCGATGGGGTCGCCGCGTCCGCACCGGCCATCTGATCTTTTTTTTCACTAAAGATAGTGATCACTCACTAGCATTAAGGATCGAAAATGACCACGACCTCGCTTTCCCGGACCGCCCGTCGCCGCTGGTGGTGGGCCCTGTGGGGCCTGATGGCCGTGCTCGCGGTCGGCATCGCCGCCTACGCGGTGCCGCCGTACCTGACCGGCGACCCCGCCGACAGCGCGCTGCCGCTCCGCCCGGACGTGGCCCTGCACTACCTGTCCCTGGTGGTGCACGCCGTACCGGGCGGCCTGGTACTGATCATCGGCCCGCTTCAGTTCATGACGAGACTGCGCGTCAGCAATCCCAAGGTGCACCGGGTTCTCGGCCGGATCTACATGATCTCGATCGTGGCCGGCTCCATCGCGGCGATCGTGGCCGCCACCTACTCGCTGGACGGTTTCCCCTCCCAGGTCGCGTTCTACCTGCTCACGGCCGCGTGGCTGTACACGGTGGGCAAGGCGTACCAGGCCATCCGCCGCGGCGAGGTGCAACTGCACCGGATCTGGATGATCCGCAACTACGCCCTGACCTTCGCCGCCGTGACGCTGCGGATCTATCTGATCATCGGCATGGCGGTGCGCGCATCGGTCCCCGAGCTGGCCTTCGAGGACGTCTACACCACCAGCGTGTGGGCCTCCATCCTGATCAACGCGGTCGTGGCCGAGTACTTCATCATCCACCGCACCCTGATGCCGCTGGCCCGCCGCCGGCAGCGCCACGACTCGGCCCCCGCCGCGCAGAACATCGAAGAGGACGCCGCGCCGATCCACGCCGAGAAGAAGGGCTGACGCTGACCCGCGCGCCCGGCGAACCGCCTGTCACACACTCCGGTGCGGCAGGCGGTTCCGATCAGCAGCAGCCGGTGCTCGCCTCGGCCGCGGGCCCGCACACGCACGGCGCGGCGGCGGCCATGGGATCGCCGAGCGTGTCGGCGTCGGCCTTGGTCACGTACAACCCCCCACGGCTCGGCGATGGCGTCGGCCTTGCATGGGTCCGGGCCCCCTAGGCCGAGGGCCTGGATCTTGCGGGGCCGCACCGCCGGGTCGTACAGGGGCCGGAGCAGCACGCGTTCCAGATGCTGATCAGTCGCGTGTGATCTCCGGCGCGGGGCCGGTGCAGAGCTGGGTGTGCAAGGTGGTGTACGCCCAGTCCTCCCATGCCTCGGGTGACCAGCCCCGGTCGCGGACGAAGATCAGGTAGAGCTCGGGGCTGAGCAGGCCGAACAGCAGGTCGGCCGCCTTGGCGGCGGTGACCTCCGGGCGGGCGCCGGGCTTGCCGGTCAGGGCCTGGGCCGCAGCGAGGTGCACGGTGTGGCGCGGGTCCTGGCCGCCGGGCCACTGCGCGGCGATCTCGGGGTCGGTGGCCGCCGCGGACGCGATCAGCGGCATGATCGGCGCGACCCGGCCGAGGACCTCGCAGACACCGCGGACGTGCGCGCGCAACTGCCCGGCCGCGGTGGGGGCGGCGCACGCGGCGCGGAACCACTCGCGGTCCATGGTGGCGACCGGCTCGGTGTCACCGGCGATGGAGGTGTCCACGACGTCCTTGAACAACGTGCGCTTGTTGCCGAAGACGAAATAGATGGTCTGCACGGCCACACCCGCCCGGTCCGCGACCTCCTGCAGACTCGTCGCCCCGTACCCCTGCGCGACGAACAGCTCCCGCGCCGCACCGATGACCTTCTCGCGGGTGCGGCGCGAGCGTTCGGCCCGTTTGCCCGGCCGCTTGACGATGTCCATTCCAAGAGCCTATATCTAGAGTCCATCACTAGAGTTCGACTCTAGTAACTCTTGGAGGACCGATGAACACCGACCAGTCCCGCATGGAACGCGATCAGGAAGAGGCCGTCCGCCGCGAGCTGGAGGGCTACTACCGCACCGGCCGGCCCCCGTGGGACACCGGCGTGACGCCGCCCGAACTGATCACCCTGGTGGAAGGCCCCGGCGCGCCGCCGCCCGGCAGCGCTCTGGAACTCGGCTGCGGCACCGGCACCAACGCCGTCTACCTGGCCCGGCACGGCTGGCAGGTCACCGCCGTCGACCTGGTCGAGCGCGCGATCGACCAGGCCCGGGCCAAGGCCGAGGCGGCCGGTGCGGCAGTACGGCTGACGTGCGGCGACGCCACCCGGCTCGATGACCTGGACGCGCCCGGCCCCTACGATCTGTTCTTCGATCTGAGCTGCTACTGCGGCATTCCGCCGCACCGCAGAGACGCCTATGCCGCCGGCCTCACCGCGCGCGCCGCGCCCGGCGCGCGGCTGCTGATGTTCGGCTACGGTCCCGAGGCGTTCGATGACCCCATCTCCGGCGTCACCGCCGGTGAACTGCGCGCGAGGTTCACCGGCTGGGAACTGGCCGACGTCACCCCGGGCACCAACGCGGTGCCCACCTTCTGGTTCACCCTGCGCCGACGTCCGTGATGAAGGACGCCATCAGCGCGGCGCACTCCTGCGCGTGGGTCTCGAGCAGAAAGTGGCCGCCGTCGTAGACGTGCATCTCGATCCGGTCGAGCGCCCGCGCGTAGGCCATGATCTCGGCCAGGTCGAAGAACGCGTCGTGACGGCCCCACAGCAGCAGGCACGGCGGCCGGTGGGTCCGGTGGTAGTCGGCCAGCTCGCCGAAGCGGGCGACATGCTGGGCATAGTCACAGAACAACCGGAACTGTGCCTCGATGTCGCCCGGCCGCGACATCCGCGCCCAGTCCAGGTGCCAGGTCTCGGGCGGGTGCAGGACGCGCAGCCGCTCCGGCAGCCCGCTGAGGTACTGCGCGCGGGTGCCCTCGAAGTCGAGCCATTCGGGCAGCCGGGCGCGGTTGGCCGGCGAGGGGTCGGCCCAGTAGGCTCGCGCGCTGTCCCACTGGGCGCCAAGTCCCTCCTCGTGGGCGTTGCCGTTCTGCACGATGAGGCCGAGGATGCGCTCCGGATGCCGGGTGGCCAGGTGATAGCCGACCGGGGCGCCGAAGTCGTGCAGGTAGACGAAGAACTCCCGCACGCCGATCCGGTCCAGGAACGCCCCGACGGTGTCGGCCAGGCCGGCGAAGGTGTAGTCGTAGGAATCGACGCCCGGCGCGGCGGAGAACCCGAAGCCCGGCAGGTCGGGGGCGATGACCCGGCCCACCTCGGCCAGCGGCGCCAGGACGTGCCGGAAGGTGTGCGAAGAACTCGGGAAGCCGTGCAGCAACAGCAGGCAGGGCCTGTCCGCCGTGCCGGCCTCCCGGTAGAAGATCTCGACCCCGCCGATGTCCAGGCTGCGATGGCGGGGCTTGTCGCTCATCCGCATCCTCCAGACACTACAGAGAGTGACCGTCTTTCGCCCGCTCCTGCGGGACGGCGTGCCTGGATCTGCTGGGCCGGGCGCGGAAGATCGTGGTGACCAAGGACGAGACCTGCCTTTTCTTGCCCATTAAGCCCGATATCCCGCGAATCGGGTAGGAGGTGACCGGGCGCCGAACCGGCCGGCGTCCGCCTGCCTCGACGATCGGGAGCGTGCCGGATGACTCCTTGCGACCAGTGGCTGGTGGTCGGATTCGACCGGCACCCGGCTGCCCGGACCGCCCTGGAGACGGCCGCGTCCCTGGCCCTGCGGCTGCCCGCCCGCCTGCTGGTGGCGCACGTCCTGGATCTGGACGACTACCCGCTCGACCCTGATGCCGCCGACTGGGAGGCGGCCGCCGGGCAGGCCGTCGCCGCCGAACGCGCCCAGGCCGCCGACCTGCTCACCGGCCACCCGCTGCCCTGGACGTTCCAGGTCGAACACGGCGAACCCGCCCCACGGCTGCTGGACCTGGCGGCCCGGCACGACGCCCTGATGATCGTCATCGGGGCCGCCCGGCACGAACTGGGCGCGCACCTGCTGACCGGCTCGGTCGCCAGGCACCTCACCCAGCACGCCGACCGGCCGGTGCTGCTGGTCCCCGCGGCCGGCCCAGGGACCAGCGGGCCCCCGGACCGGCCGCGGAACGGCGGTCAGGGCGCGTCGTACCCCAGGGAGTAGGCGCCGCCGCCGCTGTAGGAGTGCAGCCGGTAGCGGTAGTAACCGGCCCCGCCCGTGTAGGTCAGGTTCTCATCCGCGCCCGAGGCGGTGGACTGGGCCACCGCGCTCCACGCCGAGCCGTTCCACTTTTCCAGGTACAGGTCGAAGTCGGCTGAGTCCGGCCCGTCCAGGCAGGCGCGGTGCGCGCCCGAGACCGTCGTCTGGAAGTAGCGGCCGTCCGGCTGGTACTGCGTCTGCGTGGCCGTCAGCGACCCGGTCCTGGTGGTCTCGAAACCCTGGCAGCCCGAGACCGTGCCCACGTTGAGGGTGTAGCCGGTGGTGCGGGTGACGGTGGGGCCGGCCGCGTTGACGGTGATCGGATAGGTGCCGGCCGGCGTCCGGGCAGAGGTGACGATCGTCATGGTGGACGCCGTGCCGGACGGGATCACCGGAGGATCGAAGGCCGCGGTCGCCCCCTCGGGCAGCCCGCTCGTGCTCAGCGTGAAGTTCTCCACCTTGCCGCCGCCGGTCACGGTGGCGACCCGGGCGGTGACCGAGCCGCCGGGCTGGGCGCTCCCTTCCTGCGGGCTGACCGCGACCGAGTAGTCGTCGCCGCCGGTGGGCGGGGTGTTGTCGATCAGCCCGGCGATCTCGTTGTAGACCAGCGTGATCCGGGTGCCCCAGTTCGGGCAGCCGCCGAGGTGGTGCAGCGCGATCACCTTGTGGCTGGAGGCGGCGAGCACCGGCGAGCCGGAATTGCCGCCCGAGGTGTCGCACCGGTAGCCGGTGTTGACCCCCGACGAGGCCACGTCGATCTTGCAGGTGGCCCCGCCCTGGGTGTCCTCGTACAGCGACAGCCGCTTGGGCTTGATGTCACCGTGGCCGGGGATGTAGATGCGCTCACCGGCCACCGGCTCGCGCGGTTCGAGGTACAGCGTCCCGTACTGCTGGATGGCGGCCGGATCGCTCACGCTGAACAGCGTGTAGTCCAGCGCGTTGAGCGCGCTGGTCTTGATGAACTGCCCCGGGCCCACCTTGGTGCCGGTCTGCGTGTCGGAGCCGCCGCAGGTCGCGCACTGGCGGCCGAAGACGAACTCGCTGGCCCGCAGGTCCGCCTCACTTTCCATGCAGTGGTGGTTGGTCAGCAGCCGGTTGGTGTTGCCGACCCGCCACACCGTGCAGGAGCCGAGCCCGTTGAGGAGCTGCTGGCCGACGGCCTGACTGCGGGCGAACTCGACCGGGTGGCTGTCGCGGTAGCAGACCACGTCGCGGCGGGCGTCGGTACCGCACACCGACAGCGTCCGTGACCGCTCGGCCTGCTCCGCGGCGGTGAAGCCGCGCCAGTACCGGTCGATCCGCGCCCCGTACCCCAGCCGGGCCGCGCCGGGCCGCTGGACGCGCGCGTGCAAGGTGATCACCGCGGTGTCACCGTCGATCGACAGCGCGGCGAACCCACGCCGGCCGTGCTCGGTGTGGTCCGAGCCGCCGGCGTTGGCGCCGCGCGTGGGGTCGCCGTAGTAGGTGTGCACCTCGCGCCGCGCCGGGTCGCTCACCGTGACACGGTCACCCGGCAGCAGCCGTAACGCCGCGAAGTGCACCTTCACATAGCTCGCGCCCCGCTCGTGGATCCGCGTGCTCCAGGTGCGACCGGCGGCGCCGTAGCGCAGGGCGATGTCGCCGTCGCGGGCCTCGCCGACCGGATCGGCCGGATTCTCCTGCGGGACCGGCTGGGTGACTGCGGACGCCTGCGGCATCAGGGGCGGCACGGCGGCCAGGAAGAGCGCCGACAGCAGCGCCGTGAGGAATCGTCGTCGATGTCTCATGGTGGGGGGACCTCCACGGGGCGGGCCGCCGGTGCGCAGGTCGTGCGCGTGACGGCTGGGGGGTGGGCGGAGGAGACGCGGGCCGGGGGCCGCTAGGGATCGGTCCCGGGGCGGCGGCCTGCCAGGCCGCGTCCGGCCGCGCTGTCACCGAAGGCGGACGCCGGGCGGCCGGCATGGGTGGGCCTTCCGACCGGCGTCGCCGAGCAGCGCATGCGCCAACGGTAAACCCGGCGGACATCGGTAGCGATATCCGTAGGATGTACCGATTTCCTGCAGATTCTGGAGTCGGCGACGGTCAGCGCGGCCCGTTCTCGCGGTCGTCCGTCGAGGGCCCGGCCGGTGCGGGCAGGCCGGCGGCGATGCGGTCCAGGACGCGCTCCAGCCCGTACCGGAACCGCTCATCGGGGCTCAGATGCGGCCCGCGCGCCTGATTCACCATCTTGCTGAAGATCGGGTACTCCCCGCTGTCCAGCAACTGCCGGATGCGCGGATAGCCGCGCGCCAGCCACTCCTCCTCGCTGAGCCCGCTGCGGCGGACCTCCTGGGCCAGTCCGCCACGCCTGGCGCTGAGCCGCCGAGGGCGCGGTCAGTCCGAGGGCCAGTTGGACAACGTGGCATCGAGGGCGTCCAGGATCTTCGACCACGAGGCGCCGGTGTCGCGAAGATGGGCGGAGTGCGCGAACGCCTGTGCCGTCTCCAGGCTCACGAACCCGTGAAAGACGCTGCCCAGCAGCCGGATCGCGTCGATGTGCCCGGACTCGGGGATGCGGTAACCATGCAGGATCGCCCGGGTCATCTCCACGTGCCGCCCCCCGGCGCTGGCCGCCGCGGTCTCGGGATCGAGGCTGAACCTGGTGGCGGCGTAGCGCCCGGGATGGCTTTTGGCGTAGTCCCGGTAGGCGTTGGCGAAGGCCACCAGGGCGTCCTTGCCCGAGCGCCCGGCCAGCGCGGCGCCGGCCTGGTCGGCGAGCTCGGCCAGCGCGAACAACGCCACCTTCGCCCGCAGGTCCCGCATGCTCGTGATGTGGGAGTACAGGCTGCCCTCCTTGACGCCGAAGCTGCGCGCCAGCGCCGTGACCGTCACGTTCTCAAAGCCGATCTCGTCGGCCAGATCCGCCGCCACCTGCGTCAGGCGTTCGACGGTCACCCCCGCGCGGGCCATGGTCGTCCTCCTCAAAGCTAAGTCGCTTATCAATTTGCATAATAGCCTTAGCTTTGATTAGCCTCTCACTCATGAGGGAGATCACAGAGAGTGACATCCGCAGATCCTTCGTCAACTGCTCCAAGGGCGAGGCCCGGCGGCTCGGCCTGCCCGACGACCTCGCCGACCGGCCGTGGGCGGATCTCGACTTCCTCGGCTGGCGCGATCCGGGCGCGCCCGGCCGGGCCTACCTGGTCGCCGAGCGCGGCGACCTGCTGATCGGCGTGGCGCTGCGGGCGACCTCCGGCGGCGCGCGCGGCTTCACCGCGCGCAGCATGTGCTCGCTGTGCCTGACCACGCGCACCGGCGGCGGCGTGGCGCTGATGGCCGCCGGTCGCGTCCGCGAGGCCGGGCGTCAGGGCGACACCGTCGGCCAGTACCTCTGCGGCGACCTCGACTGCTCGCTGTACCTGAGGGGCAAGAAGGAGACCGTGGGCAGCGGGGACCTGACGGAGACCCTGCCGGTGGAGCAGAAGATCGCCCGCCTGCGCGCCAACCTGGACGCATTCCTGGACAAGATCACCCGGTGACCTCGCGGGCGGGGCTTCGCATATCGCGGCGGGATGACTTCATTGGTAGGTCCACGCCCGCGCCGCCCGCCGTACCGTGGCGGCACCGCCATGTGAGGAGTCGCCATGCGCAGGAACCGTACTGCCGCGGCGGGCCTGGTGCTCGCCGCGGGCGCGCTCATACTCTCCGCCACTCCCGTCCAGGCACGGCCGGCCCCGCCCGCCCAGCCGCCTGGGCAGATCGAATCGATGCAGCGTGACCTGGGCCTGACCGCCGACCAGGCCGTCCGGCGGCTGGCCGCCGAACGGCGGGCGGCCGACCTGGCGCCCGTGCTGCGCACCCGCCTGGCCGACCGTTTCGGCGGCTCCTGGGTGGACGAGACCGGCGCGCTGGTGGTCGCCACCGCCGACGCCGCCGACGTCCGTGCCCTCGCCGCGGCGGGCGCGCGGCCGGTCGTGGTGAGCCGGTCCATGGCCACCCTGGAGGCGATCGTCGGCGTGCTCAACCGGGCCCCGCGCCCCGGCCCGGAGATCCGCGGCTGGCACGTGGACGTGCGGTCCAACAGCGTCGTCGTACTGGCCGCGGACACGGCCGCAGGGAAGGCGTTCGCACGGAGCGGTGGCGTGGACCGTACCGCCGTACGGATCGAGACAACCGCCGAACGGCCCGTGCCATACTCCGAGGTCCGCGGCGGTGACGGGATCCTGATCGGCTCCAAACGCTGCCTGCTCGGTTTCACGGTGCGCCGCCAGCAGACGCAAGGGTTCGTCGCCGCGGGCCACTGCGGCAAGGCCGGTGACCCGGTCTACTCCTTCCCCGCGCTGAACGGCGCGGGTGACGCTGCCTCCCGGGAGCCCATCGGCGTGGTGGAAGCCGCCTCCTATCCCGGCGACGACTACATGTGGGTGTCCCTCGATCCCAAGCTGAAGGCGGTCGGCGTGGTCGGCCGCCAGTGGCCGACTCCTGTCGCCGGCTCCACCGAGGCGCCGCCGGGCTCACTGATCTGTAGGTACGGCTCCACCACCACCTTTCACTGCGGCAACGTCCAGCAGCTCAACGCCACCGTCAACTACCCCGAAGGCACGGTCACCGGCCTGACCCGCACCAACGTCTGTGCCGAACCGGGCGACTCCGGAGGGCCGTTCATGACCAACGGGCAAGCCCAGGGTTTCATGTCGGGCGGCACCGGCAACTGCCGCACCGGCGGGACGACCTACTTCCAGCCGGTCAATGAGGCGCTGGCCGCCTATGGGCTCACCCTGATCACCGCCGTCTCCCCACCCGGAGCCGCCTCCGGTCGATGACCACCCCGTCCCCAAGGTGTGAAAAGTAGGAAAAGTAGGTACAGTGTCCCTAGTTGGCGAAGGAGGGGCACATGGCCGGAAAGATGATCGAGGGGCCGGACGGCCGCTACATCGTGGGGACGGTGAAGATCGGAGAAAAGGGACAGATCGTCATCCCGAAGGACGCGCGAGACCTGCTCGACCTCCAGCCGGGTGACACCCTGCTGGTGCTCGTGGACCGCGACCAGGGCATCGCGCTCGTGGACAACGAGCGATTCCGGCACTTCGCCACCGGGGTGCTCGCCGCCGAGGAAAGGCCCGCCACCGGCGAAGGCCGGGAGGCGGGCCGATGACCGCCTACCGCAACCCCTTCGAAGGGCAGCGCGAACCACTGACGCCCGAGCTGGTCAAGGCCGGGTTCCGGCAGGAGTCCGCCGAGTTCGGCGGAGTGCTCGTCAACTACGTCCGCGGCCCGGAGGCAGGCGTCCCGCTACTGCTCGTCCCCGGCCAGATGAGCCTGTGGAGCAGCTATCGCAAGGTCCTGCCCGACCTCGCGCGGCGCTTCACCGTCTACGCCGTCGATGTGCGCGGGCACGGCAACTCCTCCTGGACGCCGGGCGACTACTCCTGGCACTCGGCGGGGACCGACCTCGCGCACTTCCTGCGCGAGGTCATCGGCGGGCCCGCGATCGTCAGCGGAAACTCCTCCGGCGGCGTCCTCGCGCTGTGGTGCGCCGCCAACGTCCCCGACCACGTCTCGGCGATCGTGCTGGAGGATCCGCCGATCTTCTCCACCGAGTGGCCCCGCTTCCGAGACCGGGACCGGTGGGTGTACGGCAGCCTCGAATACGCCGTGCGGGCGTTCGGCGACATCGAGAGCCGGCGGCCGGCCGACATCTACCGCCAGGAGATCCCGATCGGCGAGGACAAGATCATCCGGATGCCGGATCGTTTCGTCGACCTCCTGGACCGGCTGGTCACCCGGTACCAGCGGCGGCACCCCGGCCGCCCGGCGAGCCTGGGGGTGCGCTGGCTGCCGAGGTCCCTGGACGAGATGATCCGCGCGGTGTCGATGTTCGACCCCGACTTCGCCAGGGCGTTCGTCGACGGCCGCTTCTACGGCGACTTCTCCCCCGAGGCCGCGCTGCGGCGGACGACCTGCCCGGTCCTGCTGCTGCACGCCAACTGGCAGCGGTTCGAGAAGCACGGGCTGGTCGGTGCCATGGACGACGACGACGCCCGCCGGGTGCGCGCACTGGCCCCGCAGACCGTCTACCGGCGGATCGACGCCAAACACGTCGCTCACGATGACAAACCCGAGGTGTTCACCACCGCCGTGACCGAGTTCGCGGAAGAGCTCATCAACTCGGGAGCCATCGAAGGCGCCAGGCGCCGCTGAGCCACGCCCACGCGCCACCTGATCGCGGTAGCGTGCGGATATGTCGCGTCCCCGCCCATCGGAGGTGATCACGGTGCACCCGGTCTTGTGACGGCCCCATCCCGGGGTGTCACGGAGCCGAAAGGTGACCGTATGAGCAAGACCGACAAGACCCGTCCCGCCTGGGTGCGGATGGCCGACCGGCCGCTGGTGACCTGCGTGCCCGTACATGATCACCGGGACGGCGTCTGCACGCTGCCCGACGAGATCACGGCGTGGAGCGCGTCTCTGAGCCACCGCCCGAGCGGTTGCTACTGGAGCGCCACCGCCTACGCCTACTGTCTGTTCGGTTATGGCACCGGTGGGCGGGAGTGGTACCACCTGCGGCGCGAGGACCGCCGCCGCAGCCGTCACGAGGCCCGCCGCCGGTTGCGCGCCTGGCGCGACGACGACTGAGCCCTTGGCTCCGGGCGGCGCACACCGCCCGGAGCCGCCGGGTTCAGGCCGGGTGCGTGGCACGCCCCAGCCGCCGCCCCACCCGGGCGAGCCTTCCCATCAGGCCCGCCCGCGTGCTCTCGGCGAAACCGATGAACAGGCGGTTGGCCAGCGGTACCCCCCAGCGTCCCCATCGGGCCACGTTGAAGACGCGGTGGACGAGCAGCGTGCCCCGCGGATGCGGTTCGACGCTCCACTCGCCCCGGTACCACCAGCCGCCCTGGAACGCGATGGTGTGACCGGTCACCTCCACCGTCGAGGTGTGGCCGGGGGCGTCCTGGACGGAGAACCGGCCCTCGCGCCTGCCGCCGGGCAGCAGCTCCTCGGTCAGGGCCTGCCACGCCTCGCCGACCGGGGCCTCGATGATCCCGGCCGCCTCGGCGATCAGCTTCTTCTTCGTCATGACGCCACCCGGGTGTTCTGGAACGAGGCGAAGCGCCATCCCCCGGGGGTGCGCACGGCGGTCAAGGAGACGATCGACGTGCGGAGATCGCCTGCCAGCGTGGTACCGCCCACGGAGATCACCAGCATCGCCCCGTCGCCCAGCGGCCTGATCGTCGCCTCGCCGCCGCCCGCGGCCATGGTGGAGCCCTTGAGCGGTCCGTCGAAGAGCCGGCGATGCACGGTCTCGATGATCTCTCGTCCCTTGCCGTGCCTGCCGTCGAAGGAGATGTAGTCGGCGTCCTCGGTGAACAGGGCGGCGTAGGCGGTGGCATCACCGGCGTTCCACGCCTCGGCGAGGCGGGTGAGCAGGGCGGTGATCTCTCCGTGGTTTGACATGGTGCGAACTCCTCCTTCAGGGTGATGTGTCTTACTATAGTGCAAGCTGCAATATGGAAGGGGACATCATCATGCGGATCTTGGGGTGCCGTTAACCGATGTGTCATGGGCCGCCAAACTCCGAAGATCCCTAGCCTGACCTTCTGTAATGCCGAAGCGGCTGGCGCGGATCAATGGGTATGGAACGTCCGCCGCTTGGCATGGATGAACTCATCGAGCACTGGAATGTGCTGAGCGATGAGGTCGGCCTGGTCAGTGCGAAGCAGGAGGGCACTCGTCTGGCCTTCGCGCTGTTGCTGAAGTACATCACGCAGCATGGGCGGTTCCCGCGGGGGCGGGCGGAGTTCCCTGACGAGGTGGTCGACTACGTCGCGAAGCAGACCAAGACGTCGGCCAGCAGCTTGGGCCTGTACGACTGGTCAGGCCGGACGATCGAGCGTCACCGTGGTGAGATCCGCGATCACCTCGGCTTCCGGGAGTGCTCGGTCGCCGACGCCGACAAGCTGACCGACTGGCTGGCCGTGAACGTCGCGCACGCCGAGCGACAGGCCGACCGGGTCCGCGAAGAACTGCTCAAGCAGTGTCGTCAGGAGCGGATCGAGCCGCCCTCGCCGGGGCGGGTCACTCGGATCGTACGGTCAGCACTGCACAACGCGGAGCAAACCTGGTTTCACCGGATCGCCGCGAGGCTGGACGCGGAGACGGTGACCCGGGTGCTCGCCCTGGTGGCCGCCGACAACACCGCGGTGGAGACCGAGGAGAGCGATGACGATCTGGACGAGGATGAGGGCTCGGTCCTGTCGCTGATCAAGGCGATGCCGGGCAACGTGAGCCTGGATTCGATGCTGACGGAGATCCGCAAGCTGAACGCGATCCGGGCCATCGAACTGCCAGCCGGGTTGTTCGCCGACGTGGCACCCAAGGTGCTGGGCGGGTGGCGTTTCCGCGCTGCGGTGGAGTCACCTTCACACCTGCGCCGGCGGGCCCGCAATGCGCCGGAGGCCACGATCACCCTGCTGGCCGCGCTGCTGGTCGAGCGGGAGCGGGAGGTCACCGACGCGTTGGTCGACCTGCTCATCGCCACGGTGCACCGGGTGGGCGCACGCGCCGAGCGCAAGGTCACCGAGGAGCTCATCAACGCCTTCAAGCGGGTCTCAGGCAAGGAGAACCACCTGTTCACCATCGCCGACGCCTCGCTGGCCACGCCGGACGGCACGGTGCGCGACGTGGTCTTCCCCGCGGTGCGGGGCGGCGAGCAGACGCTGCGCGAGCTGGTGCACGAGTTCAAGACCAAGGGGCCGGTCTACCGGCGCACCGTGCAGACCACGCTGAAGGCCTCCTACACCAACCACTACCGGCGCGGCCTGATCGAACTACTGGAGGTGCTGGAGTTCCGCTCCAACAACACCGCCCACCAGCCCGTCATCGACGCGCTCAAGCTGGTCCAGCGCTACGCCAAGGCCGGCAACACCACAAGGACTGGGCCGACCTGGTCTATCGCACCGACACCCGCGACCGCCGGCGGGTATCGCGCATGGTGTACGAGGTGGCCACCTTCCAGACCCTGCGGGAGCAGCTGCGCTGCAAGGAGATCTGGGTCGTCGGCGCCGACCGGTGGCGCAACCCGGACGAGGACCTGCCCACCGACTTTGAGGCCCGCCGCGCCGAGCACTACCGCGAGCTGCGCAAACCCCTGGACCCGACCGAGTTCTGTGACAGCCTGCGCGAGGAGATGACCAGCGCCCTGGCGACGCTGAACGACGCACTGCCCTCCCTGGGCTGGGTAGAGATCAGCGACCGCAAGGCCGGGGCGATCAAGCTGACACCGATCGAGGCCGCCCCCGAGCCGCGCAACTTGCGCCGGATCAAAAACGAGGTCGCCCGACGGTGGAGCGCCGTCCCCCTGATCGACATCCTCAAAGAGGCGATCCTGCGCACCGGCTGCCTGGCAAAAGTGACCGCAGCCACCGGCACCGGCCACATGAGTCCTGAGGTGCTGGCTGAGCGGCTCATGCTGGTCATCTACGCCTACGGCACCAACTGCGGCATCCGGCAGATGATCTCCGGCGCGCACGCCCACAGCGAAGAGGACCTGCGCTACGTGCGCCGTCGCTACCTGACCCCGGAGGTGGCCCGCACCATCGCGGTCGAGATCGCCAACGCCACCTTCGCCGCCCGCGACACCGGCCTGTGGGGGCAGGGCTCCACCGCGGTCGCCTCCGACTCCACCCACTTCCGCTCCTGGGATCAGAACCTGTTCACCGAGTGGCACTCCCGCTACGGCGGCCGGGGAATCCTCGTGTACTGGCACGTCGAACGCGGGTCGGTGGTCGTGCACTCACAGACGCTCAAGGCGTCGGCTTCGGAGGTGGCGGCCATGGTGGAGGGTGCCATCCGGCACCGGGAACCTGGCGCCGGCGATGACCCGGCCGGTCCGCTGGGACATCATCGCCAAGAACTATGACCAGGTCGTCAAGTACGCCACCGCGATCCGCACCCGCACCGCCTCGACCGAAGCCATCTTGTCGCGCTTCACCCGCACCGCCTCGCATCCGGCCTACCAGGCGATGCTGGAGATCGGCCGGGCGGCGCGCACCACGTTCGTCGCCCGCTACTTATACGACCGCGACCTGCAGCGAGAGATCGAGGAAGGGCTGAACGTGGTCGAGGCGTGCAACCGTGCCAACTCGGTGATCTGCTACGGCCGCGGCGGCGAGATCTCCACCAACCGGCGCGATGAGGTGGAGATGACGGCCCTGTGTCTTCGGATCTTGCAAGCCTCGCTCGTCATGGTGAATGTCCTGATGATTCAAGACGTACTCGCCGATCCCGAATGGGCCGCGCTGCGCACTCTGCTCGACCGGCGCGGCCTAACCCCGCTGTTCTGGCTCCATGTCCGCCTATACGGCGAGGTACGCCTCGATCTGAATGCCCGGCTGAGCATCGGCGCTCTCGGTTCACTCGGCGGCGCATGATTAGTGTGCCAGGGCACCTAGGCTCATCTGAGGTGTCGAGAAAGTGTCAGGTTTTCGCTGCGGCGTCGGCGAGACAGGCGTTCGTGGTCGCGGCTACCGTGAAGGGCAGCGGCCGACGCGCCGGCCCGCTTCCGAGCCTGAACTCCCACGCAGCCCGGCGAAGAGGACAAGGTCCTCAAAGGATCGCTGGCCTCCCAGGACGGCCTCCGCTACGCGCTGCTCATCTCGGTGGCCGCCGGGGTGGCCGAGATGACGATCTCCGCATTCCTGCCCCGGCGCAGGCCGTCCCGTCCGGGCGGCGATCCCGAGCAGCTGGTGAGACGCCCGCCCGGCGTACAGGCGCCGCGTCGCCCAGGCCTTCGCCCGCGAGCTGCTCTCCGACGGCGCCGACGCGGTCGGATACCTGTCCAAGGACCCCGGAGCCGTTCACCGGCGGTCCGGCGCCGCGAGCGGACCGCCGGTGAACGTGCCGGCGGCACCCGGGGGACCTCGTCCTTCAGGCGACGGCCAGCTTCTCCAGGTCGGCGAGGAGGTCACCGGGTGTAGGCAGCAGGGCGTTCTCGCCGCGGAGCCGGATGGCGGCCGTGTCGTACGCGGGGTCGCCGAGCACGGTGGCGGCGGCGCGCTCGATGGCGGCTGCGTCGGCCTGACGGTAGTCCACGCTCACCGCGGCGCCCGCACCGCCCAGTCGTTCGGCGTAGTGGTACTCGTCGGCGTGCGACGGCACTATGATCATGGGTACGGCCGACGCCAGCGCCGTCATCATCGTGCCCGCGCCACCTCCGTTGACCACGGCGTCACAGGTGGGCAGCAGCAGGTTCAGCGGCATCGACTCGACGACCCGCACCCCGGGCGGAACCTCGCCCAGCAGGGCCCGCTGGCTCGGCGTGATCGCGGCCACCACCTCGACGGGCAGGCGCCGCAGGGCCGCGACGGCCATCTCCAGGCCGTGCAGGGTGCCGGTGCGCTGGGCGAACATGTGCCCCCAGGTGACGCACACCCGGGGACGCTCGACGGGCCGGAGCAGCCACGACGGCATGACGCCCGGCCCGTTGTAGGGCACGTAGCGGATGTCCTTCCTGGGCAGCTCGCCCCGCTCCGCCAGGCTGGGCGGGCACGGGGCCACCGTGAGGTCGCCGAGCGGGTCCACGCCCGCCAGGCCGTACCGCGACCACAACTCTTCCAGGAACGGCCCGTCGAAGTCGCGGCGCCCGTAGGTGGTGTCCAGACCCCACAGGTGCCGCACGGCGGGCACTCCCAGGCGGCGGGCGGCGATGAGCCCCGCGTAGGCGCGTGCCTCGAAGACGACCAGGTCGGGGCGCCAGCTCTCGGCGAAGGCGATGAGGTCGTCGGCGGCCGCGGCCGCGATGCCGGAGAACATTCCGATGGCGCGGGTCAGGCGCAGCCGCTGGTGCTCCTCTGCGGTCATGTCCTCCCGCGGGCCGAGGTCGTGGCCCTGCCAGAAGGTGCGCAGGTCGACGTCCTGTCCCACGGCGAGCGCCGGCAGCCCCGACTGGGTCACGGTGGCGGTGAAACCGGGCTCGCAGGCCACCCGCACCTCGTGTCCCGCGGCGCGGAGCGCCCAGGCGAGGGGGACGGTCGGGTGGAAGTGGGCCGCCGCTGCGATGGTGGTGAAGAGTATGCGCATGGGAGCGACCGTGCGCAGGGCCGATAGAGAGCCCGTGGAGGCCCGATGGAGAGCCCGTGGAGGCCCGATGGAGAGCCCGGGGGGAGAGCGTGGAGCCCGTGGGGGTCGTTGATCAGGCGTTCGAGTGCGACGGCAGCACGCCGGCGGGCGCGCCCGCGGCCTCCCACATGGCCCGCACCGACTCCAGGTGAGTGCGGCGTGGCCGCCAGCCGAGCAGGCGCGTCGCATGCGCGATGTCCACCTGGGTCCAGTCGCCGCCCCTGGCCTGGACGGCGCCCGCGCGCTCGCGTACCGACTCCGGTGACCGTCCCGCCGCGGCCAGGAGGTCCTCGACGAGGGTGCGGATGTTGATCGCCTGGCCGCTCCCGACGTTGATGAGCGGGTCGGCGGCGCGGTCGGCCGTCACCTTCACCACGAGGTCGGCGACGTCCCTGACGTCGACGAAGTCGCGCCATGCGTCCACGATCGTCAGGTCGAGCTCCGCACCGTCGCGCAGCTTGCCGACGAGGCCGCCGAGGAAGCTGGCCTCGGCCGGGTGCGGGCCGTAGACGTTGGCCACCCTCAGCACCACGGCGTCGAGCTCTCCGGCACGGACCGCGTCGAGGATGCGGCGGGAGCCGGCCAGCTTCGTGCGCGCGTAGACGCTCTGCGGCGCGGGGCGCAGCTCCTCCGTGATGATCAGCCCGTGCGGCGTCGGGCCGTACTCGTGCACGCTGCCCACGTGCACCAGACGAGCCGGGCCCGGCAGCATCATCATGGCCTCGATGAGCTGATCGACGAGCCGGACGTAGGTGCGGTGCATCTCCTCGTCGCCCGCGACCCAGCCGCCGGTGGCGTTGACGACCGCCTCCACGCCCTCACCGGCCAGCACCTTCGCCAGCTCCCCACCGGAGAGCGCGGCGACGTCCAGCGGCAGGAACCGGTACGCGCCCAGATGGGCGGCGCGGCGGCGGGCCACCGCCACCAGCGGCCGCCCCTGGCGGGCGAAGGCGGCGCACACCTGCCGCCCCACGCAGCCGCTCGCGCCCAGCACCGCCACACGTCCGGTCACAGAACCTTCGTTGAAAGAACCCATGGCCCGACGCTCGCCCCAGCATGACGACGGCCCGTCGAGCGTCGCTGGACCGGGCCCGCCGGCCCGCTCCAGCGATGCTCGAGCCGCACACGGGCGGCCAGGCCCTCTGCCTGTCCGGCGACCGACGCGTGCGTGAAGCGACGTGAAATGCCCGGACACGTGGGAAGAGTGGGCCCGCACCACCTTGACCGCCCAACTCTGCGCCAACCCTGGCTAAGCGGACGGACGTCATCCTCCAGCCCGCAATGCTGGTGACTAACCACCTGGCCGACACCCAAACCGGGCCCTATGCCGACCAGATCACCCCGGCCACCCAAGCCCCGGGGGCCGGTAGGCCGACCACGACAAACAGAACTCCGACCCCGTGCCGACTACGCCCTATCCAGGGTCTTCTTTGGCTGGCGGGGCACAGTGTCGCCCTTCAGATGCCCGTACACGGGCGAGCGCGGCACCCCGAACAAGTCCGCCAAGAAGTCCGCCAAGAACGCCGAACGCGAGGAACTGGAGAAGGCGCTGGACTACCTGCGCCCAGGCGACACCCTCGTGGTGCCCTCGTTGGATCGGCTGGGCCGCTCCCTGCAAGACCTCATCTCCATCGTGGCCGGGCTGCGCAAGCGCGGCGTCGGCTTCCGCTCGCTGCACGAGGCGCTGGACACCACCACCACCGGCGGCCGACTCGTCTTCCACGTCTTCGCCGCGCTCGCCGAGTTCATCCGCGAGCTCATCGTGGAAGGCACCCACGAGGGGCTGGCTGCCGCCCGCGCCCGCGGGCAACGCCTGGGACGTCCGCCGGCGATGACCGCAGAGCAGATCCGGCATGCCCGCGACCTGCTCACCCGGCCGGAGAACACCGTCTCCTCCGTCGCCCGACTGCTCGGCGTCAGCCGCTCGACCATCTACAAATACGTCCCCGAACTCGCGACAGGTCGTGCCGTCGAACCGCCAACGGCGCGAGCCGAACTCGAAGCGGGAAGCTGAGCTACCAGGTCAGGGCCTATATGGCGGCTGGTGCCACGTCGGTTAACGGCACCCCATCTTGGTCATCGGCTCGACCGGCCGGACCGGCAGGCACGTACTGGCCCAGGGCGTCGAACGCGGGCACCAGATCACCGCCTTCGTCCGCCGGCCGGACGGGCTCACCGACCGCACGGGCCTGACCGGCGTACACCAGGGCGACGCGCACGACCCGGCGGCCCTGAACACCGCCCGCAAGGGGCAGGACGCCGTCATCGCCGCCGTCGGTGGCAGCCGGATCGCGAGCGCCCTCATCACCGCGATGCGCGACACCGGCGTGCGGCGAGTGGTGATGACGAGCAGCCGCTCGGTACCGGCCACCCGCCCCCGCCTCGCGGTCACCCTGGCCTGGCTGATCTTCCGCGCGGCCTACGCGGACCTCGCGCACGCCGAGGGCATGTTGCAGGTCAACGGGCTGGACTGGACCATCGCACGGGGCACCATGCTCAACGACAAACCGCCGGCCGGACGCGTGCACATCGACTTCGAGGCCAACGCCACCGGCGGCGCGGCACAGCTCTCCCGGGCCGACTACGCGATGGCGCTGCTCGACGGCGTCAACGACCCCGGCATGATCGGCAAGGCCATGGGCATCTGCGGCCCCAAATAGCCGGGGATAGCCGCAGGCGGCGGGTCAGGCCGTGGCCGCCGACCACCGGACGAGCGGCGGGCGGACCGCCGCGCACAGTGGATGCCCCGCGCCGTCGGTCAGGCCCAGCCGCGCGACCAGCAGTCCCGTCCGCACCGCGGCCTCCAGCGCGTCCGCGGGAACGGCGTCGAAGCACAACTTCGCCCGCCGGAACATCGAGAACACCCCGTTCTCGTCCACCGCGCCCCACGACAGGTACACGAACCGGCCGCCGGGCGGCCCCTGCACGTACGGGCCGCGAAGATCCCAGCCGCCCTCCCGGGCCGTGGCGGTGGCCTCAAGCTCCCAGGTGGCCGCGGGCGCGTCACCGCGATGCAGCCCCAGCAGTTCGCCGGGGCGTGCCCGCCGCTGCACCCCCACATGGACATTGCGATACCCGGGAAACCCCGGCGCCTGAGGGCAGTCGCGGCCGGGCAGGTCGGATGCCTCGATGCGGATCAGCACCCTGTCATCCTCGCATCACGGGCCCGGCCGCCCGGTCAGTAGGCGCGGCCGAAGAGCACCCGCTTGCCGTAGGCGGCGGGCGCGCCGCAGTGTACGCACGAACCGGACTCCGGCTCGCCGTCCAGCGGGATGCACCGCGGCGTCGCCGCGGTCTTGGCCTTGATCTCGTCCTCACACGCGGCCTCGCCGCAGTGCAGCGCCGACGCCCAGCCGGTGGCGACCGCCTGGGAGAACGCCTCCCAGGTGTCGGCCCGGCTGGTGTGCGAGTCGCGA
The DNA here is from genome assembly GCF_044326295.1 of Spongiactinospora sp. 9N601. NCBI lineage: Bacteria > Bacillati > Actinomycetota > Actinomycetes > Streptosporangiales > Streptosporangiaceae > Spongiactinospora > Spongiactinospora sp. 9N601. The sequence goes on from NZ_JBIRBB010000008.1 coordinate 182,266, forward strand.
AAAGCGGTGGCCCGCTCCAGCAGGAACGCATGGAAATCGGCCAGCACACCGGGCATCAGCTCGGGCACCGACGCCAGCGGAACCGGCTGCTTGCCCTCCTCGCCGAGGCGCTTGACCATGACCGCGGTGCCCGACTCCAGGTCGCGGGGCCCGAGTTCGAGACGGACCGGCACGCCGCGCAGCTCCCAGTCGTTGAACCGGAAACCGGGGGAAAGCTGGGCGCGGTCATCGACATGGGCGCGGACACCGGCGGCCTTGAGCCGCCCGGCCAGCTCACGCGCCGCGGACAGGGTGTGCTCGCCCTGCTCGCCGCGGCCGATGGGGACGATCACGACCTGGTGGGGCGCGAGCATGGGCGGCAGCACCAGCCCCTTGTCGTCGCCGTGGGTCATGATCACGCCGCCGAGCATGCGGGTGGACATGCCCCAGGAGGTGGTGTGGCACAGTTCGAGCCGACCGGCCTCGGAGGTGTACTGGATCTCGAAGGCCTTGGCGAAGTTGGTGCCCATGTAGTGGGAGGTCCCGGCCTGCAGGGCCTTGCCGTCGCGCATCATGCCCTCGATGGTGAAGGTCCGCACGGCCCCGGCGAACCGTTCACCGGGGGTCTTCTCCCCCGGCACCACCGGAATGGCCGCGATGTCCCGGGCCACCTCGGCGTAGATGTCGAGCGCGAGCATGGTCTCGCGCATGGCGTCGGCCTCGTCGGCGTGCGCGGTGTGGCCTTCCTGCCACAGGAACTCCGTGGTACGCAGGAACATCCTGGGCCGCAGCTCCCAGCGCACCACGTTGGCCCACTGGTTGAGCAGCAGCGGCAGATCCCGGTGGGAGGAGATCCACTTGGCCATCATCTCGCCGATGATGGTCTCGGAGGTGGGCCGGACCACCAGCGGCTCGTCGAGTTCCTTGCCGCCCGCGTGGGTGACGACGGCCAGCTCGGGCGAGAAGCCCTCGACGTGCTCGGCCTCCCGGCGCAGGTAGCTTTCCGGGATGAGCAGCGGGAAGTAGGCGTTCTCGTGGCCGGTGTCCTTGATGCGCCGGTCGAGCTCGGCCTGGAGCAGCTCCCACAGGCGGTAGCCGTAAGGTCGGATGATCATGGTGCCCTTGGCCGGGCCGCGGTCCACCAACTGCGCCTTGGCGACCAGCTCGTTGTACCAGGCCGAAAAGTCCTCGCTCTGAGGGGTCACACCGCGTTCATCACGTGCCATGCAGGGAGAATAGCGCGGATCCGGCACCCCGGATCCCCGGTCGCCCGCCCCGGCGCTACGCCGCGCGGGTGAGGAACCGCCCCGCCGACTCGCGGAAGTGGACGACCAGCGGGTCACGGTCGCCGGCCCGGGTGATGACCGCCACCTGACAGGGCGGGGCGTCGTCGATGGGGATCACGGCGAGGTCGTCGCGCAGCGTCCCGCGCCGGTCGCCGGCGGGCAGCACGGCGACGGCCGCGCCGTCGGCGATGAGTTCGAGCTTGTCCTCGAAGGTGTCGACGACCAGGGGACCCAGCGGTGCCGGCCGGCCGCCGGGCCGGGGTTCGAGCCGCCAGAAACCGCTCCACGCGGCGGTGGCCCCGGTACACGGCACCAGGGCTTCGCCCGCGAAGTCCTCCGGGGTGATCGATTCTTTCCCGGCGAGCCGGTGGGTGGCCGGGACGACGAGCACCCGGGGCTCGTCGTAGAGGGCGGTCACCCGCAGCCCGTCGGCCGCGAACGGCAGCGGCGTCCGGGCGACCAGCGCGTCGACCCGCCGGTCGGCGAGGGCGCGGGCGTCGTTCCAGTCCAGGTGGCGGGTGCGGACGTGGGCGTCGGGGTGGCGGCGGCGCAGCTCGCGCACGGCCGGGGTGATGACCAGGTCCTCGACGTACCCGATGGTGATCGCGCGCGGGGGCGCGGCCGAGCGGGCGGCCTGCGCCGCCTGCCCGGCGGTGTGCAACAACGCCTGCGCCCGCGGCAGGAAGGCCGCGCCCGCCGCGGTGAGCCGGCTGCCCGAAGGGGTGCGGTCGAGCAGCCGCACCCCGAGCACGCGCTCCAGGCGCTGGATCTGGCGGCTCAGCGAGGGCTGCGCGAGGTGCAGCGCCTGGGCGGCGCGGGCGAAGTTGAGGTGCTCGGCGACGACCGTGAAGTAGCGCACCAGCCGCAGGTCGAGATCCGGGGCGGGGCCGGCCGATGGGGCGGAAGGGGCTGCGTCGGGCACCCCACCAGCCTAGCCGTTATGCGATTTGTGCATGACGGGGTGCGGAACAGGTCTTAGACGCCCAGGTCAGAGCGCTGTTGACTCGAAGTCGTCCGGCCGGGGCCGACCCGCCGGGTTTCGCGAAGAAGGGGATCAGCCATGGGCGAGTACGACGGCAAGCGGGTCGTGATCACCGGAGGGAGCAGCGGGTTCGGCCTGGCCATCGCGCAGGCGCTCGTGACCGGCGGGGCACGCGTTCTGATCACCGGGCGCGGCCAGGCCGCCCTGGACGCCGCCCGCGACCAGCTCGGCGCGAGCGCGCTGGCGGTCCGCAGCGATACGGCGTCGCTCCCCGACATCGATGCGCTGGCCGACCGGGTGAAGGCCGAGTTCGGCACGATCGACGCCCTGTTCGCCAATGCCGGCGTCAACGGTTTCGCGCCGTTCGAGGCGACGAGTGAGGAGCTTTACGACCGGCTGCTCGCCGTCAACGCCAAGGGCCCGTACTTCACGGTGCAACGGCTCGCCCCGGTGCTCGCCGAAGGCGGCGGCGTGGTGCTCACCACCTCGGTGGCCGGCGTGCTGGGCCTTCCGGCGCTCAGCGCCTACGCCGCGAGCAAGGCCGCGCTGCGCTCGATGGCCCGCAGCCTGGCCAGGGAACTGCTGCCGAGGAAGATCCGCGTCAACGCGATCAGCCCCGGCCCGATCGATTCGGGGATCTTGGAGAAGTCGATGCCCAGAGAGGCGGCCGATCAGGTGAAGGCGCAGATGGCCGCGGAAAATCCAATGCTGCGCATGGGCACCTCCGCCGAGATCGCCAAGGCCGCGCTGTTCCTGGCGTTCGACGCCACCTACACCACCGGCGCCGAACTGGCGGTGGACGGCGGCGGCTCCCAGCTCTGACGCCCCGCCGCGGCGGCAGGGCGCAGGCCGTCGAACGCCGCCCGCAGGATCGGCTCGACGTAGCCGCGGTCGCCGTGGATCGAGGCGATGGCGATGATCATGTCGGTGATCTGCTCAAGGGTGAGGTCGTCGCGGACCTCGCGAGTCCGCTGCGCGGCGGTGAGCAGCGGCCGGGCAGCCGCGAGCACCCGGGGACGGCTCTCGCTGAAGACCGGGTTGTCGCTGCCGGCCTGGGCCAGCAACTCCGAGGCGATGTCGTGCTTGCCGGTGAAGAAGTCGTAGAACCGGTACAGCCAGGACACGAGCACGGCCCCTGGCGTCTCCCCCTCCGCGGTGCCGGCGGCGGCGCAGACGGCGTTGACCTCGTCGAGGTAGAGGGCCTCCAGCAGGTCCCGGCGGCCGGGGAAGTTGCGGTAGAGGGTCGCCATGCCGACCCCGGCCCGCCGGGAGATCTCGGCCATGGACACCTGCGCACCGGATTCGGCGAACGCGGTGCGGGCGGCGGTGAGGATCTTGTCGCGGTTGCGTTCGGCGTCGGCGCGTCTGGTGTGCGCGGGCGGCTGGTCCGAGGACATCGTTTCCTAAGTGGATAGGTTATCCGGTACGCTGAAACGGATAGCTTATCCGCTTCCGTGCGAAGCCTGATTCTACCCGTCTGCCGCGACCTCGGTCGCGGTGAGGTGAGGAGCCCTCCATGGACCACCGCCCGCTGGGACGCACCGGCGTCTCGGTCAGCCCGCTGTGCCTGGGCGCGATGATGTTCGGCGCCTTCGGCAACGCCGACCACGACGACGCGATCAAGATCGTTCATCGCGCGCTCGACGCCGGGATCAACTTCATCGACACCGCCGACGTCTACTCCGGCGGAGAGTCGGAGGAGATCGTCGGCAAGGCGCTCGCCGGCGGACGGCGCGAGGACGTCGTGCTCGCCACCAAGGTCGGCCTGCCGCTCGGCGATGACCCCAACCGGCGCGGGACCTCGCGGCGGTGGATCACCGAGGCGGTCGAGGGCTCGCTGCGCCGGCTGGGCACCGACCGGATCGACCTTTACCAGGTCCATCGCCTGGACGCGTCCGTCGATGTCGATGAGACGCTGGGCGTGCTGTCTGATTTGGTACGGGCCGGGAAGGTCCGGATGTTCGGCGCGTCCAGCGTGCCCGCGTCCCAGATAGCCGAGGCGCACTGGACCGCCGAGCGCCGTGGCCGCGAACGCTTCCGTACCGAGCAGCCGCCGTACTCTCTGCTCGTGCGCGCCGCCGAGTTCGACGTGCTGCCGACCTCCCGGCGGCACGGAATGGGCGTGCTGACCTACAGCCCGCTGGCCGGCGGCTGGCTGACCGGCCGCTACCGCAAGGGCCGGGAGATCGCCGGGCCGGGCTCGGCGGCCAGGCTGCGCCGCTTTCCCGCCGCCTACGACGCCACCGCCCCGGCGAACGCCGCGAAGCTCGACGCCGCCGACGCCCTCGGAGCGCTCGCCGACGAGGCCGGGATGACGCTGGTGCAGATGGCGATCGCGTTCGTCCTCCGCCACCCGGCGGTGACCTCCGCGATCGTCGGCCCGCGCACCATGGAGCACCTGGAGTCCTACCTGGCGGCCGACGGCGTCGAGCTGCCCGGCGACGTGCTCGACCGCATCGACGAGATCGTGCCTCCCGGGCACACGATCAACGTCGCCGACAACATGTGGCACACCGCCACCTCCGCCCTGGAGGCCGCGTCCCGCCGCCGGTAGCGCCCCCTCACCCGGCGGGGCGGTACGCGGCGGCGGCCAGGGCCTTGATCTCCTCGCCGTCGGCCGCCAGCAGGAAGCCTCCGGCGATCGCGGCGTCGGTGGCCGCGCCGAAGACCGCCAGGTAGTCATCGGCGCCGCCCGGGTAGAGCCGGGCCAGGGTGTCGGCGGTGAAGGGAACGGTCTGGCCGAAGAGCCTTTCGATCAGGCCGTCGTTGGGGCTGATCCCGGTCAGCACGGCGGCCGGCGCCTCCATCCACGGGGTGCGGACGCCGCCGAGCGCGTTGCCGAGGTCGTCGCGGCGCAGGTCGGGCGGCGACCCGGGCCGGGCATCCAGGGGCGCGGCGTGCGGCGGGGGCGGGCCGCCCGCCGCCCAGCGGGCCAGCCGGTGGACGGCGGCGTTGGCCACGTAGTGGTGCTGTGGCGCGGCGTTGACGGTGTGCCCGACGTCCATGCCGATGGCGCGCTCGCGGGGCGCGAGCGCCGCCGCCAGCCGGGCCGGGTCCATACGCGTCATGTCGTTGGCGGCGGCGACATCGACGTACGTGTCGATGTGGGCCGCCCCGGCGATCTCCCAGACCCGCAGCCGCGGCCCGTCGGGACGCCTGGCCGACAGGTAGTCCAGCGTGATGACCTCGGTCTCGGTGAGCAGCGCCAGTACCGGGACCCGCGGGTCGTCACGGAACGGCACCGGCCGGGGGTCGAACCGCAGCGGGTCGGGCAGCGTGAGCGGTGCCGCGGCGCCCATCCGGCTGTGGATCAGGTAGCCGTCGTAGACGCCGGCGACGGGGTCGATCGCGTTGATATAGGTGGACAGCCGGTGGGCGGCCAGCGACACCCCGGCGGCGATCAGTCGTGCGCCCGGGAACAGGCCCGCGACGGCCTGCCCCGCCTGGGAGAAGACGTCATAGGAATGATCGTCGCCGGGGTGATCCAGGGCGGCGTACCGGTCGGGGTCCCAGGCTTTGAGCCCGCCCGGCGCGGCTCCCTCAGGCGGCAGCGCGCTGCCGGTCACCCCGGCGCACTGCGCCGAGACGCCGGCCCAGGCGTATCCGCCGCGCACCAGCTCGCTATGGGTGTAGAGCCATTCCACCCCGGCGTCCATGAAGCCGGAGACGTTGAACCACTCCACGACGACGGTGCCGTTGAAGCGTTCCGGTGCCTCGGGGACCCGGGTGAGGATGCGGGTGGTGTAGGGGGCGTGGGCGCGCACGCCGATCCCGCCCGGTTCGGCGTGGTCTGCGTGGTAGGCGGCGGCGGTACCGCTGAGCAGGTACTCCCGCTCGGTGTAGCCGTCCGGTAGCGCGGCCGTGCGGCTGGCGTCGAAGGGGCTGCCGCGGCCACCGTCACAGGGGCGCAGGTCAGGGTAGGGGGCGTCCATGGGGGCCGTCCTCTCAGGAGATCGTCGCCGTCAGCCTGCCCTTGACAAGCGATCTATGTCAAGCTCGGGCTGACAGCCGTATGGGATGATCGCCCCGTGACGCGAAGCAGACGTACTCGCCCCGTGGGATCGGCCGAGACCCTGATGACCCACTGTTCGTTCTGCGGCACGCCGTACGCCGAGGCCGGCCGGGTGGTCGCGGGCCCCGGGGTCTACATCTGCGACGCCTGCGTGGAACTGTGCCGGCAGGTCATCGCCGACACCCCGCCCCGGCCGGACGGCGCCCCGCCACGGGTGCACCGCGGCCCCGACCCCCGTACCGACGAATACCTCACCAGCATGTCCGACGCGGACATGCTGGCCATGCTCCCCCGCCAGGCCCGCACGGTGGACCAGGCCGAGCGCGACCTGCGCGCCTGGGTGCGGCTGCTGCGTGATCGCGGAGTGACATGGGCCAGGATCGGCGAGGCCCTGGGAGTGACCCGCCAGGCGGCCTGGGACCGGTTCGCCGCCGACGTCGCCGACGTCGCCGGCGGCGACCAGGCCGACTGAGCGGGCGGCTTCAGGAGGAGTGCGGGTCCTTGATCTGCACGTCGCGGCCCGCGCCGAATCCGGCCGCCACCATGGGCACGCAGAGGCAGATCACCACGATCAGCGGGACCGTCCAGCCGCCGGTGCGGTCGTGCAGGATGCCCAGGAGCAGCGGCCCGGCCGCGGCCACCAGGTAGCCGATCGACTGGGCCATGCCCGCCAGCGCGGGCGCCTGCGCGGTGCTGCCCGCGCGGTGGCTCTGGAAGGTCAGGGCCAGGACCAGGCAGGCGCCGCCGCCCAGGCCGAGCAGTACGCACGACAGCAGAGCCAGCTCCGGGGAGACGAGCAGGACGACGAAGCCCGCGGCGTTCGACGCCGAGGCGGCCACGGCGGCCCACCGCTGGTCGTGGCGACCCCGGGTCAGCAGCGGCAGGAAGCCGCTGGAGACCAGGCCGACCACCTGGTAGAAGAACAGCATCCACCCGGCCTCGGCGGCGGAGACGCCCTGATGGACCAGGATGCTCGGCAGCCACGCGATGGTCACGTAGAAGGCGAGCGACTGAAGCCCCATGAACAGGCTGACCTGCCAGGCCAGCCACGATCGCCAGGGGGTCGCGCCGCGCGGCCCGGCCGGTCCGGCCTGCGCGGTGTCGCCCCGCAGGCGGGGGATCCAGACGGCCAGGGCCAGCACGATCAGTACCGCGCCCCAGGCCAGCGAGGTACGCCAGCCGCCGGGCAGCACCTGCGCCAGCGGCACCGAGACACCGGAGGAGACCGCCGCCACCAGTCCCATCACCGTCACGTACACAGCGCTGACCGCTCCGATGCGGGGCCCGGGCACGCTGCGCCGGATCACCGCGGGCAGCAGGACGTTTCCGCAGGCGATCGCCGCCGACAGGACCACGGTGCCGATGAACAGGAAGGCCACCGAGGGAAGTGATCTCAGTACGGTGCCCGCGGCCAGGACGATCAGCGACAGTACGAGCAGGCGCGAGGTCCCCAGCCGGTGCGAGATCCGCCCGACCAGCGGGGACGTCGCGGCGAAGGTCAGCAGCGGCAGCGTGGTGAGCAGGCCGCCCCACTGCGGCGATAGGCCACTGCCCTGCTCGATGGCGGGCAGAAGCGGGCCCACTCCGGTGAGCGTGGCCCGCAGGTTGGCCGCCACGAGGACGACCGCGACGATGAGCCCGAGCGAGACCGCACGGCCTTCGGCCTTCGTCTCGTCCCGCACGGAGGCTTCGGCGCTCATTCGCCCGCCCCGGCCGGGGTCCGGGTGGCGGAGCGGCGCGTGACCCGCACCACCGAGGACGCGATGTGCCGGGCGGCGACCTCGTCACCGGCCTCGATGGCGTCCACCAGCCGGACGTGCAGGCGGGCGTGCTCGGCGGCGGCCTCGGGGTCCCAGGGCACCGCCCTGAGCGTCGCCGTCAGGGCGGTGCCGAGGTAGGCGTACACCTCGGCGAGCAGCCCGTTGCCACCGGCGTTGACCACCTCGCGGTGGAACTCGCCGTCCGCAGCGGCGAGCGCCGCCATCTCCCCTGCGCGGTTGGCCTCCTCCACGGCGGCCAGCAGCCGCCGCAGCACGCCCACCTTGCTCTCGGAACGGCGCGCCGCGGCCAGCCCGGCCGCGTACTCCTCCAGGATCGCCCGGAGCTCGAAGATCTCCTCCTCCCGGGCCGCGCTCGCGCGCCGGACCAGCACGGACTCCAGCTCGCTCGCCGCCCGCACATAGGTTCCGTCGCCGACCCGGGCCTCAAGCAGGCCCAGGTGCACCAGGGCGCGCAGCGCTTCGCGGACGGTGTTGCGGCTGACCTTGAGCTGCTCGACCAGAACGTGTTCCGGCGGGATCCGGGTGCCCACCGGCCACCGGCCGGACTCGATGTGGGCCCGCAGGCTGTTGACCAACTGGGCGGACATGGTCGCCGACCGATGCGGCGCCTCCAGACCTTCCATGCGATTCCTCCAAATGTTGGACATTAGTATTGACCGGCATATGGCCATATGTCCAACCTGGAGGGGGTTATCGCTGCGGGGTGGCCTTCCGGAGGAAGACGATGCCGTCGATCGCGCCGAGGTGAGCGGGGTCGAGCGGGAAATAGGCGAAATCCTGGGATACGCGCGGGGCGGGTTCGGTGACGGCCTCGGCCAGGCGGCGGGCGTCGATGAGAGCGTGGTCCCATGGGAGGGCGGACAGGACGCCCTCGACGGTGTCCGGGGGCGGGGCGTCGTCGCCGGCCGTACCGAAGGCCGTGGCCAGGAAGGCGTACCGGTCACCGAGGCGCGTCGCGGTGATCGCCCCCGCGCTCCACCACTCCAGCGACTGCTCGCCGAACGCCATGGAACTCTCGGCGCGCTGCAGGTGGAGGTTGTGGGCGAAGATCAGGGCCGGGCCGTGCTCGGCGATGGCACCCAGGTTGGCGGCCATCATCGCGTCCCGCAGGGCCGACAGCCGGGGCCACCGCGCCGGGGAGTCGTCGGCCAGCCAGTAGTGGTACCGCAGCAGGCCGGTGGCGGTGCGCCCGTACAGTTCGGCCCGCTCCCGGTCCTTCGCGCTCAGGCGCGGCGCCTGCGTGTCGAGCAGCGCCACCAGATCGTCGGCGATCAGCCGCAGCCGCTCGGCCTCGGCGGACCGGCCGATCGACTGGGCCGGGTCCATGGCCGTGGCCTCGTTGGACCACCGCTCGTCCGGGCCGAGCAGCGCATCAAGGGTCTCCATGCTGGCGGGAAGCGGGCCGTCCAGGAGCGCGTGCAGGGCGGTGAGCGCCTGGCGCGGGCTCTCGGCCCAGTACTCCAGCGGGCCGTCGAAACCGAAGAACCTCAGCTTCTCCTCGTGTTCCTCGTTGTAGGCGCGCATCCAGCGCACGAGGTCGCGGTTGGCCGGGAAGGCGCCGAAGTCGTGGCTGAAGCCGCGTTCCATCGCCTCGTCGAGCGTGCCGGCGCCCGTCGTGATGTGGTCGTCCACCACGAGGCCCCGCAGGCAGTCGCTCTCGATGGTGAAGGACCGGTAGCCCTCGTGCTCGACGAGGTACCGGAAGAGTTCGTTGCGCAGTTCGCCCAGTTCCCCCACGAAGTGCCTGGCCTCGCCCAGCCCGAGCAGCAGGGGCTTGGCGGGCAGCGACCGCAGGAACGCGGAAAGGCCCGCGCCGTCCAGCGGACGGGCCGTGTCGATGACATCCATGCCCTCAACGGTATCGCTGGACTTTCGGTGTAAACTTTGCCGCGAACATGCCCGTTCACCTGCGAGAAACCTTCAATCGGTGATGCACCCATGAGGCCGGTGGACCTGGCGCGCGAGCACGGTCTGTCCACCCAGGCGATCAGAAACTACGAGGACGCCGGCGTGCTGCCCGCCGCCGCACGCACCGTCCACGGCTATCGCACCTACACGCCGCTGCACGCGCAGGCGCTGCGCGCGTTCCTCGCCCTCCTGCCGGGGCACGGCCACCAGACGGCGACGTCGATCATGCAGGCGGTCAACCGGGGCGCCGCCGAGGACGCGCTCCGGCTCATCGACGAGAGCCACGGCCGCCTTCTCGACGACCGCCGCACCCTCCAGGCCGTCGAAGCCGCGCTCCGCGACCTGGCGCCGGTGCCGCAGGAGCGCCGCGAGACGTTCATCGGCCCGCTGGCCAAGCGGCTCGGCCTGCGCCCCGCCACCTTGCGCAAATGGGAGAAGGCCGGATTGGTCCGGCCGCGCCGCGACCCGCAGACGGGATATCGGGTCTACAGCGCGGCCGACGTACGGGACGTGCGGCTGGCCCACCAGCTCAGGCGGGGCGGCTACCTGCTGGAGCAGATCGCCCCGCTGATCGCCCAGGTCCGCGCCGCCGGAGGCGTCGCCCCGCTGGAGTCGGCCCTGAACGACTGGCACGCCCGCCTGTCCGCGCGGGGCCGCGCCATGCTCAAGGGCGCCGCCGACCTGGACGCGTACCTCGGCGTCCTCCGGCCCTGAGCCCGGAAGCACCGGTCAGCCGCCCTGGCGGTTCCCCGCCCACACCGCGCTCCCATCCCGCCCCGCGGTGATCGAGAAGCACAAGGCCGGCAGGCCCGCAGGTCAGCACCCAGAACGGCAGCACCGGCCAGCCGGGGGATCGGCTGATGAGGATCGTCGAAGGCGTCCTGGACCGGCACCGCTCCCCCATGGCGGCATCCGAGGCGACCGCGGACTGATCGCCGTCAGCCGGCCGCCAGGTCCATGCGCAGGAACTCGGTGATGCGCAGCAGTTTCGGCGGACGTGTCACCCCATCGGGCAGGGCCCGGAACGCCTCGGCCGCCCCGACCAGGCGTGGAGCGGCGAGTTCCAGGTCCTTGCCGTCGACCCGGAGCCGCGCACCGCCGGCCGCCAGGACGTTGCGCACCCAGTCCGAGCCCGATCCGTACACCAGGATGAACAGGTAGCCGCCATCGACGGGGTGCGCGTCCAGCGGCGTACGGTACGTCGCGCCGGAGACGCGGCCCACGTGAACCAGCACCGGCCACTTGCCACTCGCGACCGCGCGCGGGTTGAACACCCGCTTGTTCACCTGCCCCCACCACTTGGGCATCGGCATCAGGGCCTCCTTGTTCCGCACTCGCGCTGGTAAGCTTACGCTTGTAAGGTTGTCTTACATGTGTAAGCTTGTCAACCCGTACGTCCTCTGGAGCCGACATGTCACCAGCCCCGCAGTCGTCACGGCGACCGCTCAGCACCGCCCGGGTGCTGGAGGCCGCCATCCGGGTCGCGGACCGCGGCGGCGCGGAGGCGATCACCATGCGGCGGGTGGCGCAGGAGCTCGGCGTGGAGGCGATGTCCCTCTACCACCACGTACCGAACAAGGACGCCATCCTCGACGGCGTCATCGACATGGTGTTCGCGGCGATCGCACTGCCCTGCGCCGACTGCGACGACTGGCGCGACGCGATCCGCACCCGCGCCCATTCCGCGCGCGCGGTCCTGTCGCAGCACAGTTGGGCCCTCGGCCTCATGGACTCCCGCCGCGACCCGGGTCCGGCCACGCTACGCCACCACGATGCCGTCCTCGGTGTGCTCCGGAGGGCGGGGTTCACTCTGCCGATGGCGGCGCACGCCGTCTCGCTCATCGACAGCTACGTCGGCGGCTTCGTCCTGCAGGAGGCGAACCTGCCGATCACGACGCCCGAGGACGTCGAGGAGGTGGCCGGCGGCATCCTGGCGCACCTGCCTGCGGACGACCTGCCGTACCTCACCGAGATGATCGCCGACCATGGCCTGCGGCCGGGCTATGACCACACCAGCGAGTTCGGCTACGGCCTGGACCTGATCCTGGACGCGCTCGAAGCGCGCCGCCGGGAACCCTTGAGGCGATGATCGCCGAGGCGGATTTCAGGGCGGGCCGAGCACGTCCACCGTCATCGCCGCCGCCCTGGAGACCGAACCCGACCCGGTTCCGGCCACGCCCGAAGACGCGATCCGCGTCGTCGCGCTGGGGCTGGTGATCGCCCGCCTGACCGTGCCCGCCATCGCCGGCCCCACGGCCGGCCGGATCGGCGACGTGGCCGAGCTGACCGACGCCGCCGTCGCCACGGCGACCGTCCTGGCCGTGGCGGTGGCGGTGTCGTCGACGCTGCGTCCCACGCTGCGGGCCGTGCGTACGGCGACCGTCACGGCGCTGACCGCCACCGCGCAGCGGCACCGCCCCTGGCTCACCGCGCTGTCCGCGCTGCTGCCCACGCCGAACGCCTGGTCACCGGCCAGAACCCGGCCTCCGACCGCGGCGTCGCGCAAGCGGTCGTCGAGGCATTGCCGCGCGTCTCCGCGGCTCGAAGTGAAGCGCGGCTGGGCCGGCAGTCGGGCGTACTCCACCGGTGTCTGATGAGTGGACAGGCTGTCCAGGAAGGCGGCGGCGCGGTGGTGGGACGGCGGCTGTGCGAAACAAGATCATGACCGGGGTACGGGTATGCGGGGAACGGGGTGTGGGGTGCGGACGATGTTCGCCACCACGCATTCCAGGCGCTCGCGATCGTCAGGGGCGATCTCCCCGATCAGCTCCTCGACCTGCGCGGTGACCATGCGGTGTGCCGCGTGGGCGATCTCCCTGCCCTGCCCGGTCAGCTCGATGCCGCAAGCGCGGCGGTCACGCTGGTCGCGGATCCGGACCACCACGCCGCGCCGTTCGGCCCGATCGACGAGCCCGGTCATGCTGGATTTCTCCAGCCCCAGCGCCCGGCTCATCTCGGTCATGCCCGTCGAGCCGCCCAGCAGCATGCACAGCAGTTGGATCTGCTGCGGAGTCAGCTCGAATTCCTTGCTGACCTCGGCGTAGACCCGGCTCACCAGATGTGCGAGCCGTACCAGCGCGGTGGCCAGCCTGGTGTCTTCCATGCCCGCATCCTAATTGACGGTAGTTGGTATTGCGAACTAATGTGCTTCGCGCTGCGAACTATACGTATAACGAACTAGGGCAGGTCAGTGAAGAGTGCCAACGCGACGTTGTTCGCCCTTGTCACCTCGGTCTTCAGCTACGCGCTCATGCAGACGATGGTCGTCCCCGCGGTCGGCCTGCTGCAGCGCGAACTCGACACCACGCCCGGCTGGGCCTCGTGGATCATCAGCGGGTTCCTGCTGTCCAGCGCCGTGCTGACCCCGCTGCTCGGCCGGATGGGCGACCTGTACGGCAAGCGCCGGGTGTTGCTCGCCGTACTGATCACCTATCTCGCCGGTATGGCCGGGGCCACGGCCGCCCAGGACATCGGGCAACTGATCGCGGCCAGAGTCGTCCAGGGTGCGGCGCTCGCGCTGGTGCCGCTGTCCATGGCCATCCTGCGCGAGACGATGCCGCGCGAGCGGATGACGTTCGCGTTCGGGCTGATCTCCGGGATCGTCGGCGCGGGTGCCGGCGCGGGTCTGGTGGTCGGCGGGCTGCTCGCCGACCACCTGTCATGGCGCTGGCTGTTCGGGCTCGGCGCGCTGCTCGCCCTGGTCAGCCTGCTGCTGGTGGCCCGATCCGTACCGGCGAGCACGCACACCGCGCAAGGCAGGCTCGACTTCCCCGGCGCCGTCCTGCTCGGTACCGGCCTGGTCGCCCTGCTGCTGGCACTCACCCAGGGCCGGGGCTGGACCGCGGTCGTGCTCGGGGTGGCCGCGCCGGCCTTGTTCGTCGTCCTGCTCCTGGTTGAGCGGCGCAGGGACGACGCGTTGATCGATGTGGCCGAGCTGGCCGACCGGCCGATGCTGGCCACGCACGCTCTGGCGTTCCTCTTCGGCGCAGCGTCGTACTTCTTCTACCTGGCCCTGCCCGCGTACGCCCAGCTCGAACCGGGACCGGCCGGGATCGGCTTCGGTGCGACGGTCACCGTGTCCGGCCTGCTAATGCTGCCCGGAGCGCTGATCCTGCTGCCCACGGGCACGGCGGTGGGCAGGTTGGCCGAGCGGTTCGGCCCGCGCTGGCCGGCGGTCCTCGGGTTCGCGGTGGCCGTCGCGGGTTCCGCACTGCTCGCCCTGGCCCACGCCTCGATGTGGGAGCACCTGATCTTCTACACCGTGGTGGGCGCGGGATCGGGCCTGGTCATGGCCTCGCTGCCGAAGCTGATCGGCGACCTGGTCCCGCTCACCAGGACCGGCGTGGCCAACGGGCTCAACAACATCGCCCGCACGGTCGGCGGCGTCGTGGGCAGCGGCCTGGCCACCGCCGTACTGAACAGCGGCTACACCGACGCGGCCTTCACCACTCTGTTCTGGCTGGCCGCCGCGACCAGCATGCTCGGCGTCGCGGTCGCCCCCTTCGCCGTACGGAACGCCCACGGGAGGGAACATGAGCGTGTTCAGCAAGCAAGAGCTTGACTACCTGACCGGCGAACGGCCTCTGGCGCACAAACTGGGCCGGTTGGCCACGATCGGCACGGACGGCATGCCGCATGTCGTGCCGGTGGGCTGGTCGCTCGGCCCGGACGCCGAGACCGTCCACGTCAACGGGCGCGACAACGCCGCGTCGAAGAAGTTCCGCGACGTGGCCGCGTCCGGGGTCGCGGCACTGGTGATCGACGACGTGCTGCCACCGTGGCTGCCACGCGGCGTCGAGATCCGCGGCCGCGCGACGACCGTGGGCGACACGATCGTCATTCACCCGACCCGGGTGGTGAGCTGGGGGATGGAGATCCATGACTGACTACGGACACGACCTGCTGTTCAGCGCCAACCTCATCCCGTCGAGCGAGCATCCCGACACGGTGGTGGCACTGGCCGAGCTCGCCGAGCAGGCCGGCCTCGACCTGGTGACCTTCCAGGACCACCCCTATCAGCCGACGTTCCTGGACACCTGGACGCTGCTCAGCTACGTGGCCGCGCGGACCAGCACGATCCGGCTGGCGGGCAACGTGCATCCGCTGCCGCTGCGGCCACCGGCCATGCTGGCGCAGAGCGCGGCCAGTCTCGACCTGCTCAGCGGCGGGCGGTTCGAACTCGCCCTGGGCGCCGGCGGTTTCCAGGACGCGATCGCGGCCATGGGCGGGCCACGCCGTGCCCCCGGCCAGGCGGTCGCCGCACTTGAGGAGGCCATCGCGATCATCCGGGCCGTGTGGGACCCGCCTGGCGAGGTGTTCTTCGAGGGCGAGCACTACCAGGTCACCGGGATGAGGCGCGGACCGCGCCCCGCCCACGAGATCGGCGTCTGGGTGGGCGGTTACCGGCCGCGGATGCTGGAACTGATCGGCCGTGCCGCGGACGGCTGGCTGCCCTCGCTGCCCCACCTGGGCGAACTCGACGCGCTTAGGCGCGGCAACGCCGTCATCGATGAGGCCGCCGAACGCACCGGCCGCAAGCCTTCCGACATCAGGCGGCTGCTCAACCTGGGCGAGGAACTGCCGGCCGAGCAACTGGCCGAGGTGGCACTGGTCCACGGGACCAGCGGGTT
Source organism: Spongiactinospora sp. 9N601 (assembly GCF_044326295.1). Classification (NCBI taxonomy): domain Bacteria; kingdom Bacillati; phylum Actinomycetota; class Actinomycetes; order Streptosporangiales; family Streptosporangiaceae; genus Spongiactinospora; species Spongiactinospora sp. 9N601. Next base: position 197,844 of record NZ_JBIRBB010000008.1, read on the forward strand.
CACACTCATGACCATGGACCCGGGCCGGATCAGGCGGTTCGGCGAGGAGGTGGCACCCGCCGTACGCGAGCTCGTGGCAAAGGAGCGGGCACCGGATGTCCCCCGACTGGGCCTTGATTTGTTCCAGGGCGGGCCGGTCATCCAAGATGGAACCACTGGCACAGAGCCCTTAACGATCACAGAGCGTCGCAGCCCATGACCACGAGGGCCTGTGCCCGCCTGGCTGCCGGGTTATTCCACACCGCCGATCTGCGCGAGCTCCTAGAGGATGGCGCTGGTGGTGGGCTGGGTGACGAAGGCAGCGATGTCGCCAATGCCGGGCTGGTAGCCGTCACTGGTGTCGACTGTGAGTAGCGGGACATCCATCCGGATATCGACGAAGTCATCCAGGGAGTGGCGGCCCGCGGCGATGGCGTCGAGGAGATCTTGATCGGCGTGCGCGGCGCGGTGGGGATCGAGACCCGCGCGGGCGGTGGCCGCCTCGATGGTGCAGCGGATGATCCGCAGGTCGGCGTGGGTGGTGAGTGGTCGCAGGTGGGGTGTCCAGAGCCGGTCCTGGAAGGCGGCCTCGGCCACCGTGGTGACCCCCGACCTCACCAAGGTCTCAAGGACGCCGAAGAAGGCGCGAAGGGCGGAGAGGTTGAGGGGGTCGTCTCCGCCTGCCTGGTATCCAGGATCGGCCAAGACCATGCCCTGCTTGATCTCGTCACGGATCACTGCCGGGCAACCGACCTCGCGGGCGATCCTGTGGGCGAGGGTGGTCTTGCCTGTTCGGGGCGGGCCGCTGACGACGGCCAGCACCGGCTTTCCGGTGGTGGTCATATCGGATCCTCCCCCATCTCGCAGTTCACGCCCGAGGTATGTGGCCATGTGCCCTGGTGGGCGACGCCTGCCTGCCGGTTCCTCGCTGTCGTCCGAACCGTCCAACACAGCGGCCGGGTGTGCGTTCATGGCCACGGCCACGGCGCGGCTCACCGCGTCATCCGGTACGGCGCGCGGCCTCGCGGACGAGGGCGGCGTTGCCGGACGCCGGCCGGCCGTCGGGGCCGAGCAGGGTGTCCTCCAGGCCGATCCTGGTCGCGAGGTTCCGGCGGCCGGCTTCTGTGACGAGCGGCCAGGCCGCCGCTCCCTCGCCGTGCAACAGCCGGGCGCCCGGTACGGCCAGTTCGTCCAGCCGGGCGAGGACGGCCGCCGCGCGGGAGAGAGCCGCAGCGGCGGGCAGGTCGATCATCTCGACGAGAACGCGCACCATTTGCCCGGCCAGGCCGGACCGGGCCAGCGCCACGGCATCGCCCGGTGACCACACTCCCGCTTCGACCAGCTCGGCCCAGCCGGGAACGGTGGACCAGCGCATCCGCAGCCTCCCCTGCCACGCCGGAGCCAGGGGAAGCCTGCGAGATCGTCAAGCATCATCCCAGGTCAACAGGGGTACGGTTAGTAACCGTTGGGGTGTGGCGCGCATGGGGTTCGTGGGGGGCTTGCTGCCTTGACGTTGTCTGTGGCGATCGGCCTGGTCCCGGTCATGGCAGTGAAGGTCGTGCTGCTGGTCCTGCTCGGCGAAGGACTGGGCGGGCTGCCAGCGTGACCTGGTTCGCCGCCGGCATGCGAGGGCCGCTGAGGTGGCCCCAGGAGATCACCGCAGGCGTCACGCTGGCGGCGCTGGCCATCCCGCTCAACATCGGCTACGCCCAGATCGCCGGGCTGCCGCCGGTCGCCGGCCTGTACGCGGCCATCGTCCCGATGCTGATGTTCGCGCTGCTGTGCTCCTCGCGCCAGCTGGTGGCCAGCCCCGACGCGCCCATCGCCGCGCTCATCGCGTCCCTCCTGGTCGCGATCGCCGCCCGGCCGGGCAGCCCTCAGTACGTCGAGCTGGCCTACGCCCAGGCGCTCGTCTGCGCGGTGGTGTTCCTGCTGTTCTACGCCTTCAAGCTGGGCTTCCTGGCGAACTTCCTGTCCGAGCCGGTCCTGGTCGGCTTCATCGCCGGGCTGGCGGTGGAGATCCTGACCAGCCAGGCCGAGAAGATCCTCGGCATCCACACCACCGCCGAGCGGTTCTTCCCCGAACTGTGGGAGATCATCACCCAGATCCCGCGAGCGCACCCGTGGAGCGTCGTCATCGGGGTCGCGACCATGCTGGCGGTCGTCGCGCTGCGCCGGCTTGCCCCCGCGCTGCCGGGCCCGCTGATCGCACTGGTGGCCGCCACGGCGGTGGTGGCCTGGGCCGGGCTCGACACCCAAGGCGTGTCGGTCCTCGGCCACGTCCCCTCCGGACTGCCGGTCCCGCACTGGCCGTCCATCACCCTGGGCCAGTGGGCCGCGCTCATCCCCGGCGCCATCGCCATCTGCGCCGTCACCCTGGCCGACGGCCTGCTCACCGCCCGCCGCTACGCCGAACAACATCACTACCGGCTCGACGCCGACACCGAGTTGCGCGCCTTCGGCCTGGCCAACATCGCCGCCGGGCTCACCCAGTCGATGACCATCGGCTCCAGCGCCTCGCGCACCGCCGCCATGGACGCCGCCGGCTCCCGCTCCCAGATTCCCAGCGCGCTCTGCGCGATCGTGGTCGCCGTCCTGGTCGGCCTCTTCTCCGGCGTGCTGGCCTACCTGCCCAACACCGCCCTGGCCGCGATCGTCGCCGTCGCCGTCGTCCGGCTCATCGACGTGCGCAAACTGGCCGGGCTGTGGCGGCTGCGCCGCTCGGAGTTCTGGATCGCCGTGGTCTGCCTGCTCGGTGTGCCCGTGCTCGGCTCGCTGACCGCCGTCATCATCGCCTTCCTGTTGTCGGCCGTCGATGTGGTACGGCGCGCCTCCCGGCCCAGTACCGCCACCCTCGCACCAGGCGACCACGGCCGCTACATCCGCGGCCCCGCCGGCGGCGCGCTGGTCGTGTACCGCTTTGAGAGCCAGCTCTTCTTCGCCAACGCCGGCACCTTCAAGAGCGAGATCATCCACCTGGCCGCCCAGGGGGCACAGTGGATCGTCCTGGACGCCGAGGCCATCACCGACGTCGACACCACCGGCGCGGCGGCCCTGCGCGAAACCGCCGACGCGCTCCGCGAACGCGGTGTCACCTTCGTCGTCTCCCGCGCCACCACGCCCTTGCGCCACCTGCTGGCCCACTACGGCCTGACCGACCTCGTCCACTACGACTCCAACGAGGCCGCGGCCGCCGCCTACCAGGAGGAAGATCATGGGTGAGGCGTTCGCCGACATGCTGCCCTACACGGTGGGCCTGATCGTCTCCCCGTTTCCGGTCGTGGCCGTCATCGCCCTGCTGATCAGCGCGAACGGCCGCGCCAAGGCCCTGCTGTTCGAGACCACCTGGCTGATCATGAGCTGGGTCGTGCTGGTCGTTCTCATCATGCTGCTGGGCGCCGTCGGCGCCACCGGACATGACAGACCGATCTGGGTGGCCTGGCTCGCCCTGGTCATCGGCGTGCTCCTGCTGGCGATGGCCTTCGCCGGCATCCGCCGGGCCGCCCACCGCAGACAGGGCAAGGCCCCTGAGGTGCCTCGCTGGATCGCCGCGATGGACACGATGACGACTCCCAAGATCATCGGGGTGGCGGGGCTGCTCACCGTGGCCAACCCAGTCAACCTCGCCTCCCTGGCCGGGGGCGCCCTCGCCGTCGCCCACGAGCCCCTGCCCCTCGGCCGGCGGCTCATCCTTGCCGCGGTGTTCGTCGTCATCGGCAGCATCGGCGTGCTCGCCCCCTACGCCACCGCGCTCAGCGCAGGCGGAGACCGGCGGCTCCAGCGGATGCGCGGCTGGCTGGTCCAGCACAACGGCGCCCTCACCCTGCTGCTGATCCTGGTCTTCGCCCTGCTGTTCCTCGCCAAGGGCCTGCGCGCCCTGCTCTCCTAGGGTTACGGCGTCACGATGGCGAATGCGGGATCCGGGTCTTCCAGGACGGTGATCAGGCGGCCCAGAAAGTCCATGTCGCCCTCGTGCTCAATGCCGTCGGCCGACTGGCCGGTGAGCAGACCGAGCAACTGCTGCTTGGTGAGCGTGAGCGTCAGGTCCACCGGGCGTGGCGGCGGGTCGGCCTGGTGGATGAGGGCGCCGTTGGACAGCGTGGTGCGGTGGCGCTGGTCCAGGTCCGTCAAGTGCCAGTCGATGGCCAGGCTCTCGTTCCACGCCTTGGGGCCGTCGACGCGGATGGCCAGGGAGTCGAAGACCTGCTCGATGGTCAGGGCCGCGATCATCTCGGGTGAGGTGGTGTCGAGGTTGGCGGGTACCACGTCACCGGTCAACTCCAGCGCGCCGACCAGGTAGAAGTTGCGCCAGGTGCCGTTCTCGGCACCCTGGCCGAGCCGGGTGTACACCTCGGCAAGCATCTCGCGCGCCTGCCGGTCGTGCTCATCGGCGAAGACCGCGTGATTGAGCAGCGACGCGGCAAACCGCAGATCGCCGTCGTCGATGTAGCGGCGGGCATGGTCCAGTACGGCATCGCGCCCGCCCATGCACGCGAGGTACCGGCGGGCCAGCTCGACCGGCGGATGCTCCCACAGGTGGGCCGGGTTGCCGTCGAACCAGCCGAGGTAGCGCTGGTAGACGGCCTTGACGTTGTGGCTGACCGAACCGTAGTAGCCGTGGGTGTGCCAGGCCTGTTCCAGGGCGGGCGGCATCCGGATGGCCTCGGCGATCTCGGCGCCGGTCATGCCCTGGTTCAGCATCCGCAGCGTCTGGTCGTGGATGTAGGCGTACAGGTCGCGCTGCTGGGTCAGGAAGGTCACCAGTTCGTCCTCGCCCCAGGTCGGCCAGTGGTGCGAGGCGAAGACCACGTCGGCCTGGCCGGCGAACAGGGTGATCGCCTCGGTCAGGTAGCGCGACCAGATGCGGGCGTCGCGGACCACGGCTCCGCGCAGGGTGAGGATGTTGTGCAGGTTGTGGGTGGCGTTCTCGGCCATGCACAGCGCCCGGCGGGCGGGGATGAGGAAGTTCATCTCCGCCGGGGCCTCGGTGCCCGGGGTGAGCTGGAAGATGATCTGCACCCCGTCGATGGTCTCCTGCTGCCCGGTGCGGGTGATGTCCCGGGTGGGCGGGATGAGGGAGATCGTCCCGGTCGAGGTGGTCAGGCCGAGGCCGGTACCGATCTGCCCCTGCGGCGACCGGGGCAGGGCCGGGCCGTACATGTACGTGGCCCGGCGGTTCATCGCGGTGCCCGCGTAGACGTTCTCGCTGACGGCGTGCTCCATGAACCCGGCCGGGGCCAGGATCGGCACGTCGCCGTCGGTGACGCCACGTACCCCGCCGAAGTGGTCGGCGTGCGAGTGCGTGTAGATCACCGCCATGACCGGCCGCTTCCCCCGATGCTCCCGGTAGAGCCCCAGCCCGGCCGCCGCGCACTCGACCGACAGCAGCGGATCGACCACGATGACGCCGTCGTCGCCCTCGATCAACGTCATGTTCGACAGGTCCAGGCCGCGCACCTGGTAGATGCCGCCGGTCACCTCGTACAGGCCCTGCCGGGCGCACAACTGCCCCTGCCGCCACAGGCTGGGATGCGCGGTGTCCGGGCACTCCCCCGCAAGAAACCCGTAAGAGTCGCTGTCCCACACGACACGGCCGCCGGCCGTGACCACCGCGGGATCGAGCGCGGCCACGAATCCACGGTCGGCGGCCTCGAAGTCCGCCCGATCACCAAAGGGAAGATCTGCCATAATTCCGGCCTTCCCGCCGGCGGCCCCGGCCCGCCACCACCAGGCGCTACCCTCACCCGCCCGTGACCATGTCTTTGACAGCGTCAGCGAGGCCGCGCAAAAGCGCACCACCCCGCGGCCTACGACAGGCCGGGCTATCGCCACCTGGAGTTCGACATCCCCCCGCCGCTCGGCCCAAGCTGACGTTCGCGGCCTGCTGATCACGGCGATCCGCAACAAGGAGTCCGGGCCCCAGGACTTGGCGCCGCCGCTCCCGGCCCCGCATCGAACACAAGGGGCGGCTGCTCATGCTGACCGACGCCCCCGGCGTCATCGGCTGTGAGGGCCCGAAGTCCTCGATGGCCCAAGGCAGTGGCCGGCCCGGGGACGGCCGGCTCCAACTGCTCCAGGTCCATTGCCCGGCTGAGAACCCCGCGCACGAGACAGGCTCCGACCGCCGGATCCAGCCGGGCGAGCAGTGATCGTCGCCACCGCGCCGCCGAAGGCCCGAGCCTGCCCTGATGTCAGCCCGATGCCGGACCAAAGCGCCCTTCGGTCCGGCATCGGACACCGTGGCGGCCAGGACAGGATCAACTCCCCTTGAGGGGACCCGGCTCGCGGGTGAAGCTGGTGAAGGACGTTCCCCCGGCAGGGTGGCCGAGTCCCGGCAGTGAGGTCGCCGCTCTGTCCCATCACCGGCGGAAGGCGGAACCGGCGATGAAGGCCCCGCTCGTCTCCTGCGCATCGCAGCACGCCAAGCCGGACCAGGCACTCTATCCCGATGCGCCGAACCTGGAAGGTCCGGAAACCGGGAAAGCCGCGTGGGGTGCGCCCGCCGGCGGGGCGTCCCAGGGCCGGGGCGTGGCCATCGCCCTGCTGGGGCCGGGCGAGGTGCCCCCGGATGGGGCGAAGATCACCATCGCTGGGGCCGCGCCGCTGCCGGCACCCTGTGCACCAACCGGGAGGCGTGTGCCCTTTCGCGGCCCCTGCCGGGTGCAGACGGCAACGCCGGACGTGCCGGCGTGTGGATGACCGAGAACCCATCCGCCGTTCCGGGGCGGTGGAAATCCGATGCCGGCGGCTCTGGCCGCTGGGAAGGGAGCTTGCGATGTCGTTACCGTCACAACAGAGCGGTCACCTGCGTGCGGCTGCTTCGTCCGACCCGCCGCCGGACGAGATCACGATCAACGGCGAGAAGGCGGAGGTGATCTCCCGGGGCTCTGGGTTCGTCACGATCGCCTCGAACGCCGGGCAGATCGAGATCTCGGTCGAGACGCACTGGTGGGGTTTCACGATCCACCTCAACCAGCCCGCGGTGGACGTGCTCACCGAGGTCGTGGGCGCGATCATGGATGTCGTCTGCAAGATCTTCCCGAAGGAGTTCGCCTGGACGATCGAACTGGTGGTCAAGATCAAGACGGCCTGGATCAAGGCGGTGGCCAGCGGTGAGGGGTGCAAGGTCATCTCGCCGTGGGTGGTGCCACTGATGCTCGTCCCCAGGGACGAGGTCCCTAAAGACGACACACGGCTGTGGTGGGCGGTTTATCAGAGCGGCTCGGGATGGGGCGAGGACTCCATCGTCGATGACAATGTCCGATCGAACCACGGGCCGGCCGCCACCATCCACGGCGACCGGATCTACGTCGCCTACGCTGCCGACACCGACGAAACGGGCATGGACCAGGCGCCGATGTACTGGACGTGCTACACCCCCGACAACGGATGGGCCGAACACCAGAGGCTGGGCGACGCCTACAGCTTCGACGCTCCGTCACTGGCATCCTTCAACGGCAAGCTGTACTGCGTGCACAGGGGCGCCGACGATGGGCACGGCGGGCAGGACGACCGCACCTACTACACCACACTGAACGACAACGGCAGCTGGTCCAGCCGAGTTCCGTGCGGTACCGCGACCACCACGTCGAACGTGACCTCGGTGGTGTACGGAGGGCGGCTGTACCGGTTCGTCGCCGACTATCACAACAAGATCACCGTCAGTTCCACCGCCGACGGCCACACCTGGACGTCGGACTCCGAGGTCGGCGACTTGCACGGTGACGTCCCCCCGGCCGTGGTGGTCTACCACGACCAGATCCACATGGTCGATTACGACTGGGGCGACCAACTGCGCCACTGGACCTCCAGCGACGGCTCGAACTGGCACCAGGTGGCCACCATCCCCTTCCGAACCATCGCCAGCCCCGCCCTCGTCGTCTACGACGGCAAAATCCACATGGTGCTCCGCGGCAGCGGCGAAGACCTCTCCCTCTACATGAACATCTACGACGGCACCTCCTGGGGTACCACCCAGAAACTGCCCGACCACGAAAGCGAGGACGTACCCGCCCCGGTCAACTACATCGCCCCCAACGCCGACGAGGCCACCGACCCTCAGGCCGACACCGTCCAGATCCTGCTCATCCACCGTGGCCGAGGCCGCCACTGAACCGTCACGATCGCAGGATCGGGGTGCCAGAGGAGGACTTCGCCGCGCTGATCGCCGGACTGGCCGCCTTCCGCAACGATCGACTGGACCGCCAACCCTCCGATCGCGCGCCGGCCAAGGCCGCCGGGGTGCGGCCGACGACGATCGGAAACTGGCTGGGCGGTGAGCAGTTCCCTCAGGCGATCGATCCGCTGCTGGAGTTGGTACGGGCCGTGCGGGCGCACGCCGCCAGGGCCGGGCTGGCCGGGTCCCCGGCGCTGGCGCACCTGGCCGATGAACAGCGGCCTCGGGGAACATCGGTACAGCGGTTAACGCTAAGCCGGTGATCTTGGTCAGGCCGGGGCTTCGTAGGCGCTGACGCGGTTCGCGTACTCGCGGCGGGCCTTGCGCTGGGCCGGGACCGCCGCGGTGCCGTCGGGGGGCTGGCAGAGGTCGAGGAGTCGCCGGTGGATCGCGGGGACGGCGGTGACGCGCAGGGGGTGGCCCTGGCCGCGCCGTACGGTCACGCCCTGGTCGAGTGCGGCGCGCTCGGCGGGCTCCAGCGCGGCGGCACGGAGGAAGTCGGCGACCTTGCCCGGCATGTCGAGGACGACCGGCAGTTCTTCTTCCTCGATGCGTTCGATCGCGATGTGATCGCGCAGTCCCGGGCTGATTCGCACCGCTGGTCGCGGGGGCCTGCTGGATTTCACCCTGTCAGCTCCTTCGGTATCCACCTTCCGGTATCCGGCAGCTCCTCGAAACTGGCGAGCCGGGCGCCGCGCCTGACGCAGCACCGGATTCCGGTCGCCGGCGCAACACCCATCAGCAACGGCCAGCTCCTCGGCCGGTCTTGTCGACGTGCGGCCCGCGTGGGGCGCTGGTGACCTGGTGGTCGGCAACACTGAGCGGGCCACAGGCCCGACAGTGCGGCGGTCATTTCCCGGAACCACCTGGCTGTCGGGTCGCTCACAACCGGCGCGTACCGGAAGATCTTCGAAAGAAATCCGGGCGGCGGTGTCGGATCGGGGTGGTGGTGTTCGTGGCATGGGTGAGAGGCCGCCCACGAGGGGCCGCCCAAGGAGGAGGGAACCGCGATCATGAAACTGACGACTATCACGCACGTCACTGTCGATGGCGTGATGCAGGGACTCGGCGGGCCGGACGAGGACCGCACGGGCGGATTCGAGCGGGGCGGCTGGGCCTTGCCGCTGTTCGACGACGAGGTTCAGACGTTCCTCGGCCAGGCCTTCCAGCGCGCCGACGGGTTCCTGTTCGGCCGGCGGACCTACCAGATCTTCGAACGCTCGTGGGGAACCGGCTCCTGGGGGGCAGAGCAGGGCAACAACCCGATCTCAGTGGCAGTGAACACGCGGCCCAAGTACGTGGCATCGACCACGCTCACCGACCCGCAATGGGCGGACACGACCGTCCTGTCCGGTGACATCGCGGCCGCCATCGGCGAGCTGAAGACCAAGCCGTCCGGTGAGCTGCAGGTGCACGGCAGCGGCAACCTGGTCCGCTGGCTGCTGGACAACCAGCTGGTCGACGAGATCACCCTGCTCACCTATCCCGTGGTCGTCGGCCAGGGCACACGGCTGTTCCCCGCCACCGGCCCGGACACAGCACTGGACCTGGTCGACTCGCGAGCCACCTCGAATGGCGTGACGATCCAGGTCTACCGGCCCAGCGGGCGCCCGCAGTACGCGACCGCCACCACGACCTAAGTGGCGCAGTCAGCGAGAGTCAATCATGGATGGGTGCGGGTTGCAGCGTGGACAGCTGGGGCCTGGTAGCCGGGCCCTTCGACCCATCGCCGCGAGCGCCGTCCCTGCTCCGTCAGTCGAGGGCAGGGACGGCGTTCTTCACATCCGGGGTCCAGGCTGCGAATCATCGGACGGGATACCGTCGCTATCGGGCCGCATGGTCACAACTGGCATACCAGAACGTCCTCGAAAGACGTCCAGGAGGCGGTGTCGGATCGGGGCAGCGGTGTTCGTGGCAAAGGAGAGACGCCGCCCACCAGGGACGCCCCACCCACAGGAGATGATCCATACGATGCAATACCTGGTATCCGTGATCGACGACAAGACCGGCTCCGCCACCCTGGCCGAGATGGCGGCCATCTACGCCTACAACGACCGGCTTCAGGCCGAGGGCCACTGGGTCTTCGCCGGCGGCCTCGCCTCGCCCGAGGCGGCCACCGTCATCGACAACCGCGATGGCGAGGCGATGTTCACCGACGGGCCCTTCCTGGAGTCCAAGGAGTACATGGCCGGCTTCTGGATCATCGAGGCCCCCGACCTCGACGCGGCGCTCAAGCTCGCCGTCGACGGGTCCAAGCACTGCAACCGGAAAGTCGAGGTGCGGCCGTTCCTGGGCGAGTGAGCGGGGTCGACGTCCGGGAGACGATCACCCAAGCGCACAAGGAGGAGTGGTCGCGGGTGGTCGCCGCCCTGACCAGGCGTTTCGGTGACCTCGACATCGCCGAGGAGGCGGCGGCCGAGGCGTTCGCGACCGCCGTCCAGCGGTGGCCGGCCGACGGCGTGCCGCCCAATCCCGGCGGCTGGCTGACCACCACCGCCAACCGCAAGGCCATCGATCGGATCCGGCGCGAGAGCAGGCGCGACGACAAGCACAAGGAGGCTCGGATGGTGTACGACGACGACCTACCGGAGCCTGTCGGCGCCATCGACGACGACCGGCTCCGGCTGATCTTCACCTGCTGTCACCCGGCGCTGGCGATGGAAACCCGTGTGGCGCTGACGCTGCGCATGGTCGGCGGTCTGACCGTGCCCGAGATCGCCCGCGCCTTCCTGGTGGCCGAGACCGCCATGGGGCAGCGGATCACCCGCGCGAAGGCCAAGATCAAGGCGGCGTGCATCCCCTACCGGGTACCGTCTGCCGAGGATCTCCCGCGGCGCGTCCCCGGGGTGCTCGCCGTCCTGTTCCTGGTGTTCAACGAGGGCTACCTGGCGACCGGCCTCGACACCGATCCGGTACGTCCCGGCCTGACCGCCGAGGCGATCCGGCTGGCCCGCCTGGTCCGTGCCCTGATGCCGGCCGACGGTGAGGTGGCCGGGCTGCTGGCGCTGATGCTGCTCATCGAGGCCCGCCGCCCGGCCCGGGTCTCGACCAGCGGTGAACTGGTCGCCCTCGATGAGCAGGATCGTGGGGCCTGGGACGCGGCGCTGATCGCCGAGGGCCACCGGCTGGTGCGCGAACGCCTCGCCGCTGCCGCCGCCGGGGAGGCTCCGGGCCGCTACCAGATCCTCGCAGCGATCAACGCCGTGCACACCTCCGCCCGCGACATCCGCGACACCGACTGGTCACAGGTCCTCGCCCTCTACGACCAGCTCGTCCGCCTCGACCCTTCACCGATCGTCGCCCTCAACCGGGCCATCGCCCTCGCCGAGCTCGACGGCCCGCAGGTGGCACTGGCGGCCGTCGACCGCCTTGAGGACAAGTTGGCCGGCTATCACGCCTACCACGCCACCCGCGCCGACCTGCTGCGCCGGCTGGGCCAAAGCCGGCAGGCACGCGCGGCCTACGACAAAGCCATCGAGCTGGCGGGCAACACCGCCGAAATCGCCTACCTGGCACGCCGCCGCGACCAGCTGATGTAGTGCCCGCCGCCCGTGCATGCGTGGAGATGGCACCCCGGCAGTCGACGAGAAGCGCTTGCCTCCCGCTCCACTACGGCGTGGCGGGGCCAGCCGTCCTCATGGGCCCGGGACTCCTATAGCTACGGCGAGCCGCAAGGTGGGTGGTGATCCGTGGTCTACCTAGGGTCTTCTGCGCCGTGGATGATGCGGTGGATGGTGGAGCGGCCGACGCTGTATTCGGTGGCGAGGTCGGCGAGGGAGACTTCGCTTTTGGCGTAGCGGCGACGGATGGATCGTCGGCGGGTGCGGGGAGCTTGGGCTGCTTGCCCTTGAGCTTGCCGTTCTTCTTGGCCAGGGCCATGCCTTCGCGGGTGCGCTGGTGCCCGATGTTGGCTTCGAACTCGGCGACCATGGCGAGGGTCTGCAGGAACAGTCGGCCGAAAGGGTCGCTCCAGTCGTGGATGGTTGCGCCGACGCCGAACAGGACACCCCGGCCGGACAGCCCAGTGAGGATCTCGTTGGCCTCGGCCATGTTGCGGGCGAACCGGTCGAACTTGGTGACGGTGAACACCGACCCGTCCCAGACGGCGGCGAGGGCCTGGTCGAGGCCGGCGCGGTTGCGGCGGGTGGTGCCGGAGAAGCCGCGGTCGATGTAAATGCGGTCGGCGGGGACGCCGAGCGCGCCCCCCTCACCGGAACGAAGTCCGGAACACCTTTACGGAACACCCTGACCTGGGGCTCGATCCCGAACACCCGGTGTTCCGTTGGAGGATCCCCAAGCGGAACAACCCAATCATGATCGTTCTCAGCGCCAACCGCTGTTCCTGGATTCCTCAACCCCGGTTCCCGGCCGGGCAGGCCGAGCAGTCCGCCGAACCCGTCCCGGGCTCGGCATCCGGATCGGTATGCCCATCGCCGCGATGCTCTGGAAGGCGTGCGAACGCTGCCGCCGGCACATCAAGGCCAACAAGTGGGCGGACCTGGCCCGCGAGTGCGGATACCCGGAAGGCAGCAACGGGTCCCTGGCCTGGGAAGGCTTCCGGGTCGCGCGGCTCCCCGGCCCCCGGCTGCGCCTGGCCGCTGGTGCCGCACAAGCTGCCCACCGTGCACAAGCACGTCCGCGACGCCTGGGAGCAGGGGAAGCTCGCCTTCGCCGACCACGTCCGCGAGCGCCTGGAGCGTGCCGCGCTGCTCGTGGAGCTCGACGGGCACCTGTACGTGCGCTGCGGCCAGGACGGCGACGACACCTGGCTTGTCGAGAACGTCGGCCAGGAGATCGTGGCGCCGTTCAGCTTCCACCTGGAGGGCCGCAGCGTCCGCCTCACCTTGCTCCCCGCCCAGCTGTAGCCCCTCGTTCGGTTGACGACGGACTGTCCCGCCGGGGCCGCTGATGGAAGACTGCGGGCCGTGTCTGGGTTCGCGAGAGATCCGAAGTACTACGGTTCTCCAGACACTCAGATGCGTCTCACCTACTGGTGCCGTCGTTTCAGGAGCCTGTGCGCGAGGGTGGCCACGGGAGTTTGGGCGCGTTCTTCGTCGTACACATGACGATGTGCGACCCGTTCCAGGTGAAGGCGATCGGTACGTTGCGCGGGGTTCCGTCCTTGGCGACATAGGCCAGGCGGGTCACGTCATGGGCCAGCAGCTCCTGGCTGATCGGGTGGTTCAGAACGTCGATGATCTCGTTCGGCTGCATGGTTCGATTTCTCCTTCTCAGCGCAGTTGCTCGGCCAGTCCGACGATGATGCCCTCCGGGCCGCGGATGTAGCAGAGCAGATGGCTGTCCTCGAACCGGGCGATCTCGCCGACGAGTTCGGCGCCGTGAGGGCGCAGGCGGGCAACGGTGTCCTCGAGGTCGTCGACGGCGAACATGACGCGGTGCGTGCCCAGAATGTTGTGCGGCCGGTTGCGCGGCCCGGCGCTGATCACCGCGGGGCTGCGGTACTTCGCCAGCTCGAGCCGGCTGTGACCGTCCGGGGTCCGGACCATCGCGATGTCACAGCGGACGCCGTCGAGTCCGGTGCACTGGTCGGCGAAGAGGCCCTCGACCTCCGCCCTGCCCTCCAGCTCCATACCGAGTTCCACGAAGAACGCGATGGCGGCATCCATGTCCTCGACGACGATGCCGACGTTGTCCATCCGCTGAATCGCCATGCTGGTTTCTCCTTCTTCCTCGTGCGGCCGGTGGTGGCCGCTGATGTCCCTGGGACGGAGCCGGTGGCGCGTTCTCGACATCTTCAGACCGCCGAACTCCGAAAAATCTGGATCGCGCCTCAGCACCGCTACAGCAGACCCGCGAGCCAGGCGCCACCACCGAGGGTGAGTGCCGCGCTTGCCGTGGCAGACGTCCCTCGCGAGCTTGTGGCGCGACTCCTGCACGGTGAGCTGGCGGTTCATCTGCCGGCGGTAGGTGTCGTCGACCGGGTCGACCATCCGCAGCACCTGCTCGGCCTCGGCAGGTGCCCAGGCGCAGCGCCGTCCCGTACTTGATCATCTGGTCGTACTGGCGGCCGATGGGCCCCCGTCGGTCGGTGGTCTCGTTTCGACAGCGCCCTCCCTCCCCTGATCAACTTTCGGGAATTGACATTCTCGTTGGTTGAGCCGCCGATACCGCGACGCAACAGATCTCCTTTTTTGAATTTGAATTTCTGGAAAATCAAGCTGCTACGCTACCGATGTGACCACGAAGACCAGTGGCGGTGCGCGGCCGTGTAAGCACTGTGGTGCGGTGATCGAGCAGCGGCATGGACGAGGCCGGCCGCGGGAGTACTGTCCGCAGAATGACTGCCAGGCCGTGGCGAAGCGGGAGCGGGAGTTGCGGCGCGCCACCCCCGGGCTGGAAGGGACCCTGGCCAGGGTCGAGGATCTCTACGACCGCATGGAGAAGGGGCTGGCCGCGGCGATCACCCCGCTGGCGGAGGTCTTGGCGCAGGAGTTGAGCCCGGCCGGGGTGGAGGCCAAGGTCAGTGCGATCCATGCGGAGGCGCACACCCGGGTGGCCATCGCCCGCACCGAGCGAGAGCAGGCGTTCGAGCAGGTACGGCTGGCCCGCGAGGCCACCGAGCACGCGCGGCGGGAGCGTGCGGCGATGCGGGAAAGCGAACTACGGGCCCTCGCCGACCGGGACGCGGCGCTCGCCGACGCCGAGACCGCGCGTGAGCAGGCGCTGGCCGCGCTCCGCGAGGCCGCCACGACCGAACGCCGTGCCAAGCAGGCCGCGCAGGAGGCCGAACGCCGAGCCGATCAGGCGGAGCGGGCGCGCGACGCGGCACGACGGGAGATGGCCGAGAAGGTCGAGACCGCCGAGCGCGTACGCGACGAGATCGCCAGAGAGATGGCCGAGCGCGTGGAGGCCGCCCGCGCCGAGGCGCGGCAGGCGACGGAGGAGTCCGCGCAGGCCGCCGATGAGGTACGGCTGGCCCACGCGGAGCGTGACGCGGCCCGTGACGACGCGCTCACCGCCCGGCAGACCGCGCAGGACGCCGAGCGGGCCACCGCCGCCGCCCGCGCCCAGGCCCAGGCCGCCGAGGCCGAACGCGACAGGGCGGTCTCCCGGGCGGAGGCGGCCGAGCAGGGGCGCGCCGAGGCGCTGTCGGAGGCGGCGGAGTGCCGGGCGCAGACCGTACAGGCCAGAGAGCACGCGGCCCTTGACCAGCGGCGTGCGGCGGAGGCGGAACAGGCACGCGCCTCGGCCGCGGCCGAGGCCGAACGGCTCACCATGGACCTGGCCCTGGAACGCGCCCGCGTCGCAGACCTGCGCGGCGAGCTGGCAAGGGTCCGCGCCGAAGCCGACGCGCTACGCGAACGCGCCGTGGCCGCCGAACTCCGCGCCACCACCCCTGAGCAGCCCGGCCCCACCCCCGACGGTCGCTGATGCGCACTCAGCGCGCCAGCTAGGGAATGGTCATGGTGCGTGGAGCGGCATTCGACAGCGCTCTTCGGCTGGGTGCGGGCCAGTACCGCCGACCGTAGTCAGGGCGCGGGGTCGCATGCTCGCTTTGGGTTGCGTCCGTGCTGGGTTTGACCTTGACCTTAGGTCAGGGTGGACGCTGAACGAGTGACCGACTTCAACTCCTCCTGGGCCGGCATGGTGCCGGTCGACGACACCGCGCTGGCCGTGACCGACACCGGCGGGCCCGGCCGCCCCGTGATCTATCTCAATGGCCAGTTCGCCAGTCAGGCGTACTGGCGGCACGTCATCGCCGATCTCGGCCGCGACTACCGGCACATCACCTATGACATGCGGGCCCGCGGACGATCAAAGCGTTCGGCCGCGGCCGCTTCGTTCGAGACGCACGTCGGTGACATCGACGTCGTCCTTGCGGCCAGGGGCGTGAGCCAGGCGATCGTGGTCGGCTGGTCCTACGGCGCGGCGGTCGCGGTGCACTGGGCCGGCCGGAATCCGGACCGCGTCGTGGGAGTGGTGCCCGTGGACGGCGCCTACCCGCACGACTATCCCGACGCTCCCCCGGAGCGGGTCCGGCGGTTTTGGCGCCGGGCGCGTTTCATGCTGCCGGTGATCGCCAGGCTGGGCATGGCCGCGAAGATGTCCGCCGAGCAGCATGCCCAGAGCAACATCGAACTCATCGAGATCAGCGCCGCCCTCGACCCGGTCCTGGACGGTTTGACCTGCCCGGTCCGGTACGTGGTCGCCACGGGCGCCAACCTCGGAGGCGGCCATGATGAAATGGAAAGCGCGCGTGCCACCCTCACTCCGGTGCTCGCCCGCAACCCGAACATCAAGAGCACGAAGGTCGCCGGCAACCACAGCAAGATCTTGCGCAAGGACTTCCGGGCGATCGCGGACGCGGTCCGCGGGCTCCCGGACATCCCACGATCACGAGGTCGGCAGAGCATATGACGGATGGCGTCACGATCGGCCAGGCGGCGGCGTTCGCCGGTATCACGGTGAAGGCCATCCGGCACTACCACCAGCACCGGCTGATCGACGAACCCCGGCGCGACGGTTCCGGCTACCGGCGTTACGGATCGGCCGAGTTGCTGCGGCTGGTCCAGATCCGGACGCTGGCCGCCGCCGGCGTACCGCTGGCCGAGATCCGGGCGATACTCGACGCCGATCCCGACCGGTTCGCCGCCGCGCTCGTCGATGTCGAACGACGCCTCACCGAGCGGATCGACGATCTGATCGCGCGGCGTGGGACGCTGCGCCGGCTCGCCACCGGCGACCGGGCCCTGCTGCCCGATCGCGCTCTGGCCCTCCTGGACAGGGCCCCCGATCTCGGCTTCACCCCGGACGATGTGACGATGGCCCGGGAGGGCCTGGTACTGATCAAGGCCCTGGTGCCGGAGGGCTTTGACGACTACGTTGGCCGGATCGAGCGCGCCCTCGACGATCCTCGGTACATGTCCCTGGTCAGGCGCATGTGGCGTGCCGCCGATTGGGAGCCGGACGACCCCCGCATCGAAGAACTCGCCTCGGCCATCGCCGACCACTTCCGTGCCCATCCCGCCCTGCTGCCCATCCCGGCCGGACTCCGGGCCCGCGCCGACAGTGCGATCCGGTACAGCCTGCTCGCCCACCACGGGCAGGAGCAGAAGCCGGCCTGGACCCGGCTGACCACGTTGATCGAGGCGCGTCTACGTTCGGCGGGCATCGACATCGCGGACCAGACTCCCCTTGACTGAGCCGTCCTGGCGGAAGATGATCGCGACACCCAGCCCCGCGCCGGCGGGCACGAACATCTCCCCGGGGCCGGTCCGGGTGACCGGCACGTCGTTGCCGCGCAGGAGCTTTTCGGTGGCGGAAAGGTCGCGTACGGACACCGCGTACGCGACGAACGCCGGCAGGGCCGCCGGGCGCTCCCCGGGCAGCAGGCCGGCGAGCGCCGATGCGGTCACGACGGTGACATCGGCCCCGTCGAAACGCGTCGCCCGGCCATCTCGCGCCGGGCCGAAGTAGCTTCCGTAGCGGCGCTCCACCTCGGGAAGCGCCGTGTCGGCCACGCACAGCACGCATTCGACCAGCCCCGTCGAGCCGTTGGGGTGGTCTGTGTGTTCCTGGGGTGCGTTGACCGGTGTGTTCTCGGCGAACCCGATCCTGCCTTCCGGCACGCGCCCTGCCGACCGGCCGGGGCCGGAGATCTCCAGGTAGCGGGCAGGTTCCATCGTGGTCCCCTGGGCGGTCTCGATGGGCCGCTGGATGTCGTGTACGCCACCATGGCCGACCCCCTCGGCCGTCAGCCGCGCGGCCACGCGGTCGATGTCGGGCGTGTCGGCGATCATTATGTGCACGCCCTGGAAGCGCTCCAGAAAGGACGTGATGTTGGCCGCGGTCGCGCGGATGGCGGCCCGGAGCCCGGCGGCCTTGTCGGCGGGCACCCGCAACGGGATCGGGCGCGCGCCGCCGGGCGCACGGCCGGTGTCACCGATGACCGCCACCAGTTCGACGAAGCCGTGCGGGAAGTACACATGGGCGTTGACCACCCCGAACGGCTCGGCAGGGCCTCCCGGTGCCGCCGGCATGACGGGATAGGTGGGGGCGGCGACGGTGAATCCGAGCCGCCGGTACCGCTCCATCGCCTGGTCCATGTCGCGCACGATGTGGCCGACGTGGTGCAGGCCGTTGGTGTCATGGCCCATGGCGGGACCTCCGGGTGATTGTGAGAACTTACTATCTTTTGAGAGTAAACCATCATTTGGGAGTGCGCAGTAGGATTCTTCCGTGGCTGAGATCGGACTACGCGAGCGCAAGAAGGCCAGGACCAGGGAGACGATCCTGCGCGAGGCGTTCAGGCTCTTCCGGGAGCGCGGCTACCACGCCACCACCGTCGAGCAGATAGCCGAAGCCGCCGAGATCTCCCCCGCCACCTTCTTTCGCTACTTCCCGACAAAGGAGGATCTGGTCACCCTCGACCGCTTTCCGCCGTTGGTCGAGGCGCTGGCCTCCCAGCCGCCGGGCGCCCCGGTCACCGTGCTGCGCGGCGCGTTCCGCGCGGCGTTCGCCGCCCTGTCCGCCGAAGAGATCGCGGCGGGGCACGCGCGGGAGGTGTTCGCGGCCACCGTGCCCGAACTGCTGGTCGCCAACCTGCGCAGAAGTCCCGGCCTGATCGGCGAGGTCTGCGCCATCGTGGCGGACCGGGCCGGATGCGCGGGGGACGACCCGCGTGTCCGGAACGCGGTGGGGGCCGTCTTCGGCGTGGTGGCCATGGTGTGGGCCCAGTGGGCGGGGAATTCCGGCCTGGACGGTCCGGTCGAGATCGACAAGGCGCTCGCGCACCTGGAGTCGGGCCTGGGCCTGTAGACGGGGGTGGACCTGCAGTGGAACCGTTTCGTACGGTAAGGGCTTTCCCGCAGGCCAGAAGCGGACGCCTGACGGGGCGGTCAGGGCCGTTAGCGTACGTTCCCGTTCCGGCGCAGCTCGCTTGTGATCATGATTTCGGGGTGGATCGGCTGATGGGGTGACGCCTGGTGACTGTGATCTTCGTGTCCGGAAGTCCTCAGTAACGGACAAGATCGAACGTAGGCGATCAACACGAACGCGTGAACCCTAAGTAACGGTCCGATCGCTTACCGTCCGGCTTGTGACTCTTGGGTTCTATGGTGCGGGCTATGCCGGTCGAGTTCCTCAGTGATCAGGAAGCAGCTGCGTATGGCAGCTACGGCGCCTCGGTGTCGCAGGCAGATCTTGAGTCGTTCTTCTACCTCGACGACGCCGATCGCCGGCTGATGGTGAAGGCGAAGCTGAGGGGTGATCACAACCGCCTTGGATTCAGCATCCAGCTCACCAGCGTGCGTCATCTCGGCCGGTTCCTGAGCGATCCGCTGCAGGGGGTGCCGACCGAGGTCATCGACTTCCTGGCCGGGCAACTCGGGGTGGCCGACCCTTCGTGCATCAAGCGGTACGCCCGGCGCGAGCCCACCCATCGTGAGCATGCCGGGACGATCCAGGAAGCGCTGGGCCTGAGGGACTTCACCGCGGCAGAGGCCGACCTGTCCGAGTACGTGGCCCGGCGGGCGTGGATCACCGGGGACGGGCCCAAAGCGATCTTCTTCGACGCGCTGCGGTGGCTGCGCGAGCAGCAGGTGCTGCTGCCGGGACTGTCGCGGCTGGCCCGGCTGGTGGCGCGCGAGCGGGAGGCGGCGACCCGGCGGCTGTGGGAGGCGCTGTGTGCGGCATTGAGCGAGCAGCAGCGCCGTGAGCTGGACGCGCTGCTGGTGGTGCCGGCGGGGAGGCGGATCTCCCAGTTGGAGGAATGGCGGACCGGTCCGGCGCGGGCCTCGGGCCCGCAGATGGTCAAGGCGCTCAGCCGGGTCGCTGAGATCATCGCCTCGGGCCTGTCACGCGTGGAGCTGGATGTCACGGTGACGCCGCGGCGGCTGGCCGAGCTGGCCCGGTACGGGATGGGCGCCGATGTGGCCCAGCTCAAGCGGCACCGCGACAGCCGGCGGCTGGCCACGCTGGTGGCGACGGTGACGCAGTTGGAGGCCACCGCCACCGACGACGCCCTGGAGCTGCTGGAGCTGCTGTGGACGACCGAGCTGGCCGGCAAGGCCCGGACCGAGGCCGACAAGGGGGTCATCAAGAAGCATCCGCGGCTGGCCAAGGCCTCGGCGGTGCTGGCGGTGGTGGCCCAGGTGCTGCTGGAGGCCCGGACGTGGGGGGAGGAGGACCAGGTCCGGGTTGCGGAGGTGTGGGAGGCGATCGAGGCGCGGATCGCCCGCGAGCAGGTACGGGCCGCGGTGGCCACCGTGACCGGGATGCTGCCGCCGCCCGAGGCGGCGCCCGAGGGCGACTGGCGGGCCGAGCTGGCCAAGAGGGCCTCCACTGCGGTGGGGCTGTGCCGGACGCTCACGGCCACGATCACCTTCGGCGCGAACGCCCGAGGCGCGCCGGTGCTGGCGGCGATGATCGCGCTGGGTGAGCAACTGGGCACCGAGGCGCGCTGGAGCGTCAAGAACCCGCGCATCCACCCGCACGTGGTGACCGGCCCGTGGAAGCACCTGGTGTTCGGCCATCCGGCCCGCACCGACGGGTCGGTGGAGCGGGGCGCCTACCTTTTCTGCCTGCTGGAGCAGTTCTGCCGGCATCTGAAACACCGCGACATCTACGCCGAGGCCTCCACCCGTTACCGCGACCCGCAGGCCCGGCTGCTGGACGCGGCGGTGTGGGAGGCGGTCAAGACCGACGTGCTGACCACCTTGGACCTGCCCGAGGATCCCGACGCGCTGTTAGCCGCCCACGCCACCGCCCTGGATGGAGCCCTGCGCTACGTCGGCAGTCGCCTGGTGGCCAACACCGACGTGCGGGTGGACGGACAGGGGAAGATCCACCTCACGAGCGACAAGGCGATCAAGGAGCCGCCGTCGCTGATCGATCTGCGCAAGCGGGTGGCGGCCATGCTGCCCCGCATCGACATCGGGGACCAGGTCCTGGAGGTGATGGGCTGGGTGCCGCAGTTCCTTCCCTCGCTGACCGCCCTGTCCGGCGGGACGAGCCGGATGGCGGACCTGAACGTCACCGTGGCGGCCTGCCTGACCAGCCAAGCCCTCAACATCGGATACGGGCCGGTCTCCAGCCCCGGCGTGCCCGCGCTGGACCGGCGCCGGATCGGGCACGCCGGCCGCACCTACCTGCGCGCCGCCGCCTACACCACCGCCAACCCGCACCTGATCGAGGCCCAAGCCGCCATCGGCTTTGCCCAGGCGCTGGGCGGCGGGATGGTCGCCGCGATCGACGGCATGCGCTTCGTCGTACCCGTCCCCTCCCTGATGGCCAAACCCAACCGCAAATTCTTTGGCCCGAAACGCGGCATGACGTTCCTGAACATGATCAATGATCAATGATCAATGATCAATGATCAAGCGTTCGGCATCGCGCATAAAATCGTCGCGGGCACCGACCGGGACTGCCTGCACGCCATCGACTTGTTCTTCGGCTTCGGCGCGGCCGAGTTGCCGGAAGTCCTCGTCACCGATACCGGATCCTATTCGGATCTGGTGTTTGGAATCGCGCATCTGCTGGGCGTGGACTATCGGCCGGCGCTGGCTGACCTGCCCGACCAGAAAGGGTGGCGCGCCGATAACGGGGCCGACTACGGCCCGTTGAACACGTTCGCCAGGGGAAAGTTGGACCTGGGCAAGGTGCGGCGACACTGGGGGGAGATCCTCCGGTTGATCGCCACCATCTACACCAGCAAAGTTAGCGCGTCTGACGTGGTCAGAGCGCTGCAGCGAGACGGGCACCCCACCGCCCTTGGTGAGGCGATCGCGACCTACGGCCGCCTCTTCAAAACCCTCCACATCCTATCGGTCATCGACAGTGAACCTTATCGGCGCGGCATCAAAGGCATGCGCAACCTCCAGGAAGGGCGCCACGCACTAGCGGAGAAGATATTTCACGGCCGCCGCCGTGAAGTGTTCCAGCGATACCGGGAAGGCATGGAGGACCAGCTGGGCGCTTTAGGTATCGTTTTGAATTGCGTGGTTCTGTGGAATACGGTCTACATTGACGCCGCGTTGAACACGTTACGCGCCCAAGGATATCCCGTGCGGGATGAAGACGTCGCCCGCCTCAGCCCTTTCATGCGGAAACACATCAACGTCCACGGGAAATACTCCTTCACCGCGGTGGATCCCGCCGACCCCGCCAATGGCGCCGTCGCAACCCGGCAGCTGCGTGACCCCGACGCCCGCGACGAAGACGAGGAGGACTTCGATGAGGACGACTCCTGGTAGAGGTACTGGTGAGGTCGCCTATTCAGCTGTCGCGAGTTGTCGTCGCACTCGGGCCTGATGGCAGGTCCAGCCGAGATACGGGGAAATCCGGCCGTGAGTCGATCTTGACGGCCGTTTCCGCAGGCAAGCGCACAGTCAGCAATCAACCGTGATCAACTTGAGGGCATCTTCCTTGTCCTTGTCGGACGGCAAGCTGTAGCGGCGGGTGGTTTCCAGGCGGGCGTGGCCAAGAATCTCAGCGACCAGAACCAAGTCGGTTTTGCCGCGGACCAGTGTGGTGGCGAGCGTGTGGCGCAGGACGTGCGCTGTGGTGGGATCGTCCAGCCCGGCCGTCTGGGCGATCTCGGCGATGATGCCGCCGGCGGCGCGGGCGGTCAGCCGTCCGCCTTTGGCGTTGAGGAACAAGGCTCGGCTATCGCCGGCGTGGGGCCAGTTGGGGCGTTCGTCAAGCCAGAGCTGCAACTCGCTGCGGAGTTTGGGGTGGATGTCGACCTCGCGGAACTTGCCGCCCTTTCCGTACAGGCGCAGCTTGCCCTTGCGGGCCGACATCTGGACGTCGCCGACGTCGAGCCGGGCGACCTCGCTGATGCGGGCGCCGGCGTAGTACGGGATCAGCGCGATGCACCGGCCCCGGGGCGACAGATGCGCCTCCACGGCGCGCAGCCAGCGGATGCGGGCGCGCTCGGCCAGCGCGCGCGGCGCGCTCTTGGGCAGGTCTTCGCGGCCGACGTCGGCCTTGCCCAGACCCCGGCGGACGTGGAAGTCGTCCAGCGCGGTGAGGACGGAGTTGACGTAGACGCGGCTGCGCCTGGCCGGGCCGTCGCGCAGCAGCCACATGCGGTAGTCGCGCACAGCCTAGTCCCGTGCCTGCCGATCGGCGAGGGGATCGGCGGAGTAGGTGGCGGCGTGGTCGGCGAGCCAGGACAGGAACATGCGCACGCGGGAGCGGTAGGTGCGCCGGGTTTCGGCCGACAGCGGCGCGCGCTCCAGCGCCGTGGCGTACTCACCAAGGACGGTCTCGTAGCCGGGCAGCAGCCGGGTCGGCCGGGCGCCCGGACGACGCTTCGTCATCTCGGAAGCGGATCCGGACTCCTGAAGAGATCCGGATTGCGCAATCTCGGAAGCCACACCTGGGAGTGTACTTCCGAGATGACGTCAATCTCGGAAGTACGGCGGATTCGTCCGGCGATTAATGCAGTGGGGCTCGTAGTCCGGGAATGATCACGCAGTGCGGGATCACGGGTTGTGGAAGGTGACTTCGGGGTTGGCCGGAGTGGGGGCGTCGAGCAGGGGTTGTTTCGTGCCCTTGAGGTGCTGGTCGAAGAAGGCCGCGACGTAGGAGCGGGTGAGCGCTATCCCGCGTTCGGCGGCGATGGTGTCGGGGGACGGCGTGCCGATTTTGCTCTTCGGGATGGCCAAGTCGGTGAAACTGTCGTGCTCGGCTTGGGCGACGGTGAGCCAGCGCTTCCATCCGTGCAGAGCCTGCCAGGTGTTGTCCCAGGTGTGGTCCTTGCTGGGGCTGTGGTCACTCTGGCTCCCCATCAGCAGGAAGGGACGCTTGCCGAGGCCGGTGGCGGGGAGGGTCGCGTTGATGGTGCCGTCGAGGTTGATCCCGGCCTTGACCCGTGTGTCGGTCAGCATGGTGGCGGAGGCGGCGTCGCCGCCGAGTGAGTGGCCGGCCATGCCGATGCGCTGGGGATTGATCAGGTTGGCGCGTTTCCAGGCTGGGTGGCGGCCGGTCAGCCGGTCCAGGACGAAGGAGATGTCCTTGGCGCGGTTCTTGGTGATGGTGGCCTTGCCGCCCTCGGGGGGTTTGGTCTGGTCGCATAGGGGTGCGCAGGTGAGCAGGC
This sequence comes from Spongiactinospora sp. 9N601, assembly GCF_044326295.1. Classification (NCBI taxonomy): domain Bacteria; kingdom Bacillati; phylum Actinomycetota; class Actinomycetes; order Streptosporangiales; family Streptosporangiaceae; genus Spongiactinospora; species Spongiactinospora sp. 9N601. Next base: position 222,062 of record NZ_JBIRBB010000008.1, read on the forward strand.
CGACGCCGGGGAAGGTTGTGCCAGAGGATTCGTAGGCGTGGTCGACCGCCGCGACGACGTAGCCGCGGCTGGCCAGGTCCTCGGCGAGAGAGGTGAGGCTGGCGCGGGGCAGGCCGAGGCCGGGTGAGAGGACCACCAGCGGGTGGCGGCCGTTCTTGGGGCGTGTGCCGGTGTGGGCGTAGGTGCGGATACCGCTGATGATCTTAGCGGGCAGGTTGGTGCCAGGAGCCTTGCGTTGCAGGAAGGACGCGGCCTCTTCGAGGGTCATGTAGGAGGCTGGGTCGCCGGCGGCGGAGCGGGCGGGATAGTACATCGAGACCATGAGCCGGCGTGGCCCTGATTCCGGTACCCAGGGGTCCTTGCGGCTCTTGTCGACCAGGTACAGGATGTCGCGGCCGACCGGATCGGGACCGGTGGGGCGAGGCAGTTCCAGCCGGAGGGCGGCCGGCGACGTGGTGGCGGCGGGGCTGGGTTGCGTGGCCGACCCGGTCGTCGTGGCGCAGGCGGTGGCGGACAGGGTGAGGCAGACCGTCAGCGGAACGGCCAGCAGGCGCGGGGACATCAGAGTGTTCACCGGTTCCTCTCGAACGTGGTCAGACGTCGCGGCGGCGCACGACGAGCAGGGTGAGGACGGCGGCGGCCAGCGGCCACAGCGCGAAGACGGCCCAAGAGCCGGCCACTGTGGGCAGGGCGGGGTCGTCGCGGAGTTGGGGCAGGCCCAGGCAGGTGCGCCAGACGTAGAAGGGGACCAGGGCATAGAGGTCGTTGAGCCATTGGTGGACGGTCGGCCGGAAGAAGGTCGGCACGATGACCAGTACGGCGCAGACAGTGACGACGGCGCCCGCGGTGTGCCGCAGCAGCGCGCCGACTCCCATGCCGATCAGCCCGGACACCGGAGCGAGCAGCGCGTTGGCGGCCAGCACGCGCAGTACGCCGGGGTCACCGAGCGAGACGGCGACGCCGCGGCCGGACAGGATGGCCTGGCTGACGCCGAAGGTGGCCGCCGAGACGAGGGCACCGGTCGCGAACATGACGCCGCTGACGACGATGAGCTTGGCGGCCACGACACGGTGCCGGGCCGGGACGGCGCTCAGGGTGGTGCGGATGAGGCCGGTGGCGTACTCGCCGACGATCGTCAGCGCGCCCAGGGTGCCCGCGCCGATCATGAGCATGGTGGCGGACAGCCCGCTGAACGCCTCCGTCAACGGGCTGAACCTGGCCTTCTCCATCGCCGGGAAGCCGGGCCAGTCGTGGTAGGCCTCCAGGCCGCTTTGGACGGCGAAGGCGACGATGGCCAACGTGCCGAGGCCGAGCAGCCAGCGGGTGGAGCGCAGCGACCACAACTTGGTCCACTCGGCGGCCAGCAGATCGATCATCGCCGATCACCGGCCGGAGGCGTCGCTCGGTAGTCGGCGCTCTCGGCAGTCAGCTCCATGAACGCTTCCTCCAGCGAGGCTGACTGTGGAGCAAGTTCCCGCAGCAGGATGCGCCGCTCGAAGGCGAGTTCGCCAATGCGGGCAGCGCTCAGCCCCGTGACGCTCAGCGTGTCGCCGCCGTCCCGCCGTACCTGGCCGGCCGCCTGCGTCAGCACGGCGGCCAATTCAGCGGTGTCCGGCGTGCGTACGGTGACCGACGCGCCGGTGCCTCGGGCGGCGAACTCGGTCAGGCTCTCAGCGGCGATCAGTTCGCCGCGGCCGATGACGATGAGCCGGTCGGCGGTGTGCTCCATCTCGCTCATCAGGTGGCTGGAGACGAGCACGGTGCGTCCTTCGCCGGCCAGGCGCCGGAACAGGCCGCGTACCCAGCGCACCCCTTCGGGGTCCAATCCGTTGACGGGCTCGTCGAACAGCAGCACCGGCGCGTCTCCGAGCAGGGCGGCGGCGATGCCGAGCCGCTGCCGCATGCCCAGGGAGAACCCGGCCACCCGGCGGCGGGCCACGCTCTCCAGCCCCACGTCCCGCAGCACCTCACCCACCCGGCGGCGCGGCAGGCCGTTGCTGCGGGCCAGCGCGGACAGGTGCGCCGCGGCGCTGCGCCCGCCGTGCACGTCGTTGGCGTCCAGCAGCGCTCCGGCGTGCCGCAGGCCGGCACGATGCCGGGCGAACGGGCGGCCGTCGATGGTGGCGCTGCCGCTGGTGGGCCGGTTCAGCCCGAGGATCATCCGCATTGTGGTGCTCTTGCCGGCGCCGTTCGGGCCGAGGAACCCGGTGACGTAGCCCGGCCGCACGGTGAAGGTCAGGCCGTTGACGGCCGTCACCTCGCCGTAGCGCTTGGTCAGTCGGTTGACTTCGATCACCCGCCCCACGGTGTCGCGGACCGGGCAGGCGGGACATCTGGCTGTGGGCGGGGTTCCGGGCGGGAGGGGGTGGCCTGCGGGCATAGGCCGGCAGGCCGATGCCCGCAGTGGAAACCGATGACTACGATCGACCGGGTGCGCGATGAAATGCCCAGGCCACCCTTGTCCCAGCGGCTGCCGCATGGTGTGCGGACGGTGCTCACCTGGTGTGCCGTCGTGGCCTTCCTGCCGCTGCTGTACGCCGTGACGCTGGCCGATGACGAGAGTCTGTTGCCCGTGGGTGCGATGCACGCGGGTTTCGCCGCCGCATTGGCGTTTCCTCTAGTGTGGGCCCGGCGGCGGCCGTGTGCGGTGCTGGCTGTGCTGCTGGCCGAACTGCTCGTGGCCGTGGCGTTGGCGCAGCCCGCGGAGCGGGTCTGGCCGCTGCTGCCGGTGGCCGATCTCCTGGTCTGTTTCATCACGGCCACCCGTTCACGCCGTACCGGCCTGGCCGCGGCGGCTACCACGTTGATCGTCCAGGAGGCGGCCTGGCACGTGGCTCTGCTGGCTCAGGGGTTGCGTGTCTTCGCCTCGGGTTTCCTCGCGCTGTCGGTCCTGCTCGGCCTGGGCGTCGTGGTCGCCTGGACGGCGGGCACGGCGCTGCGGCAACGACGCGAGTACGGCCGGGCGCTGCGTGCGCAGGCCGAGCTTGCGGCGGTCACGGCCGACAGGCTGCGCATCGCGCGCGAGCTGCACGACATGGTCGCGCACAGCATCGGCGTCATCGCCATCCAGGCCGGCGCGGGCGCGCGGGTGATCGACAGCCGACCGGAGCAGGCGCGGGAAGCGCTCGCCGCGATCGAGGCCGTCGGCCGGCAGACCCTGCGGGGACTCCGGCACCTGCTCGGCGTGCTCCGCGAGCCCCCCGCCGCCTCGGAGCCGGAACCGGCGCCCTTGGCGGGGCTGGCAGACCTCGACCGGCTCGCCGAGACGACCGCAGCCGCCGACGTCCGCGTGGACGTGCGCCGCCAGGGCAAGCCACGCGGGCTGCCCCCAGCCATGGACCGGTGCGCCTTCCGCATCATCCAGGAGTCGGTGACCAACGTCGTTCGCCACGCCGACGCCCGCCACTGCCAGGTCGTCCTCGACTACACGCCCGACGAACTACGCATCGACATCACCGACGACGGCACCGCCACCACAGCAGCCTCGCGCGGCAGCGGGTACGGGATCGCCGGCATGCGCGAGAGAGCCGCTCTGCTGGACGGCCGTCTCAGCGCCGGACCACGCCCCGAGGGCGGCTTCCGCGTCACCGCCACCCTCCCGCTACCAAGTCCCGCCTCAGCGCGGGGGCACGCCCAGACCGCTCACGTGGAGGCACGTTGACCATCCGCGTTGTGCTCGCCGACGACCAGCCGCTGATCCGCGCCGGTCTGCGCATGGTCATCGATGGCACTCCTGACGTCGTTGTCGCCGGGGAGGCCGGGACGGGAGCCCAGGCGATCCAGCTCACCCGGCAGCTACGTCCCGACGTGGTCGTCATGGACATCCGCATGCCCGGCATGGACGGCATCGAGGCCACCCAGACCATCACCACCGAAGCCCCTGACACCCGCGTGATCATGCTCACCACGTTCGACGACGACGGCAACGTCTACGCCGCGCTGCGGGCCGGGGCGAGCGGGTTTCTGGTCAAGGACATGGCGCTGGAGGATATTCTGTCCGCCGTCCACGTGGTCGCCGACGGCGACGCCCTGATCGCGCCCAGCGTCACCCGCCGCCTCATCGCCGAATTCGCCGGCCGCCCCGAACCTCGCCCACGGCCGCGCGAGTTGGCGGGCGTCACCGCGCGAGAACGCGAGGTGCTGACCCTGGCCGGGCGCGGCCTGTCCAACGCCGAGATCGCCGCTCACCTGCACATCAGCCCCGGCACCGCCAAAGCCCACATCGCCAGCCTGCTCGCCAAACTCAGCGCCCGCGACCGCGTCCAGCTCGTCATCGCCGCCTACGACGCCGGCCTGGTATCCCCCGCTCCATGACGATCGATAACGAGAAGCGCGCCGGCCCGGCCCCGTCAACCACTGTCTGACAACGTGGCGGCTACCCCGGCAACGGCGCCTCTCGGGGCAGCATCGGTCTCCTCTCCACGCTCGAGGTTGACATCCATGTCCTCCAGCGGTGCGTTCAGGTCGTAGACGTAGTCGCCGAAGCGGCGCACGTTGTCCTCCTGATAGGGGGACATGATGGCCACGTCGGCGCGATGCACCGTCTCGCCCTCGCTGCGCAGCCGGTTGAGCACCAGCGACATGTCCAGCGTGGTCTGGTACATGACCAGGTCGGCGACCAGGGTGTTGAACTTGATCGCCTTTTCCTGTTCTCCCGGGTCGTTCTCGGCGATCACTCCGTTGTTGCCGAACCCGATCCACTTGGAGAAGTTGTTGTAGGACTCGACCATGTTGGTGGCCCGGGTGATGTTCTCCCGCAGCGGGGCGTCGGAGACGTACCGAAGAAGCACCATAGTGCGGATCACGCGGCCCAGCTCGCGGAAGGCGCGGTAGATCTTGTTGCGCTTGGAGTCGTGCCGCAGCCGCCGCAACAGCGGGATCGACGACAACTCGCCTTCGCGGATGGAGATGGCCACCTTCATCAGGTCCTGCCAGTGAGCCTCGATCAGCCGCCAGTTGATCGGCTCGCCGAACAGTGCATCGATGTGCCGGTAGCGGACGCCGGGCTCGGGCCGGTGGAAGGTCAGGTCCCGGAAATTACGGATGCGCGGCAGCAGCTCGAACCCGAACAAGTGTGCTAATCCAAAGACGGGGAACGACTGGCCTTGCGTATCGGCGTGAATCTCCTTGGGGGCCGCCTCGCTCTCCTGCTCCAGCAGTCCCTCGATGATGTAGACCGCCTCCCACACCCCGCATGGCACAAATCTGGAGAAGAGCGCGATGTCGTTGTCGGCGATGTGGTGGTAAGCGACGCCGCCGTAGCCCCCGTACCGGATGTGGAACTCGGCGATCAGGTTGTCCACGTAGATGTCGTACTTGGTGCCGTCGGCGGCCACCGCGTTGCCCTCTCCCCACAATCGGGGCAGATCCAGGCGCAGGTAGGCGTTGACCACGTCGGCGATCGCTTTGTTCATGCTGGCCAGCGTGACGTGCTTGCGCACCGTGTAGGACAGTTCGTGCGCGCTGATGCGACCGCCCAGATGCCGGGCGGCCTGGGCGGCGCCCAGGTTGCAGCCGTAGGCGAAGGCCACCAGCAGGTAGCGCTCCAGCGGGTCGGCGAGCTTGGCCTGCGACCCCGACAGCGGCCCGAAGTGGCGGAACCAGCGCAGATGCCGCGTGGTCCGGGTCAGAATCTCCAGCAGGGAGCGTTCCGGCAGTCGGCCCTTGACGGTCGTGGCCAGCTTGAGCGCCTCGGCGCTGTGCCCGGCGGACTTGCGCGCCTTGAGGGAGGGCCTGCCCTGCTCGTCGATGACCAGGTCGGCGTTGTCGGGATAGCCCGCGTCCACGGTCGCGGCCACGTCCTTCATCCGCATCTTCAACTGCGCCACGAATTCCGCGGCCGTCGTGGGCAGGCCGACCTCGGCACAGTACTCGGCCAGGTGCGGCTGGCAGTCCTCCCAGCTGAGCAACTGGGACTGCCAGTTGGCGTAGGCCTCCGAGCCGACCGCCGCCACATCGCCGCGCACCAGCTCGTCCGCGAGGCAGGAGAACACGCAGATCTCGAAATGCCGGCGCACCACCTTGCCGGGGCGGCTCTTGTCGGTGATCACCTTCTGCCATGCCTCCGGCGCGAAGGACACGTCCACGTGCTTGCGCACCGTGACCGTGGAGATCTCGCCGGTCGTCTCATCGACGACGTCTTCCCCGACTGTGTACTCATCGCCGATGAGCTCGCTGGTGCGGGTGGCATTGGCGCGCACGAACTCCAGCGCCTCCAGCAGCCTGCGGTCCGCGCTGGCCGGCTCCAGCACCAGCACGCCGGCCAGGCGCAGCAGCAGCCCACGATGGGAGCGATAGAAGCGGTCCAGCAGCGGCAGGTAGTTGTCGCCGTGGAAGGCGGCCAGCGCCTCGTGCTCGGCCACCAGGCCGGCCAGGCCGCCGTTGCTCTCGATCGTCTCCAGCACCGCCCGTCCGGTCTCGTGCCGACGCCGCACCGCTGTCCACGGGTTCGGCGCGTTCCGAGCCGCCAGGTCGACCTCCTTGGCCGCGCTCAGCAGATCCCCCAGCACCGCCAGCATCCGCTCGTTGCGCTGACGCTGCTCGGCGCGAATGGTCTCCAGCAGCTCGCGGGCCTTGTTGTGCATGGTGTTCATCCGCTTGCACAGCATGGTCACCAGGTCATCGCGGGCGCGTATCCGGGCCTGGTGTAGCAGGCACGCTTCCAGCACGATCCGCTTGACCTCGCCGTAGTCGCGCATCTCAGCGGCGTCCAGTGCCCGCGCCTCGGCCGCAAAATGGGCGATCTTGGAAGCGGGCACCCCTTTGAGCCAGGCGTCGCTGGCCCCGCCCCTGCCGTCCAGCCAGGCCAGATGGTCTAACTGCTGGCGCAGCTTGGTCACCGTGGCCCGCGGTGCGCTCTTCTTGGCCCGGTCATGACCGCTGCGGCCGGTGGCCGGATCCACCTCCAGCATCGCCAGCATGCGCGCGTGGTCGTCGAAGCCCATCCGACCGTAGGCCAGGGTGAAGATGGCGCCGTTGACCTCCGTGCGCACCTGAGCGGCCAGGTCATCCAGGGTGGAGAACGCCGGGAACTCGCAGCTATTCTTGGCCAGCTCCTCCAGCGCCACGTTGATCAGATCAGCCGGGTGGTCTTTGGTCTTGGCTGCCTGCCGGATGGCCTGCTCGGCCAGCTTGCGCGCGGCGGCCTGATCGCCGTCCAGCCCCAGCCGGGCCCGCACCAGCGCCTTGTGGTTGCGTCCGGTCCGCTCGGCTACGTCCGTCATGCCGATCCGCTCCGGCAGGCCCAGCTCGGTCCGTACGTGCTCGACCACCTGGGCCGGGATTTCGGCCAGCCGCGGAAACCGGCCCACCCGCTGACAGCACTTCAGCCACACCATCAGCGACAGCCGGGCCTCATCGCTGTCGGTCATCTCCCGCGCCCAGTCCATCTCCGCCAGGCTCGGCGAGTACGCCTCGCGCAGTTCGCGCTCGGAGATCGTCCGCTTGAACCGCGGGTAGGCGGTCTTGTCGATCGAGGCCATCAGGCATTGCCTTCCCAGCAGCCCCGATCACCACAGAACGGGAGATACTGTAGCCGACCGAATACAGTCCGTGAGACGGAAACGCAGAAACCAGGGCCGACTCCCTCGCGGTCTACGGGCGGACGACTTCCGAGATTACGCGCCAACCCCGCAGCGAGCCTGATTCGGCATCGGATACCCCATCAACCCGGACCCGCAGCGCGCATGCCTTACGTTCTCAAGATCGACTCATGGCCGGTTTTGCTCGTATCTCGGCTGGACCCGTACGTGGCCCGCCGCGACGAACACGCCGAACAGGCGTTCATCGCCACCCGCAAGTTCAAGGCCGACGGCACCCAGCTCGCCTTCAGCCACGAAGACCACGACGGCCTGCACCTGTTCGAGCGGGCCGACCGGTTCTTGCCCAACGGCTATTGCCTGCTGCCGCCCCTGCAACGCTGCGACAAGGGCAACGCCTGCCTGAGCTGCGGCGTCTTCGTCACCGACGACGGCCACCGCACGGTGCTGGAAGACCAGCTCGGCCGGACCGAGGCATTGATCGAGCGCACCCGGGCCGCCTTCGCCGCCCGGCACGGCGAGCCCATGCCCGACACCAACGTCTGGCTCACCGAACGCCTGCACGAGCGCCAGGCGCTCACCCGGCTGCTGGCCGCCATGGACACCGCCCCGGGCCGCGCGCTGCAAGGCGCCGGGGCGCCCACCAGCCGCACCGCCGCCCGCACCGGCACCGCGACCACAAGGCCGGCGACACCGCCGGCGACAGGGCCGGCGACAGGGCCGGTGCCGGTCGTCATCGACACCCGCCGCAGGCGGCCATGACCGGCCCGCCTCCCTCCGCCGCGCCCGCCGGCGACGACGTCGGCCTGCGGCAGGCCCGCATCGCCGCGCTCACCGCCACCGCGCGCCGCAAATCCGCCGCCAAGGTCAAGGCCGCCGAGGCGGCCATCCGGCACCTGATCAAAACCGGAACGCCCGTGACCTTCCAGGAGGTCGCCCGCCACGCCGGTGTCTCGCACACCTTCCTGTACGGCAACGCCGGCCTGCGGGCGCGCATCGAGCACCTGCGCCGGCACCGGCCGCACTGGCCGCGCGAGCCCGCAGGCCACACCACGTCGGCGCGGCACGAACCCGACAACGTCGTCTTGGCGCTCACCGCCGAGATCACCCGCCTGAAGGCGGCTCACCGCGCCGAGACCGCGGCCCTGCGCGAGGCCCTGGAACAGGCACACGGAGAAAACCTGCTCCTGCGCCGAAAACTCGCCGATCGCGGGAAAGCCTGACACCACCCGGCGCGGCAGGGAAGATCAAGCCATGACGGACCTCCCCCACATCTGGATCTGCGCATACTCCGAGGTCATCCGCGCCGATTGTGTGACCTCCTTCTTCGTCGCCGGCGACAGCCCCAGCGAGCGTGCAGGCGAATCCGAGCACAGGCGCACCTTGTGGGCCTGCGTGCTGGGACGCGGCGAGCCGGTCCGCATCGACGGGTTCATCGGCATCGCCGCAGCTGACCTTCTCAGCGCCGTAACCCAGACGATCGAGAAGGCGCTATACCGCAGCGCAGATGTGTCCTACATCCGCCTGATCACCGGTCCGGGTCCGGCTGGGGTCACCGATGTGCAGATCCACAACTCCTACCCGAACGCCGGGTAACCGCAGATAGCCAGTGATTATCTGCGATAACCTCGGTGCCGTCCTGCGGAAACACCCCGCTCCGGCGGCGGTGACACCATCGCTTATCTGCGATAGAAGATCTGGGAGGGATTCGTGGCCACCGTGCACCGCCTCCACCCCGCCGTCGGCGCGCCCCCACTCGGCGCCGCCGCCGCGGCGTTCCTGGAGACCATCGCCGTCGCCAACACCGCCAGGGCGTACGGCATCGCGCTACGCGCCCTGGCCGCCGAGTTCGGCCAGCGGGCCCCGCTGGCGGACCTGGAGGGCGAGGCCGGCGCCGACCGGCTGGCCGCCTGGTTCACCACCCGCTGGGGGACGAACGCGGCCGCCACCTTCAACGCCCGCCTGGACGCCCTCGGTTCGGCCTGCGCCTGGTGGCGCGACCAGCACTGGCTGAGCGGCGATCCGCTGCGCCGCATCCGCCGCCGCGCCCGCACCCCTGATCGCACCCGGGCGCTGGCCCGCGCCGACATCGAGACGTTGCTCGCCCGGCCCGACCTGGCCTTGCGCGAGCGCACCCTGTTCCGCCTCCTGTACGAAAGCGCCGCCCGGACCGAGGAGGTCCTGGCCCTCGACATCGGCGAGCTGGACCTGCGCAACCGCCGCGCCAAGGTGCGGCGCAAGGGCGGCGCGGTCGACGTCATCGTCTGGCGCACCGCCACCGCCCGGCTGCTGCCCCGCCTGCTGGCCGGCCGCCGCGCCGGGCCGGTCTTCCTCACCGACCGCCGCGCCCGCATCGAGCTGCCGCCCGGTGATCTCGACCCGGGCAGCGGGCGCGCCCGGCTGTCCTACCGGCGCGCCGCCGAGTTGTTTGAGGAGGCGACGACCGAGCTGGCGGGCGGGCCGTGGACGCTGCACCAGCTCCGCCACTCCGCTCTGACCCACGCGGCTGAGGACGGTGCGAACACCGCCACCTTGCTCGCCTACTCCGGGCACACCTCGGTCGCCTCGCTGGCCCGCTACGCACGTGTCTCCCCTGAGGCACTGGGCCGCTGGCAAGCCGACCGCGACCCCGCCGCCCGTCGGCGCTGACCCACTGGCCGGGCACCACGGAAGGGGGCGTGCTCCCGCCACCCCGCATGCCGGTCACGGATTCGTGGCGGAGCATCACCCGCCGGCCCGCTCCCGTCGAGCCTCCTGCAGGATGTTCCGGGCGATGCCCGCGCTGTGCTCATCACCGGTCGCCTCGAAACAGTCCACGGCCTGCTCCAAGGCGATGATCGCCTCATCGAACCGGCCCACCTCTCGCAGAGCATCGCCGACGTTGCCCAACGCCAGGCCTTCGCCGTGCCGGTCACCCGTCTCCCGGTAGATGGCGGCGGCCTGCTCACAGGTAGTGATCACCTCATCGAACCGGCCCACCTCGCCCAGAGCATGGCCGAGGTTGGTCAACTCCCGGCCTTCGCCATGCCGGTCACCCATCTCCCGAAAGATGGCGGCGGCCTGCTCGTGGGCGGTGATCGCCTCATCGAACCGGCCCACCTGGTGCATAGTGTTGCCGAGGTTGTTCAACGCCAGGCCTTCGCTGTGCCGGTCACCCATCTCCCGGTAGATGGCGGCGGCCTGCTCACAGGTAGTGATCGCCTCATCGAACCGGCCCACCTCTCGCAGGGCCAGGCCGAGGTTGGTCAACTCCCGGCCTTCGCCGTGCCGGTCACCCATCTCCCGGTAGATGGCGGCGGCCTGCTCGTGGGCGGTGATCGCCTCATCGAACCGCCGCACCTGCTGCAGGGCCAGGCCGAGGTTGTTCACCGCCAGGCCTTCGCCGTGCCGGTCACCCATCTCCCGGTAGATGGCGGCGGCCTGCTCACAGGTAGTGATCGCCTCATCGAACCGGCCCACCTCTCGCAGGGCCAGGCCGAGGTTGTTCACCGCCCGGCCTTCGCCGTGCCGGTCACCCATCTCCCGGTAGATGGCGGCGGCCTGCTCGTGGGCGGTGATCGCCTCATCGAACCGCCGCACCTGCTCCAGGGCCAGGCCGAGGTTCCCCAACGCCAGGCCTTCGCCGTGCCGGTCACCCATCTCCCGGAAGATGACGCCGGCCTGCTCGTGGGCGGTGATCGCCTCATCGAACCGGCCCACCTCTCGCAGGGCCAGGCCGAGGTTGTTCACCGCCCGGCCTTCGCCGTGCCGGTCACCCATCTCCCGGTAGATGACGCCGGCCTGCTCGTGGGCGGTGATCGCCTCATCGAACCGCCGCACCTGCTCCAGGGCCAGGCCGAGGTTCCCCAACGCCAGGCCTTCGCCGTGCCGGTCACCCATCTCCCGGAAGATGGCGGCGGCCTGCTCACAGGTGATGATCGCCTCATCGAACCGCCGCACCTGACGTAGAGCGGGGCCGAGGTTGTTCAGCGCCTGGCCTTCGCCGTGCCGGTCGCCGAGCCGGATAGCGGCCTGCACCGCGATGGCATCGACACTCAGCCAATCCTCGAAAGCGTGCCGCCAGGCCAGGTACACGTTCAGGCAGGTGGGCAGGGTGGCGGCGATGCGGTCGCGGCCGGTAGCCCAGGCCCGAGCGACAGCGGCGATGAGCGTAACGCGCTCAGCGTCCAGCCACGCCATCGCCTGCCCGCGGCCAGTGAAGGCATCAGGAACGGCCTGTCCAGGCAATGCCCGCAGGTGCGCGTCGGCGGCGGTGGCGGTGCGCAGGTAGAAGCCCAGCAGCCGGTCCAGCGCGGCCTCGCGGTCATCGCCGTCCGCGCAGGCCTGGCCATGTTCGTCGGCGTACAGGCGGACCAGGTCGTGCATCCCCCACCGCTCCCGCCCCGAAAGCCCAGGCCCGGCACCATCCCCGCTTCCGGTCCCGATGTCCCCAGTAGTGGCGGCAGTGACCAGATGGGCGCGGGCCAGCGCGGCCAATTGCCGCCGCACCACCGGCTCTTCGGTTCCGGCCAGGACGGCGGCCGCCGCGGTCGAGACGTCCGGCCCCGGATTGACCGGTAGCAGCCGGAACACCCTGGCCTGCTCCGGTTCCTCAGCCAGCAGATGCCGGTAGGACAGATCGAAGGCGGCACGTACCCCAAGCGGACGGCCGTGGGTGTCGCGGTCGCCGGTCTCCATCGCCTCCAGCCGGGTACGGGCGTCGGCCAGCTCGGCCGCCATCGCGGCCAGCGGGCGGCCGGGCTCGGCGCGCAGCAGCGCGGCGATGATCCGCAACGCCAGCGGCAGCCCGCCGCACAGCCGGGCGATGGCCTTGGCATGTCCGGGCTCGGCCGCTACCCGTCTGTCGGGGCCGGCGATGGCCAGCGCGGCGGCCAGCAGGGCCACTGCCTCGCTCTCGGGAAGGAAGGCCAGGTCGATCAGATGGGCGGGCAACGTGGCGAGGGTGTGGCGGGAGGTGACCAGCAGCCGATGACAGCCCTGGATGGGAAGCAAGGGTTCGACCTGCCCGGCGACCGCCGCGTTGTCGGCCACCACCAGCACCCCCCGACCCGCACGCGCCTGATCGGCGAGCACCGACCGATACACGGCCAGGACCTCATCGCCGGTGGGCGGCAGGTCGGCGTCGGGGACGCCGATGGCGCGTAGCAACTGCGCGGCAGCCGCGTCGGCAGGGACCCGATCGGCCGGGTCGGGTGTGTAGCCGCGCAGGTCGAGGAAGAACACCCCACCGGGAAACCAGCCCATCGCCGTGGCGTGGTGGGCGGCGACCAGCGCCAGCGCGGTCTTGCCGATCCCGGCCATCCCGGCCACCGCCGAAACCACCACCCCCGTCCCTCCGTCCCCGCGTGAGGCGGACGGGTCCAAGAAGGCCAGCAACTCGGCCAGCGCGTCGCCACGGCCAGTAAAAGCGGCAGGGGCGGCGGGCAGACCGGCCAGCGCGCCAGGGGCCGACCCACGCTCGCCGATAGCTGCCACCGCCTCACCGTTTGAGACTGTTGGCGGCATCGGCCGAGCCGGTGATGCCACCGCGGTGGTGGTCCGGCGCAGCGTGGCCACCGCCACCCACAGCGCGGCCAGCCCAGCCGCCCCACCCAGCACGCCGAACAACTGGTCCAGATTGCTCAGCGTCGGATCATCCTGGCCGGGCGGGTAGATGAGGAACCACACCAGCCCGCCCAGGACCAGCTCCACACCCGCGAGCACGGCCAGCACCCGCAGCACCCGCAAAATGGTGCCGCGCAAAGTCCCCTGGGTCCCCTCGCCGGAAACGGCCCGTAGCGGCATCTTTTCAGCCTGACGGCTCGCCGGCTCAGCACGCTGGCTGCCTGGCCGAGCGTCACCCACTCGTGACCCTCGGCGATCGTAGCGAGATCGCGCTTCTCGGACAGTGCGCCTTCTGTCCGCGCTGTCACCAAGTGGCGCACGCCACCCGTTCCAACAAGCCGACCGCAACAACGACGACTAGTTCTTGCCATCGCATCGATAGTCCAGCCTGCTACATCAGGCACGCCAAAAGTTCATCCTGCGGATACGGTGGACTCTGTCCCGTTCCCGGAATCGTGTTCCCGCAGGTCAGCGCGGCAGCCTCTAAGCCCTGAAGGGGCCTTTGAGTGCTTTGACCAGGCTTGATCTGGTGCCAGAAGCTTCAGCGGTCGTGTTGATCGATCTCGCGCCGGAAGACGTCCTCCGGCTCCACCAGGCGCCCGCCGGGGGGCAGGCAGGGAAGGCGGTGCCGGTCGATCACCTCGCGCCGGAAGACGTCCTCCGACTCAGTGGCGATCATGGCGCGCTGTAGGGCCGTGGGGGCGTGATCTCCCCGCCGCCGGAGGATCCCCCCGGCGATGATCTCCGGGGCCGATCAGGGATGTCGTCAAGAATCCGAATCGCGGCTACCGTGCCGGATATGGCCTGCGACATCTGCGGTTCCTTATCGGGCGCGGGCGCCAAGCGGTACAGCGCAGCGCAGTTGCAAGCAGCGGTCAACACCGGCTACCGGCCGAGCGTGGCCCTAGAGCAATTCCAGAGGCTAGCCAAGTCATTTGACCTCAGCCTTCCCGACGATTACTGGTACGGGGAGTGGGTCGCCCAGGTACGTAGGGACAAGACCGACTGGCTGCTGTGCTGGGCCTGCCGGGCCGGGATCGAGCACCACCTGGACGAGCACGGTGCCGAACAGGGGGTGATGCCGACGTCGGGACGTGAACCGATCGGTGGCTGGGAACCAGCATCGCGTGCTGGCACGATTGCGCTGTTCGTGATCGCGCTCCTCGCTGGAGCCGTGCTGCTTTACGTCGTCATCTTCATTGTCTGGAAGAACCTGGAGGGCCTGTTGTCGCTGTTGTCCCTGTGAACGGGAGACCGGAAGAAACCGTGGGATGGTCAGGCCACCAGTTCGACCGGATGATCGGAGTTCTTGAGGCCGGGGTACCAGCGGGCGAAGTCGCCGGCGAGGTCGTCGTTGAGAATCCGGGTGCGGATCTCGGCTTCGGGGATCAATCAGGACGTGGTTAGCGATAAGCCCCTGATGATCAGGTCGCGGCCGTGATGCGGGTGGCGTAGACCCGGTGGGCCTTGCGCTCGGCGGAGCTGGCGGATTCGGTGGCGAGGGCGGCGGCCTGCTGCAGCGCGGTGCGGTGGAGTTCGAGCGGCGCGGTGATCCGGAGGGAGTGGCCCTGGCCGCGGCGGATGGTCCGGCCGGAGGAGAGCGCGGTGCGGACGGTCTCGTCGCCGCCCGCGAGCAGGTGGTCGGCGAGCAGACCGGGAAGGTCGAGGGTGATCACCGGGTTCGGCTCCGGCAGCTGCTCGGCGGCCGGGTCCGGGAGGACGTCGAGCTGCACGGGGAGTTCGCGGGCTCCGGCGGAGTCCAGGACCCGGCGGATCGTCTTCGGGTCGACCTGGTGCTGCCGGGCGAGGGCCTTGACGGCGGCGCCTTCGCCGAACGCCTCGACCACCTTCGCTGCCTGGTCCTGGTTGAGCGCGGCGGGGCGGCCGAGCGTCTTGCCGGAGGCTTCGGCGGCGGCAACGCCTTCGCGGGTGCTCTCCGAGATCATGTCGCGCTGGAACTCCAGCACGGCGGCGAGCACGTTCACCATCATTTTGGTGCCGGGATCGTCGGAGGCGAGGTCGATGCCGGACAGCAGTCCGGATTCGACCCGCAGGTGCAGGCCGCGGCGGATCAGCACCGGCCGCAGGGCGAGGATGTCGGCCACCGAGCGGAAGAGTCGGGCGGCGTCGGCGATGCGGATGGTGTCGCCGACGGCGGCCTCGTTCAGCAGCCGGGTGAAGCCGGCGCGGTCGAGCGAGAGCTGCCGGGTGGAGGTGGCGGGGTCCTCGTAGGCGAGGGCGCCGGCGGCCAGCAGCGGGGCTAGGGCGTGGCGCTGGCGGGCGTCGGTCTGCTTGTCGGTGGAGTGCCGCAGGTAGAGCCGGTCGGCCATGTGCTCTTCGCCTTCCCCGGGTGGGCCGGGCGGGGCCCGGCGGTGTCCGCGGACCACCCTAGTGGGGGCGGAATGGGGAGGCGGAACAGTGGACCGGATTCGATTGGATCGGCGGCCGGTTCCGGCAGGTCGGCGGGCCAAGCCGATTGGATCTGCGACTGGGGGCGGAATCGACCGTTTCCGCCTCCCCTTTGGATTGAAACACCTTCCCCACCTTCGTTGTGTCGACCCAACGGATACCCGGCGGGTGAGACGCCGCGCTGCGTCGACACAACGAAAGGCCACCGGGCGGGAACCCGGCAGCCTTCGGAGTGGTCGGGATGGTCAGCACGCCGCTGCGGCGGCCTTGCCCGTGGCCGCCCACCGAGCTGGGCTCTGATTTCTGCGAGGCTGTGCGACCTCGCCAGTCTCACGGCCCGGCTCCTTCCCAATGAGTCACGTCAAAGGCCGCTGTTGCGTAATCGTAATACGAGCCAAACTCGTTATTAGTCACAGAAAGATTGAAGCCCCGCGAAACATTACGAGGGACGGTGCGGCTCGGAGACAGTTCCTCATCGTCGAGGTCGTCGTTGTTGCAGCTCGCCCCTTCGTAAAGTTGCAGCCATGGCCGGGCGGAAACCACTTCGGTGCCAAGCAGCCGCAGCGTGATGCTTAGCTGGCCCCTGGTTTCACCACCTGCGCACGTCCAGACAAACACATGCGCTGTACGACCGTTGTGTGTAAGGATGCGGTTTGCCTTGATTCTCAGAGTGCTGCTCGTACTGCTCCCGAAGAGTCCACCGTGGTCGTACACGTGTAGGGTTCCTCTGACCCAGACAGTGTGAGTGGGGACTGCCGCAGCGGGCTGCGTCATACCCGCGAACGGGATGGGAGTCAGCAGAACCGCAGCCGCCGTGAGATATGCGAATTTCATCTTTGAACCTCGCTGACGCGACCACTGCTTACCGTGGACAGCAGCAGGTGTGTGCACTATTACTGGCGAGCAGAGTGGCTCCCGCATTTGGGGCCTCGCTTCAAGCCTCTTATTTATTCTCCCACTACTGCCATCTCGCTGCAAGAGGACACCAGCGCTGCGATCGGCCGGTACCAGCCCGTCGCCATCCCCCGGTTGGGCAGCGCCGAGGACCGTGCCGAGGCATACCGCCGACTACGGTCCAGGACCGTACCACCCGAACAAGTCCGTGGCCGTGTGCCGCTCTGCGCTGCTGCAGGGAATGCGTTCCCGCATGGCGGTGCCGATCTTCTCCGCGCCGCCACGCGGGCGGGTCACACGTCCGTGGCGGGGCCGGGGTGGGCGCGCTCGACGTGGGGTCGCGCATCTCGGTCAGGGCCTCGTACCAGTCGTCGAAGCTGCCGCTGGCCTCGACTTCGTGCTGCAGCACGTCGTTCTCCGCGATGGCGTAGCCGGGGGACACTGTGCAACCGGGCTGGACAATGGGCTTCCCCTATCCCTCGTCGTCTTCGTGGTTCCCGGCTGTAGCGCTGGAGATGGCTTCGCCGCTGCGCGTCCGTAGGCGGAAACGCCCGGGTGGCAAAGCCTGTCCAGGGGCTCATGGCGGGGGAACGAGTCCGTTGGCCGCGATGACGTCGCGGTACCAGTACCCCGAGGATTTGACGGTCCGCCGGCCGCTGTCGTGGTCGACGTGGATCAGCCCGAATCGGTTCATGGGGTCGTCGAGTAGCGACCAGACGCTCCAGCCGCGCAGGTCGACGCCGGCGCGCAGGGCCTCGTGCGCGGCCCGCAGGTGGTCGCGGATGTAGGCGCGCCGGGCGGGGTCGTCGACGACAGCGTCGGCGGCACCGTCGGCGGTGACGGCGTCAGGGAAGGCGGCGCCGTTCTCGGCCAGGTAGAGGGGCAGGTCGCCGTACCGGTCGCGGAGCGCGTACAGGATGTTCTTCAGGCCGTCCGGGGCGATCTCCCAGCCCAGCTCGGTGACGGGCCCTGCGGGCTCGGTCACGTGCACGTCCAGCAGTTCGGCCAGGACGGTCTCTTGGCGCTCGATCGCCGCCAGCTCGATGATCCCGAGCTGGTCGACGTCGTCGAAGGCCGCCTCGGAAGGGGCCTCGGGTGGCGCCGAGCTGGCGGGGGCTACTTCGGCGGGTGCCGGGCCGGTGACGGCCAGGCGGAGGTAGTAGACGACGCCGAGGAAGTCGATCGGGGTGGAGATGATGGCGAGGTCGCCGTCGGCGACCGGCGGCCAGTCGCGCTGCAGGCGCTCGGGCAGGTCGCCGGGGTAGGAGCCGAGCAGGACGGGGTCGAGGAAGAGCCGGTTGAAGTAGTCGTCGGCGCGGCGGGCCGCGTCACGGTCGGGCAGGCTCGCGGTGGCCGGCCGGATGTCGGTCATCACGGTGCTGAGGCCGATCTCGCCGCGGGCGCGGCTCGCCCTGAACGCCTGCACCGCCAGGCCGTGCCCGAGCAGCAGATGATGGCCGGCGCGCAGCGCGGTACGCAAATCCCGGACGCCCGGCCCGTCCTCGCCGACCAGGTGACCCAGGTGGACGATCGACCACGGCTCGCAGACGGTGAGCCAGCGGGTGACACGGTCGCCCAGCCGGTCGTACACGATGGCCGCGTAGTCGGCGAACCAGCCGGCGCAGTCACGGTTAGCCCAACCGCCACGATCCTGCAGGGCGGCCGGAAGGTCCCAGTAGTACAGGTAGGGGAATGGGATGATGCCCGCTTCCAGGAGGGTGTCGACGTAGGCGTCGTAATGGTCGAGGGCTCGCCGGTTGACCGTCCCCGCCCCCTCGGGGAGGACGCGCGGCCAGGAGATCGAGAAGCGGAGGGACTGCAGGCCGATCTCCCGGGCCAGGCTGACGTCTTCCTTGAAGCGCCGGTAGTGCTCGACACCTCGTTCCAGCGCCATGGCCGGGTAGCCGTTGCCGGGGGTGCCGGCGAAGGTGTGCTGGATCGAGGGCCCGGCGCCGTCGGCGAGCGGCGCGCCGTCCATGAGAAAGCCGGCGGTGGACGCGCCCCAGAGGAAGCCGTCCGGGAACCGAGGGCTTTCGTCAAAATGCGCATCGCGGTGGGCTGCGGGCATACCTGACTCCTTGATTGTTACATCGGCGTATACACTCGCAATATATACATGAACGCAACAAGAGGCGGGCCGATGAGCACCTCCGACTCCCCAAGGCTGGCGCGGGCCGAGCGGCGCGAGCAGATCCTCGCCACCGCCACCCCGATCTTCGCCAGAGCCGGCCTGGCCGGGACGAGCCTGGACGATATCGCCACGGCCGCCGGCGTCAGCCGCATGATTCTTTACCGGCATTTCGAGTCCAAGGACGACCTGTACCGCGCGGCGCTGCAGCGGGCCGCCGCCCACCTGACCGAGGCCGTCGGCGACGAACTTACCGAGGGCAGTGTCCAGGAGATGACGCGCTGGGCCGCCACCGATCCCGGCGCGTTCAGGCTGCTCTTCCACCAGGCCGCGCGCGAGCCGCGGTTCCGATCCGAGATCGACGAGCTGCGCGCGGGCATGGAGGAGGAGGTGCGCCGCAACCTCGCCGAGGTCGTCAACGATCCGCTCTGGGCGACGTGGGCCGCGCAGCTCTGTCTGACGGTCACCGTCGAAGCCATCATGACCTGGCTGGACCTCGGCGCACCCGACCCGGCCAGCGCGGCCGCCCGCATTGACCGGGCGGCACAAGCCGTCCTGTCGTCGACAACGGAGTAGCGGCGTTTGGGCTTGAGCAACGCCACGGCCGAGCCAACCTCATGTTGCTGGAAGGCCGCATACGCCTGATCGGCCGCTTCGTCGCCTTCGCCCGCACCCACCGCGCCCCGCCCGGCAACGAGCCGACCTGGCCGCCTACGCCGAGTGCCATCCGGTCCACGTCGCCCACCTTCACGGCGACGTCATCGACCTCGGCACACCCGCGACCTTCCAGCCACCGACCAGGCGTCCTCCTCCCGACCGAAACCCACACCTGCGGCGAGAAGCCGTCTCCTGGGGTGACCTGCAACGATCACTCCACTTTGGGGCTGGGGCCGCGCTCGGGAGGAGGACGCCGACCAGCCACCAGGCAGCCCAAACCGGCTGACGACAAGAGGGCCGGCAGTGGCGAAATTCGCGGCCGATATGACCACGATCCCGAAGAGTCGCGGCCCTGGTGTGGCTGTCAGGATGGCTGCTGCAGGGCCCGGTAGATGGTGCCGCGGCCCACGCCCAGCGCCTTGGCGATCTCGGCCACGGTGGCGTCTTCCGCCGCGTAGCGGGAGCGCGCCAGCGCGACCTGCTCCGCCGACAGCTTGGCGGGTCTGCCGCCGAGACGGCCTCGGGTTCGTGCGGCGGCCCGGCCCACCGCCGCCCGTTCGGCGATCAACTCCCGCTCGAACTCCGCCAGCGCCGCGAAAATATGAAAGACCAGGCGGCCGGTGCTGGTGCTGGTGTCGATCCCTTCGTGCAGGGAGGCGAAGGCCACTCCGCGCCCGGCCAGGGCGTTGACGGTCTCCACCAGATGCCGCAGGGAGCGGCCCAGCCGGTCCAGCCGCCACACCACCAGCGTGTCCCCGCCTCGCAGATACTCCAGGCACCGCGTCAGTTCGGGGCGCTCGGTCAGCTTGCCCGACGCGGTGTCGGCGAAGACCTTCTGGCAGCCCGCCGCATTCAGCGCGTCGGTCTGCCCGTCCAGATTCTGCGACGCGCTGGAGATCCGGGCGTAGCCGACCCGCTGGCCGGCGAGAGGATGCACGGGAAGGCTCATGGCCTCGATCATGTACCGATACCCGGCTCTGTGACGGATGCTTTTCGACATTGATTCCGGTCAGGGTTTCAGACGCTTCGGCGGGTTGGGCGGCCACCGCTCCGCCCTTTATTTGATCTTGTCCGTTACTGAGGACTTCCGGACACGAAGATCACAGTCACCAGGCGTCACCCACCAGCCGATCCACCCCGAAACCGTGATCACAGGCGAGCTGCGCCGGAACCGGAACGTACGCTAACGACCCCGCGCGGGCACCGTCTGCACCCTACCCTGGCCTGCGGGAAGGCGCTTACCGTACGAACCGGTTCCACTGCAGGTCCACCCCCTAGACCAGATGCGGTGATCAGCGACGGCGGGCCATGATGATCCAGGCACGCGAGTCCAGGTACACGCCGCCGCTCGTGTCGTTGCCGCGAGGATGGCACGGCATCGAGGCCAAGGCGAACGAGCAAGAGCTGCGCACCCGGGTGCGGACCTAGCTGTGCGGCTCCTACTGTCGCCGCGGCCCGCCCAAACTGCTCACGGCGGTGCGGTCCCGCTCCGCCAACACGTGCTCACCGATGCGCAGGAGCTGAGCTCATCGCGGGCGCATGCAGGGGACTGCGGCCGGGCCCAGGTCCAGGGCGGCCGGTTCGGCACGGCGGCCAGGTCTCTCGCTAGGGAGAGTCGAGTCCCAGCAGTCCGGCAACGATGGTGACCTGCTCGGCGTAGTGGCGCACGAACTCGGGGTCGCGGGGATCGACCCCGCAGACGCCCGCGATGACGTGCGGAAGGCTGGTGGTGGCCATGGCGGTGGCGATGAGCATGACCGTCAGGCAGGCCGGGTCCACCTCGGCAGGTAGCCCGCCCGATTCCTGCCGCGCACGCAGTCGCTCGACGAAGCCTTTCAGCCGATCCGCACGAGGTGTGTGGTCGGGGTCGTCTTGCGGGCCGCTGTACTCCAGGCCGCCCCAGGCCAGCAGCCGGACGCCGTCCGGGTTGTTCAGCGCCTCCAACGCGTACCGGCGGATCTGCTCCGGTATGGGCATGTCCTGCGTGACCAGGTCGTTCTCGCGCTCCCGCCAGCGTTCCGAGATGGCCTGGTACAGGCCCTCCTTGCCGTCGAAGTAGTACCAGATCAGCTGCTGGTTGACGCCGGCCTGGGCGGCGATCGCCCCGGTGCGGGCACCGGCGAACCCATGGGCCGCGAACTCGGCCTCCGCCGCGTCCAGGATGAGTCTGCGGGTGCGCTCCGGGTCGCGCCGGCGCTCCTGTGGCTTGGGCGAGCGGCGCGGTTTCGACGTCGACACACCACGATTGTAGCCACACTCGGCAATCTCAAGTGAACTCTCATATTAATCAAGTACCCACTTGACATAGTGGAGCATATGGCTGATCGTACTTCTGGGCCACCCGGAGCCCCCGCAGCTCCTCGCAGCTCCGGCAAGACCCTCACATTCGTCCGTTTCGCCTGGCCAGGCGGCAACCACAGGAGATCGTTGGCAATGACGACACCGCACGACCACGCCACCGCCGTGCTCATCGTGGGAGGAGGTATCACCGGCCTGTCCATGGCGCTGTTCCTCGCGCGCCTCGGCCTTCGCCCGACTCTGGTCGAACGGCACCCGTCCACGGCGATCATGCCGCAGGCGCGGGCGTTCAATCCCCGCACCATGGAGATCTACCGGGCCTTCGGCCTGGAAGGCGAAATCCGCGCCCGCTCTTCGCTCCTGGCCGACAAGCCCGAGATGATCGGCGCGGACACCCTGACCGGCCCCGAGCGCTTCCGCATCGACACGCTCGCCCAACTTCGCCCGCCCACGTCGCTCAGCCCCACCGACTGGGGGCTGATCGATCAGGATGAGCTGGAGTTCGTCGTGCGCGCCGCCGCCGAACACGGCGGCGCCGACGTGCGGTTCGGTACCGAACTGATCGACTTCGACGCGGCCCCGGACGGTGTGCGGGCCGTCGTCCGCGATCTCGGCAGTGGCGCCGAACACCGCATTCACGCCGACTACCTCATCGCCGCGGACGGCAACCGCGCGGACATCCGCGCCCGCCTCGGCATCGGCGCCGACGGCCCCGGAGTCCTGGGCCATGCCGCGCACTTCCTCTTCGACGCCGACCTCGACGACGCACTGCGGGGACGCGACTTCATGCTCGCCTATTTCGACCAACCGGTGGCCGGCACGGTCCTGTCGCCATTGCGGCAGGCCGGGCGATGGATGCTGGGAGTGCCCTTCCAGCCGCAGCAAGGCCACAGCGTCGAGGACTTCACCGAGCAGCGCTGTGCCGAACTGGTCCGGCGCGCCGTCGGAATCGCGGACCTCGACCTCACGCTGGTGCCCCCCGCCGCCGGCTGGAGCCCAAAGCCGATGGACGTCAGGCTCGGCGCGGCGGTGGCACGTCGATACCGTGCCGGCCGGGTGTTCTTCGTCGGCGACGCGGCACATGTCTTCCCCCCGACCGGGTCCTACGGGGCCAGCACCGGCATCGCGGACGCGCACAACCTGGCCTGGAAACTCGCCGCGGTCCTCAACGGCCAGGCCGGTCCGTCGTTGCTGGACACGTACGAGGACGAGCGCCGGCCGGTCGCGCAGGTCACCCTGGACCAGGCCATGCGGCTGCTGAACGCCCGCCACGACGGCACCGCGGACGATCTCACGGCGATCGACGACCTAGCCATGATCTTCGGATACCGGTACGACTCCGCAGCCGTCCGTGTGGAGCCCCACACCCCCGACGAGCCGATCGAAGACCCCCGCAAGCCCAGCGGGCGTCCCGGTCTGCGCGCACCCCATGTCTGGCTGGACCGGGACGGGACGCGGGTATCCACGCTTGACCTGTTCACCGGTGCCTTCGTGGTCCTGGTCGCCCCAGACGGTGGGGACTGGGCCGCGGCGGCCAGGACGGCGGCGGCCTCACTGGGCGTCAAGCTGGACATTCACCTCATCGGCGTCGGGCTTCAGGATCCCGACGAGCGGTTCCTGGACAGGTACGGCATCACGAGCACCGGCATGAGCCTGGTGCGGCCGGACGGGTTCGTGGGCTGGCGCTCTGGTGTTCCGGGGCGCCAGCCGGAACACGAGCTCAAGCAGGTCCTTACGCAGCTACTCGCACGGAAGCACATCGGCCACGATCGCTGAGACAAGGCCGCAGCCGCCCGGTTCCTTACCGGCACTGGGAGATGCCGGGGACATCGCGCTGCGGGTCGATGTAGCGCAGGGCGCCGTCCTCCAGGATCGCGATGAGCCGATCCCCCTGCGTGCTCCATGACGCACATTCCCCTCCGTGGCGCACAGTGATGTGCCTTTTGTAAGGCTCTCCGTACTGTCCTACCTTGACGTTACGCACAAATGGTAGGAATCGGAGGGGACACTACGAGGGTCGAGATCTGGTCCGAGGTGACCTGCCCCTGGTGCGGGCTGGGGCCCGGTGGATCGAAGCGCCGGCCGAGAGCGAGGGCCTGAGCCCGTACCGAGTACTGGACAACAAGGTCCGCAAGCACCCGAAGCCGGCGAAGTCCGCGGCTTCCCGACCGATGCGTGACCGCCTCTACTGATGGGGTGGCGGGTCCGTTTTGTGGTGATCGGTGAGCGCCGGGCGGGCATACTGATCGCGGAACCCGCGCATCCACGCCCACCGGGAAGACTGTCATGGCCAGAAAACGCCGGGGTAAGGCACGGACGAAGGGCACGGCGAAGACGGGCGGCGACCCGCCGCAGGAAGGGGCCTCAGGCGGTGGCTGGAAAGCCGCGCGTACGTGGCTGGCGGGGATCGTCAGCGCCGTGCTCATCGCGGCGATCGGCGTGGTGTTCACCGCCTGGTACACGACCGGCGGGACCGACGCGGTCGACAACCTCGGCGGCGCGCCACCGCTGACGATCGGCCACGTGGACGTGGAGCAGGACGAGCGCCCGCTTGTGCTGAGGGAGCCGGTGACCGACCCCCGGGACCGCGCGACGCTGCTGGGCAGGGCGGTGGACAACGCTGAGATGGCGGCCATGCTGGCCCGCCACCACGTCGCCACGATCGGGGACGCGAACATCACCGTCGTCCTGACGGGCAACCGCAGCAGCTTACGCATCATCGACGTCAGGCCGCGAGTGCTCCTGCGCGCGCCGCCCGCTGACGGCGCCTACCTGTATCAGGGCACCGCCGGGGAGGCCGGCACGATCGAACTCGTCGCCGACCTCGA
The DNA here is from genome assembly GCF_044326295.1 of Spongiactinospora sp. 9N601. NCBI lineage: Bacteria > Bacillati > Actinomycetota > Actinomycetes > Streptosporangiales > Streptosporangiaceae > Spongiactinospora > Spongiactinospora sp. 9N601. The sequence goes on from NZ_JBIRBB010000008.1 coordinate 246,418, forward strand.
TCGGCGGCCGGTCCGCTTCACCACGAAGAAGGAGCCGGACACCGCGTACTTCACGAAAAAGCAGATCGATCTGAAGCGAGGCGAAAGGGTCACGCTCAGCCTGTCGGTCATCGGCAAGTCGGCCTACTACGAGTTCGATCTCGTGGCCACGGTGCTGGCCGGAGACCGGTCCGAGCAGGTCGTGATCAACGGGCCGGGAGGCGTTCCGTTCCGGCTGACGGGCCCCGCCGACTCCTACCGCAGCGCCTACAAGCTAGTGGAGACCGCCGGCTGGGTGCCGACCTCCACCGACCGGGCCTGCACGGCCGTGACGACATGCTGAACGCGCGGGCCGCCGCCGCCCTGCTGACAGCGGTGCTGCTGCTGGTGACGCCGGCCGCCGACGCCCCCGGTAGCGGCCCTGTGCCCGTCCAGTGGCGCACAACGTGGTCGGCGCCGGCGGATGCCGAGGCCGATGCCGAGGACCGGGACTACGAGATCCCGCTCTACGGCGCGTCCGCGCAGGCGCTGGCCATGGCCGCCGGCGAGGACACGGTACGCATCCACGACGCCCGCACTGGCGCGCTGATCCGGACCTTCACGACCTCCGGCGCGACCGTGGACGGGGTGTGGGTGGCCGCCGGCACGGTCGTGGTGCTCACCGAGAGCCAGAAAGGCACTGGCCGGTTGCTCCGGGCGTACGATGTGCTCACGGGCGCGGCCTTGTGGCAACACGCTGTCGACCTTGCCGACGAGGGGGACGAGTCCGGCGCCGACTCCTACGGCGGGCCGCGGATCATGGTGACCGAGCGCGGCGTCGTGCTCGCCGAGCGGCAGTCCGAACCCCTCACCCTCCTGTCCCTGGACCTGCGCTCGGGCAGAACCCTGGCGAGCACGGTGTACGAGCGGCACTGTGACCTGGTCGCCGGGGCGGGTTCCCGCTCGGTGCTGCTGCTCGACCACTGCGCGGGCAACCGGGTCCGGCTCGCGTCCGTGGATCCGGCCACGCTGCGGCCCGCCTGGACGCGTACACTGCCCTCGCCTCCGCACTCGTACCCGGAGCAGGCCGGCGATCGGCCCTTGCTCGATCTCACCGTCAGCGGCGACGGGTACGTCCAGGTCACCACCGACGACTACGCCGCGTTCCACGCGCCGGACGGCCGGCGCCTGTCCACCCTCGAGGAGTCGCTGACCCCCGCCGACCCGGTGCGGGGCGGCCGGTGGACCGAGCCGATGTACCTCGGCGGTCTCCCCGCCGAGGTCCTCAACGGCAGGTATGTGAACGTGGCCGAGTGGCCGCTGCCGATGTTCCTGACCTCTCTCGACCCTGTCACGGGACACCTGCGCGCGCTGCCACTCGACATGCCCAGCGGGGACGCCTCCCTGGTGGGGACGGTAGAGGACCTGGCGTTCGTGCAGTCCGGCGGGCGCGTCACCGCCTACGCCCTGACGTACGGGGCCGCGACGGGGCGTGAGTTGTTCGGCGACGTCGCGCGCGACGCCTGGCCGGACGCGTGCGGCCTGCTGTCCGCAGCCGACCTGCGCTTCCAGGCGGACGGCTACGTGCCCAGACCGGTAAAGCGCTCTCTGCTCGGGTGGCCGCTGCCCAAGCCCGTCCAGTGCGATTGGATCCCGTCCGCGGACGACGCCCCCGTCATCTCCGTCTCGGTGGACTGGGTGGCGCACTCCGACGCCGCCGCGCGGCGGATGTTCGCCGCGGAGACCACCCGCATCAAGCAGGGGCCTCCCTATGACCCGGTGACGGAGGATCCTTACCTGCTGGACTATTTCCGGACCCCCGCCTCGAGCACCGGAACCGCGCCACAGGCCGTCATCGGCGTGGGGCCCGTGATCGTCCGGCTGGCCTCCCCCTCCCGTCCTGCGCTCAGGTTCCTGGCCCCGGTGTTACGCGATAAGTTGCTGGCCCGCCACGGGCTGCCCCGGCCCAGGCCCGTTCCCCTTCCCCGGGTGCGCTGGAGCTTCCCCACCGACGGCGAGTTGTGGAACGCGCCCATGGTGACGGACGGCATCGTCTACGCCTCCGGCGGCGGCCGGGTCTACGCCCTGGACGCCGCCTCCGGCCGGCCGCGCTGGGCCCGCACGATCGGTAACAAGATCGCTCACCTGCTTCAGGTCGTCGATGGCCAGGTGTACATCTCCGAGGCAGGCGACCTTCACGTCTTGGACGCCCGCACGGGCGCTGCGAAATGGCGCTACCAGGACGGCTGGATCGATGGCTTGACCGTGGCGGAGGGACTCGTCGTCTCCTGTCCCGGTGAGAGGGCCGTCGCGCTGGACGCGGCCTCCGGACGGCGGCTGTGGCGTACCGGCGAGCGCGGCTGCGGCCATCCCGCGATCGATGGCGGCGCCGTCTACGTCCAACCTGGAGACGGCACCGTGTCCGTGCTGGACGCCGCCACCGGCCACCGTCGATGGAGCGCGCGCAGCGACGCGGCCGTGACTGCGGCGGGGAAGGTCGTCTACGTCGGCACCGGCAGCCGGGTGCGAGCGCTGGACGCCGCCTCCGGCGCGGAACGCTGGAGCGCCCCGATCGGCCACGGCCTCGTCTCCGCACCAGAACTCATCGGCACCGCCCTCTACGCCAGAGACTCGGCGGGCACCCTGCACGCGCTGGACGCCCGTACCGGCAAGGAGCGGTGGACCTTCCCAACCGGCAGCACCGACTCGGACACCCGCGTGACCATCTCCGGAAACCTCCTCTACCTGGCCGGACCCGGCAGCGTCCACGCCCTGGACACCGCCTCGGGCGCGCAACGGTGGAGCACATCGCTGGGAAGCGACGTCGTCTCCGGCCCGGTCGCCCACGCGGGCATCGTGTACGCGGGAGCGGACGACACCGTTCACGCCCTGGACGGTGTGACGGGCGCACCCAGGTGGCGTGTGCACACCGGCAGCGAACCGGCGATCGGCCCCGTCGTCGGCGGCCTCGTCTACGCGGGCGGCAGCGGCAACGTGTACGCTCTCAGCCCCGCCTATCCGCCGGGAGCCGGCGGATAGGTGAGGACGCTCGGAGAGCGGCAGGAGCCATCGCCTGCGAGATCGGGGTCGTCGTGCCGCATGTCAGCCGACGTCGCCGGTCTGTCGCCCGGGCCGGTCGGAGTCGCGTCGCGCTCCTCCAGCCAGGCGACGACCGACCTGACGAAACCGTTCACGTGCGACAGGGGGTCGCCCCGAACACTGCGTGGAGGTGCCCGCCCCTGACCGCGTCGTTCCAGACCCAGGAGCGCCGGTAGGTCTCCGCGTCGGCGACCGCGCGGAGGACGGCCCAGCCGTGCCAGGTCGCGACGAGTGCCCCGTCGGCCGCCGGGTCGGACAGGAGCGCCCGGTCCCAGTCGAGCACGCCGGCCAGCTTGCCGTCCTCGCCGAAGTGGACATTGCTGCCGCGTCTGCCCCTGAGAACACTCACCGTCACCACGATCACGCACCAGCTACTTTGCGGCCGATCCGCATGGACCCGAGTAGAGGGCCCAGCACCGTGAACCTCATCGACGCTGACCGGGGCTCCATAGGCCGCACAGCGCGACCACCCGCATCAGAACGGCCAACGGCGGTAACCCGAGCCCCGACGGCTCGCTAACGCCACTGGCCGTCCATTGCTGCCCAACCATCATGGCCCAGTGCACGTACTTGAGCGCGCCGCCCTTGGAGGTGACGCGGCCACGGCGGAAACTCGGAGGCAAGGTCTTCGATGTCCAGACTGAAGATCTCCTCGGCACGGGACTGCTCGCCGAGGACGTCAGGAGGTTCTTCCTCGCCCGAATCGGCGGGACCGAGGCGGACGCCATGACGGCGGGCACAGGTAGCACAGCCGCCCGGCATGACCCCGGTCCCACCGCACCTCCCGGCCCTACACGGCGGGCATGACCACGAACGAGAAATCCGTACTCGTCGTGCGCGTGAGCGGGAAGTCGGACTTGATCCGGCGTTCGACCTCGCCCCTGCTGATCCCGAGGCCCTGGGCGATCAGTCGCCCCGGGCGGACGGGCACGGGATCGAGGAAGGCGACGTTCACCCGGTACGGCCAGGCCGCCTCGACGGCCGACGACTCAAGCCGCCAGGCGCCACGCCAGTCGAGGACGAACCGGTTGCGCCGGGCGACGGCGGGGTCCAGCAGCACATGAGCGACGAGCGCCTGGTCGTTGGCCTCGAAGGCGCGGAGCCTGGCCGGATCCAGCGATCGGACCGGCACCCGCTCATGGACCGCGACCTTCGAGGTACGAGCGCAGCCGGCACACCGGACGAGCAGCCACACATCAAGCAGCCTGCCGTTGGCGTTGATCCGGAACCTGCCCTCGCCGACGGTGGCCGCCTCCGCGCGGCAGCCCAGGCAGCGCATGGCGAGCAGCGGCAGTCGCGTCCTCCGCACGATCCAGGGCAGGACGAAATCATCTCTATGGGATTGTGGAGACATGATCTCTCTGAAGACCTGACACAAAACGCCGAGTTGCCAGGGCGGCTCACTGATCGAGCGCAGCCCGGCGAGACCGACCGCACGGCCGGTGAGAAAGCGCAGAAGAAGATGTCAGGCGGTGAGAGCAGGCGGTGTCACGCGAGAGTCCCCACGACGAATCAATGGTGCTGGAGCGCACGTTGCTGGAGCGCACGTTATACGTTCGCCGGACGGCGCCACAATCGAATTAGCCCCCGCCGAGCCGAGCCGTCCCTCGGCCCTTTCACCTCATCCAGAGGGCAGCACACAGAACTCGTTGCCGTCGGGATCGGCCATCAGCACCCGGCCGCCCCCGTGTGCGCCCCTGTCGACGCGAGTCGCGCCAAGGGCGAGGAGCCGGTCGATCTCCGCTTGCTGATCACTGCCCGCGGCCGGGGCGACGTCGAAGTGCAGCCGGTCCTTTCCCGCCCTCGGCATCAGCGGAGGTCCGCCCCAGGTGATCTTCGGGCCGCCGAGCGGCGAGCGGATCGCGGTCTCTTCGTCCTGGTCCCAGACCAACGGCCAGCCCAGGGCCTCGCTCCAGAAGTATCCGACCTGCTGCGAACCATCGCACGCGAGCGCCCCGATGAATCCGCAGTCGGCGAGGAACTCGTTGCCCGGCGCGATGACGCAGAACTCGTTGCCTTCGGGGTCGGCGAGCACCACATGGCCCTCCTCCGGACGCTGGCCGACGTCGATGTGCCGCGCGCCGAGTTCGAGCGCCCTGGCCACCGTCTGCCGCTGGTCCTCAAGGGAGGTGCTGGTCAGGTCGAAGTGCATCCGGTTCTGGCCGGTCTTCTCCTCCTGGCTCGGCAGGAACCGGATCCGGAACCCCGTGTCGTCGTCCGGCAGGAGCGCGATGGCATCGCGCGGGTCATCGTCCGGCTTCCAGCCCAGGACGCCGGCCCAGAAGCGCGCGAGACGGGGCGGGTCGTTCGCATCGAAGCAGAGCGTGTCGAGCCCAAGGCCCATCTCGCATCTCCAATCTGCGATTCGCAGAGCACCTCACTCCGGCGGATACCGGGAAAACGCTAGCCCAGCCGATGACCGCGCCGCCAACGCTTATCGCACCGTCCCGCTCAACTCAGGTGCAGGCGGACACAGCAGTGTTCGGGGGCGGGTTCCAGGCGGGCGGTGACGTCTGTCGCGGCGAGCCCTTCGAGGAGCCCGGTGAGCAGGCCCAGGTTCATGCCGCAGACCAGTTCGGTGTGCCGCAGGGCGAGGCTGTGGAAGGGGCAGTTGACCAGGGCGATGGTGTCGCCGATGGCACGGGGCTCGAAGCCGGGGGGCTTCCAGGGCTTGGATGATCCCGGTGCGGACGTCGGGTGCGGCAGTGACGGTGCGGGCGTCGCGGCCGAGGTCTCGGCCCAGTTCGCGGGCGCGGCGGCCGAGTACGTCACCTGGCGGCTCTCCTGAGGTCTGTGCCTCCTGGAGGGCGTCGGCGAGCAGGTGGGCGGCGGTCTCGTAGCGCCGGTCCGGCAGGGAGACGGCGATCTGCCCGGGTGCGTGCCGGTACAACTTGGCGGGACGGCCGGCGCCGGGGCCGGTACGGCCGGTGCGGCGCTGGTAGACGGCTTCGAGCAGCCCTTCGGCGACCAGTTTGTCCAGGTGGAAGGAGACGGTGTTGCGGGGCGCCCGCACGGCGTCGGCGGCCTGGTCGCGGCTCACCGGTGCAGTCGTTGTGCGAGCACCACCTGCTGCCGTTCCAGGGCGTGGCGCACGTGGGCTACCTGCCCGGCGACCGCATCCTGGGGCTGTCGAAGCTCGCCCGCGTCGTCGAGCTGTTCGCCCGCGATCTGCAGGTGCAGGCCAAGCGGACCTTCCTCGCCTTCTGGCTGCGGAACGGCACCACCCTCGCCGACCCCACCGTCCCCCTGGACCGGCTCGTCCCTTCCGGTGCATGAGTGTCAGGGCCGGACATACCTAGACACAAAGGCTTAGGGCCGCTCGGCCGCCGGTCCGAGGCGCGATGGAAATCAGGCGATTAGCGTCCGATGTCATGAACGACACCGGGATACTGGAAGAAGCCTACGAACGGCTGCACCGGACGGGCCCCGAGTTCGACGGATGGCTGTCCAATCATGGCCCGATGGCGGTCGAGTCGATGGTCAGGCGCGGATACGACCGTGCGGTGCATCGCTGGCTCGACTCCTACGTCGGCCGGCTTGACGAACCGCCGCGCGGCACCTCGCCGATCGATGCCGAGGGGTGGCGGCAGGCACTGGGCGCCCCCGACCGGCTCGGCGACTGGCTGACGTTCTTCGGCCGGGAGGTGCGGGAGCAGCCGTGGCGTGCCGTGCTGGAGAGCTGGTGGCCGCGGCTGCTGCCCGGTATCGCGGCCGGGGCCACTCACGGAGTGATCCGTACCGGGCACGCGGTCCACGCGCTGTTACGGCGGCAGGACGAGACGCGGCTGGCCGAACTGGGCCAGGCGCTCGGTTACTGGGCGGCGCGCTGGCAGCCCATCGCGGGTTTCGGCGAGCCGTCCGGTACCGCCGGGCCGGAGAGCGCCTTGGCCGCCCTCCCCCGGGTCCCGGACCAGAGCAAGGGCATCAACCATCGGCTCGAACAGCTTGCCGAGGTCGCCGAGTGGGGCCCGGCCCTGGCCTCGCTGAAGCCGGCCGCCGATGCCGGGCAGGCCCGGGCCGGTCTCATCGAGCTCGCGGACGCGGCGACCCTGCGTTATCTCACTCATGCGCATGGCTCTCCCATCATGCTGGTCCACGCCGCGACCGCGCCGACGGCCGTGCTGCGGACGCTGCCCGCGTTGCCCGCACACGAGTGGGGGGCCGGCCTGGACGCCGCGTGGGCGTCCGCCGCCGCGGTGACCGCGGCCTACGCCCCGGCGGACGCCGCCTCCCGGCGGGAGCCGCCCACTGCCCCCGGCTCGGCGGAGGAGGTGTTCGACCTCGCCGTACGGCACGGGGACGAGCATGTGATCAAGTTCGCCGACACGGCGGTGGACGTCCACCGCCGCACCGGCGATCCCGCCGCTCTCGCCGCGGTGGTCCGCGCGATCAGCCTGATCGAACCCCCTTCCTCCTGACTGCGCGATCGCCGTGAGCGGGCGGGCCTCAGTGGAAGTCGCGGTGGCGCAGGCACAGCAGGCCACCGCCGAGGAGGGCCGCTGTGACGGCGAGCAGGGCCGCGATCGGCAGGATGTCCGCGGGGGTGGCGGTGAAGACGTTGGGCACGTAGTGGAACGGCTCCAGCGGGCTGCCGCCCCACTGGCCGTACAGGGGGCCGGCGACCTGGCCGAGTGCGGCGGTCAGGGCCCATGCCGTCCAGGAGATGGCCGCGCAGGCGCGGGGCAGCAGACCGTACGCGAGTACGCACACCGCCCCCACACACCACGCGGCCGGTACGGTGGCCAGCGCTCCCGCGAAGAAGCGGGGCAGGTCGGTGGTGAGGTCGCCGGCGAGCAGTGAGTACAGCGTGCCGAACACGAGCCCGGCGACGGCCATCAGCGCGGCGGTGCCGAGGCCGGTCACCACCAGGTGCCCGGCCGCCCACCGGAGCCGGGTCATCGGAGTGGCCTGGACGGCCTCCGCGCGGCCCGAGGTCTCCTCCGCGCGCAGCCGCAGGATCATCAGCACCGGGTAGAGGGCGACGGCGTACGCGAGGATCAGGATCAGGTACCAGGAGTAGGCGCCGAGCGTCCCGGACATGCCGAGAAGGCTGCGGATGTTGTCCACCACGAGGCTCGGCCGTGAAAGCAGGTCGCGGGCCAGCGGGCTGAGCCCGGCCGCCGCCGCCGCGAAGAACGCCACCCCGGCCGCCCATTTGGCCAGCAGGCTCCGGTGCAGCCGCCAGGCCAGGCTGATCGGGCCGCGTAGTTCGGGGGCCCTCGCGCGTCCGAGGCGTTCGGGGAACAGCCCCGCGCCGAGGTCGCGGCGGGCGAGCAACCGATAGGCGACGGCGAGCAGGACGGCCCCGGCCGCGATCGAGACCCCGAGCATCCACCACCGTTCGTCCTGGTAGGGCCGCACCAGGTGGCCCCACCCGATCGGGGACAGGTACTTCGGCCACTGCTGCCCGCTCGCGTCACCGGCATAGCGCATGACGTAGCCGACGGCGAGCGCGGCCAGGCCGATCGCGGTGGCGGTACGGGCGTTGCGCGCCGCCTGGGCGGCGACGGCGGTGAGGCCGGCGAACACCCAGCCCGCCGCCGCGACGGCGGCCCCGTAGGCGAACGATCCGAGCGGCTGCAGCCCGGTCCCGATCAGCGCCACGGCCGTGCACAGCCCGGCGGTCAGGCCGATCCCCGCCGCCACCAGCACGGCGGCGGTCAACTGGGCCTGACGGCTCACCACGGCCGAACGGATCAGCTCGCTGCGGCCCGCGTCCTCCTCCCGGCGGGTGTGCCGGACGACGGACATGACGGCCGCGAACGCACTGGCCACGTAGAGGAACCCGCCGCTGCGCCAGGTGGCGAGCACGTCCAGCCGCGGTTCGACGGATGCGCCGCCGAGCCCCTGGAGGAACGCATTGCTGCGAATGATGTTGATGTAGGTGTGTTTCAGCTCGTCGGTGCCCATGTTCCGGTTGACATAGGCGACCACCGCCAGGCCCAAGGCCACGATCAGCAGGATCCACCAGGGGGCGATCGCCCGTTCCCGGCGCAGGGCCAGGCGGACCAGGTGCCCGGTACCGGTCAAAGCGGTCATCGCGCCGCCCCCGCGTGCCGCCCGCCGCTCGCGCCGGTGCGGTCGTAGTGCCGCAGGAACAGCTCCTCCAGGGTCGGCGGCCGGCTGATGAGCCCGCGTACGCCGGCCTCGGTGAGCCGCCTCAGCACGGTGTCCATGGCGTCGGTGTCGACGTCGAACCACACCCGCTCGCCCTCGGCGCGCAGGCCGTGGACGCCGGGCAGATCGGCCAGGCCCCGCGGCGGCGCGGCCAGGTCGGCCTGGATGGAGGTACGGGTGAGGTGGCGCAGGCCGGCCAGGGTGCCGCTCTCGACCGTGCGCCCGTCCTTGATGATGGTCACCCGGTCGCACAGCGTCTCGACCTCGGCCAGGATGTGGCTGGACAGCAGCACGGTCCGGTGCCCGCCGCGCCGCCCCTCGCGTACCGTCTCGCGGAAGACCTCCTCCATCAGGGGGTCCAGGCCGGAGGTCGGCTCGTCGAGGATGAGCAGTTCGGCATCGGAGGCCAGCGCGGCGATCAGCGCGACCTTCTGCCGGTTGCCCTTGGAGTAGGTGCGGCACTTCTTGCGGGGGTCCAGGTCGAAGCGCTCCAGCAGCTCGGCGCGGCGCCCCTCGTCGAGCCCGCCGCGCAGCCGTCCGAACAGGTCGATGACCTCGCCGCCGGACAGATGCGGCCACAGCGTGACATCGCCCGGCACATAGGCCAGCCTGCGGTGCAGCTCGGTCGCGTCGGCCCACGGGTCGCCGCCGAGCAGCCGGGCGGTGCCCGCGTCCGCGCGCAGCATGCCGAGCAGGACGCGGATCGTGGTGCTCTTGCCCGCGCCGTTCGGCCCGAGGAAGCCGTGTACCTCTCCGGTGCCCACCACGAGGTCGAGGCCGTCCAGGGCACGGGTGCCGCCGAACGCCTTGACCAGGCCGGTCACCGATATCGCGTCACTCATGGGGGTGCTCCTCGATCGAGCGCGGTGCGGTCTCGGTACCGGCCTGGGACTTGTCCAGGGCGTCGCGGTGGGCGGCGGCCTCCTCGGGGCTGAGCCAGGGGTGGGAGTAGAGGTCGAGCAGGGTCAGGGCGAGCCGGTGGGCGCCCTCCTCGCCGGAGACGTCGGCCCCGAGCCCCCGGGAGATGTGCTCGTGCAGAATCCCGACGGCCAGCGCCATCGCCGTGCCCACCGTCGCCCTGGCCTTGCGGTCGGTGAAGGGGGGATCGGAGCGGCGCTCGTCGAGCCCGGCGAGCCGCTGCTCGCTCATCCGCACCATCGCGTCGAACACCGGCTCGGCCCAGCCCTCGGTCAGGGCGCGGGCCAGGTATCGCTGGTAGGGGCCGAGGGCCGCCATGGAGGCCGCGACGTGGTTCACGCGGACATCGGAGGGGTCGGCGCCCACCTGCTCGTTGATCCTGGTGATCAGCTTGACCAGGTGCTCGTCGCACGCCTCGCGCAGCTTCTCCTTGGACCCGAAGTGATGGCGCAGCAGCCCCGGGGACACCCCGGCGGCCTCGGCGATCGCCCGGGTCGTCGCCCCCTCGAAACCGCGCTCCCCGAACTGCCGCAAGGCCGCGTCCCTGATCCGCGCGCGGGCGGTCAGGTCCGCAGGGTCGGGCGTTGATGCAGGCACTTCCCTTTGCCTCCTATCCAAGCGACTAGGAAGTTGTTCGCTTGGAGAAGAGGCTATCCGATTGCATAGGAGGTTTGCAGCGCCGGGGTGCCCGATGCCCGCCGGTGCGGCGCTATTTTCCTTCGGCGCCCATCTGGCGCAAAAGCGAGCGGTTGTCCGTGGTCACCCACTCCTCGGCGAGGCGGCCCTGGTCGTCGAAGCGGAAGATGTTGATCAGATCGAACACGACGCGTTCACCGTTGGGCAGCAACGGACCGGCCGGTGACTGGGTGAACTCGCGGACGAAGGTGCCTTCGATCCAGGTCTGGCAGGCGATGTGGTCGCCGTCGGCCACGACGATGCCGCGCCGGATCGAGCGGTCCTCGAAGGCGTCGCGGATCGCCGCGAAGTAGGCGTCCAGCCCGGCGAAGCCGGACTCGAAGCCGTCCGGCCCGTGAAAGCGGAACTTCTCCGTGTCGAAGTACGTCGCCGCCTCGGCCGGGTCCTCGCCCGACACCTCCAGCTCGCCGGCGCGGATCAGGCGGGCGATGAGGTCGTCTTCAGTGAATCTCTTGGTCATGGCTCCCAGCCTGCCCGCTGCGAGCCATGCCGTCCAACGATGATTCGTCATTGCTCCCATGACATATTCGCATGGTAGTTTCGGCGGCATGGCTGAGTTCACCCTCACCGGCCTGCGCGTCCTGCACCAGGTCGCCACCATGGGATCGTTCACAAGGGCCGCCGAGCTGCTCGGCTACACCCAGTCGGCCGTCTCCCGTCAGGTGGCCGCCATGGAGACCGCCGCCGGAGCGCCGCTCTTCGATCGCGGCGGGCGCGGCGTGGCCCTCACCCCGGCGGGCCAGGTGCTCGTCCGGCGCGCGACCGAGATCCTCGCCGACCTCGCGGCGACCGAGCTGGAACTCGCCGGGCTGCGCGACCGGCTCGCCGGCCGCCTGGTGATCGGCGCCTATCCCACCGCCGCCATGGCGCTGGTCCCGCGTGCGATGGCGCAGGTGACCTCCGGCCATCCGGGTCTCGCCGTGGTCCTGGACGAGGCCTCGACGCCCGCCCTGCTCCGGCGGCTGCGCGCCGGCCGGCTGGACGTGGCGATCATCGGGATCGGCCACGGCCTGCCGGACTACGACCTGAGCGAGCTGCGGCAGACCATGGTGCTACAGGGCGGCCTGCGGGTGGCCGTCCCGGAGGCGCACCGGTTCGCGGGGCACTCCCGCGTCACCGTGGCCGACCTGGCCCAGGAACACTGGATCGCCGGGGACGGCGCGGCGGGCGAGCCGCAGTTCGGAGCCTGGCCGACACTGTCCGACCCGCGCATCGCCCACACGGCGCGCAGCTGGTCGACCCGGCTCGGCCTCGTCGCGGCCGGCCTGGGCATCACGGTCATCCCGGAGCAGGCCCTGCCGGCGCTGCCCGCGGGCGTACGGGCCGTGGCCGTCGCCGACGGCCACTGGACGGGCCGCGCGACCGTCGCCGTCACCCGGCCGCACCCCTCCGCCCAGGCGCAGACCATGGTGAGCGCCATACAGGATCAGGCCGCCCGCCTGCACGACGGCTGATCGCTCACTCGCGGGTCACCTGCCGCGCCGCGTCGAGGAGGCGGACGCCGAGGGCGTGGATGTGCTCGATGAGTTCGGGCGGCTCGTGCACCTGGAAGGGGACACCGAGCTGCGCCACCCACATGGCCAGCTCGTCGAGGGAGTTCGAGCCGGTGCTGAGGACGCACACATCGTCCCCGACCGGTTCGACCACCGCCATCGTCGGCGCCATCCGGGCGGCGATCACGTCGGCCGGGGCCTGCACCGTGAACCGGCCGCGGTAGCGGTAGGGGTCGACGGAGATCCGCTCGGAGACGTACCGCACCAGGTCGGTGCCGGGCGGCTCGCGGGGGGCGAAGCGCGACCCGTGAGGGCGAGGTCACCCCGGACGCGGCGCTCGGCACTCAGGTCGCCTACTTCGACGACCCGGACGGCACCAACCTGGAGATGATCCACCCCAAAGGCGGATTCTCCAACTGAGCCTGCCGCCGCAAGGCCGCAGGTCCGGCCGGTGCTCCGCATCGGCCGGAAGTACTACTCCCCCAGGACCGCGGTCCCGGGAAAGTGTCATCATGTCAGGAGCCCGGTCTCAGCGGAAGATCATTCTTTCCGTCGATGAACCGGGCCTCGGACATCAGCAGGCTGAAATGCATGTCCGACATTCACGACCGCCTGCACCGGACGTTCTTCCGAGCCGCCTCGCTGTTTTCCGCCCGCACGCAGGGCCGCTTTCTTCGCGGCTTCTTCCAGTGGGTACATCACGTCCCCGACCCATGGCGCTACGAAACCGAGCCGTACGAGATCGACAAATACGAAGTGACGCTACGCCACATACCCCACCGCGCCTACCTGCGCGCCCTTGACGTGGGATGCAGCGAAGGCGCGTTCACCCGCCGGCTGGCCCGCGCGTATCCGGAAGCCGAGTGCGTGGGCGTGGACGTCTCCAAGCAGGCCGTCGCCAGGGCGACGGCGAAGGCGGCCGGTACCGCGAGATTCGTGGCGCTCGATTTCCTCAACGACGATCCCGGCGGCATATTCGACCTGGTCATCTGCGCTGAAATGCTTTATTACGTGGGCCGCGGCGAACGGCTGCGGCTGATTTTCGAGCGGTTTCGCACCTTCATGGCTCCCGGCGGGCTCTTGGTGCTGGTACACGAATGGCCGGAGGCACGCCGCCTCTACCGGCACCTGGACGAGAGTCCGTCCTTCCGCAAAGTGGCCGAGCATCCCTACGAACATCCGGAGCGCTCGTACGCTGTCACGGTGTACGAACGTGTGGAGCCCGCCTCACCCGGCCGCGCCCGCCTCCGCGGCAACCGCGCACCGGTCCCGTGACCCGTTCCGCTGACCGCCGCCTGCCACAGATCGCGGCAACGATCATCGCGCTCTGCAGGAGCCGCCCCTGGATGGCTGATGCTGCCATCGCCGTGGCGGTGCTGGCGGCGGAATTCCCCTACCGCAACGCGGACCTCGCGCTGGTGGCGCTGGCATCGGCGGTCGCGGGAGCGGTGGCGGCGCGGCGGCGGCATCCGATCGCCGTGGCCACCCTCGTCGGCGTGCTCTACGTACTGGGCGCCCGGCCGCCATGGCACGACGCGCCGGTCAGCGCCATGATCATCGCGCTGTACGCCGTGGGCAGGCACACCCCGGCGTGGGCCTCGACCGCCTCGGCGGCGGTGGCCATGGCCGGTCACTGGGTGCTCTACGACCTGCCCTGGACTCCGGCCCCGCTCGGGATGACCGTGGCCCTCGCGCTGACCCCGGCGGCGCCGGTGGCGGCCGGGTACATCATGCGGCTGCGGGGGGAGCTGGCGCAGCGGCGCGAGCAGCGGATCGCCGAGGACGCGGTACGCGCCGAACGTCGCCGCCTGGCCCGTGAACTGCACGACCTGATCGCCCACCACGTCAGCGTGGTCGGCCTCTACATGGGCGTGGCCAGACGGACGATCTCCACCGACCCGGAAGGCGCCCGGCTGGCCCTGCGCACCGGCGAGGACACCGTCCGCCAGGCGATGACGGAGATGCGTCACCTGCTGGAGGTGCTGCGCACCGACGGCGAGCCGATCGAGAACCAGGCGGGCGTCGGCGTGGCGCGGTTGCCAGCGCTGGTCCAGGAGTCGGGCAACGCGACGCTGGAGATCTGCGGCGAGGCCGTCGCGCTGCCGTCGACCGTGGACCACGCGGTCTACCGCGTCGTGCAGGAGGCGCTGACCAACACGCGCAAGCACGCCGCAAGGGCCCGGTCACGGGTGCGGCTGGCCTATCTGCCCGGTCTGGTGGAGGTGCGGGTCGACGACGACGGCCGCTCGCGGCCCGGCGCCGCCATGGGGCTCGGGTTCGGGCCGGCGGGGATGGCCGAGCGGGTGTCACTGTGCGGCGGCGAGTTACGCGCCGGGCCCTCCGCTGAGGGAGGCTTCACGGTACACGCCCGCATCCCGCTGCCGGGGAAGATGTGATCAAGGTACTGCTCGTGGACGACCACGCGGTGGTCCGCGCGGGGCTGCGCCTGCTGCTGGAGACCGAACCGGGCCTTGCCGCAGTGGGCGAGGCCGCCGACGGGCTCGACGCGGTACGCCTCAGTCACGACCTGCGCCCCGACGTCGTGCTGATGGACCTGCACCTGCCGGGCATGGACGGGGTGGCCGCCACCCGGCGGATCACCACCGAACTTCCGCAGGTCAGAGTGCTGGCGTTGAGCACGTTCGATCTGGAGGAGCATGTGGTGGCCGCGCTGCGCGCCGGGGCGTCGGGGTTCCTGCCCAAGGACGTGTCGCCGGAAGAGCTGATCGAAGGCATCAAGATCGTGCACCGGGGCGAGGCGACGGTGGCGCCCCGGCTGCTGATCGGCCTGATCGGCACGTTCGTGCGCCCGGCCCGCCCGCGCGGGTTCGTGTCGCCGGCTGAGTTGTCGGTGCTGAGCGAACGCGAGCTGCGGGTGCTGGAGCTGATCGCGCACGGCCTGTCCAACACGCAGATCGCCCAGGAGGTGGGGCTGTCGGTGTCGACGGTGAAGAACCGGGTGAGCGACCTGTTCGCCAAGCTCGGCATCCGTGACCGGGCGCAGGCCGTGATCGTCGCCTACGAGGCCGGGCTGGTCAGGCCGGGCGACGGGCGTCCGTGAAGGTCCCGGTCAGGCAGTGCTGGACGAGCGGGCCGAACCGGGCCACCAGCTCATCGACGGGCGCGGAGGCCAGCGGCTCGACCCTGACGATGTACCGTGCCACCGCGAGCCCCAGGATCTGGACGGCCACCATCCCGGCCCGCTCGGCGGCGTCCGGCGCGTCGAGCATCGCCGCCAGCCGGCCGGTGAACTCCCGGTCGATGTACTCCAGAAGCAACGCCTCGGACTCATCATGAGTGGCGGCCGAGCGGGTGAGCGTCAGCAGCGGGGCGCGGTCGGATCGCTCGATGCTCTCCACAACCGTGCGGATCATCCGCTCGCCGATGCCGTCCAGACCGCCCACGAAGACCGATTCGATGGCCGGCGGGACGTGCGCCGACATCTCCAGCGCCGCGCCGAACAGGCCCTGCTTGGTGCCGAAGAAGTAGAACACCATCGCCGCGTCGACCCCGGCCTCGGCGGCGACCGCCCGCACGGTGGTGCCGCCGTAGCCATGCTCGTGGAACAGGCTGCGGGCCGCCGCGAGGATCCGCTGCCTGCTCTCCGCGCCGGTCCGCCAGCGCCCGGGGCGACCGTGGGTCTTGGGTTCTGTCATGGCGTGGGCAGTCTATCGAAACCTTTCTTCACCGCCCGATCGAGTTTTATCGCGGCGACCGGATCGCCTACCGCCGGGCGGACGGCTCGCCCAGGTCGAGCGCGGCCAGTTCGCGGCGCGGGGTGATGCCGAGCTTGGGATAGGCCTTGTAAAGGTGGTAGTCGACGGTCCGGCAGCTGAGGAACAGGCGGGCGCCGATCTCACGGCTGCTGTGTCCCTCGGCGGTCAGCCGGATCACCTGCAGTCGAGGGCATGTGGATCGCCGCGCGGGGACCGGCGTGCCCGCGCGGGATCAAGGGCTCGCCTCGGGGGTGGCCTCCACCGCGTTGCAGGTGGGCTCGCCATCCTGGTGGCCATGGCCAACGCGGGGCTGACCGGGATTCAGGGGGAGGCACTGCGCGTGGCCATGGCCGAGGGCATGCGCGACGCGGCGTTCGTGATCGGCGCGGGGGCGCTGCTCGCCGTACTGGCCGCGCTCGCGCTGCCCCGCCGCCGAGCAGGCCGGGGCAACGGCGGGGGTGGCCCCGGCCGACTCGGCCCGGTGAGCGGGTGACGCCATTGTGGGCCAGCGCACCCGGTTGCGTTGACGCCATGGTGACGTCATAGTGGTGCCATGGATCTGATGCCGTACGTCGACCGGCTCCGCCATGAGCTCGCGGCCGCCGCCGCGACGGGCGGGGAGGAGTCCCGTGCCGTCGCCGAGCGGCTGACCGGGGCCCTGGAGCCGGCCGCCCGGCTCGCCTTGCTCGAAGCGCTGTCCGCGGCGGCGGGCGAGATCACCCGCGATCTGGCGCCGGGCTCGGTCGAGGTACGGCTGCGCGGGCGCGACCCGCGGTTCGTGGTGACCGTGCCGCAGCCGCACGGCCAGGCCCCCGAGCCCGGCGGCGAGCCGGCTCCCCCGGTGCCGCCCGTCTCCGACGCCGATGAGGGGAGCGCGGCACGCGTCTCGCTGCGCGTCCCCGAGCACCTGAAGGCGCGCATCGAGGAGGCCGCCGGCCGGGAGGGCCTGTCCCTCAACGCCTGGCTGGTGCGGGCCCTGACCGCCGCCGTCCAGGGCGAGGGCGGGCGGGCCCGCACGCCCCGGCGGCAGCAGACCGGGCACCGCTACACCGGCTGGGTCCGTTAGCCCCGATCACCACCACCCGACGTCCGCCCCCGCCGGGGCGGCAACGCCCCGCGACCCACGAAGGAGGGCAGGCCGTGCCAGCATTCGACACGCCCGAGCCGATCTCCGCCACGATCTCGATCGGCACCGGCAGTGTCCGGATCAACGCCGGCGACCGCGGCGACACACTCGTCGAGGTGCGCCCCAGCGACGCGTTCAACGACGCGGACGTACGGGCCGCCGAGCAGACCAAAGTCGACTTCTCCCAGGGGCACCTGCTGGTGAAGGCGGCCAAGGGCCGGACGATCTCGCTGTTCGGGTGGGGCGGCTCGGTCGAGGTGACCATCGACCTGCCGGCCGGGTCGCGCGTCGAGGCCGAGGTGGCGGCCGACCTCCACGCCCAGGGCCGGCTCGGCGAGTCCACCTTCAAGACCGGCAGCGGCGACATCTGGCTCGACCGCACCGGCAGGCTGCGCGCCGAGAGCGCCAATGGCGACATCACCGTGGCCGCGACACACGGGCCCGCCGACATCGTCGCCGCCAACGGCGCGATCAGGGTCGGCAGGATCGACGGCACCGCGGTGGTCAAGAGCGCCAACGGCGACATCACCGTCGGCGAGGTGACCGGCGACAGCCGGTTGAGCACCGCCTACGGCGACATATCGGTGGGCCTGGCGCTGGCCTCCGTCGATGCCAGGACCTCCACCGGCGGCATCCGCGTCGGCGAGGCCGTGCGCGGCTCGATCACCCTGGAGACCGGCTACGGCGACCTGGAGGTGGGCATCCGGGCGGGCAGCGCCGCCTGGCTGGATGTGAGCGCGCCCTACGGCGGGGTGCGCACGTCGCTCGCCGCGGCGGACGGCCCGCTGCCCTCCGATGAGACCGTCGAGGTACGGGCCGGCACCTCCTACGGCGAGATCTTCGTCCACCGCGCCTGACCGCGGAGATGTTCCTTTCCGGTTTCCTTACCGGCCGCATGTCGAGGACGGCCGGACGTCTCCGATCTACTGATGAAGGCCGCCAGGACGACGCTGAGGAGCGGAGACGTGAAGTACATGCTCATGATCTACAACAACCCGGCCATCTGGGAGGCGCTGCCGGAGCAGGAGCGCGAGTCGGCGATGGCCGAGGCGGGCGCGCTGATGGCGGAGTTGCAGGACAGCGGCGAGTGGATCGGCGGCGAGGCGCTGGCCGATCCGTCCAACAGCAGGACGGTACGCGTGCGCGACGGGGTGCCCGCCGTCACCGACGGGCCCTACCTGGAGGCCAAGGAGCACCTGGCCGGATACTGCCTGGTCGAGTGCGAGAGCCTGGAGCGGGCCACCGAGATCGCCGCGCGCTGGCCGGACGCCCGCTACACCGGCATGGAGGTCCGGCCGCTGATGAACGGCGCGGGCATGGAGATGTGACCGGCCATGTCATGCAAGGCCGGGGGCCGTCAGGGTGACGCCGCGTAGCGGGCGGCGAGCGCGGCGGCGCGGTCGCGCAGGGAGTCGCGCAGCCACTGCGGGCTCAGGGCTTCGGCATCCGTGGTGAGCTGCCACAGCGCCCATTCGGCGTGCCATGCGTCCTGGTAGGTGACCTCCAGCCGGAGCCAGCCGTCCGCGTCGGGTTCCCTGCCGGGTTCCTCGGTGCGGACGGCCAGCGCGGTGCCCGCCAGTTGCTCCCGCCGGGCCGGTTTCACCCGCACCCGCACGGGGATCTGGTCGGGCAGGAACCGCGCGCAGCGTTCCCGCCAGAGCCGGTCCAGATCGACCTCGTCCGGTCGCTGCGCCGGTTCGGGCAGTTCCTCGGCGGCCAGCATTCGCGACAGCCGGTAGGTGCGGTCCTCGCCGGATCTGGTGGCCAGCAGGTAGGCCCGGTCGCGTACGGTGACCAGGCCGATCGGGTCCACCGTGCGCCACTGCGGCGGCCGGCCCGTGGCCGCGTAGTGGATGCGCAGCCTGCGTCCGGCGAGCACCGCGCTCCGGACCTTGATCATCGTGGTGTCGGGCACCTCCTTGGTGACCAGCCGGCGGGAGAGCAGGTCGGTCTCCGGGTCGATGAGGAACCGCCGGGCCGCGTCGCTCGCGATGGCCCGATGGCCTTCCGGCAGTGCGTCGGCCACCTTGCGCAACGCCGAGGCGAGCGCCGGGCCGAGGCCGAACACCTGCTCGCCGCGTCCCGGCCCGGCGGCCAGCAGGGCGAGGGCCTCGTCGTGGTTCAGCCCGGTCAGCTCGGTCCGGAATCCGGGCGACAATGCGAAGCCGCCGTGCCGGCCGCGTTCGGCGTAGACCGGGACGCCCGCCGCGGACAGCGCCTCGATGTCGCGCAGCACCGTGCGGGTGGACACCTCCAGCTCGCGGGCCAGCGCGGGCGCGCTCAACCCCGTGCCCGTCAGGACGCCGGTGAGCCAGTCATAGACCAGCGAGGACGTCAGGGTGATGTTGCTGACCCCGCAGTGGTTGTCGGCGCCGTGTTCGGCGGCCAGGCGGTGGAAGTCCTTCCTGACGAGCACCGCCGGCGCGGTCAGCGGTTCAGGTCGCGGTAGCGGCGGGTGGCCAGCGGGGCGAACACCGCGATCAGCGCGAGCGGCCAGGCCAGCGCGAGCGCGACCGCGTGTTCGGCGGCGAAGGACGCGCCCGCCGGCCCGGGGTTGCCGAACAGCTCCCGGATCGCCGCGACGGTGGCGGACAGCGGATTCCACTGCGCCACCGCCGCGAGCCAGGCGGGCATCGTCTCCGGCGGCACGAACGTGTTGGACACGAAGGCCAGCGGCCAGACCAGAATCTGTATCGCCGCCAGCATCTCCGGCCTGCCCACCACCAGCCCGAGCCAGATGCCGACCCACAACATCGCGAAGCGCAGCAGGAGCAGCAGCGCGAACGCGGCCGCCGCCCGCCCCGCGCCCTCATGGAACCGCCAGCCGACGGCCAGCCCGCAGACCACCATCACGGCCAGGCCGAGGACGGAGTTGAGCAGGTCGGCGACGCTGCGCCCGGCCACGACCGCCGAACCGCTCATCGGCATGGACCGGAAGCGGTCGGTGACGCCCTTGGCCGCGTCCCCCGCCACCGCGGCGAAGGTCGTCTCGATGCCGAACAGCATGGTCATCGCGAACATGCCGGGCATCAGGAACTCCCGGTAGTCGCCGCCGCCCGGCAGTGTGACGGCCCCGCCGAACAGGTAGCCGAACATCAGCACGATCATCACCGGGAACAGCAGCCCGATCACGATCTGCGCGGGCTGGTTGACCCAGTGCGTCAGGTCGCGCCTGGTGATCGTCCAGGTGTCGGCGACGGCCCAGCCGAGCCGTCCGAGCATCGCGGTCATGACCGCCCTCCCGTCAGGGTCAGGAACACCTCGTCCAGCGTCGGCCGGCGCACCGCGATGTCCTCCGCGGCGATGTCGCGTTCGCGCAGCGCCCTGGTCAGGTCGCCGAGCGCGGCCACCCGTTCCTCCACCGGGACGCTGACCCGGCGGACGGCGGGCTCGGCGTGCGGTTCGGCGAGGCCCACCTTGGCCAGGATCTCGGTGACGGCCGCGAGGTCGCGCCGTTCGCGCACCACCACGTCGATGCGGTCGCCCCCCAGGCGCGACTTCAGTTCCTCCGGCGTGCCGCGCGCGATGACCCGCCCGTGGTCGATGACGCAGATCATGTCGGCCAGGCGATCGGCCTCCTCCAGGTACTGGGTGGTGAGCAGCACGGTGGTCCCGCCCGCCACCAGGTCGCGTACGGCGTCCCACATCTCGTTGCGCGCGCCGGGGTCCAGGCCGGTGGTGGGCTCGTCCAGGAACAGCACCTTGGGGCGCAGGATCAGCCCGGTGGCCAGGTCGAGCCGGCGTCGCATGCCTCCGGAGTAGCGCCCGGCGGGCTTGCGGCCGGTGTCGGCCAGGCCGAAGCGCGCGAGCAGTTCGTCCGCGCGGCGGGCGGCGGCCGCGGCCCCCAGGTGGGACAGCCGGGCGAACATCTCCAGGTTCTGCCGCCCGCTGAGCTGTTCGTCCACGGCGGCGTGCTGGCCGACCAGGCCGATGCTGCGCCGTACGCCGGCCGGGTCGCGGGCCACGTCGTGGCCGGCCACCAGGGCGCGGCCCGCGTCGGCGCGCAGCAGCGTCGACAAGATCCGCACGATGGTGGTCTTGCCCGCCCCGTTAGGCCCGAGCAGCCCGCACACCGCGCCGGCCGGGACGTCGAGGTCCAGCCCGTCCAGCGCGGCGGACCCGCGATAGCTCTTGCGCAGGCCCTCGGCCAGTACGGCGGGGCCGGGAGAATCGCTCATCACACCTCCAAAACTCTATACGGCGTAGAGAGTAGCATAGAATACCGTACAGCGTAGAGAGTTTCTGGTGGGGACAATGTGAGGATGACGACCGAGTACAGCGGCAGCGGTGACCCACGACGCAGCATCGAACTGCTGTGGGGCGTCCAGGAGCGCCCGCGGCGCGGCCCCAAGCAGAAGCTGACCGTGCCGCAGATCGCCGCGGTGGCCGTCGCCGTCGCCGACGAGGAAGGGCTTCCCGCCCTGTCCATGCGCCGCCTGGCCGAACAGCTCGGCGTCACCGCGATGTCGCTGTACACCTACGTCCCCGGCAAGGCCGAGCTGATCGACCTCATGCTCGACACCGTCAACGGCGAGCTGGACATGCCCGCCGACCTCCCCGGCGGCTGGCGTGGGCGGTTGCGGCACATCGCCCGCCAAAACCGCGCGATGTACCTGCGCCACCCCTGGCTGCTCCAGGTCGCCACCAGCCGCCCGCCGCTCGGCCCCAACCTGGTCGCCAAGTACGACTACGAGCTGCGCGCCCTGGACGGCATCGGGCTGACCGACGTGGAGATGGACCTGACGCTCTCGATGATCAATGACTACGTGCACGGCGCGGCCAGGGGCGCGCTGCACGCCGTGCACGTCCGCGACAGTTCCGCGGTCACCGACCAGCAGTGGTGGGAGCGGGCCGCCCCCGTCCTGGCGAAGGTCCTGCAGCCCGAGCGCTACCCCACCGCGACCCGGGTGGGCGTGGCCGCCGGCCAGGAGTTCGACGCGGCCTACGACCCCGAGCGGGCCTTCGCCTACGGCCTGGACCGCCTCCTGGACGGCGTCGCCGCCCTGATCGCCACCCGCGAGCACTGACCGGCCCCGTTGAAGGACAGCGTCCGTACCATGTGCCGCGAGGCGGCCGGCGTGTCCGGTCCGGCACGCCCGCTCCGACGTACCTGGTGAGCGGCGCCGGGAAAGCAGGTGCCGGCCGAGAGGAGACACCAGTGAAATACATGATCATGATGTTCGGGTCGCAGCGGGACTACGACTTCCTGACCGGCAAGCCCGGCGACACCCCGCCGTGGCCGGACGAGGACGTCGCCGCGCTGCACGCCTTCATGGAGAAGTGGAACAGGGACCTGGTGGAGTCCGGGGAGTTCGTGGACGGCCAGGGGCTCAGCGCCCCAGTACAAGCCCGGCGGGTCGAACTGCGCGACGGGGTACCGGTCGTCACCGACGGCCCCTACCCCGAGACCCAGGAGGTCCTGGCCGGCTACACGATCGTGGAGTGCGACAGCTTCGACCGGGCCACACAGATCGCCGCGCTGCTGGCCGGCACCCCGCACCCGCAGGACGCGGCCCTCTCCCACGAATGGTACGTGGACGTGCGGCCGATCGCCGGCGGCCCGCCGCAGATCGAGGCGTGAGCGGCCCGATGCGCCAGGCCGGGACCGAGGACCTGCTGCGCGAGCTCGCGCCGCGGGTCCTCGGCGCGGTCGTACGCCGCTACGGGCACTTCGACACCGCCGAGGACGCCGTACAGGAGGCGCTGCTGGCAGCGGCCCGAAGCTGGCCGGACGGCGGCTGGCCGGACGACCCGGCGGCCTGGCTGATCACGGTGGCCTCGCGCCGGCTGACCGACCTGCTGCGCGCCGAGCAGTCCCGCCGCCGCCGCGAGGACGCCGCCGCGCGGCGCGAACCGCCCGCCCACAGCCTGGCCCCGGACTCCGCGCGCTCGCCCGCCGACTCCGACGACACCCTCATCCTGCTGTTCATGTGCTGCCATCCGGCGCTCACCCCCGCCTCGCAGATCGCGCTCACCCTGCGGGCGGTCGGCGGCCTGTCCACGCCGGAGATCGCCCGGGCGTTCCTGGTGCCCGAGCAGACCATGACCCGGCGCATCACCCGCGCCAAGCAGCGCATCAAGGCGAGCGGCATCCCGTTCGCCGCGCCGCCTCCCGCCGAGCGCGCCGAACGGCTCGGCGCGGTCCTGCACGCGCTGTACCTGATCTTCAACGAGGGTTACGCGACCACCTCGGGCCCGGTCCTGCAACGCGCCGAGCTGTCGGCCGAGGCGATCCGGCTGACCCGCATCGTGCACCGGCTGCTGCCCGGGGACGGCGAGGTCGCCGGGCTGCTGGCGCTCATGCTGCTGACCGACGCGCGGCGTCCGGCCCGCACCGGCCCGGACGGGGCGCTGGTCCCGATGGCCGAACAGGACCGCACGCTGTGGGACGCCGGGCACATCGCCGAGGGCCTGGCGCTGTTGTCGCGGACCCTGCCCAGGGGCGCGCCGGGGCCCTACCAGCTCCAGGCCGCCATCGCCGCCGTCCACGACGAGGCCCCCGACGCCGCCTCGACCGACTGGCCGCAGATCACCGCCCTGTACGAGGTGCTGCTGCGCATCGCGGGCAACCCCGTGGTGGCACTGAACCACGCGGTGGCCGTGGCGATGTCCCGCGGCCCGCGGGCGGGCCTGGAGCTGCTGGCCGCGATCGAGTCGGACGGGCGGATGGCCGGTGACCACCGCCCGCACGCCGTACGCGCGCACCTGCTGGAGATGGCCGGGGACCATGCCGCGGCGCGCGCCGCCTACCTGACCGCGGCCGAGCGCACCACCAGCCTCCCCCAGCAGCGCTACCTGCACGCTCGCGCCGCCCGGCTCCTTGCCGGCCCCTCGTAGTGACCGATACCCTGAAATCGGTCACTACGAGGAGGGGGGTCACCGCATGCCCCGGCCGCAGATCCCGCACCGGCGCGAGCGGATTCTCGACGCCGCGCAGACACTGATCCTGGAGCGCGGGTTCGACGGGATGAGCATGAGCGCGCTGGCCGAGCGCTGCGGCATCGGCAAGGGCGCGCTCTACCTGGAGTTCGCCGGCAAGAACGAGCTGGTCGACCAGCTCATCGCCCGCAGCATGCGGCGGATCACCACGGCGCTTTCCGCGCGGCTGGCCGCCGACGGCGTGGCGAGCCTCGGCGACCTCTACCGCGTCGCCGCCGACGCGCTGCTCGGCGATGACCTTCTCACCGCCGCCTACCTCGACGACAAGGGCGTGCTCGGCGGCTACGCCGCCACCCGGGCCGACGACCGCTACCGGCGCAGATTCGCCTGGATGGACGGATACCTGCGGCTCCTGCAGCGCGACGGCTCCCTCGACGCCGGCCTCGACCCCGACGCCCTTTCCCTCGCGCTCGCCGCCTTCACCGTCGGACTGCTGTCGCTGTCGAAGGTCGTCGGGCCACTCGGCCCCGACCGGCTCGCCGCCACGATCGGCGCCTTCGCCACCATCGTGGATCGCGCCGTCACCCCCGCCGACGCGCCGGCCGCGATGTCGCCCGCCGCGTACGCGAGCATGCGCGACCTGCTGGACCGGCTCACCGCCGAGAACGAACCCCCCGATCCCCGCGACCCCGCGCCGGAGGCACCATGAGCGAAACCCGCCACAACGCCACGACCGACTGGACGAACACCCCGCACGGGCTCGAAATGCGCGTGCTGCACCGCTCCGGCACCGCCCTGCACTACTGGAGCGGCGGAAAGGCCGGCGGCACGCCGGTCACCTTCCTGCACGGTGCGACGATGGACCACCGCATGTTCAACGCGCAGGTCCCCGGCGTTCTCGGCCACCGCCGCGCCCTCGTCTGGGACGCCCGCGGGCACGGCCGCTCCCAGCCCTTCGGCCCCGGCGGGACGGGCATCGAAGACCTCGTGGAGGACCTGGTGGCGATGCTCGACGACGCCGGCGTCGAACAGTCGATCATCGTCGGGCAGTCCATGGGCGGCTATATCGCCCAGCACGCGATCCGGCTCCACCCGCACCGCTTCCGCGCCCTGGTCGTCGTCGGCTGCACGC
Source organism: Spongiactinospora sp. 9N601 (assembly GCF_044326295.1). Lineage (NCBI taxonomy): Bacteria > Bacillati > Actinomycetota > Actinomycetes > Streptosporangiales > Streptosporangiaceae > Spongiactinospora > Spongiactinospora sp. 9N601. Next base: position 271,552 of record NZ_JBIRBB010000008.1, read on the forward strand.
CGATCACGTCACCGCTGTCCGCCACGGACTGGCTGATCCTGCGCCTGACCTATCTGTCCTTCGGCCTCATGCCACGCGGCGCCCTGCGCACGATGTTCGCGGCCGCCACCAGCGTGCGCGACGACGTCCGCGCCTACGCGGTCGACGCGATCGGCCAGGTGGGCCGGCGCGCGACCGTGCGGATCTTCGCCGCGGTCGCCACTGCCCTGTCCCGCCGCGGCCTGCCGGGATTCCGCGTCGAGGTGCCGTTCCTGCTGACCCACGGAGAGCACGACGGCACCGGCAACATCCGCAAGGACGGCCCCGGGTGGGCGGCGAGCGACCCGCGGATCAGGTACGTGGTGATCCCCGACGCCGGGCACAACGCCAACCAGGACAACCCCGAGGTGTTCAACCACGAGTTCCACCGTTTCCTGGCCGAGTTCGGCGACTGAGCGCGCAGGCGCTTTCGCGCAGGTCACGGGGTGATTGTCGGTGGGTGGGTATACGCTGCCGACATGACTCCGCAAGACCTCGCCAACCTCGCGCACCTGCGTCGGGCGCGGGATCTGATCGACCGCGAGTACGCCCGCCCGCTCGACGTGCCGACGATGGCCCGACACGCGCTGATGTCACCGGCGCACTTCTCCCGGCAGTTCCGGGCCGCCTACGGCGAGACCCCCTACAGCTACCTCATGACCCGCCGCATCGAGCGGGCGATGACGCTGCTGCGCGCCGGGGTGAGCGTGACCGACGCGTGCATGGCCGTGGGCTGTACCTCGCTGGGTTCGTTCAGCTCGCGCTTCACCGAGCTGCTGGGTGAGACGCCGAGCGCCTACCGCGCCCGCGAGCACCGCGCGGTGGCGGCCATGCCCCCGTGCGTGGCCAAGGTGCACACCCGGCCGGCCAGGACCACTCCGAGCAGGATCGGAGAAGCCGGACGCGAAGCCGCGGCCTAGCGTTTACCCCATGACAATCGCACTTCGCTACTGCCACATCACCGTCAACGACGTCGACGAGGCGCTCACCTTCTACCGCGACGCGCTCGGCCTTGAGGTCCGCAACGACGTCGCCTCCGGCGACCACCGCTGGGTGACGCTCGGCGGCCCCGCCCAGCCGGGCCTTGAGATCGTGCTGTCCGATCCGCACGCGGGCCGGTCCCAGGCCGACGGCGACACCTTGCAGGGGCTCCTCACCAAGGGCGTCCTGCCGATGATCGTCTTCCGCACCGACGACCTCGACGCGACCTTCGAGAAGGTGCGGGCGTCCGGCGCCGAGGTGCTCCAGGAGCCGATCGACCAGGCCTGGGGCCCGCGCGACTGCGCGTTCCGCGACCCTTCGGGCAACATGGTGCGGATCAACCAGGAGCCCGCGGCCTGACCTGCGAGCGATGGCCGCAAGGCCCCGCGGCGAGGCGGGGCCGAGCCGGCCGAGCTGGGCGGGCCGGGTTATACGGGTGTCAGCGGCACGTGCGGCCCCTGCGGCGGCTCCACCAGCACCTCATCGCCGGGCCGTACCTCACCGCCGGTGACCACCACGCCCATCACCCCTGCCTTGCGGACCACATGGCCGTGCTCGTCGCGGTCCAGGACGGCGGCCATCAGCCCGGGCATGAAGTCGTCGAGCTGCACGCACGGGTTGCGCAGCCCCGTGACGCGCACCACCGCCTGCCCGCCGATCCGCAGCAGCGCCCCGGCCGAAAGGCCGAGCAGGTCCACGCCGCGCGTGGTGATGTTCTCCCCCATCTGCCCGGCCGAGACCGCGAAACCCGCCCGCACCAGCTCATCGTGCAACTCGGCGTGGATCAGGTGCACCTGCCGCAGGTTGGGACGGCTCGGGTCGCGCGCCACCCGGGAGCGATGCTTGACGGTCTCGCCCAGGTGCGCGTCCCCCTCGACGCCCAGCCCGGCCAACAGCCGCACGCCGTCGCACACCGGTTTGGAGAACGTGTGCCCCGCACTGCGAGACACCGAGGTCACCAGGCCGCTCATATCGCGCTCCTTTCAGCCCCGTCATGGTACTCATCCGGTCATCCCGCGCACCCTGCGGCACCGGGCGTAGAGTGAACGCCGGGCCCGGCCTCACCGGCCGGGCCCCTGCCGTCCGCGTCCAGTCCCTGTGCGAGGTCCGTGACCCATGAGCGAACCCGTGGCCTTCTGGATCGACCACGAGTACGACCGAGAGCGCGCCACGGACGGGCGCAGCCGCTACGGCGAGCACCTGCGGCGTAACGCCGAGGAGTTCGCCCCCGCACTCGACGACATCTCCCCGGTGTCCTTCGCCTGCACCGCCTGGCGCATCGCCACCTCACCCGAGCTGTCCCCCGGATACGTGCGCTGGCACCGGCGGATCCTGTCGGCGACGTGCGTGCGCAACCAGTGGGACGGCACCCTCACCGCCCGCGTCGAGCTGGTCTCCCCGCGGCCCGCCACGCTGGCCTGGAGCCCCGACTGGCAGGGCGACCGGCAGTGGCGCGACTGGCCGCAGACCTTCGGCCAGTTCCTCGAACCCTCCGAACAGGACCTCGTCAAGACCTCCTACCTGCGCGGCACGCTGCTGGCCCAGACCCCGATCCCGCTCGACGGGCTGCCCGAGGCCCCGCAGGAGCCGCAGGACGACCTGCCCGAGACCGCCCGCCGTACGATCGTGCTGCTGGTCCGCCGCCTCAACGAGGCCATCACCCCGATCGTGCGCCAGCTCGAACTATGGTGACGCGCCCATGGCGGTGCGCACCCACCCGGCGGCGTCCTGCCGGACACCGGTGGTCAGCGCGGTGAACACGCTCATCTCCAGCAGCATGGCGTCGCCTTCGGTGACGTCGAGGCCCGCCGCCCGGCACCGGCGGACGATCAACATTGCATACGCGTATGGTGCATGCCCGGCGCCGCGGTCAACCGGTGTGTTCGGCGCGGCTGAACTCGATTGCATCTGCGCCGGGTTGAGGATCCGGCCGGAGAACAGCGCCGAGAAGAACGTGAGCATGTCGCCGGTCGAGGGGATCATTCCGCCGGCGCTCCAGGCGGTGGTCTCCTTCGACTCGCTCGCGTCGTACAGTCGCCCCGCCGGGTCTTCCGCGTACAGCCGGGAGTAGTGCACCGGATGCGGTCCGGGGATGACCGTCTGCGTGGTGGGCAGCAACGTGCGGGGCAGGTCGTGGGGCCGCAGGATGAGGCGATCGAGCACGTCGCCATACGATTCTCCGGTGGCCCTCTCCACCATCATCGCGGCCAGGTAGTACTGCGTGTTGGAATACTTGAAAGCCTCGCCAGGGGCGTTGGAGGGCGGATGCCGTAGCGCGATCCGCACCAGTTCTTCGGGTGTGAAGACCGATGTGGCCCGACCTCATGCGGGTGGCGATCTCCATCCGCAAGAGCAGGCTCGACTCCGTCACCCTGCTGCGCCGGCTCGGCTCCCCATTCCCGCAAGAACGAGATCTACAAGGCGTTCTGGGAGACCGGCCGCAACTCGCGCACCGTGGCGCTTCCCCTCCGACCCCGCGCTGCGGCGGCGCATCACCGCAGTCACGCACAAGGTCGAGGGTTTCAACGGGTTCTCCGGCCGGCTGCGGTTCGGCAACGACCCGGCCGAGTAGGAGAAGGTGATCAAATTCAACTCACTGCCGGCGAACTGTGTGATCTTCCACACGGTGATGCGCCAGCTCCTGGCCGAGGGCTGGAAGATCAGCGCCGAAGACCTCGCGCAGCCGTCGCCCTACCTGATCGCGCACATCAGCCGGCCCGGCCTGTATGCCACCGACGACTTCCGCGCGCCGGCCGAGGCGGCGTGGGCGGCCACGCGGCGGGGCCTGCTGTGGTCAGCGGGTGCGGACAGGATCATCACTCGGCCGTCTGATGCCGCCTGGCCCGCTTTCGGCCTGGGCGTGTGGTGCCCAGGCCCCGGTTTGTGATCGTCAGCCGAGCAGAAAAGTGCGGGCTTGCTGGGCGACCGGTTCCGGCGCCATCCAGAACGCGGAATGATCGTGGTCGGGCAGCGTCAGCACGGTGACGTTCGGAAGGATCGCGGCCAGTGCGTTGGCGCCCTTGCGGATGAAGGCCTCACCGTTGCCGCCGACGGCCACCGCGATCGGTGCGTCGATCGACCAGCGGTCGGTGGGCAGCGGCTTGCCGTCCTGGAGCCCGCGCAGGATCCGGCCGTCGTAGGCGTAGGTGTGGGCGTAATCGGCCATTGCGTCCCAGGAAGGGTCCTGCTTCATCGCGGGGATGTACTCGGCCGGGACGCCGATCATCTCGGTCATGAAGTACTCGACGGCCTCGCTGCGCTTGCCCGCCGCGACCAGGGCTTCCTGGCGTTCGACGTAGTCGGCGGGCGCAGGAGAGCGGGAGTCGTCGACGATGAACGGCGGCTCGTACAGGTAGAGTCCCGTGACCTTGTCGCCCAGCGCACTGGCCGCGTCCAGGGTCAGCCCGCAGCCACCGGAACCGCTGGCCAGGGTCGCGGAGCCGCCTGCGACCTCGATCAGTGCGGCGATGTCGTCGATCTCGCGCGCCGGGTCGTAGGGCTGCGGATCACCGCTGGCGCCTCGGCCGCGGCGGTCGAAGCTGATCACGGTGAAGTGCTCGGACAACGCCTTGGCCACTCCTGCGACCCCGGTGTGGTCCTCGGCGACATTGCTGACCACGATGATCGCGGGACCCGAACCGGTCTTTTCGTAGGCGATCGTGGTGCCGTCGGCGGAGGTGACGGTGGAAAGGCCGGACATGATCATTTCTCCTTCGGTTGATGGTGCGTCGGTGTGATTGCCGTGCGGGTCGTCCAGCAGGGTGGCGAGCCGGTCGAGAGCTTCCGCGTAGCCTTCGGCCATCTGGAGTTCGACCGCCCGCTGCAGCGCTTGGCCGTCGGGAAAGCTCGCCGCGACGTTGACGGTGCAGCCGGTGCCGGCCGAGGCGAAGGTGACCGAGGTCGGGAAGGTGCCCGTGCCGTCGGATCGCCACGCCTCGTCGGCGAAAGTGTCGTCGTAGTCCAGTTTGGTGCGGGCGATGACCGCTTTGTAGGTGGCGATGCTGCGGACCGGGGCGGCCGATTCGTCCACCGGCGCGATCTGGAACCGCCAGCGCCCGCCCGGCCGTACGTCCATCTCGTACACCGTCGCGGCCCAGCCCTGCGGGCCCCACCAGCGGGTGATCGCCTCGGCGTCGGTCCAAGCCCACCAGGCGCGGTCGACGCCGGCGGCGTAGGCACGGCTGATGTGGATGGTGTTACTCGACCTGTCGATCACGATGCCGTCCGCGGTGTCTTCGGACATGCTCAAACTCCTTGCTGGTTCGTCTCGTCGGGTGCACGGTCGTCTTCGAGGAAGGAGCCGAGGCGATCCATCCGCGCCGACCACAAGGCGGCGAATCCCTGCACCCAGTCGCTCAGCTCGCGTATCGATTCGGGGTGCAGCCGGTAGATCCGCTGCTGGGCCCGTTTGGACACCTCGACGACGCCCGCCTCGGCGAGCAGCCGCAGATGCCGGGACACCTGCGGCTGGCCCAGGCCCAGCGCGTCGACGATCCCACCCACCGGCTGCGGGCCGTCCCTGAGCAACTCGACGATCCGGAACCGGTTCGGCTCCGAGATCGCCGTCAATCGCTGTTGCACACTGTTGACCACGACTCAGAACATACACGAGAGCATATATATACGCAAGTACATGTACTGGGGTCACGGACGGCCCCGCTACCAGGATCCTTTGCCGGCCAAGCAGACCGCATCGCAGAGAGTGCTACTTGTCCGGGGTGTCCTCGGCCGGGTCTGTGAAGCGGATCGCACTCCTGTCGCGGTGGAGCAGTAGCGGGCATATGACGGCGGCCACGACCAGGATGAGCCCCCCGGTGACCGCGGCGGCGCCGAGGCCGTCGGCGAAAGCGTGGCGAGCGAGGCCGGCGAGGTGAGTCGCGGCTTCGGCGGGAAGATGTTCCGAGACGCCGATGGCTGCGCCCAGGCTGGAACTGACGACCTCGGTGACCTCTGCTGGGATATCGCCGGGCACTCCGTCGAGGACCCGTGATCGGTACAGGGCGGTGCCGATCGAGCCGAGGACGGCGATGCCCAGCGCGGCGCCGAGTTCGCCGGCGGTTTCGGAGAGCGCGGATGCGGCACCTGAGCGGGTCGGTGGCGCGGATGCGACCACGACGTCGGTGGCGAGTGTCATCATCGGTGAAATGCCTGCCCCGATGAAGGCCGAGGAGACGATGACGAGGACCAGGCCCCCGTCGGCCGAGAGGCGGCTGAAGGCGAGCATCCCCGCGGCGGCCACGGCCGCCCCCGCCCCGAAGACGAGCGGGTGGCCGAAGCGGCGGACCAGCACGGAGGCGAGAACCGCCATCCCGCCGACGGAGATCATGACCGGCAGGATCGCGACGGCGGCGGCGAGCGGGGACAGTCCTTCGACGAGTTGCAGGTACTGCGCGCTGTAGAGCATCACGCCGACCAGCGAGAACATCGCCAGCCCCGCCCCCAGCACGGCACCGCTGAAACGCGGGTTCGCGAACAAGCCGATGTCGACCAGGGGCGTCTGGAGGCGGGGCTGGCGCAGGAGGAACACGGCGCCTGCGAGGATGCCCGCGGCCAGCCCGGCCACGGCGGCGGGTGTCAGGGCGAGCTCCTCGGCGGCGGTCTTGATCGCCCAGACGATCGGCAGGATGGCGGCGAAGGAGAGCAGGACGCTCAGCACGTCCAGCCGCGACGATGCCGGGCTTCGGTACTCGGGGACGAGCCGGGGGGTGAGCGCCAGGAGCAGCGCGATGACGGGCACGTTGATGAGGAACACCGATCCCCACCAGAAGGCTTCGAGGAGCAGTCCGCCGATGATCGGGCCCAGTGCGATGCCGCCGGACAGGCCGGCGGTCCAGATGCCGATGGCGCGGGTGCGCTCGGCCGGGTCGGCGAACATGTTGCGGATCAGCGAGAGCGTCGAGGGCATCAGCGTGGCACCGCCGATCCCCATCAGGGCACGGGCGGCGATGAGCACCTCCGGCGTCGGTGCGAACGCCGCCGGTATCGAGGCCGCGCCGAACACGGCCGCACCGATGAGGAGAAGCCGGCGCCGGCCGATCCGGTCGCCGATGTTGCCCATCACGATGAGCAGACCGGCCAGCAGGAATCCGTAGGTGTCCAGGATCCACAGCGTCTGGCTGGGGCTCGGCGTGAGTTCATGGGTGATCGTCGGGATGGCGATGTGCAGGATGGTGATGTCCATCGAGGTCAAGATCACCGGCAGTGTCAGTACCGCAAGACCGAGCCATCTCGACCGTGTACTCCAGAGGGCGGGCGCTGGTGCCGGCATGGAGTCTCCCTTCGCCTCGTTGCGTATGCCGTACGCAAGGATCGTAGCGTACGGCATACGCAACGCGATAGACTGAGCCCCGGGAGGTAGCGGAGTGAGTCCACGAGTCGGCCCGTCAGGCCCCTTGTCCCGCGAGAAGATCGTCACCACGGCGATCGGCGTCGCCGACGAGGTGGGCTTGGAAGCGATGACGATGAAGCGCGTGGCCGAACGCCTCGGCGCCGGAGCGATGTCGCTGTACCGGCACGTGGCCGACAAGGACGAGCTGATCGAGGCCATGGTCGAGCAGGTCACCGACGACTACGCCTACCCCGACCGGTCCGCGATCGGCTGGCGGGAGGCCATGCACGTTCTCGCCCGGCAGGACTGGGCGGCGTTCCTCGCGCACCCGTGGCTGCTCACCGCGACCGCCACGGTGACCCCTCCGTTCGGCGCCGCCTCACTGACGGCCATGGAATGGGCGCTGGCGGCACTCGACGAACTGGACCTGCCGCCCCACGCCGCAGCTCGCGCGATCATGACGATCAACAACTACGTCCAGGGCAGCGCACGCGTGGTCCTCGGCGACAAACGGGCCGGGGCGGGCGACGACCCGGGCCGCACATGGCACCAGCGACTCAGTGACGTCGACCTCGGCGCCTTCCCTCACCTCGGCCGGCTCATCAGCCACCCGCTGCCGGTCGGCGAACGCGACTGGTTCTCCGAGGGGCTCGACGTCATCCTCGACGGCGTACAGGCACGTAGCCAGTCCCGCCACCGCTGATGCCCAGCGTCGGCGAGCGGCCGGGGAGGCACAACGCGGTTGTCGGCAGCGCCAGCATGGCGATCACCACATACCTACGCCCGCACGCTGGGCATATTCATACAGGGTGGCGGCCGGGCGCCACCCTGGTGCGCCGCGCCGCCGGCGAGGCCGGCCGGGGCGTGGGAACTCAGTCGGGGGCGGATTCGGTCCGCTGGGCGCTGACGCGTTCCTGGATGCGGTCGAGTACGTGGTGCGTGGCCCGGATGGCGCCTTCCTGCCAGGAATTGAGGTGGCTCATGTGCTCGCCCGCGAACCAGTACGGCCCGTCGGGCGGCAGGAGCACCGAATAGGCGTCGCGGCGCGTGTCCTCGTCCCATGCGGACCATGCGCCGCTCTGGAACGGCACGTTCTTCCACGCGACCGATACCGGACGATGGACGAGATCGCGGTAGCCGGGGAACAGAGCCTCACCGTCGGCCAACGCCACGGCGGCGCGTTGCTCCGGCGTCATCGCGGAGAAGATGGGACCGCGGCCCCCGAGCCAGAAGTAGGCGCCGAGCAGGATGCCCTTGCGTCCGTGGATGCCCGCGCTGGGGTACCACATCTGGGTGATGTCCCGCGTGGTCCAGGAAATACCGCCGTAGATCCCGTAATCCTGCTCCCACCAGCGCCGCTTGGCCTCGAAGGCGACCTTGACGGCGTGCTGGTAGCCGCGGGCGCCCACGTCCACGGCCGCTTTCACCTGGGGCGAGAAGTCGGTGTCGATGGCGCCGACGACCGTCAGGGGGACGGTCACGATCACGTAGTCGGCGTCCCATGCCCGCACCCGCTGGGTGGTACGGTCACGCCAGGTCACCCGGGCGCCGGACCCCAGCCTGCGGAGCTGGGTGACCTGCGCGTTGAGCGTGATGAACTGCCGGGTCCGCCGGTAGAAGGCGTGGGCGATGGCGTCCATGCCGCCGGTCGGCTCCATGATCGGCGCTTGCATCTCGTAGATATCGCCGAACAACATGGCCAACGGCAGCATCCCGCCCTTGGCGATGTCGACCAGGTCGAGCGGTTCGAGGATCCGGCCCGGCGTGGGGCCTCCCGGCGGCTCGGCGTATCCGGCCCTGGACGACCCGCGGTACCGGTAGTTCTCATCGAGTTCGCCATAGGCCCGGACGAAGTCGCGTACGAGGGCGAGGTCCTCTTCCGAGAGCTGCCGGTCCAGGCCGGCGCCGACGGCGCGCGCCGCCAGCTCCGCTACCGCCCCTCGCGTATCGTTGATCATCCGGCGGGCGCGCTCCGGCCGCCCGCCGAGCGCGTCGGCGTCGTGCAGGAAGGCGTGGCGGTTGTCGTTGACCATGACCTGGAGGGGAACGCCCATGTCGCGGCAGTAGCCGAGGATCGCCTTGTGGTGGTGGGGCAGCCGCGAGGGGCCCGCGTTGAAGTACAGGTCCGGGTCGCGATCCCACGTGACGCGCTGGGTCGAACCGGTCTCGGTGATGACGTCCCCGCCCCGGTACGTCCTGTTCCGGCCCCCCACCCGGTCCTGCGCCTCGAAGACCCGCACGTGGTACTGGGCGGCCGACAGTTCGAGGGCGGCCACCATGCCGGAGATACCGGCACCGATCACGGCGACCTTGACGCCGTTGCCGCCGCCCCGCTGTGTGAGCTTCGGCGGACCGGCGTAGGCCGCCGGCACGGGCAGCAGCCCCATGGCCGTCAGTGTTCCGTACGCGGCTCCGGCGCCGCCCGCGCGGCCGACCAGGTTCACGAACGTTCGGCGGGTAAAGGGATCGCGGTTCACGAGACCTCCAGACACAGGGAAGAGGCAGGACCACACATGGCTCAGCCGTACTCGGAGGGCTCTCGCACAGTGCATCGCCACGGCGATGACCAGGGCCTCCGTCGTCTCCGCGCAGCTCGAAGCGGCCTCTGAACGCGAGGCCGCGGAAGGGGCGCCCAGGAGGATGAACCCATACGCAGCAGGTCTCGTCAAGGACCACGGGAGGTAGCGGGCGCAGGGAGCGACCGGGCACCCTGCGGGGCGACGGCGGGCGGCTCATCAGGCACGACCCCGCCCGCCCGCCCGGCAGGTCACCGTCCGTCAAGGCGACCGTTCGTGATAATCGCAGGCCACGCGGAGGCGGCCGTTACCCAATCGTGTCCGAGCCGGATCATCCGCTTTCCCGTGGTGGGCTGGGCGAGGTGGGGCAGCCGTGTCTTCAGTCCAGATCGGACATGTCGAGCACGAAGCGGTAGCGGACGTCGTTGCGCCGGAGGCGGTCGAGCGCCGTGTGCACCTGCGCGGAGGGAAGCACTTCGACGTCGGCGGCGATGCCGTTGTCGGCGCAGAACCGGAGCATCTCGGCTGTCGCGGGATGACCCGCGCTGCCTGCGGAGCTGAGCCTCTTACGGCCTACGAGCAGATCCATGACCTCGATAGTGAGCGGGCCGAGGTATCCCAGGAGGCTGAGGGTGCCGTCCATCGCCACCGATTTCAGGTACGGGGCGAGGTCGTGAGGTGCGGAGATGGTGTCGATGATGACATCGAAGGTGTCGCGTGCGGCGGCCATCCGCTGACTGTCGGTGGAGTCGATGAGGTCATGAGCGCCGAGCCGGTGGGCGTCGCGGTGCTTGTCCCGCGTGCGGCTGATGACGGTCGTGGTGGCGCCGAGCGCCACGGCCATCTTGACCGCCAGATGCCCCAGGCCGCCAAGCCCGGCCACCGCGACGCGACTGCCGGGGCCCACGCCGAGCGAGCGCAGGGGCTCCCAGACGGTGACGCCGGCGCACAGCAGCGGGGCGGCCGCGGCCGGGTCGAGGCCGGAGGGCAGCGGATAGGCGAAGGCGTCGCGCACGACGTACTCGCGGGAGTAGCCGCCCAGCGTGGTCGACCCGTCCTGCCGGTCGATGCCGCCGTAGGTCAGAGTCGGGAAGGAGTGGCAGAAGTTCTCCTGCCCGGCTGCGCACATGGCGCACGCGCCGCAGGAGTCGACGATGTTGCCCACCGCGACGCGGTCGCCGACCGAGAAGACGCTCACCTCGGGGCCGGTCGCGGTCACCACGCCGGTGAATTCGTGACCGGGTACCAGAGGTGCTCTCGCGTGCGGGTCATGGTCATGTAGGGCTTGCAGGTCGGTGTGGCACACACCGCAGTAGTCGACCTGCACCGCGATGTCATCTGGGCGCAGCTCACGGCGTTTCAGCGACGTGCGTCGCAGCGCCATCGGGCCGGTCGCCCGCCACCCGGCGGTCGTTCGCATAGTTGAATCCTTGAATAGACCGTTTCAGTCTGTCGCAGCTTAGCTGCGGCTACGCACGAAAACAAACCGACTGTTCTGTTTGCTGGGGTGCTAGGGTCGGGGCATGCCGGAACAGCCCCAGACTTCGCGCGGCGCCGAGACCTACCAGCGCATCCTGGACGCCGCCACCAAGGAGTTCGCCCAGCACGGCATCGCCGGAGCGCGCATCGAACGCATCGTGACGGCAGCGCGCACCAACAAGGCGCAGCTCTACGCCTACTTCGGCGACAAGGAACGACTCTTCGACGCGATCTTCCTCAGCTCGCTGGACCGCATCACCAACGTCGTCCCCATCGACGCCGACGACCTCGCGGACTGGGCCGTACGCCTCTACGACGAATACCTGCGCCGCCCCGACCTCATCCGGCTGGCGACCTGGACACGGCTGGAACGCCGCCCTGCCGGACACCTCGTCGAAACCCACCAGCACCACGACGATCACAAGCTCACAGCCATCACCGAGGCCCAGGACGCGGGGCGGGTTCGCGCCGGTGACCCGTTCGACATCATGGCCATGGTCATCGCCATGTCCATGGCCTGGTCACCGGTCAGCAACGTCTATGCGGCCAGTGACCAAGAACCCCAGGACGTACACGACCGGCGCCGCGCCCTGCTCCGCGACTGCGTCCGAAGGGCCACAACGGCCGCCTGACCCCGTTGTCCTGGCAGCACGTCCAGCCCTACGGCGAGGATGCCACCCGGCAGCGCGAACCGCTACCCGGGCAGGAGCACCGTGCCGACGCCGAGCAGCGCGCAGATCCCGAGGATGCGCAGCATCGGCCACTTCAGCACGAACGTCATGACCAGCGCCGCTGCCGTGATGACCATCGCGACCGGGTTCACCGTGCCGAGCTTGGGGACCTGCACGGCGAACGGCCCCCACGCCCAGGCGAAGGTCTGCCCGAACAGGGTGTGCTCGGCGAAGTAGAACGCCAGGTTGGCGATGACGCCGACGACCGAGGCGGTGATGCCGGTGAGGGCGGCGCTGATGGCGGTGTTGTGGCGCAGCCGTTCCACGTAGGGGGCGCCGAGGAAGATGAACAGGAAGCAGGGCACGAAGGTGACCCACGTGGTCAGCAACGCTCCCAGCAGCGCCCCGGCCCACGGTGTCAGGGCACCGGGGTCGCGGTAGGCGCCGAGGAACGCGACGAACTGCACCACCATGATCAACGGCCCCGGGGTGGTCTCGGCCAGCGCCAGCCCGCGGACCATCTCGCCGGGTGTCACCCAGCCGTAGACCTCCACCGCCCGCTGGGCGACGAACGCCAGCACCGCGTACGCGCCGCCGAACGTGACCAGCGCGGTGCCGGAGAAGAACAGACCTTGCGCGGTGAACACGCTGTCGGTGCCGAGAAAGAGCGCCACCGCGGCCACCGGCACCCACCACACGACCAGCCCGACCGCCAGGACCTTGCCCGCCGACCGCCGGCTCGGCTGGGCGTGGTGCAGGGCGTCGTCCGGGATCAGCGGCGCGGGCCCGCCGTCGCCGCCGTGCCCGTTGCCCTTCTTCAAGACGTGGGGAGCCAGCCGGTGGACGCTCCAGCCGATGAGCGCGGCGACGGCGATGACGATCGGGAACGGCACGCCGAACAGCGCGAGCGCGGCGAAGGCGGCCACCGCGACGGCGACGAACACCGGGTGGGTCAGCGACCGTTTGGCGACCCGGATGACCGCCTGCGCGACGATGGCCAGCACCGCCGGGGCGATTCCGGCGAACAACGCGGTCACCACGGTGGTGTCCCGCCACAGGATGTAGACGGCCGACAGGGCGAGCAGGGCCAGCATGCCGGGCAGCACGAACAGGGTGCCGGCGACCAGGCCACCGCGGGTGCCGTTCAGCAGCCAGCCGACGTAGATGGCCAGTTGCTGCGCTTCGGGGCCGGGCAGCAGCATGCAGTAGTTCAGGGCGTGGTTGAAGCGCTGCTGGCCGATCCAGCGTTTCTCCTCCACCAGGGTGCGTTGCATGACGGCGATCTGGCCGGCCGGGCCGCCGAAGGTCTGCAGCGAGATGCCGAACCAGGCGCGGACCGCCTGGCGGAAGGGGATCACGTCCTGGCCCGGTGCCTGCTGCGCGGCGGGGTCGCCGTCGCGGCGGGTCGCCGCGTCGCTCGGGTGGTCCATCGGTTCTCCTTCGTTCATGCCGGGGGGCGGCCGAGCAGGAACGCCCGCCGGTAGTACTCGTACAGGCCGTCGAAGATCGGACCGGTCAGTTCGATGGTCTGCTCGTCCTGGCAGGTCATGGACAGGCCGCGCAGGATGACGTCCAGGCCGGGGGCTTCCGGGGCGTCGTAGCGCTCGTCGTCGATGTCGGCCTCGTGGACGATCTCAGCGATCTTCCACAGCACCGGGTCGTCGAGGGCGTAGCGGCGCAGGATGGTCTCGAAGCTGCAATCGGGCCCATGGTGGGACAGCTCGACGCCGCGCATGTCGAACGGCGTCGCATCCGCGGGCACCGCCGCAGGGTCATCGACGAACACGAAGGCGGCGTCGGGGTCGATGTGGCGGCGGATCAGCCAGGCGCACGCCGCCCGGTCGATGTGCACGCCCGCCCGGGTCGCCCACCTCATCGCGACTGCTCCTCGCCTGACGCCGGCACCGGGGCGGCACCGGCGGCCGGGTCCGGCGCGGTGAGCGCGCGGACGGCCTGCTGGGCCGCGTCGCGTTCGGCGGGCGGGAAGAAGTCGCGGCGGGCGATGCGGCGCAACTCCGCGCGCAGCCGTCCGCCCGCCCGTGCGCGTTCGCCCGGGGCGGCGAGCCGAGCGGCCTGCGTCGCGATGATCACCTTCTGGTACTCGGCGCGGCGGGCGGCCTGCATCTGCTCGGCGATCGCGCGTTCCTGGGCCAGGTTTCCCGGTACGGCCAGCCAGATGGTGGCGCTTCCCGCCCCCGCCAGGACCTCCTCGGCGATCCAGTCGAGTTGCTCGCGGGTGCGGGCGTCGGCGGGCAGCGCCACCAGGCCGTCTCCCAGCCGGGCCACGCCCAGACGTTCGAGCTTGCGCCAGACGGCGATCCGCGGAGCCGACGGCTGACGCGGCATCCGGTAGGCCAGCAGCACCCACTGCCCCGGCCCCCCGCACTCCGCGGGCAGGGAAGGACCGGTCGAGGAATCTTCGCGCATGAGCACCCCCAGCATCACGTAACGACGGTAACTGTAACCCTGGTTACGATTTAAAGGAAGCGGGTACTCCTCACACTGCCCACGTCCGCGGCGAGCCCGGCGAAAGGGAGGTAAGTGCATGCCCTTGACTCAAGAGGGGTTCGTCCTGGGGCAGGTCGGCCTGCGGATCGGCGGCGTACCGGTCCTGCGGGACGTGTCCGTGCACCTGCCGCCCGGGGCCTGCACGCTGGTGACCGGCCCGAGCGGCGCAGGCAGGTCCACCCTGCTGCGGCTGCTCAACCGCCTGGCCGAACCCACCAGCGGGCACATCACCTGGAACGGCCGGCCGTTGCGCGACTACGACCCTCCGAGGCTGCGCCGCCGCGTCGCGCTGGTCGCCCAGCACACCGCGCTACTGACCGCTTCGGTGGCCGAGGAACTGGCGGTGGGACGGCCCGGCCTCACAGCCGCCCGCGCACGGGACCTGCTAGAGCGGGCCGGGCTGGTCGGCACGTTCCTGTCCCGCTCCACCGCCGGCCTGTCCGGCGCGCAGGCCCAGCGCCTGGGCATCGCCCGCGCCCTGGCCACCGACCCGCAGGTCCTGTTGCTGGACGAGCCGACCTCGGCGCTGGACGCCGCCGCCGGCCGGATCGATGACCTCATCACCACCTTCACCGCCGAGGGCGGCAGCGTGGTGCTGGTCAGCCACCGCACCAGCCCCGCCGGGCGGCTCGCCGACCACGCACTCGTGTTGCGGGCGGGACGCCTCGTCGAAACCGGCGATCCCGCCCGCCTGCGCTACCTGGCGGCGTCATGACCGCCCCGGCGGTTCCCGCCTGGCCCGCCGTGGCCGCCTCCGCCGCACTCGTCGCGCTGGCCGCCTTCGTCGCCGCCCGTGCCCGCCTCAGCCTGGCCGCCGACGTACTCATCGCCGCCGGCCGGGCGCTGGGGCAGCTCATCGCGGTGGCCGCGGTCCTGACCGTGATCTTCGATCGGGGCGGGACGGCCGGCGCGTGCGCGGGGATCGCCCTCATGGTCCTCATCGCCGCCCACGTCGCCGCCCGCCGCGCCCGCCCCCTGCCCCGGGCCCGCGTCGTGGCCGCCTCGGCCATCACCATGGGCACCACCGCCACACTGGCCACCCTGGTCGCCTTCCGGGTGATCGACACCCGCCCGCACGTCCTGGTGCCCGTGGCCGGGATAGTGGTGTCCGGTGCCATGCAGGCCACCGCCCTGACCCTGACCCGGCTCGGCGAGGAGGTTCGGTCGGCCAGCCCGCGCGACAGCCGTCTGGTCCTAGGGATCAGCACGGCCGCGGCGCGCCACCTCTCGCAAGCGCTCGGCGAGCCGGTCGACCACGCGCTGACACCGGAGTCTCCGGGAGAAAATAACAGGCGAGTCAGATTTTCTTTCTTACGAGAGGGTGAAGCTTGGCGGTGAGGGCCTTTTCGTCTACGGCCTGGGCGACCTTCTGAGGGCCGCCCAGGCCGATTGAGGCCGGACAACCATCAGAACTTGTTCCTGCGATTTCGAAAGACTCTATGAGCTTTCCAGACCTGGTCTCGAACACCTTGAAATCATATGATGCCGAGATCAGCTTGAGGTGGTAAGTGGGGACTCTGTGAATGGGGCCGTACGAACACTTCCCCACCACTTTATCTTTCAGTTTTGGCGCGGCCATGCAGACGGTAAGCTGAGCGCGCTGGTAACCGGCAGGGCCGATGGAAGACTGAAACACTTCAGCGCTCTCCGAGGAGCTGCCTCGGGCCGATGCCCAAGAGGATGGCAGGCGCGGAGAGTCTGGCTCAAGCACTTCCGGCTCGTAGTCGGAAGGATCTTGGTAGTCTCTGAATTGGAAGCCGATCATCCGGTGCGGCCCCTCTCCAGAGTATGGAGGGCTCGTGGTGGAAAACGGTACTCCACCTTGGCAAGCTCTCTCGACACCCGCTTCCGTCAGTGGAATCCGTCGTGAAGTTGTCGATATCGGCGATGGAGCCTCCCGGACGGATACAGCGACATCTGGCCTGCTCTTCGCGCCACCGGAACAAGAGATGAGTGTCACTAAGGACAGTGCCCCTAATAAGGTTCGCGCGAACACGGGCCATCTCCCCTATTGCGAAACTTTGCGTGGCCACAAAAGCCCCCACCGCGTCCTCGGAATTTCGATCGCGGCGGGCTTCCTGAAAAGCCTACCGCGCATGTAGGAGTTCGGGGGGCGTGCGCCACTGCGGCAGCGCCCACCACGGCTGACGCCAGTACGTCATACCCGAACTCTGCGGCAGGGGCCGTCATGAGAAGGCCGGACTGAAGTTGACCAGATCCCATCTGATCATCGCGATCAGGCGGGATCTAGTCGTTTCAGGAGTTTCCGAATTGAACTCATCCTGGCTTGGGAGCCGCAGAGCAGGTGTCCCGGGAAGGCGCGGGCGGTGTCAGGGCGCTGGTGGAGGTCGGAGTTCGCGTCGCTGGGCATGCCGATGCCTGCTCCGGCCCGTGAGCGGCGTGCGGTCGATGTGCTGTGCTGGGGCTGGGCTCTCTGGGATCTCGGCGGGTGTGTGGGGCTCGCCCGGGGGCTGCGCCACTGGTCGTTGGCGACGGTGACGAGCAGTGCGGGCCAAGATGGTCTGGGCGGCGCGGCCATGGGCGAGCCGGCTCTTCGGATCACTCAGGTCGAGGTGGCCTGACGCCCCTGGCACCCATCTGGATCGGACGGGCGTTTCCCGAAGTCTTCGGGCTTAAGGTCAGGCCGTCTCTGGCTTGCGCGGCCTGCCGGAAGATGAGGATGCCCGACTGGCCATAGCCCTGGAATATGTGGCGGGAACTCCGCCCACCCCGACGACGGCACATTCGACGCCAGGCCTGAGCTGTTCGCTCGGGTGCGTGATGGCAGTGGGCCAGGGGATCACCAGGCGACGACGCCCTCGTCGTCGAAGAAACCGCCGCGCGGGCCGTCGTCCGGGAGGGTGGCCAGCCGGATCGCGATCGCGGCGCCCTGCTGGGGTGTACGCGACCCGTTGAAACCGGTGAAGTCGGTCGCCACATAGCCTGGGCAGCAGGCGTTCACGATGATGGGCGTATCGGCGAACCGGCGGGCGTACTGGGCCGTGATGCTGTTGAGCATCGTCTTCGAGGGCGCGTACGCCGCCAAGGGCGGGCCGGTCTGCAACGTCAGCGAGCCCATGTTGCTCGACATGTTGACGACCCGCGGCGCGTCCGCACGGCTGAGCAGCGGAAGCATCGCGTTGGTCACCCGGACGACCCCGAGCACGTTCGTCTCAAGGACGGCCCGGAAGACATCGAGGTCGAGCGTCGTCGGATCCTGCGCACCCCCGTCGACCCGGCCGCCGATGCCCGCGTTGTTGACCAGTGCGTCGAGCCGCCCCGCCGTCCGCTCGATCGCCGCCGCCGCAGCGGCCACGCTGTCATCGGAGGTGACATCGAGGGCGACCCCGAACGCGTCGACGCCTTCGGCGCGCAGACGTTCGACGGCCTTCTCCCGCCTGGCGTCGTCGCGAGCCCCCACCGCCACCGTGAAGCCGATCGCCCCCAGGCCCTGGGCGATGGCGAAACCGATCCCCTTGTTCGCGCCGGTGACCAGCGCGGTCTTCGTGTCGTCCACGCGGTCCATGCTCAGTGAACCGCCCCCTCGCCGTCCAAGATCGGTCAGGTGCGCTGTGATACCTGCCAGGTATCAGCAAGTAGGCTGCTCACGTGGACGACCTGGAAACCCGCGAGCTCCGGTACTTCGTCGCCGTCGCCGAAGAACTGCACTTCGGCCGCGCCGCCGTCCGGCTCGGCATCGCGCAACCCCCGCTCTCCCGCGCGATCCGCCAGATGGAGCAGCGGCTCGGTGTCCGGCTCTTCGACCGCGACCGCCGCGGCGTGGCACTCACCCCCGCGGGCAAGGTGCTGCTCCACGAGGCCGCAACGGCCCTCGACGCGGTCGCGGCCGCCACCCGCCGGACGCGCCGCGCCGGGGCCCCGAGGCGGCCACTGGTGCTAGTGACCAAGGCCGGGGCATCCCATGAGCTGCTACGACGGCTCCTCGACGCGCTCGCGAACGAACCCGGCGCGGCACCGGTCGAGGTCCTCCTGTGCGAGGTCGGCGAGCAGGCAGGGATGCTGCGCGACGGCCGCGCCGACGTGGCCCTCATGCATCGCCCGTTCGACGACCTCGCCGGATTCGACACCGAAGACCTCTGCGTCGAAGACCAGGTCGCCATCCTTCCCGCGGCCCACCCCCTGGCCGCACGCGATCAGCTCACCATGGCCGACGTCAGCCACGTACCGGACCTGCCGATCGCCCGATGGCCCCGCCTCGACGGCTCCTACCCCAACGGGCCCGGCCCGGAAGTACGCACCCAATCGCAACTCGCCCAGCTCGTGGCGCTCGGCAAGACCCTGCTGGTCATCCCCGCCTCCAGCCGCGCCTGGCAGTGGCCCGAACACGTCTCGGTGCCCGTCATCGACGCGCCGAAGGTCACCACGGTGATCGCATGGCCGCCCGGCAGCCGCTCTCTGGCGGTCGCATCACTCGTCCGCGCCGCGACCGATCTGCGCGTCAGTGCTGAGGCTTGCGCCAGATGATGCTGTAGCGCAGGAGAAGATGCCGGCGATACCGCGAACCAGGCAGGATCTCGGTGGCCAGCGCCCGCATCTGCGGATACGTCACCGGCGGCGGCCACACCATCGGGGAGGGATGCTCCCAGTGGCCCTTGACGGCGCGATGGAGCAGGCCGGCGGCGACCCCGGCGAGGTCACGCGGCAGATCACCGGGCATGACGCTGCGGGCCAGGCCGACGACCGCCAAGACTCCGCCTGGACGCAGCAACTCGCGCATCCGCGACAACCCCGCCGCGGCGTCCATATGGTGCAACGTGGCCACCGACGCGACGACGTCGAACGAGGCGGGCTCGAAGGGGTGAGTGAGGAAGTCGCCCTGGACGTACTCGATGTCGCCCGGATGCCCCCGGGCCTGATCGACGCTGGGCGCGTGCAGGTCGATGCCGGTGACATGCGGTACGGCCTGCCGCAGCCCCCGGGCGAGCATGCCCTCACCGCACCCGACGTCAAGAGCCCGCCGCGCTCCGGCGGGGACGGCGCGCAGGATCCGCGGGTGATAGTGGATGTTGTGGTTCCAGCGCTTGCCGTTCTTTACCGCCATGCGATCATCCTGCCGGACCTACGCCCTCCGGACGGTCGCGCAGCATCACCGCCGCGGCGGCAGCGGTCAGCCGGCCAGAGCAATCCCGCCGCACCGGCCAGCGCCGGGGCGAGCGCCCGCGCCATCTCGACCGCCGCCGACAGCGACCGATCCGCGCCAGGAGGTACGCCCGGCAGCGCGACCCGATACCCGACGGACAGCACCGTACCCAAGATCGCGATACCCAGCCCCGCCCCCAGCTCGAAAGACGTCTCCTGAACGGCGGCGGCCTCCCCCGCGCGCTCCTGGCGGGCGGCCGACATCACCAGATCCGCACCGGATGGAATCCGGCGCCGACCACAGCCGGAAACGACAGCCGTGTCAACGCCGGATTCCATTCCCGCCCTTGCCGAACCTCAGTGCCGATTCACCTTGACGGCGATCTCAGCCCCAGTACGCGAGGGCGTTGCGCCCGGTCGCCTGGATACGCGTGCAGAAGTAGTTCGGGGGGGCCAGCTTGAGGTCGATCTGGCAGGCCCTGGCGCCGGCGGCGGTCCCCGGGTAGGTCTTGACGATGATCATGGCCTTTGCCGATGCCGGACCCGATCCCAAAACGAGGGCGGCGGCAGCCGTTGCGGTGACGATGGACATCATTCTGACGATCCGCTTCAAAGCTAGTCCCTCTCTTGACAGGTGACTTTGAAAGATCATTACACGGACATAAGTTCCACCACCTCTTTCAAGATCGTGAAATATCTCATAGCCCCAAATGTCACATCCGGGGCGCCGAATCCATCTCATGAAGGGGGCCGTACTGCCCCACCGCCGCACCGCCACCGCCCGACGAGCGGATCAGCCGACGATCATCCGCTGTTCGGGCAGCTCGTAGCGGCGCCTGCGCTCCTTGATCGCCAGAGCCGACCCCAGCGTGAGCGGCCCGACCCGGCCCACGAACATCAACGCGATCAACAGCAACTGCCCGGCCGGTGGCACGCTCGCCGTGATCCCCGTCGACAGCCCGACCGTGGCGAAGGCCGAGACGACCTCGAACAACACCGCGTCCAGACTGTGCGGAGTGAGCTGGCGCAGCACCAGCGTGGACACCGCGATCACCGCCGCGCTGAGCGCCGTGATCGCGATGGCCTGGCGCTGGGTCGCCACGCCCAGCGCGCGGTGCCCGATGTCCACCCGAGGCCGGCCGCGCAACTCCGCCCACACCATGAAGAGCAACATCCCGAACGTGGTCACCTTGATGCCACCGGCCGTCCCCGCACTGCCCCCGCCGATGAACATCAGCACATCGGTGGCCAGCCAACTGGAAGGATGCATCCCCGAGACGTCCAGGCTGTTGAAACCGGCGGTACGAGGCATCACCGAAGCGAAGAACCCGGCCAGCACCTTGCCCGCGCCGTCCAGCGGACCGAGGGTCTTCGGGTTGTGCCACTCCCCCAGCACGAACGCCAGCGTCCCGGCCACCAGCAGCACCCCGGTCAAACCCACCGTGATCCGGGTCAGCAGCGACCAACTCCGCGGACGCCACGAACGCAGCAACTCGAACGCCACCGGAAACCCGAGCCCACCCACGATCACCGCGAGCGCGATCGGCAAACAGATCCACGGATCAGTGACAAAACCCATCAGATTATCCGGCCACAGTGCGAAACCGGCGTTGTTGAACGACGACACCGCATGGAACACGCCCAGGTAGACCGCCCGGCCCAACGGCTCGCCGTACCCCAGGGCGAACCGGCCGGTGAGCACCACCGCCACCACCGACTCACAGACCAGGCTGAACAGCACGACGTTGCGCACGGTACGCCCGATGCCCGTCGCCTCCAGCGACTTGGTCTCGGCCTGCGCCATCAGCCGCGAACGCAGCTTCAACCGGCCGGACACCGCCGCGGTGAACAACGTGGCCAAGGTCATGATGCCCAGCCCGCCCACCTGGATCAGCAAGGCGATGACCACCTCACCGAACACCGACCAATGCCCCGCGGTGTCCACCACCGCCAGCCCGGTCACGCACACCGCGGACGTGGCGGTGAACAGCGCGTCCGCCCAGCCCGCCGACCGCCCGTCGGTCGCGGCGACGGGAAGGGCGAGCAGTACCGTACCGACCAGCACGGCGGCGGCGAAGCCGATCACCACCGCCCGCGAGGGATGGTGTCCCCGCCCGGAGACGACGGCGCCGACGGCGCTCAGCATGCCCGCCGCCGATGACGGCCTCGCCCCCGGTCGCATCAACGCCCCCATCGTCACGGCAGCGTGGCGAGCGCCATTCCCCCAGGTAGGCGGGCGCGCCACAGCCTGCCCTCGGCAGTGAACCGGTCAGCGACCCTATACGGCATTTGTTGGAATCCTTATGATCTTGATGCGTTCTTGACGCCCACGACCCACCGCGACCCACCAGTACCCGCCACGACTCGGCAAAGCTCGCCACGCTGTAGGATCTGCCACGCGGGCGATGGGGGTAGAGCACGCGAAGTACCCCCCCCGACCGCCTCTACGGATCGGCTGGTGACGGTGACACGATGCACGAGATCGACGACGTGCGGCCACTGGTCCACCAGGCCCTGATCTACGACGACGACACCGAGTTCCTCGCCGCGACCACCGGTTTCTGCCGCGACGGGCTCGCCACCGGCGAAAAGGTGCTCGCCGTGACCACCCCGGCCAACATCACCCTGCTCACCGACGCCCTCGGCCCCGCCGCAGCCCGCGTCGACTTCGCCCCCGCCGAAGAGTGGTACCGCTCACCCGGCCGCACCCTGACCGCCTACGGCCACTACGTCGACACCCACGCCGCCACCGGCGTACGCATCATCGGCGAACCCGTCTGGCACGGACGCGACCACGCCGAACAGGCCGAATGGACCCGCTACGAGTCCGTCATCAACGCCGCGCTCGCCGACCGGCCCGCCCGCATCATGTGCCCCTACGACCGGCGGACCCTACCCGCCCACATCCTCACCGACGCCCACCGCACCCACCCGTCCATGCTCACCGCCCACGGCGAACACCCCAGCGACACCTACACCGACCCCACCACCTTCACCTGCGCCGACGACCACCAGCCGCTGCCCGGCCCGCCACCGGCCGCCCTGCGCATCCCCTTCGACGCGAGCCTGCACCGCATGCGACGCGGCCTGACCGCCGCCGCCACCCTGCTCGCCCTGCCCCCCGAACAGACCGAACGCCTCCTCCTCGCGGCCAACGAAATCGCCGCCAACGCCGTCGAGCACGGCGGCGGACACGGCACCATCCACCTGTGGGCCGATGCCGGCGAGGCCGTCTGCGACATCACCGACACCGGCCGGCTCGACACCCCCTACCCGGGCTACCTGCGACCCGACCCCACCACCTCGCGCGGGCACGGCCTGTGGGCGGTACGCCAACTGTGCGACCTCGTCCAGATCCGCACCGGCCACACCGGCACCCGGATACGCCTGCGCCTGCGCCCCGCCTGACCCACCGGCACCACGGCGATGACACCACCGGCGGTTAAGATCGGCCGGGTGGACGCGCTCGCCCGACCCGCACCGCAGCGGCAACCGACCCCGGCACCGGCCGCCGCCGACCCCTACCACGCCTACCTCGACTCCCTGGCCAGCGCCGAGTCACGCCGCACGATGGCCGGCTGCCTGGACCGCATCGCCCGGATCCTCACCGGCGACGAGACCGCCACCGGGGAGGGGCAACCCTGGCACCTGCTGCGCTACGAGCACACCGTGCGCATGCGCGCCCTGCTCACCGGCCAGGGCTGGTCCCCCGCCCACGTCAACAAACACCTCGTCGCGCTGCGCCGGGTGCTGCGCGAGTCCTGGCGACTCGGCCGGATGACCGCCGAGGACTACCAGCGCGCCGCCGACCTGCCCACCGTCCAGCACACCCGGCTGCCCGCCGGCTCCCACGTGCCCCCGGAGGTGGTCGCCGCGGTACTGGCCGCCTGCGAGGCCGACGACGGCCCCGCAGGACTGCGCGACGCGGCCCTCGTCGCCGTGCTGTACTCCACCGGCTGCCGCCGCGCCGAGATCGCCGGCCTCAACCTCGCCGACTACGACCCGGCCGCCCGCTCGCTGCGGGTACGCGGCAAGCGCGACCGCGAACGGCTGGCCTACCTCACCGGCGCGGCGGTCGCCCGCCTGGAACGCTGGCTGGCCGTACGCGGGGCGACGGCGGGCGCGCTGTTCTGCCCGATCGGCCGCACCGGACGCCTGCGCCACCGCGACGGTGCGCCCGCGCCGATGACCGGGCAGGCGGTGGCCGACATCATCCGCCGCAGGCTCGCCGCCGCGGGCGCGTCCAGAAAGACGCCGCACGACTTCCGCCGTACCTTCATCGGCGAACTACTCGACGCCGGTGTCGATCTGGCCACCGCACAAGCCCTGGTCGGCCACGCCTCCCCCGCCACCACGGCCCGCTATGACCGGCGGCCGGAGCATCGTCGCCGACAGGCTGTTGATCGGTTGATCTTGCCAGAGGCGCGACCGCTCTGAGCCCGACGCCTTTACAAAGTATAATATGTCCGAATTCGTCGGCTTCGTCTCACCAGGTCACCCGCAGCGACTGCAACCCGTACACGATGCTGAACGCCCGGAAGATCGCCTCCTCGTCCGGATCGGCCAGAGCGAGGCCGGGGAACCGCCGCAACAGCGCCGGGAAGGCGATGCGCATCTCCATCCGCGCGAGCGGCGCCCCCAGGCAGTGATGCACCCCGTGCCCGAACGCGACATGCCCCACCGCCCCCCGGCTGATGTCCAGGGTCTCCGGGTCGCCGATGAAGGCCGGGTCACGGTTGGCGGCGGGCAGCGAGACGATCACCAGCGACCCCGCCGGGATGACGTGCCCGGCGATCTCCACATCCGCCGTGGCCGTACGCGGCGGCAGCGCCTGCACGATCGACAGCCAGCGCAGCAACTCCTCCACCGCGGGCTCGGCCAGTGCCGGATCCTCGCGGATCAGCGCCATCTGGTCCGGGTGCCGCAGCAGGGCCAAGGTGCCCAGGCCGAGCATGTTCGAGGTCGTCTCATGCCCGGCGAGCAGCAGCAGTTCGGCGATGCCGATCAGCTCATCGGTGCCGAGTTCGCCGCCGTGCTCGCGTACCAGCATGCCCAGCATGTCCTCCCCCGGCTCGGACTGCGCGCGGGCCACCAGGTCGCCCATGTAGACGCGGCCCTCCTGCTGCGCCGCCACCCGCTCCCCCATCGGTGAGGAGGTGTCCAGCATCCGCGCGGAACGATCCTGGAACTCGGCGCGGTCGGCGTACGGCACGCCCAGCAGCTCACAGATCACCAGTGAGGGCACCGGCAACGCGAAATGCGCCACCAGGTCGGCCGGCCTGCCGGCCTGTTCCAGATCGTCCAGTGCCATCCGCACGATCTCGGTGATCCGCGGCTCCAGCCTGCGCATCCGCCGCACCGTGAACTCCCCGGTGAGCATCCGCCGCAACCGGGTGTGCTCGGGCGGATCGAACGCGATCAACTGCCCGGCCCGCAAGCGGGCCGCCTCCTCGGCGTCGACCTGCCCGGCCCCCGGGAACGGCGTCAGCGCGTTGCTGAACCGGGCCGGGTCCGAGAGCACCTGGCGGACGTCCTCGTGCCGGCAGACGAGGTAGGCGGGCAGGCCGAAGGGTGTCTGCACCCGCACCACACCCTCCTCCTCGCGGGCCCGGGCCAGCTCCTCGACCGGGTCGAAACCGTCGCGCCGCATCTGCAGCGGCAATTCCAGTGCGTGGGTCATCTTCTGTCCTTTCGTCCGGTGGGCGGGTGTGAGCCCCTACCACGTACGACAGGACAGCGGGGTGAAGTGTGAGGCGGGCGCGCCTCACCTGACGTTCGGCGGGGTCGCCCTGCGGCCCGGCGTTCGTGGAGCGAGGATGATCTCGGCCAGTTCCCGCCAGTCCGCCCGCTGACCGGCCTGGACCGCCTCGGCGAACGCGGCGTCACCGAGGCGTTCCCGCGCGTCCGCGGCGATCCGTGCGGCGTCCGGGTGCGAACGATCCGGTGCGCCGCGCACGCCGTCGCTCGCCCCGAGCAGCCGCGCGGCCTGCTCGTACTGCCCCTGGCGCAGCGCGAGATCCGCGATCCCGATCAAAACCTCGGCGAGCAGCGGTGGAAAGGCATGGTCGATGCCCACGCGGAACATCTCGGCCCGATGCGCCCGGGACTCCTCCAGATCCTCGGCGAGGTAGCCGTGCTGCGCGATGATCGTGATATCGAGGGTGTCGCCGCCGGGCATCGCCCGTATCGTGGCCAGGTGCCGGCGCGCCCGGTCAGGTTCGCCGCGCCAGCGCGCCAGTTGCGCCATCGAGATCTCCAGCTCGACGAGCGCGTCCGGCCAGGCGATCCCCTCCGCGCGCCGCTGCGCCTCGGCCAGCGCGAAGTCACTGGAGCGCTCGTCGCCGAGCAGCCAGTAGAGCTGGGCCTGCCGCGCCCACAGGCCGACGACGTCCTCGTCCGCGCCCAGCTCGGCCAGCGCCGCGACCGCCTCATCGTAGTGGCGGCACGCGCGCGCGAACTCGCCCCGCATGGCGAGCCGGTCGGCCACGTAGGTCAGCGCCAGCGAGATCCCGTACCGGTCGCCCAGCGCGCGGAACTCGGAGAGGGCGATGTCGAGGTCGAGGTCCATGTCGGTCGTGTCCAGGCCGTACGTGAGCCGCATCCTGCCACGCGTGAGCCTGGCCTGCGCGCGCACCCATGGGTCGGCGTCGGCGATGAGCGGCTCGAACGCGGGCAGGAACGCCGTCGGCTCGCGTAGCATCCGCTCCAGCAGGCCGACGAACCCCAGCAGCGGGTTGCGATAGTGGCCGCGCCGGGTGAACCGGTACGCCTCGTGGATCCACTCCTGCGCCTGATACTCATCGCCGTACCCGGCGGACACGAACACCGTCACGGTGAAGTACGCCATCGCGCGCACTTCCTCGGGCACCTCGCCGTCCAGCGAGGCCACCGCGACGCACAGCTCGGTGCCTTCGGCCTTGTGCCCGCTGAGGAACCAGTACCAGCCCGCGGGTACGACCAGCCGCATCGCCTCCTCGGCCCAGCCCTCGGCGATCGCCCCGCGCAGGGCCGCGCTGATGTTGTCGTGCTCGGCTCTGAGCCTGGGCAGCCACTCCAGCTGCTCGGCCCGGCGCAGGTGCGGCTCGGCCGTCTCGGCCAGTTCGGTGAAGTAGGCCAGATGCGCCCGGCGGGCCGCCTCGGTCTCCCCCGCCTCGGCGAGCCGGTGCGCCGCGTACTCCCTGATGGTGTCGAGCATCCGGTAGCGCGGGGCGCCCTCGCCGTCGGCGAGCAGCAGCGACTTCTCGGTCAGCGCGGTCAGCACGTCGAGCACCTGCTCCCCCGCGAGCGCCGGACCGGCACAGACCCGTTCGGCCGCCTCCAGGCTCGCCCCGCCGGAGAACACGGAAAGCCGCCGCAGCACGGCGCGCTCGGCCTCGCTCAGCAGGTCCCAGCTCCAGTCCACGACCGCGCGCAGCGTCTTGTGCCGCGGAAGCGCGGTGCGGCTGCCGCCGGTCAGCAGCCGGAATCGGTCATCGAGGCCGCGTTCCAGTTGGTCGATGGACATGGTGCGCAGCCGCGCCGCGGCCAGTTCGATCGCCAGCGGCATCCCGTCGAGCGCGCGGCAGATCCGCGCCATGGCCGGCAGGGCGCGCGCGTCGGAGCCGATGTCCTTGCGTACCAGGCCCGCGCGGTCGCGCAGCAGCCGTACCGCGGGCGAGGCCCCAGCGGCGGCCGGGGCGGCCCCGTTGGCGGGCAGCGCGAGCGGCTCGACCTGCCACAGCGCCTCCCCGATGATGCCGAGCGACTCCCTGCTCGTGGCCAGGATCCGCGCCCCGCGGCACTCCCCGAGCAGCCGGTCCGCGAAGGCCGCCGCCGCCTCGATCACGTGCTCGCAGTTGTCCAGGATCAGCAGGATCGAGCGGTCCCGGACCGCGCCGATGAGCAGGTCCATCGGCTCCCCGCCGCGGGCGCCGCCGAGCAGCGCCCGCTCACGCAGGCCGATCGCGGTGAGGGCGGCCTGCGCCAGGTCTCCGCCCGGCCGTACGGAGGCCAGTTCCACCAGCCACGCCCCGTCCGGCAGCTCGGCGAGCATCGTACGTGCGGTCTCGGTGGCCAGGCGCGTCTTGCCGGAGCCGCCCGGCCCGGTCAAGGTGACCAGCCGGTGCCGGCCGGCCAGGGCGGCGACCGCGGCGATGTCGTCGTCCTTGCCGACGAAGCTCGTCAGACCGGCCCGCAGGTTCGTCTGGCGGTTTTCCGGCCGCTTCCCGATCTCGCCGCGCAGCAACGCGGTGTGCAGCGCGGAGAGCTCGGCCGACGGGTCGGCGCCCAGCTCCTCGGCGAGCCGTTCGCGCGTCCGCTGGTACACGGTCAACGCCTCGGTCCCGCGTCCCGCCTCGGCCAGCGCGCGCATCAGGGCGGCGACGAATCCCTCCCGCAGCGGATGCGTGGCGACCAGCTCGGTCAGCTCGGAGACCAGCTCCGAGCCGCGGCCGAGCCGGATGTCGGCGTCGATGCGGTCCCCGACGGCGGCGAGGTGGAGTTCGGTCAGGCGCGCGACCGCGGCGTCGAAGGCGTCGCTGTCGCGCAGCGCGATGTCGGCCATGGCCGTACCGCGCCACAGCGCCAGGGCCGAGCGCAGCAGATCAGCCCGCGCGGCGGGCCCTGCGGTACGGGCCTGCCCGAGCAGGTGCTCGAACCGGCACACGTCCACGGCCTCGGGAGCCACGGCCAGCCGGTATCCGCCCGAATCCGCCTCGATCACGCCGTCCGGCAGCGCTCTGCGCAGCCTGGACACCAACGCCTGCAAGGCGTTCACCTCGTCCGCGGGCGGGCGTCGCCCCCAGATCCAGTCGACCAGTCGCGCCCGGGTGACGATCCGGCCGGGTTCGAGGGCGAGCGCGGCCAGCAGCGCGCGCAGCCGGACCCCGGGGACCTGCACCACGGCCCCATCGTGGTCCGTGACCTCGAACGGGCCGAGCAGCACGACTTTCACACCAGCAATTGTGCCGAGCCGTGGCGACGTCCGGCCAACCGTCACTGCGAGCACACCGCCCACCTCCATCAGACATGGTAGGAGGAAACGCGATATGTCGCGAGCCCGAACCCGGGCTGTCGGGGCTATGGTGTGGCGTGATCGTGCCCGTGGTGGTGGGCTGAGACGTCACGCCAGTCGATGCCGGCCCTGCGGGCCCGGTTCAGCGCATCCCGGAGGCCGTCCGCCCACGGACGCCCGTGGCCGGGCAGCACGATCCGTGCTTCCACTCCCTTGAGGTTGTCCAGGCTGGCCAGCGCCTGGGCGGGGTCGTCGTTGAGCTTGCCGGGCATGATGCCGACCCCCCTCCGGCCGGTGACCACGTCGAGGGTGACGAGCGCGTCGCCGGTGAGCGCGACGGCGCCGTCCCGCGCGATGAGCGTGCTGCTGCCCGCGCTGTGCCCGGGCGTGTGGACGACCCGCAGCCCGCCCGGTACGTCGAGCACCTGCCCGTCGCCGAAGGCCGAGGCGTGCAGCACGGGCGGAACCCGCAGTACGCCGTCGCGCGCCCAGGCCACGAACAGCGCCAGATTGTGCGGACGCCACAGGTTGCGGACGATCCGCCGGGGCGGCCGCCTCAGTCCGATGCCCCGGCTGAGCGGCCGGTCCGCTTCGTGGACGTGGACGAGGGCGTCGGTCTCCCTGCGCAGCCGCTCGACGATGCCCAGGTGGTCCGCGTGGCCGTGGGTCAGTACGACGGCCTTGACGGCGTCCAGCGAAAGGGCTCGCCGGGCCAGCCAGTCCAGCAGTTGTGACCAGTGGGCAGGCATGCCGCCGTCGATCACGGTGAGGGCGCCCTTGTCCTCCAGGACGTACCAGTTGACGTGATCGTCGCCGAAGCGGTGGATACCAGGAGCTACCTCACGATCAGCCACTTCTGTTTTGGAAGTCACAAGCAAGGACGATACATCGGCGACTTCTCTTATGGAAGCTGCTAGTGTCCGGTCATGGCGGTGCGCCGGAACCTGGCTTATGACAACTGCCCCGCGGCCCGCGCCCTGGACGTGATCGGCGACCGCTGGGCGCTGATCATCATGCGCGAGATCCTCAAGGGCGCGCGCAGGTTCGACGAGCTGCGCGAACGCCTGCCGGTGAGCGAGAACACGCTCGCCCGCAGGCTGCGGGAGCTGACCGAGGCCGGCGTCCTGCGCAAGGAGATCTACGCCGAGCGCCCCCATCGCTTCGAGTACGTGCCCACCGCGGCCGGCACCGCGCTCACCGGCGTGCTGCACGCGCTCGCCACCTGGGGAACGAGCTGGACCGCCTCGGACCCGGCGGGCCCGCCGCCACCCGAGTTCCCGCCGTACCCACCGCCCGGCAGGCCCTGACACGGCCATCGGCCGGCTACATCCGTGTGCCCGGCGACGCCAGGCCGGTACCGGTGCCGACCCTGTTCGTGGCCCCTCGGCCACGAACCGGTGGAAGTCGCCGGCGACCACTTCACCCTGCTCGGGGAGAACGCCGTGGACACCGCCGCGGCGGTGTCCACCTGGATCCGCGCACTGGACCTGCCGCTCAGGGCGGTTCGATGACCAGATCGCT
Organism: Spongiactinospora sp. 9N601; assembly: GCF_044326295.1. Lineage (NCBI taxonomy): Bacteria > Bacillati > Actinomycetota > Actinomycetes > Streptosporangiales > Streptosporangiaceae > Spongiactinospora > Spongiactinospora sp. 9N601. The sequence continues at coordinate 301,666 of NZ_JBIRBB010000008.1, forward strand.
CAGCGGGAGCCTGCCCTGGGGAATGGCGGGGGTGCCTTTGACGGCGGGCGCCGGGTGGCCGAGGGAGATGCCCGTACGGACACGCCACGGCTCCTGGAACCCGGCGAGTCTGGTGGCCGTCTCGGCGTTGCCTGCGGGGAAGAAGGAGACCGGGCAGGAGCCCAGGCCGAGCATGTGGGCGGCGAGCATGAGGTTCTGGGCGGCCCGTCCCGCGTCGAACTCGGCGTCTTGAGTGCTCAACGTGGCGTCCACGGCCAGCAGGACCGCCACCGGCGCGCCCGCCAGGTGCCCGGCGTAGGCGCCGAGCGCGCTCAGCTCGCGCAGGAGGGTGCGGTCGCGTACCACGGCGAACCGCCATGGCTGCCGGTTGCGCGCCGACCCCGCCCACCGCGCCGCCTCCAGGACCGCCGTCACCTGGTCATGGGAGACGTCATCAGGCGTGAACGTACGCGTGGCTCTGAGACTCGTGATCCACTCCAGGCGCATGCGGCCAGGCTACCCAGCCGATCGTGATGGCCAGGGCGTTCGAGGTGTAAGGTCACCAGCCGCGGCATCACGTCAGCGCCCCCATCTCGGACACGGCCTGCTGGGCGGTGATCTCGCCGCGACGCAGCCGATCGATGATGTCGGCCCGCGACGACGCCGGATCGTTCTCCACGAAGTCGAGCATCTGCGTGATCCGGTTGAGGCGTGACTTGATCGTCGGGTGGCTCACTCCGAAGATCTGTTCCATCTGCTTGACGAAGACCTGATCCTCGACCGTGAGCCGAGCCGGTTAAGGCGGCTCGAACTCGCCCTCGATCGCGATGCCGCCGTCTGTCAGCCGCACCCGCTCGACGACGAACGGCCGGCCCCGGGTCAGAGCGCTGACTCCGACCAAGGCCCGTGCGGGTTCGGCCCGAACGTCATGCCGAGCATGAGCGGGTGGATGCCCCACGAGAGGAACGCCGCGACGGCCATGACCCCGCTGTCCGTCAGCGCCTTGGAACTCGCCGCCGTCGCGATCTGCTGGGCCGCCCGGTCGGTCCCGACCGTATGCTCGCTCCAGAACTCCGCGCCCTGGGGAACCGGTGTCGCTCGTACCGCCGATGACCACGCGCCGTTCGCGTCCCGTAGCAGCTCGACCACGACGATCGGCTCGAACGGCCCTTGCCGGCTTCCCCGGTGAATCGCCAGCCACTCGCCACGGGTGGCCGCGGCGAAGGCGACGTCGCCCAGCCACCGCGCCACGGTGATGTCGTCATTGATGGACCCGGCCTTCGCCTCCTCCATCGTGACCGGGGCGAGCGGAACGAGCTGGACCACGGGCGTCGCACCCGGCCCTTGGTCCTGGTCGCGCAGCACCAGAAGGCCTGCCTCCTGGTCGAGGAGACCGAGTTCGCGATAACGGCCGGTCTCGTCACTCACCCGGATCATCGCACCCGCTCCCAGCATGCTGGGCGGCGCGCCGGACAGCCGCCAGAAGCTGACGTCGTGCTCGTCCCACAGTGCGATGTAGTCGCCCACGGGCGGTCCGATCATGACACCGCGAAGCCGTTCAGCGGACTGCGGGAAGGACGATAAGTTGTGATCCACTCGGCGAGCCTATTTCTTTCCTATCTGGCATGTGATGCTTTTGATCCGGACGCTCGTGCATGTCGAAGTATTGAAACCTCAATGACCAAGGGCTTTTGGAGGGCCTGTGGCATTGGCGGCGGGGATGAGTTTCCGGCCGGTGGCGTCAGGGTCGAACGCCTGCCGGTGTGGACTCCCGTGTGATCCACGCCGCCGCCAGAACGCCGGCACCCATTAACAGTTCCGCGTCCCCGGCCTGCGCCGGTCGATATCGGCACGGCCCCTTCCGGCGAACGGCCGTGCCGATCCCGTCCCGGCCGGCGGCTTGATCCGGCATCGAGCCGCCATTGACGTCCACTCGACAGCCTGCCGGGCCGTTCGCTACCCTGGCGGCATGTCCAGTCCCGAGGCGTCTAGACGCTAGCCACCGGTTCTCCGGTGGCCTTCCGTGGTGCGCGACGCGCCGGCCGTTCCCTTCGGCTGAGCCGCGCCTCTTGTCGTCACCCACGCCGCCGGATCGCCCTCGTACGGACTGATCTCCCCCGGTAATTTCCGGCATCTTCATCGTGCCGGCCGGGCCCTTTCATGCGGTCGCGCCTTTGCCGTGCCCACGGCCGGAGCGGACACCCCCTCCCGGTGCACACAAGCCGGCCGCATGCCCTGTTCTTCGTGATCCTCTTTCGTGCGGCTGTGGAGTCATCTATTCATGCCCTTCGCCATTTACATTCTCGGATCGGCGGTCTTCGCCCAGGGGACGTCGGAGTTCATGTTGTCCGGGCTGGTTCCGGACATCGCCCGTGAACTTGACGTGTCCGTCTCTGCCGCCGGCGCGCTGACGTCGGCCTTCGCCGTCGGCATGATCGTCGGGGCCCCGCTGATGGCGGTGCTCAGCCTGCGCTGGCCGCGCCGCCGGGCACTGCTCGTCTTCCTGGTCGCGTTCGTGCTCGTACACGTGGTCGGCGCGGTCACCACCGATTTCGCCGCGCTCGTGGCGACCCGGGTCCTCGGCGCGCTGGCCAACGCCGGATTCCTCGCCGTCGGGCTCGCCGCGGCGACGGGCATGGCCGCGCCGAACGCCAAGGGGCGGGCCACCTCCGTCCTGCTCGGCGGCATCACCCTCGCGTGCGTCGCCGGGGTGCCGGGCGGTGCCGTGCTCGGCCAGGCGCTCGGCTGGCGGGCGGCGTTCTGGGCGGTCGCGCTGATCTCCCTGCCGGCCGTCTTCGCGGTGCTGCGCTCCGTACCGGACACGGCCGGTGACCCGCGCGAGGCCCGTCCCGGCGTCCGGCGCGAACTGCGGGCCCTGCGCGGCCCGCGGCTGCCGGTCGTACTGCTGCTCGGCGCGCTGGTCAACGGCGCCACCTTCTGCACTTTCACCTACCTGGCCCTGCTGGTGGTAGACGTCGGCGGGCTCTCCGAGGGCCGGGTGCCGTTGATGCTGGCGTTGTTCGGGCTCGGTTCGTTCGCCGGGGTGAGCATCGCGGGCCGGCTGTCGGACACGCGGCCGATGCGGGTCCTGTTGTTCGGCGGGATCGCCCTGCTCGCCGGGTGGGTGCTCTTCGCGGTGGCGGCCGGCAGCCCGGTCGCCACGGTACTGCTCGTCTTCGTCCAGGGCGCCCTGTCGTTCGCCGTCGGTTCGACGCTGATCGCCCAGGCGTTGTACGCGGCGGCGGACGCCCCTTCGCTCGGCGGTTCCTTCGCCACCGCCGCGTTCAACGTGGGCGCGGCGGCCGGCCCGGCCCTCGGCGGCCTCGCCATCGCCGCCGGGCTCGGCTACCGCTCGCCGCTGTGGATCAGCGCCGCGCTGGTGGCGACGGCGTTCGTCACGGCGGGCCTGGCCCGGACGGCGCTGCGCGTACGGGAGCGCCCGGCCTGAGGTCTTCCGCACAGGGGGCGGGCGGCTCACGACGGGGCGGGGCCGGGCTCCGCGGCGGTCAGGGCGGCCAGCCGGTCGACGCGCTCGGTGAGCAGGGCCAGGACGTCCTCGAAGATCTCGTCGGTGTCGACCGGACCGGGGTCGGGGACCGACCAGTGGACGCGCCGCAGGCCCGGGTCGAGCTTTTCGTAGGCGTTGTCGCAGACGGCGACGACCAGGTCGTGGGGGGTGATCACGTCGCGGACGTCCGCGGTGCCCTGCCGCTCCAGGCTCAGCCCGTGACGGCGGGCGGCGCTGATCGCGCGGGGGTTGAGGCCGGGACCCGGGCGGGTGCCGGCGGAGGTGACCGGGACGGCGCTGCGCGATGTCCACAGCGCGGCGGCGAGGGGCGAGCGGGCGGCGTTGCCGGTGCACACGAACACCACCCGCGACGCCGTGAGGACCCGGTGCTGGTGCACGGCCTCCAGCGCCGAGGGGATCAGCCGGATGTAGACACGGCGGCGGTCGGCATGGGATCGGCCGCGGGCGATGAGACCGACCTGTGCCAGTACACGCAGGTGGTGGGCCAGCAGGTTGGACGGCAGGTCCAGGTGGCGTCCCAGCTCTCCCGGCGCCAGATCACCGACGGCCAGGGCATCGACGATCGCCAGCCTCGCGGGATCGGCCAGGGCCTGGTGCAGGGCGACCCGTTCCGGCGAGACATTTCTATCAATATCCATTGAGTCAATGCTGGCTGAGGTGTTTTCTTGGGTCAACGCCGCACGCCGTCACCGCGACCCGCGCGCCCGCCTCCCAGCGCCCGAGGCGACACGGACAACAGAAAGGATTTCTCATATCCCTTACTCAGAATAAAAAAGGCCGAAAACCGGCCATTCATTTCTCTCATCGCGCCGACAAAGCGGCGACCCCGGCGATTCGTCACACACCGATCCCGCCCGATGACATATCGGCACGTTGACGGACCCACAGCTCGGCGACGGCTTTGACGTGCCCTCTCCTTAAAATGAGCGAACAGTCATATAAATATGGGCCCCCTTTTCCTCTTTCCTTGCTCATCGCTTAAGCCTATTTTTCGGATACCAACCCCACCGCCAACGATTGGGGCGTCCGTGATGAGCCGAACCGTCGCTTCCCAAGGCCCGAAATCCCTGCGCGAGACCATCGCGGAGGCCTCGTTCACCACCAAGCTCTACTGGCTGCTGCGCATCGGAGTGTCCATCGAGTTCATCGGGCACGGCTGGGCGGGCCTGAGCCGCTCACGGGCCTGGCTGCCCTACTACGACCTCTTCGGCATCTCCTCCGACGCCGCCCTGAACTACCTCATGTACGTCACCGGCGCCATCGACATCACCGTCGGCCTGCTCATCCTGTTCTGGCCCGCCCGCGTCCTGCTGCTGCACACCACCGTGTGGGGCGTCTTCACCGCCCTGCTCCGCCCTACCGTCGGCGAAGGCTGGTGGGAGTTCCTTGAGCGCGGCGGCAACTACGGCATGCCGCTGGCACTGCTGATCATGGCCGGCTGGGGCGGCTGGTCCCTGCGCCGCTGGCTGGAGCGCGTGGACGAGCCCGCCGCCATCTCCGACCGCACCCTCATCGCCATCCACTGGGCCATGCGCGGCGGCCTGGCCCTGCTGCTGATCGGCCACGGCGGCTTCGGCGCCTTCGAGCACAAGCGCTACTGGTACGACTTCTTCGCCTTCTTCGGCATCGGCCCGGCCACCGTGGACTCGGCCAACCTGATGGTCCTGGTCGGCGGTTTCGAGATCCTGCTCGGCCTGGCGATCCTGTTCAAACCGTGGCGTCCGCTGCTGATGTTCGTCCTGGTCTGGAAGCTCGGCACCGAACTACTGCGCCCGCTGGTCGGCCAGGAGTGGTTCCAGTTCGTCGAGCGCGACGGCGACTACGTACTTCCGGTCGCGCTGTACATCAGCGCCGCCGCCTACGCCCTGGCCCGCGACCGGAACAGCGGCCGCACCGAACCGCTGTCCCCACCGACCCCGGCCTCCGGCGCCCCCGCCTGACCCGGCCCCGGCCTGGGGCATCCCCCTTCACGAAAGGTCACAGCATCCATGTCACCTGACCGTCCCGGTCCCCGCCGAAGCCTCGCCCGCCGCCTCCTGCCCGCCATCCTGGCCTGCGCCGTGCTGGCCACCACCGGCGCACCGGCCGCGGCGGTCGCCGCGCCCGTGGGTGCCCTTCCCGGCGCGGCGTCCGGAGCCCACCCCGGCTCGGTGCGCCCCGTGGTGCTGGCCACCATCGACGTCGGCCTCAACCCCCGCATGGTCGCCTTCGCCCCCGGCTGGCGCCAGGCCTATGTCACCAACGCCGGTTCCAACACCGTCTCGATCATCGACGTACGCCGCCGCACCGAGATCGACACCATCCCGGTCGGCACCTTCCCCTACGGTGTCGGCTTCGTCCGCAAGGGCGCGTTCGCCTACATCGCCAACCGCGACTCCGACGACGTGTCCGTGATCGACACCGCGCGCCGCGAGGTCATCAAGACCATCCCGGTCGGCGACGCCCCCCGCGGGGTGGCGATCGCCCCCAACGGCCGCTTCGCCTACGTCAGCAGTACCGGCTCCGGGGCGATCACCGTCATCGACACGGCCACCCACACCGTCACCGCCACCATCGCCGTCGGGCTGTCCCCGAGAGGCATCGCCTTCACCCCCAGCGGACGTGCGGCGTACGTCGCCAACTCCGACTCCGACACCGTCTCAGTCATCGACACCGCCGCCCACACCGTCACCGCGACCATCGCCGTCGGCGATGAACCCCGCGGGGTCCTGGTCACCCCGGACAGCCGTACCGTCTACGTCAGCAACACCCTCGGCGGCACCGTCTCGGTCATCAACGCCCGCCGCAACACCGTCACCGCGACCATCACCGTGGGCACCAACCCACGCGGCCTGGCCCTGCACACCGGCAACCGCATCGCCTATGTCGCCAACTCCGGCTCCGACACCGTGAACATCTTCGACACCCGCACCAACACCGTGCTGGGGGAGGTCGCCGTCGGCGACGACCCGCGCTACACCGCCTCCGGCCCCGGCGGCAGGTTCCTGTACCTCACCAACACCGGCTCCCACAGCGTCTCGGTGCTCACCCTGGCCCACTGACCCGGCCCACAGCCCGCGCGGGACCACACCTCCCGCGCGGGGGGCCGCGGGCTGGAACAGTTCGACCAGGTTGCCGGCGGGGCCGGTCACCACATCGCTGCGCAGCGGCGGGCCCGCCTGCCGTAGCCGGGTGATCATCGACGATCGGATGGATGCGGTTACGGCCGGCGACGGCGGGCGTGGCGCGGGCACCGGAGCCGGCGGGCCCGGACAGCGGCAGCCGCACGGGAGGCGTACGTTGAGCTAGGGACCTTGGTCCCTACCCCCGCCTCCGCCCGCGAAGGGGCGAAGGGAGGGTCGAGGCATGGACACCGTCGCGACGAGCGATCCCACGGGCCGCCTGCCGATGATCATACTGCGCACGCGGCGCACCGGGCCATGCCGCGGGATCGGATGCCGCCGCCACGGGCACGACAATCCGCACGTACGCGGGTACTAGAAGGGGGGGACCACCACCACGCCGTTGGACATGGCGATGCTCAACGACATCGACTGCGGGCCCGCGACCACGGCGAGGACCCGGCCTGGGTCCGGGACCTGGACCTGGCCCGCGTTGAAAGGGGGATGACCATGGATGAGACGCTGACCGCCGGGCAGGTGATGAGCCGGGCCCTGGTGATCGTCCGGCCGGAGGAGTCCCCGCTGATGGCCTGGGAACTGATGCGCCGGGCGGGCATCCACCACCTGCCGGTGGTGAACGAGCACGGCCTGCTGCTGGGCATCCTCACCAAGGAGGACCTGGCGGCGTCCTGGACGGGCGGGCCGGAGGCGCAGTCCCGCACACCGCTGCGCCGGTTGCTGACCGGGCGGCGCATCCCCCACGTCCGCCAGGACGCGTCCCTGCCGCACGTCGCGACGGTGATGCGGGACGCGGGCTGCGACGCCGTACCGGTCATGGCGGCGGGCGGAGCCTTCATCGGCATGATCACGACCGTCGATGTCCTGGACGCCGTGGCCGGGCGAACACGACCGGCGGAGGACGCGGCGGAGATGGTCACGGGCATGTTCCGGCTGGAGCCGGTACTGCCCGTGGCCGCAAGGGCCTGACCGGAGGCGGGCTCCGGGGCCGAACTCGGGGCCCCTGGGCGGCGGTGCGGGTCGTCACGGTACGGTACTGCTCGGCGAACTGTTGCGAGGTGCCTCGCGATCGCGAGGAGAATCGGGAAGCCGGTGTGATTCCGGCACGGGCCCGCCGCGGTGACCGGGAAGTCGCCGCCCAGGTGCGAAGCACGGCCACTGGCCCGTAAGGGCCGGGAAGGCGGGCGGTCAGGCGTTGATCCGGGAGTCCGAAGACCGGCCTCGCGCCCACCGCCCCCTCTGATGGGGGCCATGCAGCGGGAGCCTGCCCATGAACAGCCATCTGTACGACGTCATCCACCGCCGCCGCGACGTGCGCGGCCAGTTCACCGGCGCGCCCGTGCCGCAGGAGGTGCTGCACCGCGTGCTGACGGCGGCGCACGCCGCCCCCAGCGTCGGACTGTCCCAGCCGTGGGACTTCATCGTGGTACGCGACACCGCGATCCGCGCCGCCTTCCACGAACATGTCCAGCACGAACGGGCCGCCTACGCCGCCACCCTCGACGCCGAGGCCGCCCGGCGGTTCGCCCACATCAAGATCGACGGGGTGCGCGAGTCGACGCTGTCCATCGTGGTCACCTATGACCAGGGCAGAGGCGGCCCCGCCGTGCTGGGCCGCCATGCCATCGCCGACGCCGGCCTGTACTCGGTGTGCCTGGCCATCCAGAACCTCTGGCTGGCCGCCACCGCCGAAGGGCTCGGTGTGGGGTGGGTGTCGTTCTATCGCGAGCCCTTCGTGCGGGACCTGCTCGGCATCCCCGCCGAGGTCCGCCCGGTCGCCTGGCTGTGCCTCGGCCCCGTCACCCACCTCGAAGGCGACCCCGACCTGGAACGACACGGCTGGCGCCACCGCCGCCCACTTCAGGCCGCCGTCCATCACGACCGCTGGGGAGCTCAGTAGGAATCGTCCGTCATCCACTCACCGGGCATTTCCGTACGGATCCGGGCGAGTGCGTCAGCGGTCCGGGCGCGGACCCAGATCCAGGTCCGGGCGTCGTCGCGGTGAGGTCTTCGAGTTCGGTGACGGCTCGGTCGGTCGCCGTTTCGGCGGCGATCTCGGCGGCCAGGCGCCGCGCCTGGCGCTGGTAGGACGGGTCGTGCAGGACCCGGCCGACCGCGCGGGCGATGGTGCCGGGTGAGGCGCTCCTGCGTAGGGTGATCCCTGCTCCGGCGAGGGCGACGCGCAGGGCCACCTCGCCCTGGTCGCGCCCGAGCGGTACGCACACCATGGGCACACCCGCCGCCAGGGACTTGACGGCCGTCCCGTGGCCGGCGTGCGTGATCGTCACAGCGGCGTGGCGGAGCACGGCGTTGTGCGGGGCGACCGAGGTGACCAGGACGTTGCCGGGCGCGTGGACCGTTGCCTGGTCCACTGCCGGGCCGGTGGTCAGCAGCCCGCGTACCGGCAGCCGGCCGAGGGCGCCGGCGATGCGCTGGAGCAGCTCGCGCTGGTTCATGAACGTCGAACTCAGGCTGACCAGCACCAGTGGGGTCTCCCCCTCGGGCAGTCGCAGTTCCCCGACCCACGCGGGGTCGTCGAGCCGCGGCCCGACGTGGCGGACGTAGGGCGGGAACCGCCGGCCAGGGTAGTCCAGCGCCCGCGGCGACAGTACGAGGAACCGGTCGACGCGGCCGAACGCGTCGATGACCGAATCGACGGGCGGGAGACCGTTGGCGGCACGGGCGGCGTTGAGCGCGGGCAGTCCCTTGGCCCACGGCTTGGTGATCATCTCTGTCAGGAGCCGATCGCGCAGCCGCCCCAGGACACCGGTGGCGGGCCTGAGCCCGGGACCGAACGGCGGCGCGCCCGGGGCGGGGAAGGGGTAAAGGGTCGTCCCCAGCGCGGCCACCGGGATTCCGGCCGCTTCGCCCGCCGTGATCGCACCGAGCAGCGAGAAGTCGGTGACCAGTACGTCAGCCGGATGCGCGCGCAGCTCGGCCAGGGTGTCGCGGGCGAAGTCCGCCGCGGGGCCGCAGACCAAACGGTCACGGAGCCGGGCGAATGCGCCCATCGGCGTGCGGGCCTCGAAGTCCTTGAGGAGGTCGCCGGCCGGGTCGGTGGTGTCGCCCTGGGGCGCCGTCGTCCAGGTGATCGGCTCCGCGCCGGTGGCGGCCACCTCGTCGTGCAGCGACCTGTCGCCCAGCACCCGGACGCCGTGGCCGCGCTCGCGCAGCGCGCGGGCGACCGAGAGGGTGGGCGGCACGGCTCCGCCGCCGGCCCAGGTGGCGAACAGGAAGTTCTTACGCATAGTTTCTCTTTCGGGGGTCGATCGACGTCAGCAGGTCGCACATGGCGCGTTCGGCGTCCTCGCGAGACAGGCCGAGGTCGTGCCGCCACAGTTTCCACAGGTAGATGTCGGTGGCGGCGTGGTGCAGGTTCAGCGCGTGCTCGCGGTCGGGACCCGGGGCCGGGAGGCGGTCGGCGAAGACCTGTTCCAGCCAGGCCCGATGCTGGGCGCGGGCATGGGCGGCCGCCCGGCCCGCCACCGGGACGCGGTCCATCTGCGCGGTCCACAGGACGTTGGCGGCGCCGTGCCGCTCGTAGTCGGCGAAGAGCACGGTCACGATCGCCGCCACGTCGCCGGTGGGCGCCTGGCGGGCGACCGCCGTCTGCGAGGCCACCCACTCGGCGACGGCGTCGGCCAGCCCGTCCTTGCCTCCGAAGTGGTTGACGATCGTCTGTACCGACACCCCCGCCTCATCGGCGATGTGCTGCAACGTGACGTCGTCGAACCACTGGCGCATCCACAGCGTGGCCGCCGCCTCCAGCACACGCGTACGCGTGACTTCCATGGCCGCCGAACGGGCGCTCATGCGGTACGGCCGCCTGGTCCCACTTTCCATAGAGTCATCACTACATTCAATTGGGTTGGAAGTCAAGTGAAAGTCTGCGACCTCACACCGGCGCTTTGGACGCCAGCCTCGGCGCCACTGCTGGAAGTCCGAGGACCCGGTGAGGTCCGCGAAGTCCCGGAAGGCCGGGGCGCGAGTCAGCACCTGATCGACGACGGCGTACGCCTCGTCCGTGCGGCCCATCTTGAGCAGGATGCGTACCTGCGTGTCACGGACGTGGTCGTACTCGGGCTTCGCGGCCACCGGCAGGGCCCGCTGGACGGCGGCGAGCGCGGGCTCCAGCTCTCCCGCCCGCAGCAGATGCCAGGCGAGCGCGTTCCCCGCCCGGCGCGCCACCTCCTCCTGGAATGGCCCCTCATCTGTAAGGCGGCCCGGCCGTCCGGTCCCGGTAGGAAGGCGACGACCGGGTGTGTGCCACCGCGGGCCTCGGCGAACACGAATGTGTCGTCCCGCAGCCGGGCCGGCGCGAAGCGCTGCGGTTCGCCGTGGCCGGCCAGCGTGGTGAGCGGGGAGATGGTGACCCACAGCCGCCCGGCGTCGCCGGGGGCGACGTCCATCCGACCGCGGCGGCCCGCGCCTCGCGGTACCGGCCGGCGGGGGCCGGGCATGATCGAGGTCCTGCTCGTGGACGACGAGCGCATGGTCTGCGCCCACCTGCGGGCGATCCTGTCCCGTACGGACGACCTGAAGGTGGTGGGCGAGGCGTACGACGGTGCGGAGGCCCTCGAAGCGGTGGTGCGCCTGCGGCCGGACGTCGTGCTGATGGACATCCGCATGCCCGGCGTGGACGGCCTCACCGCCACCGAACGCGCCTGCGCGCTCCCCGAACCAGCCAAGAGGACGAGTACGTCGTCCGCGCGCTCCGCGCGGGCGCGGTCGGCTTCCTGCTGAAGGACACCGACCCGGAGGACCTCACCGACGTGGTCCGGGTGGCCGCCGACGGGCACGCCGTCATCTCCCCGGCCCTCACCCGGCGGCTGGTCGCCACGTTCGCGCCGGAAGCGCCCGCCAAGCAGGCCGCCAAGGCGCTGGTGGCCGAGCTGACCGAGCGTGAGATCGACGTGCCGACCTGCCTGGCCGAGGGCCTGTCGAACGCCCAGACGGGAGCCCGGCTGTTCCTCAGCGAGACGACGGTCAAGGGGTAGGTGTCCCGGCTGCTCGGCAAGCTCGGCTGCGCCAACCGCACCCAGGCGGCCCTGCTCGCCTACGACGCCGACTTGGTCAGCGGCCGATTCTGAGCCCCCGCCCGAACGCGGGGACCCCTCCCCCGCGCCGGCGCCTACTTTTGGGGCCTGGCCGGGATGCGGCCCGCGACGATCGTGGGAGGTGGGTGCCACCATGGATCCGATACCTGGGAGTTCCGGCGGCCGTCCTGATGGATCGCGCCAAAATGGACGCGACGCACAGCCCCGCGACCCGTACGCCGTGGCGCTCGCCAACGCCTCCCTGCTCGGCGTCGGATATCTGATGCTGGGGCGGCGCAGACTCGCCGCCGGGACCGTATCGGTCACGATTGCGCTGGTCATCGTCCACGCCCTGGCCGCGCGGGCCGTGTGGTTCCAGGGGGTGGTGCTCCTGTGGTGGGCGGCCGTCACCGTGCACGGCTGGTACCTGGCGGGTGGGCGATCGTGGCGCACCGGGCACCTGGTCGGAGAACACGGCCGGGCTGGAAGGCAGCGGCTGATCGCGCTCGGCGTCGTGGTCCCGGTCCTGGTGGCCGTCGGTGCGCTGCGGCTCGATGCCGTACGCATCGAGCAGGACGCCGCCACGGCCCACCGCGCGGGCCGGTGCGCGCAGGCGCTGCCGGTTCTGCGGCGGCTGTGGTTCGGCCACCGGGTGGCCGACGCGCCGCTGACCGCCCGCGCCGACGATCAGCTTGAGGCATGCCGCCTGCTGATGCAGGCCGAGCGGCAGGCGGGGAGCGATCGGCTGCGCGCCGCCGAAACCCTTCGCGCCTACCGTGCTCATCCCGGGGCGCTGTGGCCGGGGGTGGACGTCCGCCGGGCCGATCTCTTCCTGGCGCAGGCCGGGCAGGAACTCGGCACCGCCCTGACCGGCGACATCGGTGCCCTGGAGACCGGTTTCGGCCGGCTGACACGGGTGCTCGGGGAGTTCCCCGGCCAGGAGGCGAAGATCCAGGCGGTCCTGGACGGTTTCCTCGGCGGACTGCCGCTGAAGGACTCCTGCGCCACCCGGACGATCACCGACTGGCTGGGCGGGCAGGCGGCGGGCGGAAGCGCACTGGACCATGTGGGCGACGCCGTCACCCGCGTCGCCCCCGCCGCGATCGTCGGATGCGGCGACGACCTCGCGAGCGGCAAGGACTGGAAGGAGGCCCGCGCACAGTACCGGCAACTGCTCGACCAGTACCCTGGGCACCCGTTCGCGGGCCGGGCCAGGCAGGGAGTGAAGCGGGCCACGCTGGAGATCGAGTTGGCCCATTTCCGGCGTCTGGTGAAACGCCCGGGTTCCGGCGGGAAGCCCGCCTACTGCGAACGCCCGGCTCCCTACCACGGGGCGGCCCCCTACCGGGGCCGGGGACCGCACCGCGCGATGCTGTTCGGCAACGACGGGCATCGCAGGAAGCTGCCTTCATCATGGCTGGCCAAGGATCCCGCGGACGCGGTGCTGGTGATCTGCGTCGGTGAGATCTCGTTCGGGAGCACGGTCAGGTCCTGCTACTACGAGCCGATCCACACCGTGGGCCCGCTGGAGAAGGTGGCGTTCCGGAAGAGAAAGGTCTCCGTCCGCGTCTACGAGGTACGGACCGGGAAGCTCGTGTCCAGGACGAGCCTCCAGATCGGCGGCTCCAGTTGCCCCGCCCGCATCCACTACACCTACTACGGCATCGACCCCGGCCCGCCGTCGGAGAAGTATGTGAAGTCGTCCACGGCGGACGTGCGCGCGGCCTACGCCTCGCTGATCAGGCCATGAGGTTTCCCGCACCTGACCGGGTCGCGCTCGCGGGCCGATGCCGCGAGCGCGACCTCCTGGTCAGCGCCGATCGTGAACGGCCCCGGGCGGGGTCGAGCTCAGGGGCGCGGGATCGCGACAGCGGTGTACGGCGTCTCCGGGGTCGGCGGGGTGGAGAAGCGGGCGTTGGGGAGGTACAGGCGGTCTCCGAAGGCGGCCACCGTGGTCGGTACGTCGAAGCGAGGGTCGGTCACCCGCCGCTCGACGTGGCCCTCGGTGCCCTCCGCGTTCAGCCGGATGACGGCCACGGAGTTGAGCTGGTTCTGCACCGCGTACAGCGTACGGCCGAGCAGCAGCAGCCCGTCGCCCGCGGGCAGCGTCTCACCGTGCAGGTCGATCTGACGGGTCGCACCGGACGGGTCCACACGGAACAGGCCGCCGGTGTTCGACTGCACGACGATCAGGCCCCGGCCGTCCGGGGTCGGCGTGATGCCGTTGGCGTTGAAGCCGGGCCGGTACACCAGGTCCCCGGTGATCGGGATCGGCGTCGCGGCGGCGGGCAGCCGCCGGCCGTGCAGCGGCAGCTTGTAGAGGACCGGGTTGGTGGAGTCGGTGAAGTAGGCGGCGTCCCGGGTGACGACCACGTCGTTGATCAACGCCGGGACGCTGGACAGTTGGTAGGAGGCCAGTATCCGGCCGGTACGGGTGTCGATGACGCGCGCGCCACCGCTCCCGCCACCCGCCACGAACAGCCGCCCGCGCCGGTCGGTCTTCATCCCGACGGACGACGTGCCGGGCCCGGGGCTGATGATCGCGCCGCTTCCGTCGCGCAGGTCGGCGCGGTAGATGGAACCGTCGCCCAGGGAGCCGAAGTAGGCGTACGGGCCGGGGCCGGTGGCGATGCCCTCGGGCCGGAACCCGTTCGGTAAGGAGATCGTCGTGGGGTACTTCGGGGGCGTCGGGGACGCCGCCACCTGTGTGGCCCCCTGGTCGGATGCGGCCTTCGCGGGGCCGCCGATGGTGAGGACCGGCAGCAGCACGGCGAGTGCCGCGCCGAGGATCTTGATCGTTCGGATCACGTGATGCCTCCTACGAGGTGGACGCCGCGATGTGGTCGCGGGCCTGGCCGGCGAGGTCACGCGGCGGGCGGCCGGGGTTCGGTGGTGCGGCCTCCCAGCGAGCGACGCACGCCGATGCGTGTTCCTGGAACATGCCGGCGGTCCATGCCGGACCGCCGTGGCCGAACGGTGTCGTGCCGGTGGCGGGGATGGGGCCCGCCACGTTGCGCAGGTACTGCATCGATCAGGGCGAACGCAGGATAGTCCGCCGCAGGCGGTAGAGCGCGTTCGGTGGCTCCCGTTGTCAGGTGCGGTGCGCGGGGCCTGCGTTCACTCCTGATGACAACGAAAGTACAAACGACGTCGAAGGTCAATCGGGCACGCCCGGTCCGCCCGCCGAGCGGCGTCGCCGGCCCGGTGGCCGGCGACCGCGCCCCCGACGTCGGCGGCCTGGAGGGCCCGGGATTCAGCGGGAGCCTGTTCGACCTCATGCGGGGCCCGCACTGGTCACTGATCGCCTACGAGCACACCGGGCCCGTCCTGCTCGACAACGCCGACCCGAATGACCTGCACGTACACCGCATCGGCTCGGGGCCGGTCAGCCCGATCGCCGACGCCAAGGGCGAACGGCAGGGCGTCGTGGCCGGCCTGGTCATGGTCATGGTCACATTCGGATCGGTGATCCTGGACTTCGTGGGTGGGGCGGTGCTGTCGTCCACCACCGTGGTCATCAAGGGCGAGACGGTCAACTCGGCCGCCGGCGTGTTCGGGTGCATCGCGATCGCCTCCGGCGCGTTCGTGATCGCTGCGGTGCTGGCCGTCGTCCTGCTGCGATCTACCCGGTCTCGCTCGTCGCCGGTTACCGCCTGAGATGCGCCGCAGCGCACGCGCGGCACGTCGCCGAGTTCGACCCTGACCCCCGGGTGATCGAACAGTCGGGGTGGTACGCCGGTCAGCCGCCGCTGTCCGCCGATCCGGCCGCCTCGATGCTCTTGCGCAATGCGGTCGCGATCGGCTCGATGGGCGCGGAAAGCCGCCGGATCCGGTCCCGGCGCTGACGCGCCTCCCGCCAGGAGGGGGCCACCGTCTTGAGCCGGGCCGCCATGGCCAGTGCCGCCAGCACGCGCACGTCCTCGTCCAGGCGTCCGACCGGCCCGCCGCCGCGGATGGCCCGGCCGACGCGTTCGGCCAGCCTGCGCGACAGGTACGCCTTGCGCGGCCTGATCCGCTCGACCGGGAACACCAGGATCCGGCGCCGCTCCACGCTGATCAGCCTCGCCGCCGCAAGTTCGTCGCGTACCACGCGGACCGCCTTGCCGTTGTCCTTCTGCACCCACCGCCGCCACGAGCGGGGCGGCGCGTTCGTGATCTGCTCCCAGACGATGGCTCGCAGCGAGCCCGGCTCGGCGGCCGGGGCGGTGATCGCTCGGGCCTTGCCCGACTCGTCGGCCAGGTTGCCTGCCAGCAGCAGTTCGGCGAGGGTGGCCGCGCGTAGCAGGTAGCCCAGCCCGCTCCGCTGGGTCAGCTTCTCCTTCCGCAGGTCGAAGGCCAGCAGGAAGGCCGATCGGGTCAGTGACTCACTCTGCTCCACTCGCGCCGTCTCCATCCGCCTGCTCCCCTTCTGCCTTCTGATCTGTGTCGTCGTCCTCTGTGGCGTCCCCCGGCGCCTTCTTCGGCCGTCCGCGTGGGCGCATCCGCCCCACCCCGTCGGGCAGGCGCCCGGCCTCGGAGAGGGCCCTGCGCAGCAGGAACTCGATCTGGGAGTTCGTGCTGCGCAGCTCGTCGGACGCCCACCTGGCCAGCGCGTCGTGAACCACCGGGTCGAGCCGCAGCAGGATCTTCTTCCGCTCCACGGTGATTACTGGTAGAGGGTGCCCGTGTTGACCACGGGCTGGGTGTCGCGGTCACCGACCAGCACCACGAGCAGGTTGCTCACCATGGCCGCCTTGCGCTCCTCGTCCAGCTCGACCACGTCGTGCTCGGCGAGCCTGGCCAGCGCCATCTCCACCATGCCGACCGCGCCCTCGACGATCCGCTGCCGGGCCGCCACCACCGCACCGGCCTGCTGGCGGCGCAGCATCGCGTGGGCGATCTCGGGCGCGTACGCCAGGTGGATGATCCGCGACTCGATGACCTTCACCCCGGCGGAGGCGACCCTGGCCGCGATCTCCGTGGACAGCCGCTCGTTGATCTCGTCGGCGTTGTCCCGCAGCGACAGCCTCGGCTCGCCGTGCGCGTCGTAGGGGTAGCTGCCCGCGATGTGCCGCACGGCCGTCTCCGCCTGGATGGCCACGAACTCCACGAAGTCGTCCACCTCGAAGACCGCCTGCGCGGTGTCCTGCACCTGCCACACCACCACGGTCGCGATCTGGATGGGGTTGCCGTCCGCGTCGTTGACCTTCGTCACGTCCGTCTCGTGGTTGCGGATCCTCGTGGACACCCGCCGCCGCGCGGTGATCGGGTTGACCCACTGGAAGCCGGGGGTGCGCAGGGTGCCGACGTACCGGCCGAGCAACTGCACCACCCTAGCCTCGCCCGGCGCCACCGCGGTGAGGCCGAAGTACGTGGAGAAGCCGAGCAGGATCACCAGGACGCTCGCGATGACCACCCATATACCGCCCTGCCCGGCCCCCGAGGCGAGCATGACGATTCCCACGACGAGCAGCGCGATCCCGGCAAGGGTCAGCGCCGTCGCGACCCCCAGCATCACGAACCCGTTGGCCGCCCGCACGGGGTGCTCGCGCGTGCGCGGCGCGGGCATTTCCACGACGGCGGCCTCAAGTGCGGCCTCGCCCGATGTGTTCGCCATCGTCGGTCCCTTCTACGTGACTTCACCTTGCTAGCAAAGTGATATCACTTTTTGGGCGACCGGGGAAGGCCCGCCGGAGTGAGGAAGGGCTCGGAGCGCAGGGTCACGTCATGTCGCGCCGATCGCGAAGGATCGCGACGCCGTCGCCGTCAAGCTCGTCGCAGTACACCGAGCGCCCGGTCATCGCCATCACCAGTGCCAGGGTGGTACCGGACACCAACGGGCCGGAACCGGTGGCGAAAGGACCGTCGGTCGCGGTGAGCCGCAGCCCGGTGATCCGCTTTCTGGCGGCGACGACCTGGTCCGAACCCTGGTAGTACTCGGCCAGCCGGGTGACGGTCCCGATCGGGTACTCGTGCCGAATGCCCAGCGGTCGCCGGATGTCCTCGCCGTGCACGATCGTCTCACCCAGCATCGCGATGATCGGGAGGGGCGGTTTGGTGGTGCTCGTGACGACGCGGCGGAACCGCTCAAGCGTCTCGGCCGGGCTCGCGCCCAGTTGCTCGGCCAGCCGCATCGCGACCTGCTCGTCGAAATCGAACCGGCAGCGGATCACGCCCACCATCCACCGCACGGCGTTAAGGCTCGCCCCCGCGGTGAGGTGCGCCAGCACCTCGCGCACGGTCAACGCGGTGGACAGCGACCGCGTCGCCCACTGCTCGTCGGTCAGATCCGCCAGATCCACCGCCAGGGCCGCCCGCTCGGCGTGTACCAACGGCCAGAGGCCGGCCGCGCGTCCGCTCCCTCTTTTCGTCTCGTCGTAGATCACAGGAGTCCTCTCGTCAGGGTCGTTGAGGAGAAGACTCCCGGGACGAGAAGAACTCATCGCCGCTGAGGAGAACTCGGCCAGCCCAAGTCGTTGTAACCGCACGTAACGTGGTCGTGTGACAGACGATGCGCACCCGCGACGGCCGCGGGCACGCTGCGCGTCCAGGCGTGGCGCAAGCTGCGCTCACTTGGCGCGTTATGCCTGCAACGGTCGATCTGCCTGTCCCGCCCGGCCGGAGGTCCACACGCAGGTCCGGCGGCTCGCCGCCCGGACCCTGTCGATGGCGTTCACCGACCGGGCCGGGGAGCGGGCGATGGTCGCCGAGGTGCCACAACGTCTGCCCGGGCTTCGGCTGGAACCGGCCGGCGAACGGGCACGAGGCGACCTCCCCTACGCCGAGGCCGAGGAGTCCGAGGCCGGCCTCGAACGCTTCCGCACCTGGCTGGCCAAGATCGCCGCCCGCGCCGCGATCGAGGAGGCCGCACTGCACGCCGAGGCCGGCGAACCGGGCCAGGTCCCGATCAACGAGGCACCGCCACCGCGCGTGGTGCACCGGCCATGACCGGTTCGTTGTGGTGGGACCTGCTCATCGGCATCGCCGCCGCCCTGGCGCTCACCTGGCTCGCGCTCCTCATCACGCTGCTCATCGCCCGCCCGCGCGGTGGGCTGCTGCGCGAAGCGCTGCGCGTGCTGCCGGACGTGCTGCGCCTGCTCCGCCGGCTCGCCGCGGACCGCACCCTGCCGCGCGGGGTGCGGGTGCGGCTCGGTCTGCTGCTGGCCTATCTGGCATTCCCGATCGACCTGATCCCGGACTTCATTCCCGTGCTGGGCTACGCCGACGACGCGATCATCGTCACCGCCGTGCTCCGCGGCGTCGTACGCCGGGCCGGGCTGGACGCCGTCCGCGCCCACTGGCCCGGCACCGACGACGGGTTCACGGCCGTCGTCCGCCTGACCGGCCTGCACCGGAAGCCACAGTGACCGTAGGTCAGCGCGTAGGACAAAGACGCGATGCCCGCCGGTCACCGGGCCGGGGCCGGATCTCTCAGTGTGCGGGCAGGGCGATGCGCCAGGCGATGAACCCGGCGGCGGCGAGACCCACGATGGCAAGGGCGCTGCTCGTGAGGAACGGGTCGATGCCCGCAAGGGCGGGAGCGAAACCGACGCCGATGTAGACCGTGATCCCGGTGGAGCCGCCGAGCTGGTCGGCCGCGCGCTGGACGCCGGCGGCGGCCCCCGCGTCGTCTCCGGTCACGCCGGTCACGGCGGCGTACTGCAGGCCGACGAGCCCGAAGCCCATCCCGGCGGCGATCAGCACCATCGCCGGAACCGTCGCCAGAACGAGCGCCCCCGCAGGGGCGGCGGCGATGGCGGCCATGCCCAGCGCGGTCAGCCCGATCCCGGTGACGGCGCAGACGCGCGCCCCCCACCGCCCGAGCAGCCGTGGCACGAACGTCGCGGCGGCGACGAGGGAGACGGCCAACGGCAGCAGGGTGAGCCCGGCCGCCAGCGGGCTGAGCCCCAGCCGGTTCTGCAGGTGATAGGTGAACAGCAGAAACGAGGTGGACAGGGCGGCGCTGAGCAGCGCGGTCGCGAGGTTGGCCAGGACACGGGCCCGGTTGCGGAAGAATCCGGGAGGGATGAGCGGGTCGGCCGCACGGCGTTCGGTCACGACGAACAGCGCCCCGGCCAGCGCCGGCGGCGACAGCCGGCCAGGTCCGCCGTCCTGCCCGGCCTCGACGACGCCCAGCGCGAACAGCAGCGGCGCCGCGGTCAGCAGTACCGACCCGCGCAGGTCGAGCCTGACGCGCCGGCCCGGCGGGTCGGCGGGGACCAGCAGGATCGTGGCCGCCGACACGAACACGATGAACGGAACGGCCACCAGGAAGATCCATCGCCAGCCCAGAAGCTGCGTGATCACCCCGGAGAGCACGAAGCCGAGTACCAGACCGCTGCTCGCCACCGCGGCCCACACACCCAGCGCTCGCGACCGGCGCAGCCCCTCGGGGAACATGAGCACGATCACCGCCATGGCGGCGGGCAGCGCCAGCGCCTCACCGGCGCCCTGCATCAGCCGCGCCGCCACGAGGAGGGTGAAGGACGGGGCGATGCCGGCCAGCAGCGACGCCGCCCCGAACAGGACGGTGCCCGCCAGCAGTACCCGCCGCCTGCCGAACAGGTCGCCGAGCCGTCCGCCGAGCATCAGCAGGCCGCCGCCCGTGACCGTGTACCCGACGACCACCCATGTCAGGCGGCGGGCGTCCGCGCCCAGATCATGGCCGATGGACGGCAGCGCGACGTTGACCACGGTCACGTCGACCGCGATGAGGAACTGCAACATGGCCAGGCAGCTCAGCACCAGCCAGGCCCGCACCGGCGACGAACCGCCCTGGTGAGAGAAGAGAAAGGGTGACCCCACAGAAATGCTCCGTTGCTCGGGGAGATCCCGGGCAGCACGAAACGGCCGCTCCGGATTGACCACGAAGCGACGGAACGTTCAGCGGAAAGTGGAAGAGGAACGCCCCGCCGCTAGCGGAGCGTCCTGGTCACAGCGGCGGCAGCCGCAGCAGAAGCGCCGGACATGCCATGCACGATACCGCAGCCGAGGCACGGCGGGTATCCGGCCCGGGCGTGATCGTCCGATGCTGCTCTCGGTCCCCAGTGCCGGTGCCGAACACGAGTCCGCAGGGCAGCGGGGCGCGGTCGCACGCGATGAACGTGTGGCCACATCGGTGATCATCTCGCGATAATGGCCGACGTGGAGGAGGTCAAGGTCGTCGTCGCCCATCATGAGCGCGCGACCCTGCGCGTCGGCGACGTGTTCCTCAAGATCGACACTGACCAGAGGCGTACCGACGTCGAGGTCGAGGCGATGGCCATGGCGCCGATCCCGACCCCGGAGGTCCTGTGGCGCAAGCCGCCCGTGCTCGCGCTCGCCGCCCTCCCAGGGACGGCACTCGGCCGCCTCGGCGAGCCGTCGATGGCGTCGCCGGCGGCGTGGGCCGCGGCGGGCGCAGCCGCGCGGATGCTGCATGACGCGCCACTACCACCGTGGCCGGGCCAGAGCCTCGATGAGGTCGCGGCGCAGCTCGACGGCGAATGCGACTGGCTTGTCACGAACGGCGTCCTGCCCACCGACGTGGTCACGCGAAATCGCCGGATCGCCGAGGCCGCGCTCCGGCCGTGGAAACCGGCCTTCACGCACGGCGACCTGCAGATCACCCACGTGTTCGCCGATGGTGACGAGATCACCGGCGTGATCGACTGGTCCGAGGCGGGCCAGGGCGATGCCCTGTTCGACCTCGCCACCTTGACGCTCGGCCACGAGGACCGCATTGCCGACGTCATCGCCGGCTACGGCACCGACGTGGACCTCGACGTGATCCGCGCGTGGTGGTCGTTGCGAAGCCTGCGGGCGGTCCGCTGGCTGATCGAGCACGGCTTCGACCCATGGCCCGAGATCGCCGTGCTGAAATCCCGGCTGTGACGCCGCAAGGCCCATGGCCGGCGGGCGATCCCTACGCAGGTTCGCGACCGAGGCCGGAAGGCTCGGAGAGCTGTCTCTTCCCGCGTGCCGAAAACGGCACGGGCGTGTTCGTCGGCGGGCGTCCGCACCGAGGCCCAGGCCGGCAGTACGTCAATGGAGCCTGGGGAACGGGCTCAGCCCGGCTTGTTGCCGACCAGTAGCGTGGTGCCTTCGTTGAGGGCGACGGGGTCCTCGACCGTGAAACCGGCGTCCCGCAACTGGCGGATGCCATCGGCGATCGTGTACTCCGAGGAGCCGGCGATCATGCGCATGTGCAGGCTGCGCAGATAGTTGAGCCGATCGACCTCGGGGGTACCGTCGATCATGCTGTCGTAGACCAGGAGCGACCCGCCGGGGGGAAGGTGCTCGAAGGCCCGTTCCACCAGGAGCCGGCGCTTATCGGGCTTCCAGTCGTGCAGGATGTGGCCGAGCAGGTAGACCTGCGTCTCGGGCAGGGGGTCGGCGAAGAAGTCGCCCGCATGAAACGTGACGCGTGATCGCAGTCCGGCGCCACCGGCCTCATCGGGCTCGTCGGTGGCCGCGCTCTGCAGGAGTTCGTCGAAGAGCGGCCGGAGCGGCGGCAGGTCGAAGACGACCGCGCGTAGGTTGGGGTAGGCGGCGGCGAGCTTCAGGGCGAGCCTTCCGCGGCATCCGCCAAGATCGGTGAACGAGGTCACCTGCTCCCAGCGGAAGCTCTGCGCGAGCGGGCCGTCGAACAGCGTCACCAGGCCGTCCATGCCCTCGGCGAATCCCCTGGTGCTCTGCTGCGTCCGGTACGGGCCGCTCATGAAGATGTCGCCGGGCAGGTCGTCGATCAACGCCTTCCCCGAGCGCAGATTGCCGGTGACGTCGCTCCAGACCGGGTACTGCCGCTGCATGAACGCCAGGGCACCGCCGATGTAGCCGGGCGAACGGGGGTCCAGATGGGCCGCGGTGCGCGCCGGCATCTCGTAGTGCGACCCGTCACGCTCCAGCAGGTCCATCGCCACCAGGGCGTTCAGGAAGTCGCCGGACAACGTCGGGTGCAGTCCGCACGCCTTCTCCAGTTCAGCGGCGGTGGCCGGACCGGCCGCCAGGTGCTCGAACAGCCGGAGTTCTATTCCGGCCCGCAGGACCTGTGACTCATAGAGTCCCATCGCGATACGGATGAGGGGCAAAGGGGTGTGCTTGTCAGAGGGCATGGGGGTCCTTCCATGGGTGCCGGAGGCTCCCGGCGTACCCTCAACATGCCCTTGCGCGTTCGAGTGGCTACTTTCGGTTACATCAGGTTCGAGTGCCGCTTCCGCAGCCTCCCCCTGACTTCGCGGCAACCCCGGCATCGAGGGCATCGATCGTCGTGCTGTCGCACTGATCCGGCGTTGATCGGGCCATGAGGGGCGTCCGGAGACTTGGGGGCGTACCCCGAAACGTTCGGAGGCCGACAGTGAACAAGGCGATCATCCGGGCGGCCTCGGCCGCGCTGGTACTGGGAACGGCCGCGACGACGCTGGTCTGCGGTGACCCGGCGTCCG
This sequence comes from Spongiactinospora sp. 9N601, assembly GCF_044326295.1. NCBI lineage: Bacteria > Bacillati > Actinomycetota > Actinomycetes > Streptosporangiales > Streptosporangiaceae > Spongiactinospora > Spongiactinospora sp. 9N601. Next base: position 324,731 of record NZ_JBIRBB010000008.1, read on the forward strand.
CCATGGCGTTGGACTGGCGCTGCACGATGGGCAGTCACAGCACCAATCCGCCCATCGGGCCGGCACTGACCAACTGGGTCATCGGTGAACGGACCAACGGGAGCGGCGGCGGGCCCATCACGCTCAACCGGACCAGGCGATACTGGCTGACCGAGGAGAACTACCTGTCCGGCGGGGTCACCAAGCAGCGCTTCCTGAACGTCTCCGTCGCGACGTGCGAGTTCATCGGGGGAAGCTCGTCGGTCGCACAACTCGCCCCGCAGGGGGCGATCGGGCAGGCCCCGTGCACGGCACCGGGTGACTACATCGTGGCCGAAGGCAGCAGCATCATGGCCTACCGGCTGGTCGGGGAACGCCTCAGCCCGAACTCCCTCGGGATTTACCAGAAGTACCGCTTCTGGCACAAGGAGAAGCAGGGGTCGCCCGGACTGTTCTCGTACCAGGCGAGCAGCGTCGCCGTGTGCTAGACCGCACGGGCCTGGCGAGGAAGGATGGCGGGCGCGTTCACGAAGGCGGCGTTCATTCGAGGTTCAGGTATCGCTGGGCCGCCAGGATCAACTTCTTGCTCGCGGCGAACGCCGCCTCCTTCTTCTCTTCGAACGAGTCGCCGGAGTCGCCCTGGCGCAGTACCACCCCGAGGATCAACCGGCCGCGGTCCCCGGAAGTGGGACGGGCGGCCCACAGCAGCGCTCCACCCGCAGCCGAGCTGGTGCCGGTCTTGAGACCGACCACCCCGGGCAGTTCGAGCAGCTTGTTGCCGTTGACCATCTCGCCCTCGATGCCCGGAACGTTGATTCTCGCGGTGGCGACGATGTCCCGCAGCACCGGGTTCTTCATGGCCTTCCGGGCCAGCTTGAGTTGATCCACCGCCGTGCTGACCGTGGTGGATTCGTATCCGCTCGCCCCGGTGTACGTGGTGTTCTTCATGCCCAGTTTGGCGGCGGTCGCGTTCATCTTGCGGACGAAGGCCCGCTCCGAGCCCGCGTCCCAGCGGGCCAGCAGGCGTGCGGCGTTGTTCCCCGAAGGGATCAGCATCATTTCGAGAAGCTCCCGCTCGGTGAAGCTCTGGCCCGCCCTGATGGGCACCGTGGACTCGTCCCGGTTTCCCGACTCGATCGCCGCCTGCCAGTCGACACGGATGGACGGCCCCGCGGCCTTCCTGCCGAGCGGATGATCGCGGAGAATCACCAGGGCGGTCATCACCTTGGTGACGCTCGCGATCGGTACGGGCCGCTGCTCGCCGTACACACTCAGGCTGTGCACCGGCCCGGTGACCTCGACCGCCGCCTGTCCCTTCGACGGCCAGGGCAGGGGGATCGGGACCGGCTTGGAGTTCGACAGCGTCAGTGGCTCGGCCTGCCCGTCGCTGTAGGCCAGGCAACCGGCCACGGCGAGTACGGCGGACATGGCGACACCGAGCGCGCATGTGGTGGGAGAAAGGCGCGACGACAAGAGCTCTTCACCTCATGGAAGATCGGGGCGCGCTTCTCGCGCCCGCACGGATCATGTGCAGGGGGGTGCAAGGGCTCGTGCCGCCGGTGCCGGGATGGCGGACGAACGCCGCGGGCGGCGGGAGCATGGCGTACCGCCGGTCCCGAAGCCGAGGTGGAATGGTGTGTGGCTTGCTCATGACGAACTACGATTGGCGCTTAATGTGCGTGCGTCGTCAGCCGTATGTCACCGTTTGTCGACGGCGGCTGCCGTCGGCGCGATCGTGACACGACCATGACATCGCGCGGACGAGGCGGGGACGCGGCTGGCCCACAGTGGACAGGGTTGACCGGGGAGGGCGAGCTACGGAGCGTGCGGTGAAACTCGGCGGCGTGTCGCGAGTGTTGTTGATCGAGGATGACCCGGCCGTGCGGGAGGGCCTTGAGCTGGCCCTGTCCCAGCATGGGCACCGGGTGCGGGCGGTGGAGTCCGGCGAGGAGGGGCTGGAGCGGCTGCGGGCGGACGTTCCCGACGTCGTCGTGCTCGATCTGATGTTGCCCGGCATCGACGGGTTCGAGGTCTGCCGCCGCATCCGGGCCGCCGGGGAGGTACCGATCATCATGCTGACCGCGCGCGGCGACGACATGGACGTGGTGGCCGGGCTGGAGGCGGGCGCGGACGACTACGTGGTCAAGCCGGTGCAGCCGCGGGTGCTGGAGGCGCGCATTCGCGCGGTACTGCGGCGGATCGGCCGGGACCAGGCGGAGCTGGAACGGTACGGGGACCTGACCATCGACCGGGCCGGGCTGGTGGTCGCCAACCGCGGCGAGCCGGTCAGCCTCGCCCCGACCGAGCTGCGCCTGCTGCTCGAACTCTCCGGCACGCCGGGCCGGGTGCACAGCCGCCAGCAACTGCTGGAATCGGTGTGGGAGCACGGGTATTTCGGCGACTCGCGTCTGGTGGACGCGTGCGTGCAGCGGTTGCGCGCGAAGATCGAGGACGACTCGGCGGCGCCGGTCTACGTGCAGACGGTACGTGGGTTCGGATACCGGTTCGGGCCGGTGTGAGCCGCCGGTGGCACCTCGGCCGAGCCTGGGACTGCACGCCCGGCTGCTGCTCGCCTTCGCACTGCTGTGCGCGGTCACCGCGATGGCGGTGGCCGGCGCGATGTACGTGCCGGCCCGCAAGGCCATCCTGGAGCGGGCTCAGGACGCCGCGGTGCGGGAGATGACCGGCCGTCTGGAGGCGCTGTTCCCGTTGCGGACCGTGACGCCGGACACGCACGACCTCGACATGATCGCCCACGCGGTGACCGACCGGAACAGCTCCGCGATCGCCGTCTACAACGGGGTGCACTCACCGGCCAGGCCGGTGCCGGGAACGCCGGGACTTCCGGGGCGCGGCCGGCCGGAGCCGGGCCCTCCGGTGCTGGAGCCCCAGGTGATTCCGAAGGGGCTGCGGCACCTGGTGGCCAGCGGCCGGGTCGGGTGGCAGCGTGTGGCGTGGCAGGGCGCGCCCTGGCTGATCATCGGCACGCCCTTGGTGATCGTCGAGCCCGACAACACGACGCGGCTGTCGGGCATCGAGGTCTATGTCGCGCGCAGCCTGCTCCCTGAACAGCGCAGCCTCGGCGAGCTCACCGCATGGGCCTGGTTCTGCGCCGGGGCGGCCCTGGCGTTCGCGGTCGTCCTGGCGTTGCTGGCCATCCGGGGTGTGCTGGGCCCGGTGCGCGAGCTGGGCCGGGCGGCGCGCCTGCTGGGCAAGGGCGAGCTGCGGACCAGGATCACGGTACGCGGCTCCGACGAGCTGGCCGAGGTCGCGCGCACGTTCAACGACACCGCCGCGGAGCTGGAACGGCTGGTCGGGCAGTTGCGTGAGATGGAGGCCGACGCCCGCCGCTTCGTGGCCGACGTGTCGCACGAGCTGCGTACCCCGCTGGCCGCGCTGGCCGCGGTCGCCGACGTCCTCGACGAGCAGGCGGCCCGGCTGCCCGAGCCCGCGGGCAGGGCCGCCAGGCTGGTCAGCCAGGAGACGCTCAACCTCACCGCTCTGGTGAACGACCTCATCGAGATCAGCAGGTTCGACTCCGGCGTGGCGGCCCTCGCGCCGAACGACGTGGACATGGCCGAACTGGTGCGCGCGACCCTGCGCGCCCGGGGCTGGTCGGAGCAGGTGAACGCCGAGGTTCCATCTGGGGTCACGGCACGGCTGGACCCGCGCCGAGTCGACGTCATCCTCGCGAACCTGGTCGGCAACGCCCTGCGGCACGGCGAGCCACCGGTGGCGGTACGGCTGCGCGCCGATGAGCACCAGATCGCCGTGGAGGTCCGCGACCACGGACCAGGGCTGGACGAAGCGGTGCTTCCGCACGTGTTCGACCGGTTCTACAAGGCCAGCGCGGCCAGGGCCAGATCCGAGGGCAGCGGCCTCGGCCTGGCCATCGCCAGGGAGAACGCACGCCTGCACCAGGGCGACCTCACCGTCACCAACGCCCCGGACGGCGGCGCCGTCTTCACACTGCGCCTGCCGCGCCGGACGCCCGACGCGGAGGGAGACTCCGAATGAGGACCCGGCTCGCCCGCCGCGTCCTCGCCGCGGGCCTGCTGACGCTCACCGCCGTAGCCGGCTGCGGCGTGCAACCCAGCGACGCCATCCCGGCGGGCGAACCGCCGAGCGGACCTGTCGCACGCGCCACGACGATCAAGCTCTACTTTTTGAAGAACGGGCGGCTCAGCGCCGTGACGCGGCCCTGGGCCGATGGCCGTCCCCTGTTCCCGGGGGACACGCTCGCGCTACTGGCGGCCGGACCCAACACGACGGAAACCGCCCAGGGGTTCACCACCGACGTCCCGCCCGACGCCGGCCCGTTCTCGGCGATCGTCAGGCCGGTCGGCCAAGTGGTGGTGAACCTCTCCATTCCGGCGAAAGACCTGTCCGAACGTGCCGTCGAGCAGATCGCGTGCACGGCCGCCGACGCAGGGCCGGAAAGCCCTGCCGAGGTTTCCGTCGTCGGTACCGGGCGGAGCGTCAGCCCCCGCGACTGCCCGGAGTGACGGCGGCGACCACATGGTGCATGAGCGGCGGGTCAGGTCTGAGGGTTGAGATCGTCGATGGCGCAATCCAGGTCGGCGATGACCTCGATCAGGCCCTCCACGCCGCGGATCGACTCCACGACCGCGGCGATCTGCGAACGGCGGGCGAGCCGCCCCTTGACCGTCGCGACCCCCTCCTGTACCTCCACGACCACATCACCGTCGGGAACCGACAGCCGCCGCAGCAGCTCGTCCGCGTCCAGCCGGATCGCCTCGGCCGAGCGGACGAAGATCTTCAGCAGGTCCCGCTGACTCACCGCGCCGACCAGCACCCCGGTCGCCGTGTCGACCACCGGGAGCTGCTTGACGCGGCGGTCGGCCATCAGCCGGGCGGCCTCGCGGACCGTGGTGTTCCTGGTCACCATGATCGGCGGGGTGGTCATCAGCTCCCGCGCCGTACACCCCCGGGCCTTCAGATGGCCCCGATACGACGCGTGCCCTCGAAAAGATCGTCCCGCTCGCGATACGGATCGGTCTCGTGGGACAGCAGATCGTGCTCCGACACCACGCCGACGGGCCTGCGCGCCTCGTCCACGACGGTGAGCGCCCCCGCGTCGAACCGCCGGATGGTGGCGATCAGCTCGCCGAACGACGTGTCCGGACGGACCGCCACCGCGCACCCGCTCATCACCTCGCCGACCTTCATCCACATGACGGCCTCCTCAGATCCTGGCGTTCAGCCGCTCACCCGCGGCCGTGATCGAAGCCGCACCGACCACCGCGACCGGACAGGGGGCGTGCCGCAGCGCCGCCTTCGGCACGCCGCCCAGCCGGGCGGCGCCGTGCCCCACGACGAGCAGGCTCGCCGTACCGGCCGCGGCCTGAACCGCCTCCACCGGCGAACACGCCACGAAGCGGGTCTCGACCCGCACCCCGGGATGGGCCGAGCGCCACGGCGCGAGCCGTTCGGTCATGGCCTGCTCACCGGCCCGGACGGTCGCCTCCACATCCGGCACCGGAGCCATCGCCGGGCCCCACGCCATCAGCGGTGGTGTCTTGGCATGTACGGCCAGCAGCGGCACCTGGCGCAGTTCCGCCTCACCGAACGCGAACGCCAGTTCCGCGTCGTGCGGCTCCTCCCCCAGCGCCAGCACCACCGGCCCGCGCCGCCCACTGACCGGCAGCGGCCCGGGGCCGCGGACCACGACGACCGGGCACGCGGCGTGCTGGGCCACCTGGACGGCGACCGAGCCCAGCAGCGTGGTGGCCATCCGGCCCAGCCCACGCGAGCCCACGACCACCAAGCCGGCGCGCCCGGACAGCTCGATCAGCAGATCGGCCGCCGGGCCCTCGCGCAGCTCGGCGCGCACGTCGCCGATCGAGCTGGCCGCGCGGGCGCGGTGTGCGCCGTGCTCCAGCACATGCTCGGCGGCCTTGCGCAGGTGCTCCTTCGCGCCGGGCGCGGCCGTGCCGTACGGCCACTGCCAGGCGTGCGCGACGGTCAGCGGCAGCCGCCTCAGTTCCGCCTCGTCCATCGCCCAGTCCAGGGCCTGCACCGCGAAATCCGACCCGTCGTAGCCGACGACCACTCCGTGCGGTTTCGTCATCGTCATCACCTCGCCACCATGCTGCTGCGAGGGGGAACGCACGCGTCAGAGTCGAATGTCCCGATCCTGAGGGACTCTTGCCGAGCCGTACCCGGCCCCCGGCTCATGCGATCCCGTTCCACTCGGACGACCAGATAAACCGGCCCTGGCTTGATCACCTCCCGGGGCCGCGCCGACGGGTCGGCCGCCGGGCAATGCCGAAGGCCCCGGCGTCTTGCGACGGCCGGGGCCTTCCACGTGTGCGTACCGGTGTGCGTGTCGCCTCTCGGCGAAAAGCGCAACGCGGCTCCAGCCGAACGGTAGTCCGCGAAGGCGAAAGGTGAGGCCCGGGGACACTGGGCACACCGGCCACGAGCTAAGTAACCACCGCGCGGCCGGTTATGTTCCCGCCGGGCGACCCCGGTACGGGCAGCCCGGCCACGACGGCGATCACGAACGTCCACGGTACGGCGAGCGTGGTGGGATCGCCGGGACCGTGCGACGTCATCGGCCGGCTCAGCGCCACGCCCGTCGTCATCCCGGCGGCGTCCGTGTACCGGCTGTACGCGCCGATGCCCATCGCCACGGCCGTGGCCGTTCTGGACCTGTGGCGTACCGCCACCCGCAGCGGGAGCCGCAACCGCGCGGCCACGCCTCCCGTACGGCCGATCAGCCAGGGCGTCACCACGACCAGCCCGAACAAGACCGGCACCGCGGGGGCGAACACCCACACCGAGTCCGGCTGACGCCGTGACACCCCGGTCGCCACGAGTCCGGCCGGCACGGTCGCGGTGTTCTGCCGGGCCGCCTGCACGGCGGGGACCAGCGCCGCCACCAGCCCGATGACCAGGCCCGGTCAGCGCAGCGTGCAGAGGGTGGCGTCCGCGAGGTCCAGAAGCCGGGGCGTGATCTCGTTCGGGTGCCGGTTGATGACGAGGGTGACCTGGCGGCGGCCGTCCGGGCTGGAGGCCGCGATCGTGCGGTAGCCGTTGAAGCCGCCGCCGTGCCCGATCCAGGTGCCGGCGCAGTGCTTCAGTTTGGTCTCGTACAGCCCGAGCCCGGAGTGAGCGCCCGGCCACATGCGCGCCGGGTCGGCGGGGACCGTCTTGCGCATCTCCTTGAGCTGGGCCGCGGGCAGCAGCCTGCCCCGCAGCAGCGCGGCCCAGTAGCGGTTCAGGTCGGAGGTCGTCGACACGAGTGCGCCCCCCGCGCCGCCGTAGGTCATGTTCCACTTCGTGGTGTCGTACCGCTTGCCCTCGGAGTAGACGTAACCGCGCGCGTGCCGGCCGGGGATGCGCGGGTCGTCACCCGGCCACCACGTCCTGGTGAGCTTCAGCGGCCTGATGATCCGCCGGGTGATCTCCGTGCCGACGTCGTTGCCGGTGGCCCGCTTCACGATCATGGCCAGGAGGGCGTAGTTGGTGGTGGAGTAGTTCCATGGCTTGTCCGACCGCGGCATGCGCAGCCCGATCTTGAACAGCTCATCGGGCTCGAAGTGCTTGAAGCGGTCGCGCTCGGCGTCGATCTCCTCGGAGGAGGTGTAGTCGCCGAGCCCGCTGGTGTGCCTGAGCAGGTCGCGCACGGTGATCTTCTCGTTCGGGAGGTACCGCGTCAGAGGCGCGTCGAGCTTGATCTTGCCCTCCGCCACGAGCTGGAGCACCACCGTCGCCGTGAACGACTTGGTGACGCTGCCCATCCTGATCCGCTCGTCCCCGCGCATCCGCCGGCCCGTGCCGATGTCCGCCACTCCACTGCCCAGCGACACCCGTCCGCAGGCCGGGGAACTGACCGCCGCGAGGATGCCCGGCGTGCCCCCCGCCTTCACGATCTGGTCGAGCGACTGTTGCAGCGCCCTCGTGTCGCACTTCCGCGTCGCCGCCGACGCCCCCGGCGCCACTCCGGCCGACATCGTCCCCACAGCCGCGGTCACTGCCAGCACCGCGGCGAGTCTTGTCATCTTCATGCCCTCAGTGTGTCGATGACCTGCCCAAATCCGCCTCGTGCCGGAGGACGCACCCGCTCCTCCCCCAGGGCCATCCGATTTTCGCGGCCTCAGCCCAGGATGCGATGCGGTCCGCGGAAGGCCGGCGCCCCGGGAAAGCGGCGGAAGTGCCCGGGCATCGAGGTCGAGGCGACCACCGCCCCGGCGAGAGGCGGTCGCGGATCATCCTGCCGTGCCATCGCCGCCGCCGCGCCCTACGCCCTGGGGCGTACCTCCCCGGCGCGCACGACGCCGTTCTCGTAGGCGGCGATCACGAGCTGGGCCCGGTCGCGCACGCCCAGCTTGGCCATCAGATGCCGGATGTGGGTCTTCACGGTGGCCAGGCTGATCCCGAGCCGGATCGCGATCTCGGGGTTGGCCAGTCCGCGCGCGATGAGCACCAGGACGTCGTGCTCCCGCCCGGTGACGCCGGTCAGGTCGGTCTCCGGCACGCCGGGGTCGTGCGGCGCGTGCCGGGCGAAGTGGGCGATCAGCCGCCGGGTCACCGTGGGGGCCAGCAGGGCCTCGCCCGCGGCCACCACGCGCAGCGCGTCGAGCAGGGCGTCGGGGCGGGTGTCCTTGAGCAGGAAGCCGCCGGCCCCGGCCCGGAGCGCGGCGTACACGTACTCGTCCAGGTCGAAGGTCGTGAGGATGAGGACCTTCACGGCGGCGGTGGCGGCGTCGGCGCGGATCAGCCTGGTGGCCTCAAGACCGTCGATATCGGACATGCGGATGTCCATCAGCACGATGTCGGGCCGAAGCCGCCTGGCCAGCTCGACGGTCTCGCGCCCGGTGCCCGCCTCCCCGACCGTCTCCATGTCGGGGGCGCTGTCGATGAGCATGCGGAAACCGACGCGCAGCAGGTGCTGGTCGTCGGCGATGAGCACCCGGTACGGCCTGCCGTTCGCCATCTGTGCTTCCACTCTCATCGTGGGCCGCCCGACGCGCCGCGGCCACTCTCCTCGGTCTGGGCGGACGGTGGCGGCGCGTCGCGGGGCCAGGCGGGCAGCCGGGCCTCCACCAGGAAGCCACCGCCCGGTCGCGGTCCGGCCGACAGCGTCCCGCCGTACAGGGCGGCGCGCTCCCGCATCCCGGCCAGCCCGTGGCCGCCGCCACCGCGCCCGGGGCTTGCGGGCAGGGCCGGCCCGCCCTCGTCGGCCACCGTGACCACCACCTCGCCGGGGTCGCCGCGGGCGACCTCGACGCGGCATCTGACCGGACCCGCGTGTTTCATGACATTGGTCAGCGACTCCTGGACGATCCGGTACACGGCCATCCCCACGCCGTCCGACACCGTGAGCTCCTCGTCCAGGTGCGCCTCCACCTCGGCGCCGCCCGCCCGCGCCGCCGCCACGAGACCCGCGATCGCGCCGAGCCCCGGCGCCGGATCTCCGCCGGGAGCCCGCTCCTCCGGTCCGTCCGCCTCCGGGCCGACGCGCAGCACGCCGAGGAGGTGGCGCATCTCCGCGAGGGCGGCGTGGCCGGTCTCCTCGATCAGCGTGAGCGCCCGGCGGGTCTCGTCGGGCCGCGACTCCGCCAGGTGGTTGGCGATGGCGGCCCGCGTGGTGATCAAGCTCATGCTGTGGGCGACACTGTCGTGCAGGTCGCGGGCGATGCGCAGCCGCTCCTCGGCGACGGCCCGCCGGGCCCTCAGGGCCGCGCGGCCACGCTGCTCGCGTGCGGCCACGCCGAGGCTCCAGGAGAAGCCCCCGAGCAGCCAGGCGAACGCGACCGGTAGGGCCGCCTCCTCCCACGTCGGCCAGCCGACCCCGTGCAGCACCATCACGGCCAGTGCGGCGACGAGGCCGACGACCGCGCGCCGCCGGGACTCCAGCGACGCCACGGTGTACAGGGCCAGGGCCGACGCGAGGTACGTCTCGCCCACCTTCATCAGCGCCCCGACGGCGGCGGCGGCCAGCACCACGCCGAGGACCGGCCATGGCCACAGCCTGCGCGCCGCGACGGGCAGCCAGACCGCGAAGATCACCGCGGCCACCGCGAACCTGCCGTCCAGCAGCGCCGGCCAGGCCAGGCCGACGCCGAACAACAACACCGCCACGGCGACGTCCACGGCCAGCCAGTGCCCAGGCCGCCATCGGCGCTCGATCGGCGATCGCTCCTCGTCCACCTCTGGACCTTATCCACCCGCGGAGCCTCCCAGAAGCGAGCGCACACGCTCGACCAGGCACCTTGCCGTGGGCCTAGGGTGCCAGCCGCAGGGCGAGGCGCAGGGCGAGCCGGTCCCCGGGGTCGTCGAGGTCGACATCGAGCAGGGACCGGATCCGTTGCAGCCGCTGGATCACGGTGTTGCGGTGAATGTGGAGTACGGTCGCGGTCTTGGAGACGTTCGACTCGTTGTCGAGGAACGTCCGCAGGGTCACGATGAGCTGGCCCGCCGGGTCCGCGGCGCGGATCGGGTCGGTCAGGCTCGCGACGACGTCACGTGCGGCGCCGTCGGGGAGCCAGGTCCGTACCAGGCGGTTCGCGGTCATCGTGGCGGAGCGTTGCACGACCGCCCGCCCCTGCTGTGACTCGGCGAACGCCAGCGCGTGCCGGGCGTCGTCGAGCGAGAGGGCGATCCCACCCGGGCCCTCGTGCGGGTCGCCGATCCCGGCGCGCAGCCGGAGCCGGGGGTACCCCCGGGCGACCTCCTCCAGCGCCGCCCGGACGCCATCGGCCAGCAGCGCGAGCTGTTCCGTGCCCGGCGCCGCGGTGGTCGTCGTCCAGAAGACGACCGCCTGCCCGGTGTCGACGGGCTGGGCGGGCACCGAGTTGGCGTGCAGGGCCTGGGTGAGCGATCGCGCGAGGGCCGCCGACGGCAGGTCGGCGAGGCCGCTGCCGGCTCGTACCTGCACGGCGACATGCCAGCCCACCAACTGCCAGCCGAGGGCCGCGGCGCGTTCGATGTCGGCGAGCCCCACGTCGTCACCCTTGCGGAGCAGCTCGTCCAGCAGGACGCCGGCCTCCCGGTTCTCCCGCTCGTAGGCCAGCGAGGTCTGCGCGAGATGCGCCGAGAACGCCAGGGACGCGATTCGCAACGACGTGAGGATGTGCCCGGACGGCACGTCCAGGCCGTGCGGCACCCGCGCGCCGAGCCACAGGCGAGGCGGGCCCGTCGCCAGCGGGAACGCGGCGACGGCCACGACGCTCTCCCGCGTCCCGCCCTCCACGACCGCCCCCCGGAAGCCGGCCTGCCTGCCGAACGAGTGCAGCGCGCGGGCCAGGTCGTCGGCGGGCGCCAGCACGGGACCGGCGATCGGGTGACCGTCGAGGCCGATCAGGGCGACGGGGAACGCGATCACCTGTGCGAGGCGGTCCACCAGTTCGCCGACATCGCGGGCCGGGCGCAGCATGACCTCGCTCACCCGGCGGACCACCCCCGCCCCCACGAGCTCCGGATTCTGGACGAGCTGCTCGATGTCCGACCGCAACCGCCTGGGGTCGAGCCCGGGCTCGCGCCAGAGCGCGATCTGGAACCGGTCCGCCAGCCGTCGCGTGGGCGAGGGCAGGTCGCCGCTGCCCGCGTCCACGACCACGCAGCTCACGCGGACGGCCGCCGCGCGGCGCAGCAGCAGGTCCAGTGCGACATCACCGCTCGCCGCGACCTCCCTGGGCACGATGACGAGCGAGCCCGGTCGCTGTGTCTCGATCTCCTCGATCCGGAAGACGATGGCGACGGAGCCGACGGGCCGCCGCAACGCGGCATCACCGCCGCTCAAGGTGTCGCGGACGTCCGGCGAGGCGAACGTCTCGACGATCGCGCGCACGTTCACCATGGTGCTACCCCCGGCATAGTGCCCAGTGTCTCGGAAAACTATAGGCACCTTGCACAATGACGGCGTGCATCTGGTAAGCGATGCTTCCACACAAGCTAAGGAGAGCCGGCCATGAGATTCACGGCTGATGACATCGCCCCTATGGCGCGCGGCGCCGCGGTCCTCGGCGGAGGCGGAGCCGGTGACCCGTTCATCGCCGAGGTGATGCTCGGTGAGGTGCTCCGCGACAGGGGGCCGATCGAGGTCATCGGCCCGGACGAACTCGACGACGACGCCGACGTCGCCCCTCTCGCCCTCATGGGCTCCCCGCACGCGCTGTCGGAGAAGCTGCTCGGCACCGCCGAACTGCCGATCCTCTTCTCCGGCAACGCGCTCAGAAGCCGGCCGCCGGCGGCGGTGATGCCCTATGAGATGGCGGGCATGAACGCGCTGTATCCGCTCGCCGCCGCGGCGCTGCTGGAAGTGCCATGCGTCGACGGTGATTTCGCCGGGCGTGGTGTGCCGAGCCTCGACCTGGTGACGCTCGAACTCGATGACGCGCAGCCCGACGCCTACATCCTGTGCGATCCCAACCGCCGTACCGTGACGATCCAGAAGTCGGGCGCGCTGTCCGCCGAGCGGCTGGTGCGTCCGGTCGTCGAGACCATGGGCTGGCTCGCGGTGCTGAGCACCTCTTCCCTCAGCGCCGAGTTCTGCCGGGCCCATGTACTCCGCGGCTCGGTCAGCCGGTGCCTCGAACTCGGCCGCGTCTTCGGCCGCCTGTCGGCGCTCGGCGAAGCGGAGGCCGCGGCGGTGCTCGCGGGCTGCGGCGGGGCCGTCATCGGCAGCGGCGTCATCACCGACCGCCTGTCCTTCTCCGACGCGCTCGGCCCCCGCTCCTCGCTGGCGATCGAGTCCGACGACGTCACCGAGGCGCCGCTCCGGGTCGAGCTGCGAAACGAGTTCCACCTCGCCGTCCGGGCGGGCGAGATCCTTGCCGCGGCGCCGGACATCCTGCTCGTCGCGGACCGGGACACCTGGCACCCGCTGTCGACGGAGGACGCCACTCCGGGCCGCGACGTCCATGTCATCGCCCTGCCGGCCGACGACCGCTGGCGTTCGGAGCGGGGCCTTCGGCTAGCGGGCCCGAGGGCGCTCGGCTACGGGGTCGACTACGTCGACTTCTCGACCGCGGCGCAGGCAGGTGCCGCGCGATGAGCGCCGTTCACCGTTCCATGCCGCTCCGCCTCGGGATCTCCGTCGCCGGGCCGCTGGTCACCGCCGTGGTCATCGACGACCGGGACCACATCGTCTCGGTCGGGACGTCGGACGACGGAGCCCTCGCCACCGCCGTCGCAGCGGCCCTCGAACCGGTCGGCCCCGGCGCGATCGGGCCGGTCATGCTCGCGACGACCGCCTTCGCCGACCTGCTCGAAGAGCACCGGACCATCGGCCGGGTCGCGGTGCTCCGGATCGGCGCGACGCCGACGACCGCGGTGCCGCCGTTCGCCGGGTGGCCGCGAGCCGTCGCGGAGCGGGTCGCCGGCCCCTGGCTCACCACCGGGGGCGGCACCGACATCGACGGTTCCGTCAACGGCGAACTGGACGCCGATGCCATCCGCGCGTTCGCCGGGCGCTGCCGCGACGACTGCGACGCCATCGCCGTCTCGGGGTCCTTCTCCTACCTCGACGATGGGCCCGAGCGGGCCGCGGCAGCCCTGATCGCGGATGCCCTGGGCACGGAGGTCTCGATCACGCTGAGCCACGAGGTCGGCGGATTCGGGCTGCTCGAACGCGAGAACGCCGCCATCCTCAACGCCGCGCTCAGCGGGCATGCCCGGGGCATGCCGGCCGGGCTGCGGTCGGCGCTTGGCGAAACCGGTCTCGAAACCGAGCCGTTCCTCGCGCGCAGCGACGGCACCCTCGTCTCCGCGTCGCGCGCGTCGGCCCTGCCCGTCCATCTCGTCGCGGGACGCCTGGCGACGTCCGTGCAGGGGCGCGCCCGGCTGGCCGGGACCACCGACGCCATCGTCGTGGACGGCGACGGCCGGAGCCTGAACGCCGGGGTAATGCGCCACGGGCGCCTGGTACTCGAACCGGCTTCGACGCTCGCGGGTGTGCGCACGAACCAGCCGATGCCGCTCGGTTTCCCCAAGCCCGCGCCCATGACCGAGGACCGGCTCATCGGCAGGCTCCGCCGCCGCGTCGGCGACCTGCCCGTGCTCGGCCCGCCGGCGTCCGCCCCGGGGGTCGCGTCCGCCGTGGGCGCGGCGCTGGCCGCCGTCTCGGCGAGCGTGTGGAGCTTCGCCGGGGCCGAGGGCGATCGGGCGGTACGGCTCGCGGAATGCGAGCGGCGGGCGATCGACGAGGCGATCCTCGCCGGCGCCGACCCGTCCGACACGGAAATCCGCCAGGTCGTCGACACCCAGGTGACCTACATGTCCGGCGGGCCCCTCCGGCTGTTCGTCCAGGCGGCCGGCCGCCCGTTCCACCCGATCGCCGAGTACCACGAGACGTGAACCACCCAGGGCCGTAGGGGCCCATGAACCAACAGGAGGATCAACGTGCCGCTGCGCGTCGGAATCGATGTCGGTGGGACCAACACCGACGCAGTCGTCCTCGATGGGAGCCGGGTCGTCGCCGCCACGAAGGCCCCGACGTCGGAGGATGTGACGTCGGGCATCCTCACCGCGCTCAGCGAGGTGCGGAAGGCGGTGGCCGTTGACGACGTCGCCTCGGTCTTCATCGGCACCACGCACTTCATCAACGCGATCGCGCAGGGTCGTGACCTGGAACGCGTCGCGGCGGTACGGCTCGCCACGCCGCCCCAGTCCCTGATGCCGATGATCGACTGGCCCGACCGGCTGCGCGAGGTCGTCGACGGGGGCACCTTCGTGTGCGCCGGTGGAGCGCAGTTCGACGGCACGCCGCTCAACGAACTCGACGAGGCGGGCCTGCGCGAGATCGCACGGCGGATCGCCGCCTCCGGCGTCCGGAACATCGCCCTGAGCTCGGTCTTCTCGACGGTCAACCCGGACCCGGAGACGCGCGCGGAGGAGATCCTGCGCGAGGAACTGCCGGGCGCGTCGATCACCCGCTCCACGCTCGTCGGCAGGGTCGGACTCCTCGAACGCGAGAACGCGACGATCCTGAACGCCGCGCTCCTCGACCTGGCGGGCCGGGTGATCGACGGCCTGGAGGAGGTCGTCGCCGGCGTCGGCATCACGGCCCCGATCCTGCTGTCGCAGAACGACGGCACGGTCATGACCCTCGATCGGGCACGCCGGTTCCCCATCTTCACGATCGCGTCCGGGCCGACCAACTCGATGCGGGGAGCGGCGCTCCTGACGGGCCTGGACCACGGGGTGGTCATCGACGTCGGCGGGACCACCTCGGACATCGGAATGCTCCAGCACGGCTTCCCCCGGGAGTCGACCGTGGCGATGAGCCTGGCCGGCGTGCGGAGCAACTTCCGGATGCCCGACGTCCTGTCCATGCCCCTCGGCGGCGGCACGAAGGTCACCGGCGACGGGGCGGTGGTCGGCCCGGAGAGCGTCGGCTTCCGCATCATGTCCGAGGCGCGGGTGTTCGGCGGCGACACGCTCACGTTCACGGATGTCGCGGTCGCGGGCGGCGCGGCCCCGATCGGAGATGCCACTGCGGTCTGCGGCCTCCCCGCCGCCACCGTCCGCCGCGCACTGGACATCGTGACCGATCGGCTGACAGGGGCCATCGACAAGGCCAAGCTGACGGCCGGGGACACCCCCGTGATCGTGGTCGGAGGCGGCGGGCCGCTCCTCGCCGCCCTCCCCGGTTTCGCGGACGTCATCATCCCGGAGCACGCGGGCGTCGCGAACGCCGTCGGCGCCGCCTTCGCGGAGGCGGGCGGCGAGGTGGACCGGGTTTACACGCTCGACGGGACGACCCGTGCGGCCGCACTCGAAACCGCCAAGGCCGAGGCGGTGGAACGCGCCGTCGCGGCGGGCGCCGACCCGCGGTCCGTGCGGATCATCGACGCCGAGGACGTCCCGCTCACGCACCTGCCGGGGGGCATGGCGGTGCGCATCAAGGTGAAGGCCGTCGGCCCGTTCCGCGACCTCGTCACGACCCCGGAAGGACGCTGACCATGCGACTCATCGACGAATCGGCCCTCGCCGACATCACCCTCGGCTCGACGGTGCTCGGATCCGGCGGAGGAGGCGACCCGTACATCGGCATGCTGCTGGCCCGCGAGGCGATCCGGCGGCACGGCCCGGTCCCGCTCGTCGACGTGGAGGAGGTTCCCGACGACGCGAACGTGGCCTTCATCGCCGGGCTGGGCGCCCCGGGCGTCCTCATCGAGAAGCTTCCGCGCGCGGACGAGTACGTGCGGGTGCTCCGGGAGCTCGAACGGTTCACCGGGCGGACGTACGGCTACGTCTGCGCGGCCGAGGCGGGCGGGCTCAACGCGGTGACGCCGTTCACCACCGCGGCGGCGGCGGGCGTGCCGATCGTCGACGCCGACGGGATGGGCCGGGCCTTCCCCGAGCTGCAACTGGTCACGCCGACGCTCTACGGTGGCCGCGCCACTCCGATGGTCATGGCCGACGAGCACGGCAACATCATGTACCTCACCAGCGCGACGAACGCCTGGTCGGAAGCGTACGCCCGGGCGGCCGTGGTGGCGAGCGGGGCGAACGCCGCCACGGCGCTGTACCCGATGACCGGGGCCGAGGCGAAGGAGCGCCTCGTCCACGGCGCGATCTCGCTCGCCGAAGACCTCGGCCGGACGATCCGGGAGGCACGTGCCGCGCACACCTCCCCCGTGGCGGCCGTGCTCGCCAAGCAGCGGGGCGTGCTGCTGTTCACCGGCAAGGTGGAGGAGGTCGAGCGGCGCAACGAGCGAGGCTGGACGATCGGGAAGGCCCATCTGAGCGGACTCGACGAGTACCGCGGGCGCCGGATGACCGTGCACTTCCAAAACGAGAACCTCGCCGCCGAGCGCGACGGGCAGGTGGTCGCCACCAGCCCCGACCTCATCATGTCGATGGAGATCGACACCGGCGAGCCGATACCGGCCGAGGAGATCCGGTACGGCTACCGCGTCGCGGTCGTCGGACTGCCCTGCGACCCCCGCTGGCGGACCGAGGCGGGCATCGAACTCGCCGGACCGCGCCACTTCGGCTACGACATGGAGTATCGCCCGGTCGAGGAGATGTCGCGATGACACGGACGGTGGGGTGCGCGTCCGCCGGGCCGTCATCCGCACATGACTCCGAGAAAGGAACAAAGGAGTACATCATGCCCAAAGCACCGGACTTCCGCGTCGAGAGAGAGATCGTCTAGTCATGCGCGCCCTCATGTTCGATCGCACCGGCGACGGCGACGAGTCCGAGCTCGGCCTCGTCATCCGCGATATCGAAGCTCCGAAGCCCGGTCCCGGCGAAGTCGCCATCCGGGTGTCCGCTTACGGCCTGAACCAGGCCGACATCCTGCTGATGAACAACCGTCACTACACGCGTTCGGATCTGCCGATGCGGCTCGGGTACGAGGCGAGCGGCGTCGTCACGGCGGCCGGGCCGGGCGTGACGCGCTTCGCGGTCGGCGACCGGGTGAGCACGGTCCCGAACATCGACGGCCCGTACTCGTGCGCCAACGAGTACGCGCTGGCCCGCGAGGAGTTCACGACGCCATGGCCGGAGGGCTGGTCGGCAGCCGAGGCGGCGGGCTTTTGGATGCAGTACCTGACGGCGTACTACCCGATGAAGGAGATCTTCCCGGTCGCGGAAGGCGACTGGGCGCTGATCACGGCGGCGTCCGGCGGCACAGGTCTCGGCGCGATCCGGATCGCGAAGCTCCTCGGCGCCCGGGTCATCGCGACCACGCGCACCTCGGTGAAACGCGATTTCCTCATGGAGCAGGGCGCGGACGCCACGATCGCGACGGCGGAGGAGGACGTCACCGCGGCGATCATGTCGATCACCGGCGGAGAGGGCGTCCGGCTCGTCTCGGACGGCGTGGGCGGCGGGTTCGTCGCCGAGTACGTTGAGGCGCTCGCCTTCAACGGGATCGCGTACGTCCACGGGGGCCTGTCGGGAACCAACGACGTGAGCTTCCCGATCCTGGCGCTCGTGCACCGCAGGGCGGGCCTGTACGGGTACTCGCTGATCAACGAGCTGCGCGACCCCGAATCCCTCCGGCGCGGGATCGGCTTCGTCACCGAGCGGATCGCCGGCGGGTCACTCGGCCGCCCGGTCATCGACCGGGTGTTCCCGCTGGAGGAGGCGGCCTCCGCGTACGAACGAATGAAGGCCGGCCGGCAGCGTGGAAAGATCGTGGTCACGCTCTGACGGGCACATGCCTGTTCCTCACGCGACACAACACCATCTCGGATGCAGATAGTCATGGATCGAACACCCTCGGCTACAACTGAGGGTGTTCGCCTGCGCGGCCCAGCAGGCCGGCCCCCGCGTTCTCCCCGGCACAAGGAGAAGACATGAGCATCCGAGCGACAACCCGGCAGACCGCGGCGTTCGTCATCGCGATCCCGCTCGCGTTGGCGACGACCGCGGCCACCGCCCCCTCGCTCGACGTCTCCACCCAGTTCGCCATCACCCGCCTGCTCGGCGAGCAGACGATCCCCTACGGCACGAAGCTGGAGGACACCGACGTGGGCTCGTTGTCCGGGCTCGACTTCGATCCGGCCACCGGCACGTGGTACTTCCTCGCCGATGACCATTGGAGCAAGCAGGCCCCGCGCTTCTACACCGGCTCGTTGACGATCGACCCCCAGGCCGAGGCGTTCACCGGCGTCAAGCTCACCAAGCACACCTGGCTGAAGCAGCACGACGGCTCCGACTACCCGAAATACGGCGAGAAGGAATCACCCGATCCGGAGTCGATCCGCTACGACCCGGCCACCAAGCGACTGCTGTGGGCCAGCGAAGCCCACCAGCCCTCGGCCCACAACCCGAACGCGCTGTCCCAGCCCGCCGTCCACTGGATGACCCCGGACGGCAAGGAAGACCTCAACGGCAAGCCGGTCATCCCCGGCAACCTCCTCCTGGGCACCGGCAACACGAAGGGAACCCCGTCCAACGGCGGCTTCGAGGCGCTGACCCTCACCCCTACCGGCATCGCCGCGATGATCGAGCACCCGGCCTACCAGGACGGGGTGATCAACGAGAAGCAGGGCGGCCCGCTCCGCCTGACGATCTGGAAGCGCGACGGCACGGCCAAGGCCCAGTACGCCTACCCGGCCGAGAAGCAGCCCACCGACAAGCCCGGCGACGGTGACAGCGGCGTCTCGGAGATCCTGGCCATCGATGACACCCGCTTCCTGGCGCTGGAACGTTCCTACACCAAGAGCACGAAAAACTTCAGAAACCGGCTGTACGAGTTCGACATCACCGGCGCGGACGACATCCTGAAGCGCGACGGCCTGAGCACCGGTGGCGCCTACAAGCCGGTCACCAAGCGCCTGGTGCACGTCTTCGATGTGAACGAGAACCTCGAAGCGCTGGCCTTCGGCCCCAAGCTGAACAGCGGCGAGTGCACCCTGATCGTCGGCGCGGACAACAACTTCCGCGAGGAGCAGAGGAGCCTGTTCCTGGCCTACGCCGCCACGGGCTGCGCTTCGTGAGGGCCGCCTGGCCGATGGAAGTCGATCACTTCTGATCCTCGATCCAGTGGCCGTGGATGCCCGAGGGCACCCTGCGGGGCAGTTCCACGGCGGCGATGGTGCTGAGGTCGGTGGCATCGAGGACGAGCAGCTCGGAGGCGTCGGCCTTGAGGTCGCTGACGATGGTCATCAGGTAGCCGTCGTCCTCGGCCGTGCCGTTCGCGGCGGGCGCGAACACGGCTTCGCCGGGCATCCGCCCCTCGCCGTGGGCCAGCAACATCCGCTCACCCCTCTGGTTGTCGAACTTGAACGTGTGGTAGCCGGTGAGCCCGGCGCCGGGGAAGGCGATGGCGTAGCTGTAGCGGTTGACCGCGCCGGTGCGGGCGTCGTTGATGGACGGGAACTCGATGGTGAGCTGGTCCAGGGCCTGGCCGGTGGCCTTGCCGGTGGCCGGGTCCATGATCCAGCGATGCAGGGTCGAGCCGGTGACGGGGCCGGTGCCGTACCCGGGCGAGCCGACCCACCACTTCCACGAGCTCCCCCAGGACGCCTGGTCGAAGCGCGGCCCTTCGAGCACCACCCGGCCTCGGGCGTCGACGTAGGAGTTGGTGACGTGCAGAATCGCGGCGTGGTCGTCCAGGTCGAACCACGTGATCTCGCCGGCCCCGTCGCGCGGCAGGACACCGATGCGGAACGGCACGTCGTCGTGCCAGCGGTACGGGATGCCCGAGCGCTCGGCGTGGTCGAAGACGACCGGGGAGTTGATGAAGACGGCGTGCTCGCCGGTGATGGCGAAGTCGTGCATCAGCGACGGCCCGGAGCCGTCCACCACCTGGGAGCGGACGATCTCTCCCGAGGCGTCGGCGACGTAGTAGGTCAGGTAGGGCGGGAGGGGGCTGTAGCCGAAGAAGTGCAGTTCGCCGGTGACCGGGTCCTCCTTGGGGTGCGCGGTCATCGCGCTGGTCAGCTTGCCGCCGAAGTCGTACGCGCCGATGGTGTCGAGTTCGGCGCCGACCTCCCAGGGCAGGTTGGCCTCCTGCAGGGCCAGGTAGCGGCCTCCGTGGAAGATGATGCTGGTGGCCGCGGCGCTGACCGCGAGCTCCGTCCCGGTGAAGGGCACGCCGTCCAGGTAGGGGGTCTTCACCCAGCGGTTGCGGTACCACTCGGCGCGGCCGTCGGCCAGCCGCACGCCGTGGAGCATGCCTTCGCCTCGGAACCAGTGGCTGGGGGTGATGCCGGGCTTGGGATTGTGGCCGTTGCGGAAGTAGCGGCCGTTCAGCTCGGGCGGCAGGGTGCCGCGGACCTTCAGCTCCGTCGCGGTGATCTCGTCCGCCATAGGGGTGTAGTGACCGGTGATGTACGGCTTGGCGAGGTCGGTCATTTCTGCAGCGCCTTTCCGGCTAGGAGGAGGGAGATGACGGCGCAGGCCAGGAACGGCCCGCCGTACGGTGGAAGCAGGGTCAGGAAGGACAGGCCGACGGCCCCGCCGACCTGCCTGGTGGCGTTCATCAGCCCACCTGCCAGGCCGCTGTCCGCGGCCGGCACCCCTGCGGCCGAGGCCGCCGTGAGCTCGACGAAGGCCACGCCGAGTCCCGCGCCGATGAGCATCGTGGCGGCGATCAGCGGAACCAGGCCGGACGGCGTGCTGGACAGCCAGGCCAGCCCTCCGGCCAGCAGCGCCAGTCCGGCCGGCAGGACGTACCGGCCGCGCAGCCTGGGGGTGACCCAGGACACGAGAGTGATCATCAAAGCCAGCGGGAGCTGGGTGAGCCCGGCTTCCATGGGTGTGTAGCCCAGTTCTCGCTGCTGATAGAGGGGCAGGAAATAGAACAGCCCCAGCCAGACCGCGCCGAGCAGGGCCATCAGCACGTTGGGGAGCAGGACGATCTTCATCCGGGCCGGCAGCAGCGGATCGGATGAACGTCGCTGGGTCATGACGAACACGCCCAGCAGCACCAGCCCCGCCAGGGCTGCGGGCCAGAAACCCGAAACGCCTTGGCTCAGCGCGACCAGGCCCGCGGTCACCGTGATCGAACCCACCACGTCCAGGCGTCCGCCGCGCGGCTTGTCGGGCGCCACCAGGAACCAGGTGGCCACCAGTACGAGCACGGTGATCGGGACCAGCACCGAGAACACCGAGCGCCAGCCGTACAGGCCGGTGAGCAGTCCGCTGAGCAGGACCCCGGCCGCTCCGCCGGCGCCGGAGACCGCGCCCCAGACCCCGAGCGCGGTGCCGCGCGCGGGCGGGTCCGGATACAACGTCAGGACCAGCGCCAGCGCGGTCGGGGCCAGCAGCGCCGCGCCCACTCCCTGAGCGGCCCGCGCCACTATCAGTACGATGGCGTCGGGCGCGAGCGCGGCGGCCAGCGAGGCGGCGGCGAACAGCGCGGTACCGGAGAGGAAGACGCGGCGCAGGCCCAGGACGTCGCCGGCGCGGCCACCGAGCAGCAGGAGCGCGCCGAACGGCAGCACGTAGGCGTTGATCACCCAGGACAGGCCGGCGTCGGAGAGGTCGAGCCCGGTACGGATCTGCGGGAGGGCCACATTGACGATCGAGGTGCTCAAGACCACGAGGAACTGCGCCGTGGCCAGGACCGCGAGCGGCGTCCGTGTGGTGGTCCGTGTCTTCACGCCCATCACGTTCGCAGCGGAGCCGCGCCTTCGCATCGGTGGTTCTTACCTATATGTCTGCGCGGTCCAGGGCTCAGGGTCGCGACCTGCGGCGGGCAGATGATCGTGACCCGGATGAACGCGCTCGTGGGGCGCCGGAACGAGATCGCCCGGTTCGACGCCCTGCTGGAGGCCGCCAAGAAGGGCCGGGGCGGTGCCTTGGTGCTGCGTGGCGAGCCGGGCATCGGTAAGAGTGCCCTGGCGAGCCAGGTCGCGCAGAGCGCGAACGGCTTCCTGGTGATGCGCGCGTCGGGGGCCGAATTCGAGATGGAGCTTCCGTTCGCCGCTCTGCACCAACTGTGCGCGCCGATCCTGGGGCACATGACGGCGATGCCCGCGCCGTATCGCAGGGCGCTTGAGGTCGCCTTCGGCCTGGATTCCGGCGTTCCTGATCCGCTGCGCGTGGGGGTCGCGACCCTGAGTCTGCTGGCCGAGGCCGCGCGCGACCGCCCCGTCCTGTGTGTGATCGACGACGCCCACTGGCTGGACCGCGCTTCGGCCACGACCCTGGCGTTCCTGGCCCGCCGGGTCTCCGCCGAGCGGATCGCCGTGGTGTTCGCCGCCCGCGAAGACGGGCCGCAGCTCGGTGACCTGCCCGTCCTCACCCTCGGCGGGCTGAACGAGAGCGACGCCCGCGCGCTCCTGGCCGGCGCGATCCGGGGGCCGCTGGACGCCCGGGTGCGCGATCGCATACTGGCCGAGTCCCGCGGCAACCCGCTGGCGCTGCTCGAACTGCCCAGGACCGCGGGCCTGGCGGGCCTGGCGGGCGGCTTCGACCTGCCGGGTCCCGGTGTGATCGAGCAGAGCTTCCGCGCCCGGTTGCAGGCCCTGCCGCCGCACGCCCGGCTGCTGGTCACGATCGCCGCGGCCGAGCCGCTCGGGGACGCCGGCCTGTTGTGGCGGGCCGCCGGGCTGCTCGGCCTCGATCCGTCGGCCGGCGCCCAGGCCGCGTCGCTGGTCGAGTTCGGTACTCGGATCCGCTTCAGCCACCCTCTGGCGCGCTCCGCTGCTTACGAGACCGCTTCGCCGGAGGATCGCCGGCGCGCTCACCGGGCTCTGGCCACGGTCACCGACCCGGTGGCCGATCCTGACCGGCGGGCCTGGCATCGCGCGCGGGCCGCGGCCGGGCCGGATGAGGAGATCGCGGCCGAGCTCGAAGGTTCCGCCACCCGCGCCGAGGCTCGCGGCGGGATCGCGGCCGCCGCGGCCTTCCTTGAGCGCTCCGCGGCGCTCACGCTGGTGCCCGAGCTGCGCGCCGAGCGGATGATCGCGGCGGCGCAGGCGAAGCTGTCGGTGGGTGAATTCGACGCCGCCGCCGAGCTGATATCCGCCGTGCGGTCAGGTGATCCGCGGCAGGCCGCCCGTATCGACCTGCTGCGCGGCAGGCTCTCTTTTGCCCGCCATCGGGGTGGCGAGACCCCCGCGACACCGGTGCTCAGCGCGGCCTCCCGGCTGGCCGAAGTCGATCCCGCCTGGTCACGGGCGTGCTTCCTGGACGCGTTCGAGATGGGCGTCCTGGCCGGTGACCTCGGCCAGGTGGTGGCGGCGGCACAGACCGCCCCACCGGCGGCCGAGCCCCCCACCGGCTCCGACATCGTCCTGGACAGCCTGGTCGAGATGTTCACCAGGGGGCACGAGGCCGCCGCGCGCCGCCTGGGGCCGATCGTCGGAAGCGATGACGAGGTGTGGGCCGGGCGGCCGTCCCTGGGCTTCGTGCTGGCCGGCGAGCTGTGGGATTCCGGCGCCATGTACGGCATCGCCTCCCGGACCGTCGCCGCGGGGCGGGACTCGGGTTCCTTCCACCTGCTGCCCATCGGGCTGGCGATGCTGGCCACCGTCACCGTCCACAAGGGCGACTTCGGCGCCGCGATGGAGATGATCTCCGAGGAGGAGGCGATCGCCGAGGCGACCGGCGCGGCCCCCCTCATCTACCCGCGCATCCACCTCGCGGCGCTGCGAGGCCGCCGGGAGGAGGCCCTGAAGCTGTTCGCCTCGGTCCCGGAGCACATGACCCTCAGCGTGCAGTGGGCAACGGCCGTACTCCACAACGGGCTTGCCGACTACCAGGCCGCGGGCGAGGCCGCGCGGCTGGCGATCGCGCGCGGGTACGTCGGCCTGTCTGCGCTCGCGCTCCCCGAGCTGGTGGAGGCGGCCATGCGCGGCGGGCACGTGGCGGAGGCGCGGGCCGCGCTCGCCGCCCTGGGCGAGCGAGCGCGGGCGGGGCGGCGGCCCTGGGGGCTGGGCGTGGAGGCGTACGCACGGGCCCTGGTCACCGGCGACGAGAAGTGCTACGAGCAGGCCGTCGACCTCCTCGACGGTTGCTCGATGGCGATCTACGGGGCGCGGGCGTACCTGCTCTATGGCGAGTGGCTGCGGCGGCAGGGGCGGCGACGCGAGGCCAGGAACCGGCTGCGGACGGCACACGAGATGTTCGCTGATCTCGGGGCGGAGGCGTTCGCCGAGCGCGCCGCGGGCGAGCTGCGCGCCACCGGCGAGCACGCGCGCAGCCGTACGGCGCAGGCATCGGACCGGCTCACGATGCAGGAGGTGCACATCGCCCGCATGGTCGCGGAGGGCGCGACCTCCAAGGAGGTGGCCGCCAAGCTGTTCCTCAGCCCCCGTACGGTGGACGCGCATCTGCGCAACATCTTCCGCAAGCTGGGGATCACCTCACGCAAGCAACTCCGCGGCCTCCCGGGGATCCGCTAGCCACCGGGTGACGGCGCTCCTGGTCTGGGACGCCGACCTGGCTCGCACGTTCGACGAGGTGCGCGGCCGGGGGGAAGCGAGCCGCTGACCTCGTGAGCTGGAGTCCGCGCTCTCCGAATCCGGCGCCCACGCACCATGGCGAGCGAGGCCCGCCGGGGCGCGCTATGGCCGTGGCTCGGGCCCGAGGTGGCGGGCGATGTCCATCTCCCACGACCGCAGGAAGTCCCGATAACCCTCGGCGAACTCACGCAGTGGGCCCTGGCCCTCCGGCGTGAGCGCGGTGAGTTCGTACGTGACCTGTACCGTGCTGCCGCCCCGCCCATCCGCGTCCAGCTCGACGGTGACGGTCCCGGCGCGGGAGCCGGGCGTCACCCTGGCGTACGAGACGCGCCGTCCAGGATCGCGCGCGATCACCGTCCAGATGGTCGGCTCGTCGTGCGCGCCGGTCTCGAAGACCGTGCCGGGTGCGGAGTCGTCGCCGGTCTCCGCCGCGAAACGGGGCCGCCATCCGGCCACCCAAGGCTCCTCGCCGCGCGGCGTGAACAGCGTGAACGCCGCCTCGGGCGGCAGTGCGACCGCCGGCCGCCCGGTGAGCGTGTACTGCGCGCCGCTCATCGCTCGGTCAGCCGGTGCGCGTCGGCGGATGTCAGCGTCAAGCCGTAGACGGCCTTGAGCTGCTCGATCTTGGCCAGGGTCTCGGGCGTGAAAGGCGCCTTGCCGTCGAAGGAGTGCAGCGCGATGCCCTCCACCAGGTCCCCGAGCGAGACGTCCAGGTACTCGGCCAGCCCCTTGAGCACCTTGAGCACGTTCTTCTCAAGCCGCAGACCCGTCTGAGCGCGTTCGACTGTTACCATGGTAACAATGTACAGCCAATCGTCAGCCGAACCGCGCGATGGCGTCCGTGACCTGGTCCAGAAAGCGCAGGGTGTCTGACGAGGCATCGGCGGACGGAGCCAGCGTGAAGGTGACACCTTCGACGTCGATCGCGGCGAAACGCTCGATCTCGGCCGCGTCGGGCCGAAGGCCGCAGACGGTGACGGTGATCGTTCGGCCCTGATCGGCCAGCCGGGCCCGGGTGCGGCTGATCTCCTCAGGTGCGGTCCTGACCCGCGGCAGCCACCCGTCGCCGAACCGGAGCAGTCGCCGTACGGCCGGGCGGCTCTCGCCGCCGATGAGGATCGGTGGGTGCGGGCGCTGCACCGGCTTCGGCCACGAGAAGATCGGATCGAAGTCCACGAAGTCACCATGAAACTCCGCCTGGTCGTGGGTCCAGATCTCCTTCAGTGCCGCGAGTTTCTCGTCGAGCACCGCGCCACGCCGCTCCGGTGGAATCCCGTGGTTGCGCGTCTCCTCCTTGTTCCACCCGACGCCGACGCCGAGTACCACCCGGCCGTCGCTGACCCGGTCGAGGGTGGCCACCTCCTTGGCGAGATGGATGACGTCTCGCTGGGCGGCGAGCGTGATCGCGGTCCCCAAGAGCAACCGCGATGTCGCCGTGGCCGCGGCGGCCAGGCCGACGAATGGATCGTAGGTCCGGTAGTAGTGCGGCGGAAGCTCCGGCCCTCCCGCCCATGGCGTCTCGCGGCGGACCGGGAT
Organism: Spongiactinospora sp. 9N601; assembly: GCF_044326295.1. Taxonomy (NCBI): domain Bacteria; kingdom Bacillati; phylum Actinomycetota; class Actinomycetes; order Streptosporangiales; family Streptosporangiaceae; genus Spongiactinospora; species Spongiactinospora sp. 9N601. The sequence continues at coordinate 351,091 of NZ_JBIRBB010000008.1, forward strand.
GTGCGAATGCTCGGTGACCAGCAGTGTGTCGAGGCCACGCTCCTCGACGGCGCGGGCCAGAGCCGCGGGGTGCATGGTCTGGTCGGTGATGAAGGTGTCGATGCCGAATCTCACTGCGCTCCCCCGTCGTGCGCGGGCTGTTCGTCGGGATGGGCGTCCCGCCCGAACCACGGATTGCCCGCCAGGAGACCACCGTCGACCGGCAGCGTGGCGCCGGTGATCCAGCTCGCTTCGTCCGAGGCCAGGAACAGGACCGCGGCCGCTATTTCCTCGACCTCGCCGATCCGGCCGGTCGGGTACCAGTGCGCGAGCCGTTCCAGGATGTCCGGGTGGCGTTGCCGCCGTAGCTCCCATGCCTCGGTGGCGAACGTCCCCGGGATCACCACGTTCGATCGGATGCCGTGCCGGGCGTACTCGACGGCGATGCTGCGGCTCAGCGACTCCAGGCCGGCCTTGGCCGCGCTGTACGCTGATGCGCCCACATATGTGTGGGCGTTGACCGTGGACAGGCTGACGATCACGCCGCGCCGTCGTTCCAGCATCGCCGGCAGTACGGCGCGGGCGCAGAGAAAGGCGCCCTTGAGAATGACGTCCACGTCACGCGTCCAGTCGTCCAGGTCGGCCTCCAGGATCGAGTCCGGGCACGACGTGAACGCGTTGTTGATGAGGATGTCCGGATCGCCGAAAGCCTTGGAGACCGTCTCGGCCATGGCCTGGACCTGATCCGGTCGCCGTACGTCAACGGTGATCGCCAGCGCTTCGCCGCCGGCGGCGGTGATCGCGGCGGCGACGGACTCCGCCATGTCACGATCTCGATCGGCCACCGCGACCCGAGCGCCTTCCTTGGCCAGGCTGCGCGCTATGGCGCCGCCGAGGCCGTGGCCTCCGCCACCGGTCACGATCGCGGTCCGGTCCAGGAACCTCATCGCACGCCCCTTTCCTGGTCTTGTCGCACTATGGCGGCATGGATATCATGCTACGAAATATGCATACTGCACAATGAAATAGGCTGGTGGATCTTGGTGTGAGCAGGACGACTGCGATCGACAACGACGACCCCGGCGAGGCGGCGGCCGCCCTTCGATCACGTTGCCGTGCGGCGCTCGGCTCATGGGACGCGCGTCTGGACGCGGTCATCGAGCGAGACCCCGGTTACGCCGGCGCCTTCGTCGCGCTGGCCGAGGAAGCGGCGACCGGCCCGCTCGGCGCTCAGGCGAAAACGCTGGTGCTGCTGGCCTGCGACGCCGCGATGACCTACCGCAACCGCGATTCGCTGCCCGCCCGGATCCAGGGCGCGCTCGACGCCGGCGTCCCGCCGGAAGGCGTGCTCGAAGTACTGGAACTGGTCAGCGTGCTGGGCGTGCACGCCCTGAACGTCGGCCTGCCGATCGCACTGGAGGAATACGCCGACGGGGAGCGTCCCGAGTCGCCGCCCGCCCTCCAGTCCCGGGTCCGGGAGCGATTCGAGCGGCTGCGCGGCTACTGGGACGCCGGGTGGCAACCCGTGCTCGCGCACGCGCCGGGCTTTCTCGACCGGTACGCCGACTTCAGCGCGGCATCCGCGCGGCACGGTGCGCTGGACGCCAAGACCCGCGAGCTGGTCCTGGTCGCGATCGACGCGTCCAGCACGCACATGTACGCGCCCGGTGTCCGGATTCACGTGCGCAACGCGCGCGCCCACGGAGCGACCTTCGATGAGGTCGTACAGGTGCTCCGGCTGGTCAGCCTGCTGGGCGTCGAATCGTGCCTGCTCGGGGTCCCGCTGCTGGACGCCGCGGACCGGGCGGTCGATTGACGATCTCTCCATCGCGCCGCGCCTGCCTGGGGCCTGCCCGTCGTCGATCAGTCCGCGGCCTGCTCGACGACGCCGAGGTAGGCCGCCCGGACCCGATCGTCGCTGGACAACTCCTGCGCCGACCCCTGGATGACCACTGAGCCCGCCTCCAGCACATAGCCCCGGGAGGCCAGTTCCAGCGCTGCCGCCGCGTTCTGCTCGACCAGGCCGATGGCGATGCCCCGCTGGTTGATCTCCCCGACCACCCTCATCACCGTCTGCACCAGCAGCGGAGCCAGCCCCAGCGAGGGCTCGTCGAGCAACAGCAGCCGGGGCTTGGCCATCAAGGCCCGCCCGATCGCCACCATCTGCTGTTCACCGCCGCTGAGCGACCCGGCGTACACCGTCCGCTTCTTCTTGAGCGCCGGGAAGATTTCGAGGACCTCGTCGATCTGGGCGGCGATGGCCGAGCGGCGGATCTTGCGGGAGTACGCGCCGAGCATCAGGTTCTCCCGCACGCTCATCTGCGGGAACAGGTGCCTGCCCTCCGGGCAGAGCACCAGGCCGCGGCGTACGATCCGGGCGGCCGACAACCCGTGGATCCGTTCGCCCTCGAACCGGATCTCCCCGCCTCGTATCGGGGTGAGCCCCGCGATGGCCTGGATCAGTGTGGACTTGCCGGCCCCGTTGGCGCCCAGGACCGTCACCGCCTCGCCCTGCTCGATGGACAAGGACACGCCCGTGAGCACGGTGCTGTTGCCGTAACCTGCGGTGATACCGCTGACCTCAAGCATTCTTGGTCCCCAGGTAGGCCGAGATCACCCGTGGATCATTGACGATCTGGTCCGGTGAGCCCTCGGCGATCAACTGCCCTGAATCCAGTACGTACACATGGCTGCACAACGACATCAGGACGCGCATCTTGTGTTCGACCAGCAGGATCACCATGCCCTGGTCCCGAAGCCATTCGAGCAGCCGCATCAGCCGGGGCGTCTCCGACTCGCGAAGCCCGGCGAACGGTTCGTCCAGGAGCAGCATCCGCGGACGTACGGCCAGCGCCATGCCGACGCCGACCAGCTTCTGCTCCTCGATGGACAGGCCGCTCACCACCTCGTTGGCCTTCGCGCGCAGGCCGGTGAGGTCGAGGATCGTGTTCAGGAAGCCGTCGTCCGGATCCGCGGACCGAGACCCCCGTGCAGAGCGATGCAGGTAAGCGGCCGTGACCAGGTTCTGCAACACCGTCTCGTCGTTGAGCAGCCGGTTGGTCTGGAACGTACGGCCGATGCCCAGCCGCGCCCGCTCGTGTACCGCCAGCCGCCGCAGATCCCGCCCGGCGAAACTCGCGGTTCCCGACCACCCTCCGACCACGCCGGAGATCAGGCCGAACAGGGTGCTCTTGCCCGCGCCGTTGGGGCCGATCACGCCGATGATCTCCCCTTCGCGGGCGACCAGCGAGACATCGCTCACCGCGGTCACTCCACCGTACTTCTTGGTGAGGGAGCGGGCCTCGAACAACACCTTGCCCGGCCCGGCCGTCCCGCCGCGATCCGCCGGGCTCAGGTGGGGCAACGCCACGGGACCGAGACCGGCCGCGACCTCGGGTACCTCGGCGGGCTCGGGTCCACGCCGGCGGGCCGCCACCCGGGACCAGGCGCGGGCGACACTGCCGACGACGCCGCCCCGGAAGAACAGGAGGACCAGGAAGACGATGCCGCTGAAGATCAGGGTCTGGTAGAGCTCGGTGAACCGGAACGCCTCCGTCACCCCGACGACCAGGGCCACCCCGACCAGCGGTCCGGCCAGTGTCGCCGACCCTCCGATGATCACGTAGACCAGGAGGTTGAAGCCCTCCATGATGCTGGCACTGCTGGGGGTGATGTAGGAGATCCAGCTCGCGAACAACGGCCCGGCCAGCCCGACGATCGCCGCGCTCACCGTGAACGCCTTCAGTTTCGTGGCGACGACGTTGATGCCGAGCGACGCCGCGAGTACCTCGTCGGCGTGGATGGCACGGAGGTTGCGTCCGAGCGTCGACCGGGTGAGCAGGAACATCGCGACCAGCACCGCGGTCAGCACGATCAGGCTCAGGTAGAACAGCGAGATCGTCGAGTCGAACCCGGGTGGCGTGGGAATGGCGTAGATTCCGCTCGCCCCGTTGGTCAGGCTCGTCCACTGGGTGATCACCACGACCGTGACCGCGGCGAACGCCAGACTGCTGACGGAGAAGTAGTGTCCCCTGCTGCGCATCGTGATCCCGGCCAGCAGCAGCCCGGCGAGGGTGGTGACCCCGACCCCGGCGAGCGCCGCCCACCAGTAGCCGACACCGTACTTGGTGGTGAGGATGACCAGGGTGTAGGCACCGACGGTGAGCAGCGCGGCGTGCGCGACGGACACCAGGCCGAGGTGGCCGAGGACGAGGTCCAGGCCGTAGGCCGCGATCGCATAGATGAGGATCAGGGTCATGACGCCGACCTCGTACCGCCCCTGGATGACCAGCGGCAGCAGCGCGCAGACGGCCACGATCGGAACGATGATCAGCCATTCCCGGCGACCGGGCTCGCGCGATCTCAATCCGGCGCTCAAGCCGCTTGCGGCACGGGTCAGGACGGCTTTACTCATTACGGACATCACCGCACCAATACGCTCTTCGTAAACAGCCCGTTGGGCCGTACCATCAGGGCAATGATCAAGAAGATGAAGGCGTATGCGTCCGCGAAGCCCAGGCTCAGGTAGCTCGCCCCGAAGCTCTCGGCGATGCCCAGCAGAAGCGCGGCACTGATCGCGCCGAGGCTGCTGCGCATGCCGGCCAGCACGATGACGATCAAGCCCTTGATCAGGATGGCGTCGCCCATGGTCGGGTAGACCAGGTACATCGGCCCCAGGAGGGCACCGGCCACACCGGCCATGCAACTACCGAGCAGCATGGCGATCAGGGCCGTCTTCGCGGGCGAGATGCCCACGATCTCGGCCCCGCGCCGGTCCTCCAGCGTCGCCCGCATGGCTCGGCCGCCCCTCGTTCCCCGGAGGTAGGCGTGCAATGCGGCGATCAGGACGAGCGCCACGACCCCGGCCAGCAGCCGTTGCTCGGTCATCCTGATACCGGCGAAATCCAGGATTTGTGACTCGTACGGGCTCGGCAGCTTACGGAAATCGGCGGTGAAAAGGAGCTGCACCGTTATCTGGGTCGCGGTGAGAAGCACCAGTGCGCCGATGAATCCGCTCAGCAGGGGGCGGGGGGTGTTGCGCAGCCATCGGTAGACGGCGAGTTCGCTCACCACGCCCAGCAACCCGGCGGCCAGCGCGGCGGCGACGACCGCGATCCAATAGTGCAGGCCCAGGCTTTCGGCGACGAAATAGCCCGCGTATCCGCCGACCATGATTCGGCCGCCCAGGGCGAAGTCGGGAATCTCAAGAATCCCGAAGATGAGCAACAGGCAGGATGCGACGAGAGCGTAGATCGCTCCGAGCGCCAGCCCATTCGCGAGGACTTGCATACGTGTTACCCGATCCACTCGGCGAGGTGAGACGCGTGCTCGGTGTGGGGCGCCGTGCCGGGGATGCCCCACATCGTCGCGGCACTGCCGGTACGCGGGGCGAAGGCCGGCGGGAGGGGCACTATTTCTGGCCGCCCAGCGGGTCGAACGACTGACCATCCGGTTTGGTCTGGGCCAGATAGGTCGTCATTTCTATGTCGCCGGTTTCCGGGAAGTACTTGGTGATTCCCAGGATGTTGGGTTGCAGAGTCTGCAGGGCGGGTTCCAGCGCCGCGTGCACCTTGGCGGAATCAGTTGTGGTGCCCGCGGTGCTCACCGCCTTGGCGAACCACTCGACCCCGAAGTAGCCGAACTCGAAAATCTGCTGCTCGATGGCCGACTTGTACTTCTCGTCGCTGTACTTCTTGTGGAAGGCCCCGACCACCGGGATGCTGTCGAAGGCGTTTGTCTTCACCGTGGCGATATTGCTGCCGATGATTTCGCTGTTGCCCATGTACTTGGTCATTCCGGTGCCACCGGCGCACACCGCGTTGATGAACGTCCCCTTGAAGCCCAGGTGGCGAGCCTGATCCATGACCAAGGCCGCCGACTGGCAGACCGTGGTGATGGCTATCGCGTCCGGATTGCCGCGCAGCAGACTGGTGAGCTGGCTGGTGAGGTCCGTCGTCACGGTGTCATAGGAGGCGGTGCCGGTAATGGTGCCGCCGCCCGCTTTCCACGCCTTGGAGAAGGCTTCGGTGAACGCCGGCCCGAAGTCGCTGCCGACCTCCATGATCGCGACCGACTTCAGCGTGAGCTTTTCCTTCTTGGCGTATTCGCCGACCAGCCGGGCCAGGTCCGGGATCTGCCGTTCGAGATTGTAAGTGGAACGCACCACCAGTTTGTTGCCCTGCGATGTGAACGCCGGCGTCTGGGAGGTGGACATAAGGATGAAGTCGTCCTTCTGATTGAAGCCCATCAGCGGGAACGACGACTGGGTGGCCGGCGTGTAGATCATCAGTGATTCGCTGAGCTTCTGTCCGCAGGAAACGGACTTGGACGGCACGAACTGGTCGTCGCAGACGGTCGCCTGCACCTTGTGACGTTTTCCGTTGACGAGGATTCCGCCGCTCTTGTTGATCTCGTTCTCGGCGGCCTGCACGCCGAGCCAGAAACCGCTTCCGTAAGCCGCCGCGTTGCCGGTCAGCGGAGTGATGATCCCGATCTTGATCGGTTCGTCGTTTCCGGCGCTCCCACCACCGCCGCAGGCGGTGAGCGAACCGAGGAGGCTGAGGACCAGACCGTAGCCGATCGCGCGTTTCTTCATATGGGGGGCCTTCCTGGTGAGTCAGCGGCTCAAAGGCGATCCTTCAAGAAAACGGGAGCCCGACTCGGCAACCGATCGTTTCACGATATGACCCCGCCGTTTCATTGTCAACGTTTCAGCCGCCTGGAGAGCCCATGCCGTTAGCCCATATTTCATGATCGTTATAACGGGGCCGGATCGCCGCTCACTGGCGTGTTCACGCAGGCGGGGGCCGACTCTCGTTGACTCAGGTAACGCCGTTTCCGGCGAACGGCGCAGGCCCACCAGCGCGCGGCGGCGAACCGGCCGCCATCCGGTTCCATACCGTGAACCGGCAGTCTCAGCCGCCAGGGGGTGGAGCCTCCCTACAGGCGGTCAGCGGGTGCGGATGCGCTTGGAGATGTCCTCGCCGGTGCGGGCCACCAGCCGTTCGAACTCACGGCGGCGGTCGTCGTTGACGCGCGACGCGGGGCAGAGCACGCTCAGGGCCGCGACCACATGGCCGCGATCGTCGAACACCGGCGCGCTGACGCCCACCGCGCCGACGACCCGCTCCCCCGCGCTGTACGCCGTCCCGCGCCGGCGTACGGAATCGAGCTCCTGGCGCAGCACCTCAAGGTCGGTGATCGTGCTCGGCGTCATCGGCCGCAGATCGACGGTGCGAAGCACATCTTCCAGCTCGTCGGAGGGCAGGAACGCCAGCAGCACCTTGCCGGCCGATCCGATGTGGATGCCCGTGGCCACGCCCAGCCCGGCGGTGTAGCGGATCGGTTGCGGGCTCGGCAGCTCCTCGATGCACATCCGGGACAGGCCCGCGCGCACGTGCACCGTGATCGTCTCGCCGGTGGCGGCGCGCAGCGCCTTCAGGTCGGTGTCCGCGTCGAACGGGAATCCGGCCCGAAGATCGATGAGGCCGGACATCATGTGGAAGCAGCCAGGACCGAGCCGGTACTCGCCGTTCGACGCCTGCAGCACCATGCCCTTGTTCTTCAAGGTCGTCAGGATGCGGTAGGTGGTGGCCTTGGACAGCAGGGCCGCCGAGCTGATCTCGCTCAACTGCCCGGGCCCGTCACCGAGCGCCATCAGGATGTCCACAGCCCGCGCGACCGATCGGACAGGGGCGACACTCTGCCCCTCGGCCCCCGTCGAGGACGACTCTTCGTCGATTTCGTCCACGTTCACCCCGTCCACGCTCCCCTGCCATCCTGTCCTGCCGCGACGAAGGCGGCTACCACATCCTCGGTGGCAGAGCCGGGACCAAAGTAGCGGTACACACCCGCGTCGAGCATCCTACTGATCTCGTCCGGTTCGTCGATCCCACCCGCGATCACCGGGATGTCCCCGGCGTCGCTCGCGCGCAGCCTGCCGACCAGCCCCGTGGTGAAGTATCCCAGACCGCCGCTGAGGCAGCTCACGCCGATGACGTCGGCGTCCTCCGCGATGGCGGTCGCGACGATGACATCGTTGGGCACCCGCTTGCCCAGGTACACCACCTCGAACCCGCCGTCCCTCAGCGCCCTGGCGATCAGGTTGACGCCCACGTCGTGCCCGTCCAGGCCCACCTTGGCCAGGACCACCCGGAGCGGCCGGGCGGCGGTCACCGGGCGAACCCCCGGCCGGTGGCCTCGATGATCTCCTGCCCGGTGGCCCCGGCCCGCAACGCCGCGACGGTCGGCGGAACCAGGTTGTCCGTGGTGGCGGCCGCGGCCTGCACCTGGTCCAGCGCCGCGCGCACGAGTCGTTGATCACGATCGCGGCGGTGCGCGATCACCCGTTCCCGGGCGGTCTTCTCGACCTGCGCGAAGTCGATCTCACCGGTGCTGTTACCGCCGAACAGCTTCGGACCGTGCGCGCTGCGCAGCATGTTGGCCCCCACCATCGCCCGCTCGCCCCGGGCCAGTTGACGTTGCCGGGTGCCGCGCAGCTCGTCGATGCGGGCGCTGATGTAGCCGTCGTGCAACGCCCCCAGGCCGCCGCCATGATCGTCGATGCGCTGTAGTTCGGCCGTTATGCCCGCCGCGACGTACTCGTCCAGGTGGGCGAGCTTGTGGCTGCCCGCGAGCGGGTCCACGCTGGCCATCGCACCGTGCTCGTAGGCCACGACCTGCATGGTGCGCAACGCCAGCGCCGCCGCGTCGACGGACGGGATGCGCAGCGCCTCGTCGTAGCCGCTGGCGCACAGGTAGTCGACCCCGCCGAGCATCGAACCGAGCACGCTCAGGGTGATCCGGGGGACGTTGACCAGCGGCTCGTCCGCCGACTCCAGCCCGTGCGCGTAGCCCATCAAGGTCATCGCCGGCTGCTCGCGGACCGGCAGGCCGTAGCGCTGTTCGACCAGCTCGGCCCAGACCGTCCGGGCGGTGCGGAACAACGCCGCGGAGACGTAGAGGTCGCTTCGCTCGTTGAGGAAGAACATCATGTGCGTGAGCGCGTCACGTACCGTGTACCCGCGCCCGACCAGCTCGTCCAGGTAGACCTGCGCGTTGGCGAAGGCCATCGCGGTCGCGACGACAGGCCCGGCGCCGGCGACGTCGAGGTGGTTGGAGCACACGGTCAGCGCGGCGCCGGGCAACCGGTTGTCGATGGCGAAGGCGACGCAGTCGCAGGCGATGCGCACCGCCTGTTCCGGCGTGAAGATCTCCGTGCCGCGCGCGGTGAACTCCTTGAGCGGGTCGTTCTGCATGACCAGGCGCACATGGCCCGCGCCCGCATCGGTGAGCACACTGTGCACCATGCCGAGCCCGATGTGCCCGATCGAGTTGGCCAGCAGCCCGACGCTGTCCACCCGGCCGAAGTCCAGCCGGGAGCAGATCTCGGCGAAGTCCGCCAATGTCGTGCAGGAGACCCCGGCACGGCCGACCTGGGCGTGGGCAAGCTCGTGGTCGGGATCGAAGCCGAGCTGGGCGGGCAGGTCCGCGGCCAGCAGGAACGATTCGGCTCCCAGGTCCTGGAGGATCGCCAGCCGCCGGGCCGTCATGTCCGGGGTGCCCAGCCCGGAGTAGACCATGAACCGCGGACGATAGGGCCCGGGGTCGGCGGCGAGCCGGTCGGCCCACTGATCCAATGCGGCCGATCCGCCGCTGCCGTACCTGCGCCGGATCGGCACCTCGCCGTCGTTGGCCCGGGTCAGCACCTCGTCGAGGCGTGCCTTGCCGTCGTCCATGTCAGCCGCCCGTTTCGTCCGACGATACCCTCGTTTCATCTTGCCGTTCGCCGGTCGGCTCCTGCAAGCCCGCGGGTGTGAACCAGTACCGGTCCGCGCTCACCTGCACGATCACCGGACAGGGCAGAGCCTCCGCGTCGTCCAGGCCGAGGATCTGGCCGAACACCACCGGACCGTCGTCGAGCCGTACCTGGCCCAGCATGTAAGGGGCCTCCAGCCCGGGACGGGACACCGTCACGAGGGTGCAGCTCACCAGCGTGCCCGCGCGGGCGAAGGTACCGAGTCGCACGTCGGCGCCACCACAGCGATGACAAACCGCGCGGGCCGGCCACGCCGTGGCGCCGCAGTCCGCGCAGCGGCCCCCGACCAGTGCGCCCGCCGCGAGATCGAAGCGCGGGCGCTCGCCGGTCGGGGCGCGGTCGAGCGCATCTGCTAGGTCCATCGTTGCGTCCGTTCCAGGAGGTGTACGTTGACCGCGGCCGATTCGCCCTCCAGCCAGCCGCCGCTGTTCTGCGCCAGCGCGATGCGCGGCCGGTGAACCTGCCGCTCGCCGGCCTCGCCGCGCAACTGCCAGGTCAGCTCGGCCAACTGGCCGAGCCCGGTGGCCCCGACCGGATGCCCGCGCGAGGCCAGCCCGCCGCTGGGATTGATCGGCAGGCGGCCGTCCAGGGCGGTCGCGCCACTGCGGAAGAAGCGGGCCCCGTCGCCTGGCGGGCAGAAGCCCAGTTGCTCGGCGTAGAGGAGTTCGGCCGGCGCCATGGCATCGTGCACCTCGGCGACATCGACGTCGCCGGGGCCGGCTCCCGCCTGTTCGTAGGCGCGTTGCGCGCACAGGGTCGCACCCGACGGGCCGCCTGCCGGGTCCAGAGTGAAGCCGGACGTGGATGCCGAGGCCAGGACGCGTACCGTCGGGCGTCCGGGCTGCGGCAGCGCCCCGCCGCGGGCCAGCACCACGGCCGCCGCGCCGTCGCAGATCGAACTGCACATCAGCAGGGTGAGTGGGTCGGCGATGGTGCGCGACTCCAGGACCTGGTCCGCGGTGACCTGGACCCGATGCTGGGCGTACGGGTTGCGAGCGCCGTTCGCGTGACTCTTCACCGAGACGTCGGCCAGGTCCTGCCGGGTGATCGACCCGTCGGCGAGCCGTACCCGCAGCCGCATCCCGTACACCGCCGTGAACTGGATGCCCAGACCGGCGACGACGTCGAGGTCGGCGGCCGACTCCAGCGCGTCCAGCGTGCGGGAACGGTCGGCGACGAACATCTTCTCGAACCCGATGGCCAGTACGACGTCGGCCGCGCCGGACCGGATCGCCATGACCGCCTGGGCGAACGCGGTCGAGCCACCCGCGCAGGCGTTCTCGACGTTGACGACCGGCACGCCCTCGATGCCGATCTCGCGCAGCACGGTCTGCCCGCGGACCATCTCCTGGCCCTGCAACATGCCGGCCATCGCGTTGGACGAGTACACCATCTGCACACCCTGCGGCCCGATGCCGGCGTCGAGCAGCGCGCGCAGCCCGGCGACCCGGGCCAGATCCTTGAGGGACCTGCCGGAATGCCGGCCGAACGGGTGCATGCCCACACCGGCGACCACCACGTCCTCAGCCATGGGCCGACTCCGTCGGCTGGCCGGGCCCGTCCAGGGCCGCGCGGATGGCGTTGCGGTCCACCTTGCCATAGGCGTTGCGCGGAATGCGCGGCCAGACCGCCACCCGTCGCGGCACGCGGATCCCCAGCCGCGGCCGGGCGAAGGCCAGCAGCTCATCGACGTCGAGCCGGGCGCCGGCGGACGGGCGTACCACCGCGGTCACCGCCTCCCCCCAGCGCTCGTCCGGCATGCCCAGCACCACGACCTCCTCCACGTCCTGGAAGGCCGCCAGTACGTCCTCGACCTCACGAGGCGCCACGTTGAACCCTCCCGTATTGATCATTTCGTCGCGGCGCCCGCGCAGGTACACGAAGCCGCGTTCGTCGGCGATCGCGAGGTCCTTGGTGCGCAGCCAGCCGTCGCGCAGCACCTCGCCGGTCTCGGCCGGCTTGCCGTGGTAGCCGCTCATCAGATGCTTGCCACGCACGTAGACCTCGCCCAGGTCACCGGGGGCGACGGGGGCTCCATCGCCGTCGCGGATCTCCACCGCGACGCTGAGCCAGGGCCGACCGGCCGACAGGCGCGCCGACGGGTCGAGGTGATCGCGTTTTTGCAGGCAGGTGATGGTGACCGGCGCCTCGGACTGGCCGTAGTCCTGCACGAGTGTGGGGCCGAAGCGCTCCATCGCGAGGTTCAGCAGCGCGGGGGCGATGCCGGACGCGCCGTACACGATGGACTGAAACCCCCAGCCCGCGACGCGCCCGGCGGCAGGCTCGGCGGCCAGAATGGCCTCAAGCATGGTGGGCACGGCTTTCAGGGTGCGCATGGCCGGGTTCTGCGAGAGGTGCCACACCTGTTCGGGATCGAATTGCCGCATGACGTACACGCCCGCGCCGGCCATCAGGTACGGCAGCACGAAGTACCCGGCGCCGTGGGAGATGGGCTGGGTGAGCAGGATCTGCTCGTCGGGGGCGACCGGGCCGACCTCAAGGAGCAGGTTGAGGGCGACCTCCCGGATCGCCCGGTGGGAGAGCATGACCCCCTTGGGGCGGCCGGTGGTGCCGGAGGTGTAGGAGATCCAGGCGATGCCCTCAGGATCGGGGTCGCGGACCCGGGCGTCCGAGGGCGCGTCCGCGACGAGTGAATCGATGCTGTGCCCGCCGCCCGGCCCGTCGGCGACGGCGTCGAAGGCGATGGGCAGCACGCCCGACTCCTCGGCCAGCGCCGCGGCGTGCTCGGCGAACTCGGCCGAATAGAACAGCGCGGCCAGGCCGGCGTCCGCGGCCATGTACCGGAAGTCCTCCAGATGCAGCCGCGCGTTGAGCGCGACGCGCACCCTCCGGCCGAGTGCCAGGGCGACGTCCGCCTCTACGTATTCCGTACGGTTCCCGGACAGGATGCCGACCGCTGCGCCAGGCGGGACGCCCAAGCGGTCCAGCCCGTTCGCCAGGCATTCGCCTCGCCGGATGAGCTGCGCGTGGGTGCGGACGGTCCGGCCGTCGTCGACCGCAAGCGCGTCCGGGTACATCCGGGCGGCTCTGCGCAGTAGGTACGCGATGTCCAGGACGGCCCCCTCGTTTCATTGTGCAGTCTGGCGATTTCGCATAACGATACTGGCGAGTCCGCTCAGGCACAATCGCCGGTCGCGCCCGCCGTGGAGCCAAGCGCCTCCTCGACCGCGGCGCCGACGGCCAGTACCAGGTCCTCCGCGTGCCGGGCCCCGACGATCTGCAACCCCACCGGCAGGCCACGAGAGGTCAGCCCGGCGGGGACGCTGAGCGCCGGTTGCTGTGACAGGCTGAACGGCAAGGTGAAGGGCGTCCACTCCGGCCAACCGCGCGCGGCGCCGCCCGGCGGCACGTCGTGGCCCGCCGCGAACGGCTCGATCGGCACCGTCGGGGTGAGCAGCACGTCGTACTCGCGGTGGAACGCGCCCATCGCGGTACCGATGTCGAGCGCGGCCCGGCGCGCGGCGAGATAGTCGGCGACCGAGTAGCGGGAGCCCGCTTCGATCAGCTCCGCCAGACCTCGATCGATGCCGTGCGGCGAACCGCCCAGTTGCGAATGCAGCAGCGGCGTCATGCCGGTGGACCACAGCACGGTGAAGACGTCCAGCGGGTCGGAGAACGGCGGATCGACCGCCCGGATCTCGACGCCCGCCTCGCCCAGCGCGGTCACCGCGGCCTCGACCACCTTCGCGACCTCGGGCTCGACCTGGGCGTACCCCAGCGTGGCGGAGTAGGCGGCGCGCAGCCCGCGCACCGGGCGCCGCATCCCGGCACGGTAGGAGCCGGTGGGCGGCGGCATCGCGTTCGGGTCGCGGTCGTCGGGGGCGGCCAGAACGTCGAGCAGGGCGGCGACGTCGCCGACGGCCCGCGCCATCGGCCCGGCGCACCCGAGCCGGTCGAGGTCGCTGACCGGGTAGAGGGGGATGCGTCCGTAGGTCGGCTTGAGGCCGACCACCCCGCAGAACGCGGCGGGAATGCGGGTCGAGCCCGCGGCGTCGGTCGCCACCGAGAGCGTTCCCATCCCGGCGGCGAGGGCGGCGCCACTGCCGCCGCTGGATCCCCCCGCGGTCAGGCCGGGATCGATCGGATTCCTGGTCACCCCGTCGATGGGGTTGTCGGTGACCGCCTTCCACCCGAACTCCGGAGTGGTGGTCTTCCCCAGCAGCACGGCGCCCGCCTCGCGCAACCGCGCCGCGACCGGGCTGTCCACCGTCCACGGCTGGTCGGGGTCGACGCGCGGGGAGCCGCGCCGGGTCGGCCAGCCGGCGGTGAGGAACAGGTCCTTGATCGATGCCGGCACTCCGTCCAACGGGCCGAGTGCCGCGCCGTGCCGCCATCGCCGGTGGGACGCTTCGGCCTGGGCGAGTGCGCCGTCCTCGTCCACCAGGCAGTAGGCGCGCAGCGCCGGGTTGTCCTGCCTGATGCGTTCGAGCGCGGCCCGCGTCACGTCGATGGGGCTCACCCGGCCGCTGCGATAGGCCGCGGCCAAGGTGTCGGCCGAGGCACGCACCACCTCTTCGGGCTGCATCGGCGCCTCCTCCCACTAGACCACTAGATGAAATGAAGGTATCGCGATATGGTTTTTTGAAGAAGGGGGTGCAGTGAAGGAGAACGTTCAGGTCTCGCTCGTGCAGTTCAGCAGCGAAATGCTCGCGCCGGAGCGCAACGCCGAGCGGATGGCGGAGCTGGTGCTCGCCGAAGCGAGCGGGCACCGCGCCGAACTGGTGGTCTTCCCCGAACTGAGCAACACCGGATACGTGCAGTCGGCACGCGACGACGACTATGCCCGCCGCCTCTACGCCGCCTCCGAGACGGTGCCCGGTCCGACCACGGAACGGCTGGCCGCCGCGGCCCGGCGGTCCGGAGCGCACGTGGTGGCCGGGATCTCGCAGCGGCACCCGCGGATCCCCGATCTGCTGTACAACGCGGCCGTGCTCATCGATCCGGACGGCGAGATCGCCGGGGTGCAGCACAAGGTGCACGCCTGCCGGGACGAGAAGGAGTACTACGTGCCCGGCGACCGCGTCGCCACCTACCCCACCTCGCTCGGCCGGATCGGGCTGCAACTCTGCTACGACGTGCGGTTTCCCGAACTGGCCCGTGTCCAGGCGCTCGACGGCGCCGAGATCATCCTGTCGCTGTGGGCGGCCGCCGTACAGCCGGGCCGGGTCCCCGAGGGCAGCATCATCGCCCGGTGCGAGACCCGGGCGATGGAGAACGCGCTGTTCTTCGCCGGCTGCAACCGGACCGGCACCGACAACGGCCAGGTCTTCTTCGGGCACAGCGCCATCGCCGGCCCGGATGGCGGCACCCTCGCCGCTTCGGCCAGCGACCGTGAGGAGAGCATCCGCGCCACCCTGGTGGCCGAGCGGCTCTCGGCACAGCGCCGGTACCTGACCCTGTTCCGCGACCGCCGGCCGGAGCTGTACGCACCGATCACCGCGCCGTTGTCGGACCCTGCCACGACCCTGACCGGGACGACCTGACATGATCATGCCGCTGCGACGCGTCGGCCCTCTCGAAGTCAGCGCCCTCGGCCTGGGCTGCATGGCGATGAGCGACTACTACGGCGCCCACGACGAATCCGAATCCCTCGCCACCGTCCACCGCGCGCTGGACCTCGGTGTGACCTTGCTCGACACCGCCGACGCGTACGGGTCGGGCGCGAACGAGGAACTGGTCGGCCGGGCGATCAAGGGCCGCCGCGACCAGGTCGTGCTCGCCACCAAGTTCGGCGTGGTCCGGCACGGCGGCCGGACGACCGGCGTCTGCGGCCGGCCCGACTACGTCCGCTCGGCCTGCGAGGCATCGCTCAGACGCCTCGGCGTCGAGCACATCGACCTGTACCAGCAGCATCGGGTGGACCCGGCCGTACCGATCGAGGACACCGTCGGCGCCCTCGCCGGCCTCGTGGCCGAGGGCAAGGTGCGCCACATCGGCCTCTCGGAGGCCTCCGCGGAGACGATCCGCCGCGCCCACTCGATCCACCCGATCACCACGCTGCAGAACGAATGGTCCCTGTGGTCGCGCGACATCGAAGACGACCAACTTGGAGTGTGCCGCGAGCTGGGCATCGGCATAACGCCCTATTCGCCCCTGGGCCGCGGTTTCCTCACCGGCAAATACCGGTCGGTCGGCGATTTCGACGGCGACGACTTCCGCCGGGTGGCCCAGCCCCGCTTCGCCGAAGAGAATCTGCGGCACAACCTGGCGATCGTCGATGCCCTCACCGAGCAGGCGACACGCCTCGGCATCACCCCGGCCCAGCTCGCCCTGGCCTGGCTGCTCGCCCAGGGCGAGGACGTGGTACCGATCCAGGGCGCGACCACCCGCCCCCACCTCGAAGAGAACCTGACTGCGGCCACGATCACCCTCACCCCCGCCGACATCACAGCCGCCGCCGACGCCGCCCCGGCCGACGCCATCCACGGCGAACGCTACGCACCGGACCGCATGAAGCTACTGGACGATTGAGCGCCACGCGCCTGCCGACCCGCGCCCGGGTTTGCCTAGGGTCACTCCCATGACCGAGCTTGATCGCATTCGCTGGCAGTTCGACATGTCCTGGTCGTTGCTGACCCTGCATCTGGACAAGGTCACCGACGGAGAGGCCCTATGGGAACCGGCCGCCAACTGCTGGACCGTACGCCCCCGGCCTGACGGGACCTGGGCCGCCGACTTCGCCCTGGAAGAACCCGATCCGATCCCCGTGCCGACGATCGGCTGGGTGATGTGGCACATCGGATTGTGGTGGACCGAGACCCACTCCGCCTGCTTCGGCGGCGGCGGGTCCGGCTGGTCGGCGGCGGCTGCGGCGACGCCGTGGCCCGGCACCGCCGGTGCGGCGGTGACCTGGCTGACCGGCTGCCATGACCGCTGGAGTGCCGCGTTGCGGTCGCTGACCGGCGACGACCTCGATTCGACCGAGCGCAGCGCCTGGTTCGGCGACGGCGGCCTGTCGCTCGGGCACGTACTCGCGTGGGTGAACGTCGAACTCACGAAGAACGCGGCCGAGATCGGCAACCTCCGCCTTCTGCACGTCAACCGGGCTTGGCCACCCGGGCGGGCATAGCCGTTGTGCCCTGTCTGTGGCTCCGCTACCTCGCGTGACCCGCCGAAGGAGCGCGGGCGCATCAGCACTGCTCGCCTCAGTGGCCATCTGGTCAACGGCTCGGCAAGAAGGCGTCAGGAAACGTATGGCATGGCGGCTCCGCCGCTGTTACCGTCGATCCAGGAGCGCCGGGAAGTCTGGTCGGCAACGTCATATCGATCTTGGCTTCAGGGGGCGCCCATGCCTGCCGTGCTCATCAGTGGCCTGGTCAAGCGCTACGGCAAGGTCCGCGCGCTGGACGGGCTCGACCTCACCGTACGCACCGGCGAGGTGCACGGATTCCTCGGCCCGAACGGCTCGGGCAAGACCACCACCCTGCGCATCCTGCTCGGCCTGCTGCGCGCCGACGAGGGACGAGCCGTGCTGCTCGGCGGTGACCCCTACCGAGACGCGGTGGAACTGCACCGGCGGCTGGCGTACGTGCCCGGCGATGTCGTCCTGTGGCCCACCCTGTCCGGGGGCGAGGCCATCGACCTGCTCGGGCGGCTGCGCGGCGGCCTCGACCCGCGCCGCAAGGCCACCCTGCTGGAACGCTTCGCCCTGGACCCCACCCGCAAGGGCCGCACCTACTCCACGGGCAACCGCCAGAAGGTGGCCCTGATCGCCGCCCTGGCCTCCGACGTCGAACTGCTCATGCTCGACGAGCCCACCTCCGGGCTCGATCCGCTCATGGAGGCGGTCTTCCGCGAGACCGTCCGCGAAGAGCGCGCGGCGGGCCGTACGGTCCTGCTGTCCAGCCACATCCTGTCGGAGGTGGAGGCCCTCTGCGACCGGGTCACCATCATCCGCGACGGGCGCGCGGTCGAGAGCGGCACGCTCGCCGAGCTGCGCCACCTCACCCGCACCTCGATCAGCGCCGAACTCGACCGGGTCCCCGGCGATCTGGCACGGCTGGAGGGCGTGCACGACCTCACGGCCGACGGCTCGCGGGTCCGGTTCCACATCGACACCGAACACCTGGACAAGGCGCTGAAGCTGCTGACGGAGTCCGGGGTACGCGGGCTGACGTGCCGGCCGCCCACGCTGGAGGAGCTGTTCCTGCGGCACTACGAGGCCGGGCGATGACCGGCACGCTGACGCTGGCGCGGCTGGCGCTGCGCCGGGAGCGCGTACCCGTGCTCGCCTGGATCGCCGTCATCAGCATGATGGTCGTGGCCGGCGCCTCGGCGATCGCCGAGCTGTACCCGCAGGCGGCCCAGCGCCTCGCGCTCGGGGTCACCGTCGGTTCCACGCCCGCGTTACAGGCGCTGACCGGGCCCGTCTTCGATCCCACCTCGGTGGGCGGGCTGACCGCCTGGCGGGTGACCACGATGGCCTCGGTGCTGGCCGCGCTGATGAGCATCCTCATCGTGACCCGGCACACCCGGGCCGAGGAGGAGGCGGGCAGGGCCGAGCTGGTCGGAGCCTGCCCGGTCGGCCGGCACGCGATGCCCGCCGCGGCGGTGCTCATGGCCGCGGGCGCCAACCTGCTGACCGGCGTGCTCATCACGCTCGGACTCGCCGGGCAGGGACTGCCCACCGCCGGCGCGCTCGCCTTCGGCGCGGCGGTGAGCGGGGCCGGGTGGACCTTCACCGGGGTCGCCATCGTCGCGGGCCAACTGACGGCGCACGCCCGTACGGCCAACGCCATCGCGGTCGCGACCCTGGGCGCGGCCTTCCTGCTGCGCGCCCTCGGCGACGCGGCGCGGATCGAAGCGCTGTCCTGGCTGTCCCCGCTCGGCTGGGCCCAGCGGGTACGCGCCTTCGCCGGCGAACGCTGGTGGGTGGTGGCCCTGTTCGCGGCGAGCGGCCTGATCCTGGTCGCGGCGGCGGCCCTGCTGGCCAGGCGACGCGACCTGGGGGCGGGGTTCGTCGTTCCGCGTCCGGGCCCGCACGAGGCCGCCGCCTGGCTGCAGAGCCCGGTCGCGCTGGCCTGGCGGCTGCAACGCGGGACCCTGCTGGGCTGGACGGCGGCATTCGCCGTCGCGGGCGCGCTGTTCGGCGTCCTGGCCCACAGTGTCGGCGACGTCGTACGCGACAACCCGCAACTGGCCGACCTGCTCTCCCGGATGGGCGGCGGGGCCGATGTGATGACCGATACGTTCCTGGCCGCCGAGCTGGGCGTACTCGGCCTGGTCGCGGGCGGCTACGCCGTCCAGGCCACGCTGCGATTGCACGGCGAGGAGTCCGCGATCCGCGCCGACCCCGTGCTGGCCACTGCCGTCCCCCGCCGGCGCTGGGCCGCCGGCCACCTGGGCATCGCGCTGGCCGGCAGCGCCGCCGTGCTGGCCGTCGCCGGCCTGGCCGCCGGGCTCGGCCACGGCATCGTGATCGGCGACCCGGCCGGGCAGGTTCTGCGGCTGCTGGGCGCCGCACTCGTCCAGGTGCCCGCCACCTGGACCTTGGCCGGGATCGCCATGCTGCTGTTCGGGCTGCTCCCCCGGCTGACCGGGCTCGCCTGGACCGCGCTGATCACCTTCGCCCTGCTCGGTCAGCTCGGCGAACTACTGCGGCTGGATGACTGGATCCAGGGCCTGTCGCCCTTCGCCCATGTGCCACCGGCCCTGACCGGACCGGTGGACCCGGCCCCGCTGCTGGGGCTCGGCGCTGTCACCACGGCGCTCGCCGTGGCCGGGCTCCTCGCCTTCCAGCGGCGCGACCTGCGCGGAAACTGACAGTGCGCGCTCAGGCGGCGATCCGGGCTGGCCTGCCGATGATGTGCGGATACAGGCCGATGTAGCGGGCGAAGTCGTCCGCCGTGAAGAACCGGCCCGTGCAGAACTCGGTGTCGTTGACATCCTGGTAGTAGGGCAGGTCGTCGTTGACGGCGAGCAGCGCGCGGGTGTGCACGGTGGTGGGGCGGCCGGGTGAACCAACCCATCCCGAGGATAGGGCACGCCGGCCGAACCGCCCGCGACGGGCTACGTAGGGGGCCGCTCGGCGACGCGGCTTCGTCCGCGGAACTCGGCGATCACTGCGTCGTCGCCCTCGCGGCGGACGGTGACGTCGTAGATGCCGTTGCGGCCGAACCGGGTGCGCTCCTCCGCGTACGCGACCAGCACGTCGCCGAGCCGGGCGGGGGCGACGAAGGAGATCTCCGCCCCCGCGGCGACGGTCACGGGCCCGTGGCTGTTACAGGCGCAGGCGAACGTGGTGTCGGCGAGCAGGAAGACGTAGCCGCCGTGCGCGATCCCATGCCCGTTCACCATCGTTTCGCCGATCGTCATCCGGGCCCGCGCGCGCCCCTCCCCCGCCTCGGCCACTTCGATGCCGAGCGCGCCGGACGCCTTGTCGGCGTCGAGCATCCGCGCGACCGGGGCGGCGATGTCCTTCGTGGCACGATTCACGCTCTCCCACCTTGCTTACTTACCGAATGGTTGGTTATTAATGTGATGCCAAGTAAAGCAGCCGCCCGCGGGCGGTCAAAGCCGCACAGGTGACGCCAGAACGCGTCGCCCGCCGTCACGCACGGCGCTCCCATCGTCTCGGAGGTCTCATGCAGGTGTTTCTCGTCGACGGGGTGCGCACCCCGCAGGGCCGCTACGGCGGCGCGCTCGCCCAGGTCCGCCCCGACGACCTGGCCGGGCTGGTGGTGGCCGGGGCGGTACGGCGCGCGGGCGTACCCGCGGACGCGGTGGACGAGGTGATCCTCGGAGCCGCCAACCAGGCGGGTGAGGACAACCGCAACATCGCCAGGATGGCCGTGCTGCTCGCGGGGCTGCCGGACGAGGTGCCCGGCCACACGGTCAACCGGCTGTGCGCGAGCGGGCTGACCGCGGTCGCGAACGCGGCGCAGGCGATCCGTGCGGGCGAGGCCGACGTCGTCGTGGCGGGCGGCGTGGAGTCGATGACCCGTGCGCCGTGGGTGCTCGCCAAGCCCGGCACCCCGTGGGCCAGGCCGGGAGAGGTCAGTGACACCGCTCTGGGCTGGCGGTTCACCAACCCGGAATTCGCCCGGGCCGATCGCGAGGTCCCCGCGGGCGCGGGCCCGGAGACCCGCAAGATCACGCTGTCGATGGGCGAGACGGCCGAGGAGGTCGCCGCGCTCGACGGGATCACGCGTGCGGAGTCCGACGCGTACGCGCTGCGCAGCCACATGCGCGCGATCGACGCGATCGACGCGGGCCGCTTCGCGCCGGAGGTCGTGCCCGTCCCCGTGGGCGACGGCGAGGTGGCCGTCGACGAAGGGCCGCGCCGCGGCACCACGGCCGAGCGGCTGGCCGCCCTGAAGCCGGTCTTCCGCGCGGGCGGGATCGTCACCGCGGGCTCATCATCGTCGCTGTCGGACGGCGCGGCGGCGCTCGTGCTGGCGAGCGAGGACGCGGTACACCGCCACGGACTCACGCCACGGGCGCGCGTGGTGACGAGCGCCGCGGCCGGTGTCGCGCCGAACCTCATGGGCCTCGGGCCCGTACCGGCGACCCATAAGGTCCTCGGCCGCGCGGGATGGAGCATCGACGATCTGGACGCCGTCGAGCTGAACGAGGCCTTCGCCGCGCAGAGCCTCGCCGTCATCCGCAGGCTGAAACTGCCCGAGGAGATCGTCAACGCCGAGGGCGGCGCGATCGCGCTCGGACATCCCCTCGGATGCTCGGGCGCGCGCATCCTGGTGACCCTGCTCGGCCGGCTGGAGCGCACAGGCGGCGCCCGCGGCCTGGCGACACTGTGCGTCGGCGTGGGCCAGGGCGTTTCCATGCTGGTGGAACGCGTGTGATGGCGATCGGGCGCCATTCCGAGTCCGCACCCGGCCAGCCTCCGCCGCCGACGTCACTGCCGAGGAGGGTCCTCTGTGGCGGCCTGCGTACGCAGAACGCGGGACAGCAGGGCCTCTTCAAGGTCACGAAGGGGGAAGCTCGCATCTTCGGCGGCCAGGGACAGGCCGCCGCGGATGCCGGCGAGCAGGAGTAGGCGGTCGCCCTCGGGGTCGGGCGAACGGCAATCCCGCAGGGCCTGGTCCAGGGAGTCGAGGAGGTCGGCCGATTCCTCATCGGCCTGGGCGGCGCGCAGCACTTCGACCTCCTTGGGAGAGGCGTCCAGGCCCAGCAGCGCCGACCGGACCAGCAGGCGCAATGTGGTGGCCGGTTCCGCGTCACGGTGGGCGGCCAGTGCGGCCCGGGTCCGGTCGCGCCAGCCGTTGGCCACGTCCAGGAGCAGGCCGTCCTTGCTGCCGAAGTAGTGCGAGGGCAGCCCACCGGCCACTCCGGCCCGCGCGGCGACCTGCCGCAGGGTGGTGGCGTGGTAGCCCTGCTCGGCCATCAGCAGCACCGCCGCCTTGCGGATGCGGGCGCGGGTCCGGCCCGCCCACCACCAGCACCGTCGGCACATCGCGATGGCAGGCCGAGCGGTTGGACGGCGAGCGGTTCGACAAGGTCTTGTTCGTCGATGTCGACATGAGGGAACTGGCCGACCGCGGGGCCGTCTTCAACGAGTGCACCTTCCGTGGCGTGCGCTTCAACGTGTCCTCACATGAGAACGCCGCGTTCATCAACTGCACGTTCATCCGCTGTTCGTTCTTCGACGCGGTCTTCAGGGACTGCAAGCTCATCGGCGGCATGTTCGACGGCTGTACCTACGGCCTGCTGACGGTCGAGGGCGGCGCGGTCATCGACCCCGCGCAGGCCACCGTGCTCGTCACCGCACTGGGCATGCGGGTGCGCCCCGAAGCGGACGACGAACCGGGGGTACCCCGCCCTGCGGCCCGCGGTTGAAGGCGACCGCCCACCGTGCGGCGGTCACATCACCACAGGTCCTAACGTTGGTCCATGTCCCACATGCCATCACGGGTCGAACTGCGCCCACTCACCCTCTCCGACCAGGACGAGTTCTGCTCGCTCGCGCAGGCCAGCACCGAGCTGCACCTGCCATGGATGCGGTTGCCCGCGACCGCGGAGGAGTTCCAGAACTGGATGCGCCGCTTCGACGATGGCACCGACCTGGGCTTTCTCATCCGTGTCCGGGAGACCGGCGCAGCCGCCGGCATGGTCAACATCAACTCGATCATCCGGGGCCGCTACCAGGGCGCGTCCCTCGGCTACGCGGCCTTCGCCCCGTTCGCAGGACAGGGGTACATGACCGACGGGCTCACCGTCGCCCTGCGGCACGCCTTCACCGACCTGCGGCTCCACCGGCTGGAGGCCAACATTCAGCCAGAGAACAGAGCGTCCCTGGCCCTGGCCCGGCGCCTGGGCTTCCGTTACGAGGGACTGTCGCCCGCCTACCTCTACATCGACGGCGCCTGGCGCGACCATGAACGCTGGTCCATCACCGCACCGAACCCATGGAAACCTGATCCTTCCCTTCCCGAGGTGTGAGCCCTCATGACGCCATCGCCGGCCCGCTCGGCAGGTTCCGGCCGCGACCGCTGAGGCCGGCCGGCCTCAGTCCCAGGTCAGGAACCGATAGTGCAGCCCGGTCGAAGACTCCTGCCACGCCCCCACGGAGTCCGGTGAGCGTCCAACCTCGGGGGCGCGCGTGTCACCTTCGAAGGACTCCTCGATCTCGGTGACGACGATTCGGTCCGCGATGGGCAGTGTCGCCCGATACACGGTCGCGCCACCGATCACCCACACGTCCTCGGACGCCGCGGCGAGCGCCTGCTTCAGGTCGGGGAACGTCTCCACGCCCTCCTGCGGCGTGCGCGACAGCACAAGATTTCGCCTGCCCGGCAGCGGCCGGAACTGCGGCGGCAACGACTCCCACGTAAGGCGGCCCATGAGCACGGTCGTGCCCGCGGTCAGGGAGCGGAAGTGCTTCAGGTCCTCCGGCAGGTGCCACGGCAGCATGCCGTCGCGGCCGATGACGCCGTTCGCCGACTGCGCCCAGACCAGCCCGATCACACCGCCACCTGTGCCCTGATGGCAGGGTGCGGGTGATAGCCGTCGAGGGTGATGTGCTCGTAGGTGTAGTCGAACAGGCTGCCCGCCGGCTTCAGGCCCAGCCTGGGGAACGGCCGCGCCTCGCGTGCGAGCTGCGTGCGGACCTGCTCCTCGTGATTGTCGTAGATGTGACAGTCGCCCCCGGTCCAGACGAAGTCACCGACGTCAAGGCCCACCTGCTCGGCGATCATGTGCGTCAGCAGGGCGTAGCTCGCGATATTGAACGGCACGCCGAGGAACAGGTCCGCGCTTCGCTGGTAGAGCTGGCAGGACAGCTTGCCCTCGGCGACGTAGAACTGGAAGAACGCGTGGCAGGGCGGCAGCGCCATCCGCGGGATGTCGGCGACGTTCCACGCGGACACGATGATCCGCCGAGAGTCGGGATTCTCGCGCAGCGTGCGCAGCACCTCGCTGATCTGGTCGACATGCCCGCCGTCCGGGGTCGGCCACGACCGCCACTGCACGCCATAGATCGGGCCGAGATCACCGTCCGGCGCCGCCCACTCGTCCCAGATCGTGACGCCATTGTCCCGGAGCCACGTCACGTTCGCGTCGCCGCGGAGGAACCACAGCAGCTCATAGGCGATCGAGCGGAAGTGGACCTTCTTCGTCGTGATCAGCGGAAAGCCGTCGGACAGCCGGTAGCGCAACTGGTGGCCGAAGATCGACCGCGTCCCCGTACCGGTGCGGTCCTCCTTACGGGCGCCCGTGTCGAGCACGTGGCGGAGCAGATCTTCGTACTGCGTGTCCGGCATGCCCGCAAGCCTAACCAAGGGGCCCGGAGTGCCCGGCCACCGCGGTCAGGAGTTCGCCGGCCGCCGGCACCTGAACGCTGATCGTCGCCCCCGACCCGGAGATCCTTGTCCGCGGCCCCTCCGCCTGGGGGCAGAACCATGATCAGGTGCCGCTCAGCCGACCGGCCGCCTCCTGCACCGGGCGGGCGATCACCTTCATCACCTTCACCCGCCTGCCCGGTGGGCAGAACGTGAAGCCCACCATGCGGCCTGCCTGCGGTTCGCCGCCGAGGGGACGGCGGGGAGCGTTCACAGTTTCTTGAGCGCGGCCTCGATCTCGTCCACCGCGCCGAGCGCGAAGGTGTAGGAGGCGATGATGTAGTGCTTCACCGGGAAGGCGCGGCCCGCCTTCACCGCGGGCACGTCCTTCCACAGCTCGTTCTTCAGCAGTTCTTGGGTGGGCGGCGTGGCCGTGCCCTCGAACTGGCCCGCGTACAGCACCACCGTGCAGTCGTTGAGGACGTCGAGTTCTTCGTAGCTCTTCTCGACGAAGCCGGACTCATCGGCGGGAATGCCCGCGCCGATCTTCAGGCCGAGGTCGCGCATCACCGTCAGGAGCGGCGAGCCCAGGTACACCTTGCCGCCCTGCCCGCCGCTGAGCGAGACCCAGGTCGAGCCCTCGATCTGCTTGCGGTAGGTGGCCGACACCTCCTCAAGGCGCGCCTGATACCTCTGCTTGGCGGCGGTGAGCCGGTCCTCCCGGTTCACCGCTTTGGCGATCTTGGCGATCTGCTGGTGCCAGAGCGCGCCGCTGTCGGCCCAGTTGAAGAACGCCACCGGGGCGATGGTGGCGAGCGGCGTGGTCTTGTCCTTGTAGAACTGGTCCAGGATCAGGTCGGGCTTGAGGGCGGCGATGGCCTGGGCGTTGGGCGCCCCGGCGGCGCCGATGGTCTTGACGTCCTTGAGCCGCTCGTACGCGGCGGCGGGCATCAGGGTCTTCTGGGCCGTACCGTCCGGCACTCCCACGGGGACCAATCCGAGGTCGAGCAGCATCAGGGCGTCGTAGTTGACGGTCGCGATCACCCGCTCGGGATGCTCGGGAACGGTGACCGTGCCGTTGTCGGTGGCGATCTGCCGACCCACGGCCTTACCGGCGCCACCGGCCTCGGCGGTGTCCCCCTGCCCGCTCACGCCGCACGCGGTCAGTCCGAGAGTGGCCGCCGCGGCGGCGACCCCGCCCAGGAAGCCTCTGCGGCCGAGGGTGGCCGGCATGGCGTCCGGATATGGCATGTCCCGTCTCCTCCGTAGGGGTCGGGTACGTGGCGCACCCGCAACGATGGTTAGGCTTGCCTAACTTATAGCCCCCATGCGGACCGCCGGCCGATCGGGGCCCTAGTAGCGAGGAGATCACGAGATGAGCGGGCCAATCGCCGGACGCGCCCCCCACGGCCGCAATCCGGGACGGCTTCACGTCACCACGGTGCACGCGGTGCGTCACCTCACCCCCCGAATGGTCCGCATCACCTTCGCCGAGCCCGGCCTCGGCGGGTTACTCAGCAACGGCACCGACCAGCACGTGGCGCTGTACTTCTACGAGCCGCACGTCACCCTGCCGCGCCCCTTCACCACCGAGGCGGCGCGTGACCTGCTCCCGGTCGCCCGGCCGCGGCTTCGCCGCTACACCATCCGTCACCACCGCCCCGACCTCGGCGAGGTCGACATGGACTTCGTCCTGCACGGCGGCGACCAGCTCGCCTCCGGCTGGGCCGCCCGGGCCCGCCCCGGCGACGAGGCCATCTGGTTCGGTCCCAGCCCGGCGTACCCGCTCGATCCCGAGGTGTGCTGGAGCGTCCTGCTCGGCGACGAGACGGCGATCCCGGCCATCGCCGTCATCCTTTCGGAACTGCCCGCCGGGCACCCGGTGACCGTACTGCTCGAAGTCGCCGACCCGGACGAGGAACTCCCCCTCCCCACCGCCGCCGACGCCCAGGTGACGTGGCTGCACCGCCGGGGCCGGCCCGCCGGGCGGCTACTGGCCGAGCACGCCATGGAGCTGCCGCTGCCCCCCGGGCGCGGGCGGATCTGGGGCGGCGCGGAGCGCGAGGTCATCCGCGGACTGCGGCGTCACTTCATCGAGGGGCGGGGGGTGGACCGCGCCGACACCCGTCTCACGGCCTACTGGACGAAGGGCGTGACCCAGGACAGCGAGGTCTGACCCGCCCACTCCCCCCTCACCCGAAAGGGACGCATGCCCACCACCCACCGGCCCGCCCGGCCCGCGAACCCGCCCCGCACGGCCGACGGGCTTCGTCTCCTCGCCGGTTCGGTACGCCACCGGGCCGGGCCGCTCGTCCTCGCCCTCATCAGCGGCCTGGTGTACCAGGTCGCGCTGATCGCGATGCCGTGGTTCATCGAGAACGCCGTGGACCGGGGCATCGTGAACGGCGGGCACGGCGCCCTGTGGGGCTGGGCCTCCGCGGTCGTGGCCGCCGGTGTCCTCGCCGCGCTGGCGGAGATGGCGCTCGGCTGGTTCTCCACCGTCTCCGGCACCTTGGAGGGGAACCGCCTCTACCTTGCGCTCGCGGACCGCGTGGCCGCGCTCGACGGCCACGTCCTGGACCGCTTCGGGGAGGGCGACCTCGGCATGCGCGGCACCCGCGACGTGGATCTGGTGCGCACCTGGCTGATGGGTTTCCCGTCCCTGGTCACCGGCGTCGCCGGATTCGTGCTGATGGTCGCCGCGATCGTGCGGCTGGATCCGCTGCTCGCGCTGGTCTGCCTGCTGTGCCTGCCGTTCCTGGTGTTCATCAACACCTACTGGTTCCCCAGGCGGTTCGGCGCCGCGAGCGCGGCGTTGTCGGCCGCCCACGGCGGCCGGGCCGACGCGGTCGAGGAACTGCTCTCCGCCAGCGTGGCGGTACGCGGTATCGGCGGCGAGGCCGCCCTGGTACGCCGGCACGACGCCCGTAGCGCGGAGGTCACCACCCACACCCTCGCCACCGCGCGGATCTCCGCGAACTGGGCGGCCCTGTCCCCGTTCGTCCCCGCCCTCGCCGTCGGCGCGGGCCTCGCCTTCGGCGGGCTCGCGGTGCTTCGCGGCACGATGTCCGTGGGCGGCATCGTCGCCTTCACCGGCTGGATGGGCATGCTCGTGATGTGGGTCGGCGTGCTCACCATGCGCCTGGGCCAGTTGAGCCAGGCCACCACCGCCGCCCGCAGGCTCCAGGAACTGCTGCTGCCCATGCCCGGCGAACGGGCCTCAGGCCGGACCGTCGCGCTCCCTGAAAGCGGCGTCCTGTCCGCCGAAGGCGTCGGCGTGCTCGCCGGGGGACGTACCGTGCTCCCGCCGATCGACCTCAGCGTCAGCCCCGGCGAGTTCCTCGCCGTCACCGGGCCCATGGCCTCCGGGAAGACCACCCTTCTGCGCGTACTCGGGCATCTGACCCACCCGCAGCAGGGCACGGTCCGTTTCGGCGGCGTCCCGCTCGACGACGCGGACCCCGGCCAGGTGCATCGGCGCATCGGTTTCGTCCCGCAGCGCCCGGTCACCATCAGCGGCACCATCGCCGACAACCTGGGGCTCGGCGCGGACCACACCGACGACGACCTGCACGCGGCGCTGCACGTCGCCGCGCTGGACGACCATGTCCGCTCGCTCCCCGATGGACTGCGCACGGAGGTCGGCGAAGGCGGCACCACCCTGTCCGGCGGCCAGCTCCAGCGGCTCGCCCTGGCCCGGGCGCTGCTGCGCCAGCCCGCCGTCCTGCTCCTCGACGACGTGACGTCCGCCGTGGACGCCACGACGGAACGGCTCATCGTCGAGCGCCTGCGCGCCTGGGCGGGAGCGACCGCCGTGGTCTGCGCCACGCACCGCCCCGCCCTCTTGGAGGCCGCCGACCGAATACTGGCGTTGCCGGACACGGCGGCGCCGGTCGGCGAGGAAGCGCGGGTGGCGTCCGGTGGCTGAACAGCGGCGGCTGTCGCCGTCCCCCGACCAGCGCCGCGTCCTGCGCCGCGCCTGGCCGCACGCCCGCGGGCACCGCGGCCGGATCGCGGTCGCACTGGCCGTCAGCGCCGCCGCCACCCTGACCACCGTCGCGGTGCCCGCCGTCGTCGGCGCCGGAGTGGACCGGCTGCTCGAAGGCGACGAGGGCGGGCTGCTGGCCGCCGCGGGCGGCCTGGTGGCGCTCGCGCTGCTGCGGCTGGTGCTGTTCCGGCAGTCGGAGATCCTGCTGACCGCCACCGGTGAACGGGTGGTGCGCCACCTGCGCGACCTCGCCGTCCGGGGCCTGTCCCGGGCGCCGCTGCGGTTCCTGGAGGCGCACCCGGCGGGCGACCTGCTGCGGCGTACCACGACCGAGATCGCCGACCTGGCCTCCTTCGTACGCGGCCAGCTTCCCGACGTGCTGAACGTGGCCGGCTACCTGGTCTTCACCTTCGTGCTGCTGCTCAGCCGGTCCTGGCAGCTCTCCTTGATGTTGCTGGTGGTCTACGTCCCCGCGATCCTGTGGGTCGTGAGCCGGTTCAAAAAGGCCGCGCCACCGGCGTTCGCCGCGGAGGCGACCGCCGCCGGCCAGGTCGCGGCCGGCTACCACGAGCTGGTCCGGGCCGGCGAACTGCTGCGCACCGGGGGCGGGACGGAGTTCTGGCGGCGGCGGTTCCTGCGCCAGAATGACGAGCGCTATCACGCGGCGCGGCGCACGCAGCGCAGCCTGTTCATCATCAGCCTGTCCCGGGTGGTGCAGGGGATCACGACGGCCGCGCTCCTCGGCCTCGGCGGGCTGCTCGCCTCCGGCCGCGTGGTCAGCGTCGGTGTCGTGGTGCTGTTCGTGCTGGCGACGCGCCAGCTCTTCGACTCCGCGACGCAGGCGTCCAACCTGGTGGGCCAGGTACAGCAGACCTTGACGGGCCTGGCCCGGCTCCTCGACCTGCTGGCCGCCACGGACGCGGACCCCCGGCGGGCCGCGGCCCCGAGCGCGCCGGCGCGTACGGCGGAGCGCGGCACGCTGGAGGCGCACGACGTGCACTACGCGTACGTCAACGGCGTGGAGGTGCTGCACGGCGTCTCGTTGCGGGTGACGCCCGGGGAGCGCGTCGGGCTGGTGGGCCCGACCGGCGCCGGGAAGACCACCCTCGCCAAACTCCTCGCCGGTCTCTACACCCCGGACCGCGGCCAGGTCCGCTACGACGGCGTGGACCTGCGCGAACTGGACCCGCTTGAGCTGCGCCGCCGCGTCGTGCTCGTGCCGCAGCGCGTCCACATGATCGCGGGCACCCTCCTGGACAACCTCGGCCTCGTCCCCGGCGACCCCGATGACCGGGCGATCCGCCGCGCCGTGGGCGACCTCGGCCTGACCGGCTGGGCGGACGGGCTCACCGGCGGGCTCGGTACCGAACTCGGCCGTGACCGAGCCCGCCTGTCGGCGGGCGAACTCCAGCTCGTCGGCCTCGTCCGGGCCGCGCTGCTCGACCCTGCCGTGCTCGTGCTGGACGAGGCCACCGCCGACCTCGACCCGGACACCGCGCACCGGCTCGAAACCGCGCTGGACCGGCTGCACGCGGACCGCACCCTGATCGTCATCGCGCACCGGGAGTCGACGATCCGGCGCCTGCCCAGGGTCGTACGGCTCGACGCGGGCGCCGCCGAGGCCCGTCCCGCCGAGCCTCAGCGGCGCCTGCGGAACAACATCCAGGCCAGGTAGCCGCCGCCGAGCACCGCCGTCGTCACCCCCACGGGAAGCTGCGCGTCGCGCTGGTTCTCCGCCACCAGGCTCAGCCAGGAGAAGACGTTCATGGCCTGGTTCGACACGACGTGGGCCGCCAGCAGCAACGCGGCCCCCATCGCGCCCGCCGCGGTCACGCCCACACCGGGGCCACGGGTCAGCATCAAGGCGAGCTGGGGCGCGACGAGCGCGACGAAAGGGATCGGCCCGGCGCTGGCCACCGCGACCCCGGCCAGGGCCACGCCCAGCAGGATCAGCCCCACCCGGGCCCGGTCCACCTCCACGCCGAGCGCCCTGGCCGCGTCGTCGCCCATCTCCAGCATGCGCAGTTGACGTCCCAGCAGGACGGCGATCGGGAACAGTACGGCGAGGAACACCGCGATGGTCTGCACAGAGCCCCAGGAGCGGCCGTGCAGGGTGCCGATCAGCCAGATGTGCGCGTCCTGTGCGAGGTGCAGGCGGGAGCGGGTGAGCAGGTAGGAGTTGACCGAACCGAGCATCGCGGTGACGCCCAGGCCGATCAGCACCAGCCGGACCCCGTGCGGGCCGCCCTTGCTGGACAGCGCGAACACCAGCGTGGCCGTCGCCAGCCCGCCCCCGATGGCGCCCGCCGCGGTCAGCGCCGCGCCGCCGCCGAGGACGATCGCCGTGATCGCGCCGGTCGCGGCTCCGCTGTTGAACCCGATGACGTCCGGGCTGGCCAGCGGGTTTCTGGACACGCTCTGGAAGATGCAGCCGCTGATGCCCAGCGCGCACCCGACGAGCAGTGCCAGTACGGCCTGCGGCAGCCGTTCGTGGTTCACGAAGTGGACGGCGAGCCGGTCGCCGGTGCCGTAGAACAGCGCACGCGCGACCTCCGCGGGGCCGACCGCGTAGGCGCCCGTGCACAGGCTCACCACCACCAGCAGGAGGATCACCGTCACCGCCGCCGCGCACACCGCGATGGCGCGGCGGTACACCCGAAACGACAGCCCCGCCCAGCGAAGCGTCCCGGGAGCGGCGGGCCGGGTCGCCCGGGAGGCCGTCACAGCGCCACGTCCTTGCGCCGGCGCACCATGGCGATGAAGAACGGCGCGCCGATCAGCGCCGTCACGGCTCCGACCTCCAGTTCGCCCTCGGGGAGCACGACGCGGCCGACGATGTCCGCGGCGAGCATCAGGATGGGGGCCAGGAGCATGCAGTACGGCAGCGCCCAGCGCAGGTCGGGCCCGGTCAGCCAGCGCGATATGAGGGGCACCACGAGCCCGACGAAGCCGATCGGGCCCGCCGCCGCGGTGGCCGCGCCGCACAGCAGGGTGACCACCGCGACCGTCCACGCGCGGGTGCGGGCGACGTGTACGCCGAGGCCCCGGCCCATCTCCTCGCCGAGCGCCAGGGAGTTGAGGGGCCGGGCGAGCAGCAGGGCCCCGAGGAGACCGGCGAGCACGAACGGCACCAGTTCCAGGACGAGTTCGGGACGGCGGCCCGCCAGCGAGCCGACCATCCAGAAGCGCAGGTACTCGTAGGTCGCGGCGTCGAACACCGTGAGCCCGGCGATGACGCCGCCCAGGCCGGCGCTGACGGCGGCCCCGGCTAGCGCGAGCCGTACCGGCGTGGGCCCGGCCCGGCCGGACGCCCCGAGGACGTAGACCACCACCCCGGCGACGGCGGCGCCGAGGAAGGAGAACCAGACCAGCGACAGGAAGTCGCCGAGCCCGATGACGCCGATGGCGAAGACCACCGCGGCCGAGGCCCCCGCGTTCACTCCCAAGATCCCAGGGTCGGCCAGCGGATTGCGGGTGAGGGTCTGCATGAGGGTGCCCGCGACGCCGAGCCCCGCGCCCACCAGCAGACCCACCAGCGTGCGCGGGAGCCGCAACTGGCGGACGACGTTGGCGACATGCGAGCCATCGTCGCGCCACAGCGCGTGCCAGACCTGCCCCAGGGAGGTGTCCTTGGTACCGATCCAGACGCTCAGCAGGACCAGTCCGCACAGGACGCCCCCGGCCACGAGCAGCCCGCCGCCGCGCAGCAGCGCACGCACGGCGGGCCGGCCCGCTTCCGGGGCGACACGGGCGGGGGCACGTCCGGTCGTGTGCATGACGACCCTTCACTCGGCCTACGTTAGGTAAAGCTAACCTTATTTACCGCGGCCGGCTGATCCATCCCCGCCCCCAGGCGCGACGGTTCGACTTCCCGGGCGACGCTGACTTCCTGGAAGACCTGGAGGCCCGGCGGCAACGCAGCGCCGAGCTGTCCTATGACCATCTGCGCGCGCACGTGGCCCAGTACTGGCACTCCTATCGTGAGCACCTGCCCGAGATGGTGGTGATCTTCCAGGCGTCGATGGCCGACCAGGCGTTCTTCGCGCGCTGGCGGAAGTTGCGCGACGTCGCACGGCGGGCGGCACGAACGAGCCCGCCTGCCCGGGCGTCTCGATCGGCCCTGCCTCCTCCAGCTCCCGGTAGACCCGGCCGACCGTGTTGACGGCCAAGCCGAGGTCGGCCACGGAGCGCGGGCTTGCGGCCAGGCTCAGGACCAGGTAGGCCACCGCGGCGGCGCGCCACGCATCCACCATCGACACCGGCCTGGCCGCCTCGTCCGTACGCGCCTTGCCCTGGAGCTCCTTCGGCGGCGTACGTATCGACGGGCTGCTCCGTCAGTTCAGAGGTGGGGTGCTCGTCGGTGGCCGGCGGTGGTGGGTGGCTTGCTGGTAGTCGAACCCGAGCCCGAGCAGGGTCGGCTCGCTGAACGGCCGTCCCAGTAGCTCGACTCCCACCGGCATGCCGTCGGGTGTGAACCCGGCCGGGATCGTCAGGGCGGGGAACCCGGTGTTGGCGGCGAGGAAGCAGATCCTGAGTCCCTCCTGAGGTTGCCCGATCAGCGCGGCCTGCTGTGAGACCGCTGGGTAGACCAGTGCGTCCAGGTCGTTGTTCTTCAGCAGCTCGTGGAGCAGCCGTTGCGCCTCCGCGCGCCGGGCCAGCCGCTGGTGGTAGGCGTCCTGCGGGCCGGTCGAGGTGCCCAGCCGCTCCTTGAGCCGCTTCAGTACCGTGGGCGTGACCTGGCCGGAGGTGACGATGTCGGCCAGGGTCACGATGTCGGCCGGTGGCTCCAGCCGGGCCAGTGAGCGCGGGAATCGTGTGCCCGGCGTCGCCAGGTAGCGGTTGAGGTCGCGTTCGGTCTCGTCGGCGAACACGCTGGAGGCGTCCACCGCCGCCATCAGCGCGGGTTGGGCCGGCAGATCGACGATGGTCGCGCCCTGCGCGGCCATGTCCTCGGCGGCGGCCCGGACCAGCGCCGTCGTCACCTGCGCGGGCCCTGACGTGCTCAGGTAGTCGGTGAACACGCCGATGCGGGCGTTGACCAGAGCGGTGTCGTCCAGTGCGGCGGTGTAGGTACGGGGTATGCGTCCGATGGACGCCTGGGTGGACGGGTCGTCCGGGTCGTATCCGGCGGTGGCGTCCAGGATCAGTGCGATGTCGCTGACCGATTTGGCCATGGGGCCGCCGACGTCCTGGGTGTCGGAGAGAGGCGCGATGCCGTCGCGGCTGGACAGGCCCTGGCTCGGCCGCAACCCGACCAGGCTGTTGTGCGCCGCCGGGCTGCGGATGGAGCCGCAGGTGTCCGAGCCCAGACCGGCCGCGCCGAAGCCGGCCGCGATGCCGGCGCCCGTGCCGCCGCTGGAGCCGCCCGGGTTGCGGGTCTGGTCGTAGGGGTTGCGGGTCTGGCCGCCGAGCGAGCTGATGGTCTCGACGCCGGAGGCGAACTCGTGCAGGTTGGTCTTGGCCACGATGATCGCGCCGGCCGCGCGCAGCCGCGCCACCTGCTCGGCGTCATCGGCAGGACGCCAGCGCCTCAGCGCCACCGAGCCGCTGGAGGTGGGCATGTCCTCGGTGTCGTAGTTGTCCTTGATCAGGAGCGGGATGCCGTGCAGCGGGCCTCGGACACTCCCCCGCCGGCGTTCGGCGTCGAGCCGGGCGGCATCGGCGATCGCCGTCCGATCCTCGCGAATGACCGCATTGACACCCGGCTGGCCGGCATACGCCTGCTCGTAGGCATCGATGCGGGCCTGGTACGCCTTGACCAGTTGGACCGAGGTGACCCGGCCGCTCGCCAGTAGTTCGCCCAGCTTGGTGGCGTCCAGGTCCACGACCCACCTGGCGATGTCGGCCGGTGCCGCCCGGGTGCCTGCGTCGCCGAGCGCGGCACCACCACCCGTCGCCGAGCCGAGCGCCGTCAGGACGACGACACCGGCCGCCAAGGCCGCTGCTCGGATGTGCCGGTTCCGCCTTCGTCCTGCCACATCGGCCTCCTCGGCACCGATCGGCGCCTCGACGTACAGCACGCGAGATGTGTGCTCGGCCCTGGAGAGCGTGAACGGCCGCTGACCGGGTCGCCTAGATTATGGCTCGCGGTGCCGGTGGCGGCTACCCACCGGAGGGGGCCGCGTCATTTGAGCCACGTCTCGACGCGTGAAGCCACCATCGCCCGGAAGTCGGGACACTCTTCGAGTGGCTCATGCGTGCACGTGAGCAGGTGGCTCAAGTACGTTCGGGCGGCGTTGAGCCGTTCGGCCTGCTCGTTGATGGCGTCGATCCGGTCTCGCACGGTGTGGTGCCAGTTCTTCCTCTCGTGTTCGGTGAGGACGGTCGCGATGTCGTCGATCGTCAGCATTCCGGTCTCGCGCCACAACTGGACCAGCGCGATCCGGCGGATCTGAGCGGCGTCGTAGAAGCGCTGCCCTTGCAGGCGGTGCGGGGTGACAAGCCCTTGGCGTTCCCAGTAGTGCAGGGTCGAGAACGGGATGGCGAAGCCGTCGGCGACGGTCCGGATCGGGACGATCTCCCCGTGGTCCGGCCTTGGGGGCGCTACCGGAGCAGGGGGCTGGTCGACCCAGACGAAACCTCGGCAGGCGGCGCGGATCTCGCGGCAGGCGGCCTGCCCTTCGATGAGGCCGAACCAGGTCTCGGCAAGGCCGGTCCACCGGTGTGCCGGAACAACGTGCACCCGGATGCGGGGGTACGCCGCCGCCCAGACGCGGATCTCGCGCGCCTGCTCAGGTTCGAGCGCAACGCACAACACGAGCCTGCCGCCGGCCTCCGGACGGGCGTGCGCGACGCGTTCGAGGAAGTCGAGGAGCCCGCTGCCCTGATGAGGCGTCGCGACCGGCCCTTCCGAAGTGCTCCGCAGCGCGGCCAGGAGGGCCGCGACACCGGTCCTGTGCGGGCCCGCCGACTCTCCGGCATCATCCTCCGCCCGCAGCACGATCGCGTTCCCGGACGGGCCGAGGTAGAGCCCGGCGACGTCGGTGATCCTCGCCACCAGTTCGGGGCTCGTGGCGAAGGTGAAACTTCCCGGGCCATGGGGGCGGACACCGGCCGCGTGCCACGCGCGTGCCACGGTCGCGGATCCGATGCCGAGGTGGGCCGCGAGCCGCCGGCTCGACCAGTGCGTGACGCCCAGGTCGGCGGGCGGTGGCCGCAGCGTCGCCGCGATGATCGCGTCATGGTCGACCTCGCGCGGCCGGCCCTGCCGGGGCCTGTCCTCCAGCCCGGTCAGCCCTGATCTCTCGTAGTGCCCGCGCCACTTGACGACGGTCTTCCGGGTCACGCCGAGCCGATCGGCGATGGCGGTGTTCGTCACCCCGTCGGCCGCCATCAGGATGATCTCGGCCCGTTGCGAGATCCGCGTGGGAATGCCAGGGGCGCCGGTCAAGGACGCCAGCCGTGCTCGATCGCCCTCACGCAGTACCAAGGCAGCGGCAGCCATGCCCCGACCCTCCGATCGTCGCCCGTGTAGTGACTAATGAGACGTACTTGGGAATTGCACTCAACCCAAGTTGAGAAGTAAGGCTTGGCTAACCATACCCGTGACGGTTGCGCACGGGCATTTTCGACGTCTTGGAGGGTGCGGTGTGTTGACAACCGGCGGCGTGATGGGCGCAAAGGCCCCCGCGCCTGATCACGGTCAAGGTGAGCCGGTCGGCCTGGGCTCGGTCGATGCCGACATGTTCGACCTGGTCGGCGGGAAGGCGGTCGGCCTCGGAGTGATGATGGCGGCCGGGTTCCCGGTGCCCGACGGGTTCTGCATCCCGACGTCCGCGTACCGGAAGTCCGTACCGCTCGATGACGTCCTGGACGAGTTCGACCGAGCCACCTCGGACGACGACCTGGTAAGGCTCGCCGGCGACGCACGCCGGCGGATCATGAGCTCACCGGTGTCACCAGAACTCGACGAGGCCGTCACGGCCGCCTATCGGCTGCTGGGCGAAGAGAAGGACGCGGCCGTCGCGGTGCGCTCGTCCGCCACGACCGAGGACCTGCCCGAGGCGAGCTTCGCCGGGCAGCACGACACCTACCTCGGCATCAGCGGGGTCGACGACGTGATGGACGCGGTCCGCCGGTGCTGGGCATCGCTGTGGTCCGACCGCGCGGTGCTGTACCGGGCGGCGAACGGCGTCGGCCAGCGCGACGCCGAGATCGCGGTGATCGTTCAGCTCATGGTCGACGCCCGGCAGGCGGGTGTCCTGTTCACCGTGGAACCGACGACGGAGCGGCGCACCGAAATGGTGGTCGAGGCGGTCGCGGGTCTCGGTGAGGGCGTGGTCTCCGGCACCGCCCGGCCGGACCAGTACCGGATCGGCCCGGGAGCCGCCACCGTCCACGGTTCCGGCGGGCTGGGGCGCGGGCAGCTCAGGGAGTTGTGGGCACTGGGCCGATGCCTGGAGGAGTTCTTCGGCTCACCGCAGGACGTCGAATGGGCGTACGACGCCTCCGGGCGGCTGTGGATCACCCAGTCCCGGCCGATCACCACGCTCTTCCCGGTGCCCGAGGCGGCTCAGGAGCAGCCACGGGTGTACTGGTCGCTCAACGCCTACCAGGGCCTGACCCAGCCGTTCACGCCGATGGGCGCGCACATGATCCGGCTGCGGCAGATGTCCTTCCAGCCGGGGCTCGCCGGGTCCGGCATCGCCGCCCGGATCCCCGGCGTGCACGGCTGGCTGTACTGGGACGTCACCGACGGTGCGTACAGCGAAAGCCGGCGCGCCCGGCTGGCTCACCTCATCGACGCCTTCACCGCCCCCGCCGGACGGGCGCTGCTCGACCACGCGGACGAACTGCGTCCGTCCTCGGGGATCGACCCGCTAGCCTTCGCCCCGCCCCGCAAGATCAGCGAAAGCCGGTCACGCACCCTCTTCGCGCTCGCCTTCCCCAAGCTCGCGCGGGCGAGCATCGTGGCCCGGTCGGAGAAACTGGTGCGACGGTACGCCGGTCCGGCGCGGGCGAGCGCGGAAGAACGGCTCGACTTCGTCGAAGCGGTCGCGGCCAAGGTCGCCCGCATCGAGCTGGACCTGCCGCACGAGCACGCCGGCCGGCGCGCGGCCGAGATCGGCGCGCGGCTCCTGTCCGGGGTGGCCGACCAGGCCGAGATCCACGCCGTCTTTCGCGGAGTTCCCGGAAACCCCACCACCGAGATGGACCTCGCCCTGTGGCGGCTGTCCCGCCGCATCCGCGACGACGCCGACTCCGTGGCGCTGTTCGCCGAGCTGCCGCCTGCGGAACTGGCCGTCAGGTACGCGAACGGGACCCTTCCGGACGTGATCCAGCAAGGACTGGCCCGATTCCTGCGAACGTACGGGACCCGGGTCCGCGCGGAGATCGACCTCGGAGTCCCCCGCTGGTCGGACGATCCCGAGCCGGTCTTCACGATGCTCGCCAACTACCTGCTGACCACCGACCCCGCCCAGGACGCCGAACGCCACTTCACCGACGCGGCCGGCGCGGCGGAGAAGCTGATCGGCGAACTCGGCCGGCGACTGCCCCGGTGGCACTTCCCGCGTGCCATGGCGG
The DNA here is from genome assembly GCF_044326295.1 of Spongiactinospora sp. 9N601. Classification (NCBI taxonomy): domain Bacteria; kingdom Bacillati; phylum Actinomycetota; class Actinomycetes; order Streptosporangiales; family Streptosporangiaceae; genus Spongiactinospora; species Spongiactinospora sp. 9N601. The sequence goes on from NZ_JBIRBB010000008.1 coordinate 389,156, forward strand.
CCAGGTTCATGCTCCGCCGCTCCCGTGCGCTGCGCGGGCTGCGTGAGCACGGAAAGGTCTACCTCATGCGCGGATTCGCCCACGTCCGCGAACAGCTCCTGCTCATCGGCGAGGATCTGGTACGGCATGATCGGCTCGCCCGGCCCGAGGATGTGATGTTCCTCGTCCCTGCCGAACTGCGCTCGGGGCTGCGCGGCGAGGACCTCCGAGCCACCGTGGTCGAGCGGCGGGCGCGTTACGAGCGAGAGTGCAAGCGGCCACGGGTACCGTCGCTGGTCCTGTCCGACGGCCGGGCCCTCGAACCCCGCGGACGACCCGCCGAGGCCGGCAGGACCCTCCGCGGCCTGGCCGCCGCGACGGGCGTCGTGACGGCCACCGCGCGCATCGTCCACGATCCGAACACGGCGCGGCTCCGGCCCGGCGAGATCCTGGTCGTCGCCTCCACCGACCCCGGCTGGACCCCGCTGTTCCTCACCGCCGGGGCGCTGGTGTCGGAGACGGGCGGCCTCACCTCGCACGGGACCACGGTCGCGCGGGAGTACGGCATCCCCGCCGTCGTCGGCGTCAGTGACGCGACGCGCGCCATCCGCACCGGCGACACGATCACCGTCGACGGCTCGGCCGGCACCGTCTCCATCCACGACTGATCACCACGACTGAACGGAACGACCCCGGTGGACAACACGATAACGACGAGATCCGGCCCGGCCGGCGCCATGTCGCGAGCCCGGTTCGTGCGGGGTGCCGGCGCGCTGACGGCCGCCTTCGCGCTCGGCGCCTGCGGCTCGACCGCCCCGCGGGCGAACCCGGGCACGCCCCGGGTCGTCTCTCTCGGCTACATCAAGGACACCGACGCCGCGCTGGCCGTGGGTGTGACCCCCATCGCGATGCCCAGGCCGAGCGAACTCCGGGAACCGGAGCCGTGGACCCGGGCCGCGATCGCGGCGCTGGGCGGGAGCCGCCCGGAGTATCTCAAGGTCGACACCGAGCTGCCGATCGAACACGTCGCCGCCCTGCGACCCGACCTGATCCTGGCCACCGGCTACTACTCCATCGCCAAGTTCCAGGAGCGGCTTGCGCAGGTCGCCGAAGTGGTCCTGCCCGTGGCCGGCCCCAACCTCGATCCCTGGCAGGACACCGCGGTACGGATCGGGCGCGCACTCCATCGAGAGGCGGCCGCCGCACAGCAGGTCGCCGAGACGGAGACCGCGGTGGGACGGGCTCGCGACATGTATCCCCGGCTGGCCGGCAAGACGTTCACCTTCAGCTCCTACAGCGCCACCGGCGGCTTTTGGACGAAGAGTTCTTCCGAGGACGTCATCGCCCGCGGGCTGGCCGCCTATGGGATGAGCCTCGCCCCCGCCGTGGCCCGGCTGCCCCCGTCCGAGGTGCGGGGCATGTCCCCGGTCAGCAACGAGCTGGTCGATGTCCTCGACGCCGATGTGACCATCGTCGTCGCGCAGTCCGAGGAGGAGCGGCGCGCCTACGAGACCGGGCCGCTGTTCGCCGGCCTCCGCTCGGTACGCCGAGGGTCCTACCTGCCCATCGACCCGGCCGACGGCAAAGCGCTGGCCTTCCCCTCCGTGCTCTCCGTACGCCATGCGGCCGGCAACGTCATCCCCCGGCTCGCGGCGGCGATCCGATGACCCCCGCCGACGCGCACCGGCCGGCGCTGCAAGGCGCCGACAACTTCAGGGACGTCGGCCGCCCGGCCGGGTTCGGCCCGCGCCCCGGGCGGCTGTACCGCAGCGGCACCCTACAGGCGATCACCCGGCACGACACCCGCGTGCTGGCCGGGGAACTGGGCATCACGGCCGTACTGGACCTCCGGACGGCGGAGGAGAGCACCACCTACGGACGGCCCGTGCTCGGCCCCGCCACGCGCTACGCGAACGTGCCGTTGCACGACATCCACGAACTTCCACACGACACCGGAGATCTTCTCGGGCGCATCTACCGCGAGCACCTCAGGAACGACCCGAACCTTCCCGTCGCCCTGGATCTGCTGGCCATGTTCCTCTCCCACGGGCCCACGATCGTTCACTGTGCCGCGGGCAAGGACCGAACCGGAATGGTGACCGCCCTCGCCCTCGGGCTCGCCGGAGCGTCGCGCGACTTCATCGTCCACGACTACATGCTGAGCGGGCCCGAGATGCCCCGCGTTGTGAAGAGACTCCGGCGCCTGCCCCGATATCGCCACAACATGGAACGGCTGCCCGCGTCGATCTACGAATGCCGCAGATCCTCGATGCTGATGCTCCTCGACTCCATCGAGACCGAGTACGGGTCCTTCCACGGCTGGGCCCGCTCGGCGGGCCTCTCCCACATGACGGTGACGGCGCTGCGGGCCGCGCTCATGCCGGAACCGAGGATAGCTCACGGTGAGTGAGGGACCTCCGGCGCGGTCTCGGGGCGGCGGCGGGACGACGAAGAGCTTCAAAAAATCGGGTGTGACCATTCTCCGATGAGTGTGGTCTCAATCCATCGCCGCTCGAATCGATGCTCCACATCGATACTGAACAGGGAGTCTTTCGAGGTGGCCAGAAACGTCATCCCATCGGTCATCTCATCGAGCGATCCGGCCGCCAGAGCCGGCAGACCTCCAAGCGGCGCTCGCATGAAACCGACATCCGCGTGATCCATCATCAAGCAGAAACAGTCGCCCATTCCGGGGGTGGAGGCGGCGCGCCGGAGCACGTCTCTCAAGGCGGCGGAGTCGCTCCACGCTTGGATCACCCGATCGGGGTCACGCCCCATTTGGATGCATCGCGTACGCGGGTTCCACTTCAGGTCAGCGGCTGGACCAAATGGGTCTTCGACGACCACACCGCCCGGTCATCGGTGGTGAGCACCAGCTTGAACCGGTCGCCGCCACTCGCCAGGACCGAGCCGGCCATCGGCGGCGGTGGCGGTCGAGGCGGTGGACGCGGAAGCCTGGGCCGGTTGTGTCAGTGCGCCGGCGGCCACCGGGTCGGCGAGCAGCGAGCCTGCCACGATGGCGATCGCGGCCTTCTTGTTGATCGCCGGTCAGCCGCTTCTGGCCGTTCCTCGCGTTCGCCGATATGCGCAATCCGCCGGTACGGCCATCGCGGATTTACGACCTGACGGCGAGTAGGTGGAAACCCGGCCGCCATCCCGAAGTCCGCCCAGCTCCCGGCCCCGTTTCACACCCGACCTGACCGGCTCGCGTTTCGGTGCCCAAACTCTTTGTCAAACCGGACCCCTTGCTTTTTCCGCGCTCCTTCTTCACCCTTCTCGGCAGAGGCATGAAGATCACGCTCACCCATGGCGAGAAGGAGAACGCGTGCCGACCACCTTCACCCGGCGTGCGGTCCTCGCGAGGATCGCCGCCATCATGTGCCTGTTACTCCCGAGCGGCCTGCTGTCCCCCGGCATGGCCCAGGCCGCCCCCGGGCCCAGTAAGATCGACAAGACCGTCCAGGCCCGGCTCGACACGGCCGGCAAGGCCACCTTCCTGGTCTATCTGAAGGGCGACGCCGATCTCGGGCCCGCCCGGCGGGCCGTCGCCAAGGCCGACAAGGCGACGCTGGTCTACCGGGCCAAGACCGAGCGGGCCGCCGCCTCCCAGGCGAACCTGCGCAGGCTGCTGAAGTCCGAGCACGCCGACTTCACCGCGTACTGGATCGTCAACGCCGTGAGCGTGACCGCCGACAGCGAGCTGACGGCCGAGATCGCCAAGCTGCCCGAGGTGGAGCGCATCACGCCCATCGCCCTCCTCCCGCTGCCCAAGCCCATGCCCGGCCGGGCCAGGCCGCAGGTCAACGCCGTCGAATGGAACGTCGAACGGACCAACGCCCCCCGCGTCTGGAACGAGCTCGACGACCGCGGGGAGGGTGTCGTGGTGGCCACCGTCGACACCGGCGTCCAGTTCGACCACCCGGCCCTGGCCGCCTCCTACCGCGGCAAGAACGCGAACGGCACGCTGACCCACGACTACAACTGGTTCGACGCCGTCAACAACTGCCCGGACACCGCCGTGCCGTGCGACAGGACCGGTCATGGCACGCACGTCACCGGCACCATGACCGGTGCGAACGGCATCGGCGTGGCGCCCGGCGCGCGCTGGATCGCCGCCAGGGGCTGTGTGACCCGCGGCTGCTACCTCGACGACGTGCTCGCCGCGGGCCAGTGGATACTCGCCCCGACCGACCTGAAGGGCGCCGGCCCGCGCCCCGACCTGGCCCCGGACATCGTGAACAACTCGTGGGGCGGCCGGGGGGAGGACGACTTCTACAAGGAGATCGTGGACGCCTGGATCGCGGCCGGGATCTTCCCCGTGTTCGCCAACGGCAACGAGGGCTATCGGTGCAACACCTCCGGCAACCCCGGCAACTACCCGCAGAGCTACAGCGTGGGCGCGTTCGACACGAACAACGTGGCGGCCGAATGGTCCGGCAAAGGCCCGGGCGAGAACGGCGAGCTCAAGCCGAACATCGCCGCCCCGGGAGTGGACGTGCGCTCCTCCCTCCCGGACGGCAAGTACGAAGTCAACAGCGGCACCTCCATGGCCGCGCCGCACGTCGCGGCCACCGTGGCGCTGATCTGGTCGTACGCGCCGGCACTGAAGAACAAGGTCGCCGCCACCCGGCAGGTGCTCGACGGCAGCGCGGCAGACGTGAACGACACCAGTTGCGGTGGCACCGCGGCCGACAACAACGTCTGGGGCGAGGGCCGGCTCGACGCCTACGCCGCCGTGAAGGCCGCGTACCGCGGCCCGGTCGGCGACCTGCGCGGCACCGTCACCTCGGGCGGCACGCCCGTGCCCGACGCGAAGATGACCATGCGCGGCCCGATCCCGCACACCCTGGTGAGCGGTGCGGACGGCACGTTCGCCGTACCGCGCCTGCCGGTCGGCGATTACCAGATCAGCCTGGCGAAGTTCGGTTACGACACGACCACCGTGAACGTCACGATCAGCGCCGGCCAGAGCACCACCGCCGACATCGTGTTCCCGCGCCGGCCCACGACCGTGGTGTCGGGGACCATCGCCGTGGCGGGCGAGCCCGAGCCCGGCGCGACGGTCGAGGCCGTGGGCACACCGGTCAGCACGGTGGCCGACACCTCCGGCCGGTACCAAGTGACAGTGCCGCAGGGCTCCTACACCCTGCGGGTCGTGGGGACCTTACGCTGCTCGGGCAGCACGAACGTGCCCCTCACCGCGACCGGCGCGGCTATGACCAAGGACATCGCCCTGCCGCGGCGCAGCGACGGTTTCGGCTACACCTGCGCGCACGGCCCGCGCGAGTACGTGGCCGGCACCGAAAAACTGGAACTGACCGGCGACGATGCCGGCGCGCAGGTCACCCTGCCCTTCAGCATCCCGTTCTACGGCAAGGACACCAGCAAGGCGTGGATCACCACGAACGGATACCTCACCCTCGACTCCGCTTCGCGCGCCGAATACAACAACGCGATCCCGGATGCCTGGGAGCCGAACAATGGCGTCTACCCGAACTGGGCCAATCTCATCGTGGACACCCATGGCGGGGTTTACACGGGGGTCACCGGCACCGCGCCGCACCGCAAGTTCGTCGTCGAATGGCGCAACGTGGTCATCCCTGACGAGTTCAGGTCGCGGACATCGTTCTCGGCGCTGCTCGGCGAGGACGGTTCGATCGGCTTCCGCTACAAGGACATCAACTGGTACGGCGAAGAGGGCGTCAAGGCCACGATCGGCATCGAGAACGCCGACGGCACCGACGCGCTGATGTATTCCTACAGAGAGCCGGTCCTCTCCAACGGACACGGTGTGGACATCACCGCGAGCACGCCCGGGCCGGCCGGCGGCGTGGTCACCAGCGGTGCCAAAGCCCCGACCGGTTAGCCGGCCATGGCGGCACCGGCGTGGCACCGGCCGCCTACGCCGTCACCGCGGACCAGGGCCGGCCCGGTGTGAGCCCGGCAGGCCCTGTGCCGCACGGCCGGGGGAACGCTCCTCAACCGGCGGCCAGCCATTGCGGGGTGCCGTCCCCGTCGAGCAGGACGAGTTCGCCCGCGCTGGTGTACGCCGCGGACAGTACTCCAGGATGCCTGGCCACGACCCGCCCCGCCTGGTCCACCACCTCGGCCGCCGTGCCGTACGTCAGCACGAAGCGTGTGCCGGACGGATGGGCTCTGACCTGTGCTTCGGCAGCGATGTCGCGGGCCCAGGTCTGGGCGCCGGTGGCGTCCAGACCACGGATCGCCGTGTGCGGCGCACCCGCCTGGTCCCGCCATCGGGCCAGGACGACGGCACCCGAGCGGCCCGCGGCGCACTCGCCGGTCACCGCGAGGTCCGTCGTGATCGTGATCGTACGGGTACGGTCCAGCAGCAGCGCGGGCCGCTCCCCGACGATCACGGCCAGTTCGCCGTCACCGGCCGTACACGCTCCCCACGCCGCGCCCACCGGCACCCGGGCCTGCAAGGGCCGCCATCCGCGCTGATCACGCCGGAACCACAGCGCCTTGCCCGCGATCACCGCGAGGGCCAGCGTACGCTGCGGGTTCTCGGCCCAGGCGACCTCGGCGGCCGAGGGCACGGCGAGGCTGGTCGGGGCGGCGCCGGTGCGCAGGAGACGCAGCCGCCCCGCGCCGTCCCGCGGGCCTTCGGCGATGACGGCGTCGGTGGCGGAGCGCGCGCTCAGCACCCGGTAGATCGGCGAACCCGGGCCGGGGAACGCCTGCACGCCCGCGGGGCCCGGTCGCCGGGGAGAGGGGTGCGGGGGTTCCCACGCGCCGGAGAAGACGGCATCGGGGCAGCGGCTCAGGCAGATCGCCGTCGATCCCTGCTCGTAGGCGACGGTGTCCCGCCAGGTACGCAGGCCCGTCCGGGCGACCCCGCTGAAGGAACGCTCACGCGGGTCGAGCACGATGACGCCCTCGGGGGACGCGGCGACCAGTTCGGGGCCGGGACCCTGCTCGCGCGCCTTCTCTCCCGGAGAGCAGGCGCAGATCGCGAGGATGAGGGCGAGGACGGTCAGCGCGGATCTCATCGGGGCCTTCCCTGGGTGGAAACCGTGGGGCCTGCGCATGTGCGGTGATGGCGGGGCTCATCGCCGTCCGCCATCACCGCCGTCAGCGCGCTTTCGTCACGCGCTGTTCGTCCGGCCGTGGCAGCGCGGGTCGGACCCGCTGCGGTCGAACACGAACGTGAAGTCGGCGTGGACCTTCGCCCGGCGCGGTACGGCTTCGTTCAGCGAGACCCCGCCGGTTCCGCGCCGCACGTTGTCACGGGACTGCCAGCGCCAGAGCGTCCTGTCCGGCCGGAGGTTGAGGTGCTCACGGAGTCTCAGCGTGACGTTGTTCTTGTTCCGGAGCCCAGGACCGGCCAGGTTCCAGTTCATCCGGTTGAAGATGTCGTACCTGCCGCGTGTGTAGTAGTAGGCCTTGAGGTTGCCGTAGTTGCCGCGGCGCGCCCGGCAACTTCCGCTGAGGTTGAAGGCGGCGGCGGAGACCGAGACGCCGTCCGTGGTGCCCCCGTTGGCCGTGCCGCCGCCGAGCGCGGCGGCCGGTGTGCCGGTCGCCAGGGCCACACCGGATACGGCGGCGGCCAGGGCGAGCGAGATGCGTGTCACATGCATGAATTCCTGCCTTCCGAATGGATGGACCGCGCGGTCGCGATGATTTCTTCAGGCGAGCTGCCATGGCCCGCCGCAAAGGCCCCCGATACCGCCGGCGGTCGAGCGAGAACAAGGTTCCCCGCTTGTTCACGTGCACCCCGAGGGGTTCGTCAGCCATATTGCCCCTCGGCGGATTGACCACCAATCCCCTATCTCGGCTTTTCAAAGCGGCCTGTTCGGATGCCGGGATCGACAGCGCGCATCCCTGCCGATCGGTCCAGGGCGGGTGTCTCCGGCTTTCGGCAAATTTGTCCAGGGGCAAGCCATGAGTGCCGCGGCGTACGGCGTGTACGCCGACGAACGCCGCAGACCTGCCGCATGCTCGGCAACAGAGCGGACTGTGACCGCCTGTGAGAGAGTCACCGGGCCCCGCGGGGCAGACGTGAAGGGAAGCGCATCATGGCCGAACAGGGATGCGTGCGCTGGAAGCGCTTCGGCCTGATCCTCGTTCCCGTCGCGGCGATCACCTCCCTGCTGATCGGCGCCATGGCGCAAGGAGTCATCGGCGCCACCTTCGTGGTGTCCGGCAACAGCTTCAAACTCTTCGCCAAGGAACTGCGCGGCCAGGGCTTCACCCTGGCCGGCGGCCTGGACCGCACCAGGAAGGGCCGGGTCATCCCGGTCATCGTGTCCGGTATCCGGCGTGCCGCGGTCACCGAACTGTGCACGAGCACGCTGGTGCGAACGCCCATGGGCACGGTGACGATGCGGCTCACCGGCGGCCGGGGCGGCAACGAGGTGGACATCGACAACCTGGTGCTCGACGTGCAGGAGGGACAGACCGCCGCCTCCATCCGCGACCTTGAGCTGGGCCGGGACGCCGGCACCCTGGACCAGGTACCGGGCGGCGGCGGGCCGGCCGGCACCTTCGGCAGCCAGGCCAGAGTGGTCACCCTGCGCAACGTGAGGCTGGGCGCGTGGGCCGTGACGGCCGCGACGTTCAGCCTGCCCGACCTCGACCTCAGGGTGCTGCGCGGCGCGCACGAGTGCTACTGAAGCGCGGTGCGAGACGAAGGGGCGGTAGATCATGAAGTCATGGCGGCGTTCCCGGCCGTTCTGGGGCGGACTGTTCATCGTGGCGGCGGGCATGGAGCTGATGTCCATCCCGCTCGCGCTCGACGCACTGCTCGCGGCGGTCATCTTCGGCACGGTGGGAGCCGGCTATCTCATCGCCATCGCCCTGATCATCGCGGGGGTGCTCATCTGGCTGCAGCCCGGCCAGCGGGTCTTCCTCGGCCTGATCGCGGTGCTGCTGTCACTGGCGTCCTTCGTCTACTCCAATCTCGGCGGCTTCCTGCTCGGCATGGCCCTCGGCCTGCTGGGCGGCATGCTGACGGTGGCCTGGACCCCGGTCAGCCGGCCCGCCGGCCGCCTCGACACGGTCACGGTGCGAGGCGTCCTGTCCGCGGCCCGGTCCTTCGCCTCGCGCCTGAGCGCGGTGCGCTGGAGGACGGCCATCGCCACACTGCGGCCCCGGTCATGGCGGTGAGCTTCGCGCTGACGGCCACCGGGACGCGGCCGGGATGACCAAAGGCCATGGACAGGTCCGGGGGCTCATGAGGCGGTGGTGGAGAGCCGGTCGAGGTACTCGTCCAGGATGGCGAGTGCCGTCTGCGGGTCGCGGTGCCCGATGAGCACCTGCATGCCCAAGCCCTCGGCCAGTGCGAACAGCGCCGCCGCCGTCCGTTCGGGATCCAGGCCGGCGGGCATCTCGCCGGCGTCCTGGGCGTGACGGATGAGCAGGACCAGCACGTCGTACAGGGAGTCGTAGCCCGCACGCAGATGGTCGGCCAGCTTCGGGCTCACCAGCGAGCGGGCGGTGAACGCGGTCGCGATGCGCAGTTCGGCGCGGCGCTGGTCGTCGGCGGGCACCAGTTCGGCCAGGATGTCGCGCAACACCGCGCGCGGTGGCTGCTCCCCCTGGCCGAGGCTCTGCCGTACCCTCTCGGTTCCGCGCTCGCTGATGTAGTCAAGCGCGAACAGCAGGATCTCATCCTTGCTGCGGAAATAGTGCTGGACGGCGCCCAGCGAGACCTCCGCGCGGGCCGCGACGTCACGCAGGCTCACCGCGTCGAGCCCGTGGAGGTCGATGATCGCCAGCAGTGCCTCCGCGATCTGCCGCCGCCGCTCCTCGTGCCGGGCCCCCAGCCCTCGCGTACGACTGCCCTTGCTCACAACACTCTCCCACATATCGATACAACTGACTTGTTCTGCTACGCTCAACCACGATATGACCGTACAGACGTATTGATTTACGTCCTCGGGGTGCCCCGAGAGATCGGAGGATGCACGTCATGATGATCGTAGGTGCGCTGCTGGCGATCCAGGGCTTCGGCAACGCCCTGACCAGGTGGCTCTGGGGGACCGACTGGGGACTGCTGGCGGTGGCCGAGCGCAGCGCCGACCTGCCCCCGTGGACCGGGGCGGCCGTGGGCCTGCTCGGCCTCGTACTGGCCGCGGCGGCCCGGCTGAAGGGCCGCCGCGCGTGAACGGCCGGTGCTGGGTGGCGCTGGCCGCCTGCGTCGCGCAACTGATCTCGGCCGCGCCCGCCGCGGCGGCCGTCCATCAGGACGCGCTGGTCCGCACGGATCTCGGCTGGGTGAAAGGCGCCCAGGCTAGCGACCACCGCGTCTTCCGCGGCATTCCCTACGCCGCCGCCCCCACCGGCGACCGGCGCTGGCGCTCGCCCGCGCCCGCCCGGCCATGGCCCGGTGTCCGCGACGCCGCCGAACCGGGCCCGCGCTGCGCCCAGCCCGCGACCCCGGGAGGGCCGACCGGCGCGTCGGAGGACTGCCTCTACCTCGATGTCACCGTCCCCGGCACCGCCAACGGGCGCAAACCGGTGATGGTGTGGCTGCACGGCGGAGGATTCGTCGAGGGCGCCGGCAGCGACTTCGACGCCCGCCACCTGGCCACGGCCGGGGACGTCATCGTCGTCACCGTCAACTACCGGCTGGGCGTCTTCGGGCTGTTCGCACATCCCGGTCTGGCCGGCTCCGGCGGCTTCGCCCTGGAAGACCAGCAGGCCGCCCTGCGCTGGGTGCGCCGCAACGCCACCGCGTTCGGCGGCGATCCCGGCAACATCACGCTGTTCGGGGAGTCCGCCGGAGGCAAGAGCGTCTGCGCGCACCTCGCGTCACCGGGGGCGGCCGGCCTCTTCCAGCGCGCGATCATGCAGAGCGCCCCCTGCACCGGTACCGTGCCGGCCGGCACCATGTTCCCCGGCGTGCCCGCCTTCCGTCAGTGGCCGTCCGTCGCCGACCGGCAGCCCGACGGCGCTCGCCTGGCCGCCGGCCTCGGCTGCGGCGACCCGGCGACCGCCCTCACCTGCCTGCGCCGGGTGCCTACCGAGCGCCTGCTGCCGCTGCACGACCAGTTCATCACTCCCGCGGTCGGCAGCCAGGTGCTTCCGCGAGATCCCGAACGTGCCCTGGCCACCGGCAGATTCCACCGCGTACCGGTCATCTCGGGCACCACGCGCGACGAGATGCGCTACATGGTCGCCCTTTTCTACGAGTTGCCCGGCACACCGATCACCGCCCGGACCTACGCGCGACTGCTGCGGCGCGCGTTCGGCGCGCGGGCCGGCCGCGTCGCCCGCCGTTACCCCCTGGACCGGTACGCCTCCCCGGGGCTGGCCTGGGCGACGCTGACCACCGACGTGGTGTTCGCCTGCCCGACGTACGAGCGGAACCGGAGTATCGCCCAGTGGGTTCGCACGTACGCGTTCGAGTTCGCCGGGGACGACGTCACGACCAAGATCCCGAACTCGGACTTCCCACTCGGCTCCGCACACGGCGCGGAACTGGCGTACCTCTTCCCCGTACCCGGGCTCGACGCCCGCCGGCGGCGGCTGTCCGCGACCATGATCGGATACTGGACTGCGTTCGCCCGCACCGGCGACCCCAACGCGCCCGGCCTGCCCCGCTGGCAGACCTTCGCCCCAGCCCGCCCCAGCACGCAGTCGCTGGCGGCCCCGCCCGACCCGACGGGGCCGATCAACGTCGCCGCCGACCACCGGTGCGCGTTCTGGGCCAAAGAGCTCAGCCCTGCGACTGTCGTCCAGATACGCCGACGACTCGCCGACGAGCCCTGATGAACCGCTCCCGGCTGTGCGCACCGCCCGTACGCCGGGCAGTTCGACGCCGCCTGCGGCGGCACCGGGCGCGTCGAGCGCATGATGTCGGAGGCCCTCTCAAACCACGGACTAGTCCGCGGGTGTGACCCAGTCCACGAGCTGGATCACCACGCCGTTGGGGTCGGTGACCTGAAACAGCCGCTCTCCCCATGGGTCCACGCGCAGCGGCATGGTGATGGCCACGCCGGCCGCCCGCCAGGTAGATCAAGGCCAGAGCTTCGAGCCGGTTTTGAGCACCATCGTCAATGACGAATGGCGACGCCACCGGGGCGGTGTACTACAGTTCCGTGCGCCCACCTGGCTGACGGCCCCCGTGCTCGCCTGGTTGACAGCTCATTTCGCGCCCGTTGCGCGTGGAATTTGCGGCGCACTCCGACCCCGAGACCGAGGAGCCGCGTGAGGTCTGCCGGGACACCCTGGCGGAAGCACGACGGTTGGGCGTCTCGGTACCGCGGCTGGAGGCGGCGGTACCGAGCTTCGCCCGCGACGGGTAGTAACCCTTGAGTTCCTGGTGGCTCTTTTCGTCAATCCGTGAGATCGCGCGCAAGCTTGGCCGTGCGTCCGGCATCGCGCCGCCGAACCGAGCATTCAGGACCACCTGCACCAGCAGGGCCACGGCGAGGTGGCCGCGCTGTGCCGGTGGCCGCGGAACTGGGCGCCACGCCGGCGAGCGAACGCATCGGAATCGTGGTCGCCGCGGCGTGGTACGGGCGTTGCGCCTCGCCTGCCCGGCTCAACGAACCAGCCGCCGCTCATGAGCAGACTGTCCGCATCGCCGGAACAAGCGCGTCTTCATGTACTTCGTCCAGGTGGTGCACCACGATCGCGGACCGTTCCGCCAGCTTCGCCTGCACCTCGCAGCTCACTGCGGGACGACGCAGCCGTTCGGTTTCCCGCAACTCCACCAGCAGCTCCGTGGTGAGCCGGTCGAGTCGCTGCCGCACGTCGGTGAGGAGGTCGGGCCGTTCGTCAGGCACCTCGTCCGGATGCCGCATCCACCGCGCGTACAACCCACGCTGAACGGCCTTGTTCGCCTCGATCTGTGCCCGGAAGAACCGTACCGCGGACTCTGGATCGAGCCCCATCGCCGCCGACCGGGCCCGCACGCCTTCCAGGACCTGCCGCTCACGCACGGGATCGTCGATCGGCCGCGGCGTCCCGAACTTCGCAGCCGCCACCAGATCGCCGACCCGCATCCGTCGCACCATCAGGTCTGTCAGCTCGCCCAATGGCCCCATCGAGCCACCCGGCATCAGCGCCAGCGCCAGCGCGAGGGCCAATGCCTCTACCCGCATGGCTGTCGATGGTAGACCCGCTTGAGACCCTCCCAGGCCCGCGTCGCAGCACCCGCGAGCCGTCCGACTGTGACACAACCATGACACGGCGCGAACGAAGTGGGGACGCCGCCAGACGACAGTGGACGGGTCGACCGGCGGGCGAGTTGCAGAGCGGCTGCGAAGCGATCCGGACGCCCGCATCGGGACGACGCCGTACGGCCCGGCGGCCCCGGCACCACAGCGTCGCCATCGAGCGGGGCCGAGACGAACCGGCCGGAGCTGCTGGGACGAAACGTTACGACAAAGGCGATCGTGAAAAGGAGAAGGCGTGGCTAAAGACGGAAAGTGGGACCGGCGTTCGCTGTTTCGGGGCGCCGCCGTGGTGGCCGGCGCCGCCGTGGCCGCCCCGCTGGTGGGCAAGGCGGCCACGGCGCTGGCCGACAGTGGTGACGCCGACGCCCTGTTCAAGGCCGGCGAGTTCGAACAGGCCGCCCGCGCGTACGAGGAGATCCTGAGAAAGGACCCTGCGAACCTGCACGCGGCCCGCCAGCGCGGCTATGTCGGACTGTTGTCCAATCGGTTCGCCGACGCCGAGAAATACCTCAAGATGGCCTTTGAGCTGGCACCCGACGACAAGGAAACCAACACGTTTCTGGGCGACTGCTACATCCGGCAGGACAAACTCGCCCTCTCCGCACCACATTGGCAGGCAGCGGGCGAGAGCGGCTACGCCAAGTGGTTCGCGGCGGTCAGCGGTGAGCCATATCAGGTCCACGGTGACATCGCGCGGGTGCCGTGGAAGCAGATGGACCCGATGCCGCTGGTAGAGGCCTCGGTCAACGGCGGGCCGGCGAAACGCTTCACCTTCTACACCGGCGCCCCGAATCTGAGCCTGCGCGCGTCGGTGGCCAAGGAGGCCGGGCTGAGCCCCGTCGTCAGTGAGAAGACCGAGTTCGAGGGCACCATCATATGGGTGCACTTCGGAGTGCTGGACTCCTTCAAGCTGGGCGATATCGAACTGCGCAATGTCCCGGTCGCCTGGTCGGCGACGGAGTCGGGCGGAGATGTCGGCACCGACAGCGACGGAATGATCGGTATGTGGGTCTTCTACCACTTGCTGACCACCTTCGACTACGCGGGCCGGTCGCTGATCCTGCGCCGCCGGACCCCCGAGGTGGCCAGAAAGGTACGCGCCGACGCTGTACGGGCGGGCGCCACCCCCCTGCCTCTGTGGCTGGCCCGTGACCACAACATGCACAGCCTGGGCAGCATCGCCGGGTCCGGCCTGCGGGTGGTGGGCGTGAACTTCGGCGGATTCGGCGAGACCGCCGCGGGCCTTCTGGGAGAAACGGCCAAGCGGTTGCGGGTCCGCACCGACTACGACCGCCCGATCGAGACATTCGCCCACAGCCATCCGACCGTCACCTACCCCTGCTACCCGAAGGAGATCCGCCTCGGCGACGCCGTCGCCAAGGAGGTCTACTGCGAAACGGACCCCAGCCACCCGGTCAACGTGCCCTGGCCCCACGGGACAGGGATCGACACGATCGGCCACTTCCCCCACAGCTTCTTCAAGCCCTACAACGCCACCGTCGACTTCACCGACATGAACCTCTACATCGCCCGCGGGAAGGCGGCCTGATCTTCGCGCCCGCACGGGTGCCATAGGAACCGCCTGGCGTACCGGACGTGCCCTGGAGGCGGAATGTGTCGGGGCTGTACCGATGTTCCTCAACCCCCGATTCCACCGCCTCCGGCGTACGTGACCCGCCGACGCACCCCGTACGCCGGGTCCGGCAGGCGTCAGGCCACCCACTCCTTGAGCCGGCGCACGAGCCCGGCGGGGTCGTCGCCGGCCGGGGTCACCTGGAGGTTGGTCACACCAGACTCGCGGAATGCCTCGATCCGCTCCTTGACGTACGACGCGGGGCCGACGAGGTTCACCTGCTCCAGCAGTTCGAGCGGGACCTTGGCCTCGGCCTCCTTCTTCTTGCCGTCAAGATAGAGGTCCTGAATTTCCTTGGCCTCCGCCTCGTAGCCGTACCGGCAGGCGAGGTCGTTGTAGAAGTTCCTGCCACGGGCGCCCATGCCGCCGATGTACAGGGCGAACATCGGCCGCGCGAAGTCGAGCATCCCCTTCACGTCCTCGCCGACCGCGACGATGCCGCCGGCCACGACCTCCAGCGGCGCCAGGTCCTCGGGGCGCTCGGCGGCACCAGCGGCAAGCGGGCCGCCCCAAACCTTGGCGGCGCCCTCGGGAGAGTAGAGGAACGGCAGCCAGCCGTCGGCGTACGCCGCCGCGCTTTCAACCGACCTGGGTCCCAGCGCGGCGACGTAGAGCGGGACCGAGGAGCGTTCCGGCTTGGCCGGCATCTTCAGCGGCCTGCCCAGGCCGGTGCCCTGGCCGGCGGGGAGGGGAAGCTGGAAGGAGTGGCCGCTGTACTCGATCACCTCGCGGCGCAGGGCGCACGGATGATCTTCACGGTCTCCTTCGTCCGGCCGACCGGCCTGGTGTAGGGCAGGCCGTGCCAGCCCTCGACCACCTGCGGGCCAGAGGCACCGAGACCGATGATGGCGCGACCGCCGGTGACGTTGTCCAGGCCGGCCGCGGTCTGCGCGAGCAGGGCCGGGATGCGGGAGTAGACGTTGAGGATCGCCGAGCCGATCTCCACGGTCGAGGTGCGGGCCGCGAGGTAGCCCATCAGGGTCGGTGAGTCGAAGCCGTACCCCTCGGCGACCCAGACCGTATCGAGCCCGGCGGCGTGGGTGAGCGGAGCCGAGGCCAGGTACCGCGGCAGGCGCGGATGCTCGAAGTCGGCCAGGTGCGCGTAGACCATCTGCACCATCGACCGGTGCGGCTGCATCACGCCCTTGGGTCTCCCGGTCGTCCCCCCGGTGGACTGCAACCATGCGACGTCCGCCTCGGTGGCCGGGCCGGCGTCAAGAGGCCGAGCCCCGTGGGACTCGCCCTCGGGCAGGCCGCCCGCGGCCGAGATCACCAGCAGGTCTCACAGCGAGCCGGCCTCCGCGAGAACGTGGCGGCCGTGCTCCTCCAGGGGCTCGGTCACCACCAGCACCGTGGCCTCCGCATCCGCGCAGACGACGATGTGGTCCTCGACCGAGGCCAGGGCCTGAAGGCCGGTGAAGCGCCCGCCCAAAAGGTACGTCGCGGCCTGGACGATCCACGACTCGGGCATGTTCGGGCTGAGCATCGTGACACCCGCTCCGAGCCCCACCCCGCGGCGGGCCAGCGCGGTCGTGTACTGCGAGACGAGACCTTCGACCTGAGCGTAGGTCAGTCGCCGATCACCGGCGACGAAGGCCTCGGACGAGCGGTGCCGGGTGAGGGCCTGCACGATCAGGTCGCCCAGCGTCGCCCCCGAGGAGGCCGCGGAAGCGGGAGCGCGCTGCACGTTGACGGGCTGAGACATGCCTCAACGATGGGTGTTGCACGACGGACGTGCCACCGATGTCCCGCCGGAAACTACGGGTAACCCGCCACGCTGACGCTAGTCGTGAGCCGCGCGCGCCATCGCGCGGTAACGACCGGGAGTCTGGCCGACGAGATCGGTGAAGGCTTCGATGAAGCTGCTCGGGTTCGACCAGCCCAGTCGCGTCGCCGTGTCGGTGACGGAGGCGCCTTCGCAGAGTTCGATCAGTGCCCGCTGAATACGCAGCAGCGTACGCCACTGATGAAAGCTCATCGACAGGTCGCCGCTGAACAGACGGCTGAGGGTTCGTTCGCTCGAACCGGTTCTGCGCCCAAGCTCCGCCAGCGTCGCCGGGCAGGCCGGGTCGGCGTGCAGCAGGTCGGTGACGGCCTTGAGGCGGGTGTCGCCCGGCTCCGGGAGGCGCAGTGATTCCTGCGGGGCGCGGGCGAGTTCCGCGATGACGACCTCCAGCAGCAGACGGGCGCGGGGGCCGTCGGCCGGGTCGTGGTCGCTGATCAGCGCCAGGTACGCCTCGCGCAACAGCGCACTGGCCATGAACACCGAGGGCTCCGCAGGCAGTCGCCCGGCCAGTGCCGCCGTAACCCGGAGCAGCCGGACGTCGGTCTCGCCGTACGAGCGACCGCTGTGCACATAGCAGGGTGGCACCCAGGTGATGCGGTTCGCCGGCGCCACCCATGTGCCGACCTGGGTCACAGTGACCAGTGCTCCGGAGACGGCGTACCTGAGCTGGCCGAAGTCATGGAAGTGCGCGGCGATGTCCTCGCCGTGGGCCATGGGCTCGCAGACCGGCGAATCGTCGGTCCAGAACACCGGCTCGTGGACAAGTCCGGTCATGGGCACTCACCCTAACCCGCGTTCGCGGGCTCTGGGCATGGCCGCCGGGGCCGAGCGTCGCCGGCAATACGGGGGCTCAGGCCCATCAGGGCCGGAGCTTGTGGCCCCGACATGTTGGCGGGTTATCGGAATATTCTGGCGTGACACCGGTGGTACGCCTGAGTCATGGCGTTCATCGTTGAGGTAGGTCGCATCGGATGAATCTCGAGGGTGCGATCGACTCGACCAGCTCGCCATGGCGTGCCAGGCCCTTGCCAAGGCCGTAGAGCACGACCATCGTGCTGGCCTATCGGAAAAGCAGGTCCCCTTCCCACACCCCGAAACCAGGAGAGTCGTGCGAGCCATCACCCAGCATGCATTCGGCGGCCCAGAGGTCCTCACCATCGTGGACGTGCCCGAGCCCCGCGCCCTTCCGACGGAGGTCCTCGTCCGGGTCAAGGCGATCGGGCTGAACCCTCTGGAACCGCGCCTGCGCGCCGGCGAATTCCCGCTGCTCGGCCGGCCGCCGTTCATCCTCGGCTGGGACATCAGCGGCGTGGTCGAGGCGGCGCCGCAGACGTGGCGGTTCAGGGCCGGCGATGAGGTGTTCGGGATGCCGATGTTCCCTCGGGCCGCCAACGCGTACGCCGAGATCGTGGCGGCGCCCGCACTGCACCTGGCGCGCAAGCCGGCGTCGCTCTCACACGTCGAGGCGTCGGCGTTGCCGGTGGTCGGCCTGACGGCGTGGCAGGGCCTCGTCGACCTCGGCCGTGTGACCGAGGGCGACCGCGTCCTGGTCCATGGCGGTGGCGGCGGGGTCGGCCATGTCGCGATCCAGATCGCGAAATCGCTCGGCGCGCACGTGATCGCAACCGCCGGCGGGAGCAAGCGGGAGTTCGTCGAGGGGATCGGCGCAGACGAGGTCGTCGACTACACGGCGGTCGACTTCACCGAGGTGGTCAGCGACATCGACATGGTCCTCGACACGCTCGGCGGCGACACCGCCGAGCGCTCGCTCAAAGTGCTCCGCCCGGGGGGTCACCTCGTGACGGCGGTCGCCGACGAGGACACGGAACTCGCCGCCAGGTTCGAGGCGGCCGGCATGCACTTCAGCGGCATCGCGGTCGACCCCGATCCGGTCGCCCTGCGACGCCTCGTCGAACTCGTCGAACAGGGCAGGCTCCGGGTCCATGTGCAGGAGACCTTCCCGTTCGAGCGCATCGCCGACGCACACCGGCTGATCGAGAACGGTCACCTCCAGGGCAAGGTCGTCCTCACCGTCTGATCCTGCGGCCACGGCGCCGAATCGATCAGGCGTTGGCCACGAGGTCTCCAAGGGCAAGGTCTCCCGCATCTACGCCGATCTGGATGAGTCTGCGGGAGCTTCCACACCCGACGCCTGGATCACACGAGGTCGGCGCCGACAGATGCCCCGGCCTGGACATCGGCGATGGCGAAAGCGAGGTGCCGAGCCCCCACCCATGCCGGCCAAGCGCCTCGGTGTCATTCGGCCGGCTGATACTCCTGCCCCTTCCAACGCAACGTCACCTCGGCGGTGACGCCTTCAGCACAGCTTGGGTCGCACGAATTCTCATAACGAGTGATCGTGTATCTGCCGTCTGCGCCGGGACCGACGAGCTTTGCGTTGTAATAGGCGAACTTCCCGCCCGAGTAGTGGTCGTCCGGGTTGCTCCAGCCGATGTCCTCGAATCCGCCCGCGTTGGGCACGAGCGCCAGCACCCCGTCGTAGCGCCCGGGATTGTAGATCACGAAGGTGTTCTTGGTGGCGTCGGTCGCAGGGTCGGCGAAGCGCAGGGATTTTTCGTCGTGGACGTCCACGTCGGTGGAGGCCAGTACGTTCCCGCCGCCAGTGACGGCCGCGACGCACCCGCTGGGCTCCTGGGAGGCCGGCCGCCGGACCAGGAACACACGGACCGCCCCGAGATTCGGATGCTGGATGTCACGGTGATCGAGCACCTTGCCGGCACACCGCGCGGCAGTGGGCGGGCTCGATGGAAAGGAGGCGGCCGAGGACGGAGAGGCGGCGGGCGATGCCGCCGCCCGGGTGGAGTCGCCTGTGCCGCCGCATCCGCTGACGAAGACCACCGCAAAAGCCGAGACCAGCAGCGCGGTCCGAGCCTTGGCCGATCCGGGTCGACGCCAAAGGCCCTGTCGACGTGGACATGGGGATTTGCTGGGAGGCATGGCATTTCCCTCCGCGTCGAAGTGGACCGATCATCGGGTTGAACAGCTCTGGACTCTACCGCCCGTGGGGTCCGCACGGGGACGAATGCGGGTCGGCTCCGCCAGCGGACCGGCACCGGACCGCCGCCGTACCGCCGCCGGTAGGAGCGAGGCGCGGGCGGGGGAATCGTGCTCCCGGAAGTGATCATCCTTTCAGGAACTCCATGGCCCACTTCCTGTCGGGGAGGTGCTCGTGGCTCGGCGCTCCTCCTTGCCCCGCGTGGAGGAGTGCACGGTGGGCCTTCGGTGTGGTCTGCTTCACCTCGCGAAATCGCCGGTTGAAGTTCGAGAGGTTGCCGAAGCCGCATCTCGACGCGATGGTCGCGATCGGCAGGTCCGTGTCGTGCAGGAGGCGGCATGCGGCGTTGAGCCGCACGACGGTGATGAACCGGGTAAGGGTGAATCCGGTCGACCGGGAGAAGAGCCGGCTGGTGGCGCTCGGGTTCATTTGCACGGCGTCGGCGATGTCCTGGAGGGTGATCTGCGAGCGGTAGTGTTCGTACACGTACGCCACGATCGTCTCGATCCGGCGCGCGCCGGCCGTGTCGGGCGCGGACTGGCCGGGGGCGAGCCGGACGTAGGGTCCGCGGCTGAGGGCGACGAGGATGTCCAGCAGCGCGACGGTCTTCTCCGCGGGCGCGAGGTCATCGAGGGTCGCCAGCGCGGGCGGCACCTCGGCGAATCGGAGTCCATCGGCCGAGGCTTCCAGGAGCGCGGCCACATCGGCGAACACCGGCTGATCGAAGAATCCTGCGCCGAGAACGTCCCTCGTGAACTGCACGACGATCGCCTCGACCGGCCCGCCTTCGGGGATCGATGCGTACGTGTGGGCCAGATGGGGACCGATAAGTACAAGGTCGCCAGGCTCGTACTGCTCGATCGAGTCTCCGATGAGCCGGGTGCCTGCTCCGCGCACGATGTACGTCAGCTCGAATTCGGGATGGGCGTGGCTGCTGCGCAGCGGGAGCCAGGGCACCCGAAGCCGGAAGTACCGCCAGCCGAGCGGGTAGAGCGGCTCAAGGTGCTCGTAGACGACCGGCATCCACGCCCTCCTTGATTGGCAAAAATCGTACCGATTCCGACAAACCACAGCGTTGTCGCAAGACCTCGGATCCTCGACGCTGAACACACGGTGGTCCATGGATGCATAGGACGCTACCCGGCTCGCACCGCGATCACCCAGTTGCTCCCCTCACCAGAAAGGTCGGCAATGGTCATGAACGACATCGAACAAGCAGGGCCCAGCAGGGGGGACGGGCTGACGATCCGCCCGTACCGGCCGGCCGATCGCGATGATGTGGCGAACGTCTGCCTCCGTACGGGGGCGAGCGGCGCCGACGCGACGGGGATGTACTCCGACGACACGCTCATCGCCGACGTGGCCGCACTGCCGTACCTGGAGTTCGCGCCTGATCTCGCATTCGTCGTCGACGACGGGGAACACGCCCTCGGCTATGTCATCGGCGTCGCCGACACCGCCGCGTTCATCACCTGGTGGGAACGGAACTGGGCACCCGGGTTCGCGGAGAGGCATCCGGAACCGGGTCCCCCGACCGGCCATACGCCCGCGATCAGCGAGGAACTGCTCGTCTGGGTGGGACTGCATCCCGAGGTGACCCGTATCCCCGAGATCGCCGACTACCCGGCGCACCTGCACATCAACCTCCTGCCCGAGTTGCAGGGCCGGGGCTTCGGCAGGCGTCTGGTCGACACGTTCCGCGGGGCGCTCGCCGAGCGCGGGGTGCCGGCGCTGTACCTCGGCGTCGACTCCTCGAACACGGGGGCATTGGCGTTCTACACTCGCCTCGGCTTCCACGAGCTGGGATCGAGCACCCCGGAACATCCGCTGCTCGGCATCGCAACGACATCGTGACGCCGGCGAGCCGCAGCCGCCTTGCTCACCCCCGTTCGGATCGCCGGTCCCAGGCGACGCGGACGGTCCCCGGCGCGTAGGTCGGCAGGTCGCCGGCGAACGCCATCGGCGCCTGCTGTTCGGCCTCGACCAGGCGCAGTGCCGGCAGGCGCGCCAGCAGTAGGGTGATCGCTTCGGCGATCACCACACGAGCGAGCTGCTGTCCGATGCACGCGTGAACGCCATGGCCGAAGGCGAGGTGGCCGGACGCCTCACGCGTGACATCAAAGGTGTCCGGGTCGGGGAACCGCTCGCCGTCGCGGCTGGCGGCCACTGTGGACACCCAGACCGGTTCGCCCTTGCGGAAGTCGATCCCCTCCAGGGTCAGGTCCTCCGCCACGGTTCGCGGGTGGGTCGAGACGAACATCGCGTGGAACCGCACGAACTCCTCGACCGCGGCGGGGATGCGCTCGGGCTCGCGCCGCAAGGTCTCCAGTTGGCCGGGATCCGACAGGAGCGACACCATGATCGTTCCGATCATGTACGCGATCGCGTCGCGCCCCGAGCCCATCAGCACCGTGACGATTCCCAGCCGCTCGGGGCCGGTGAGCTCCGAGCGCAGGAGGTCGCTGATCGTGTCCTCACCGAGGTCGGACGCCTTCAGGTCGAGTACGTCGGCCGCGAACTCCATCATGTCGCCGAACCTCAGTTCCTCGGTGGCGAAGATGGCGGTGAATTCCTCGACCTTGGCGTCCGGGATGCCCAGGACCCGGCAGTGGGCGAAGACCGAAACCGGGACGGCGAAATCCTCGAACAGATCGGCGGTGGGCCCGGCGGCGAGAATCTCGTCGAGTCGCCGTTCGATGAACTCGCCGATCGCCGGCCGTTGCCCCCGCACCGCGCGGACCGAGAAGCGCCCGACCGCTGCCCGGCGGATCCTCGTGTGCTGCGGCGGGTCGAGGCCCAGGACGTTGCCGACCATCAGGGCGTGCACCCGCTCCGCGTCGATCGGCTTCCCCATCGGCAGCGGTGTGGGTCCCAGCGGGGTCCGCCGGTCGGACATGCTGAAGCGGGGGTCCTGGAGCACCTGGCGGGCCAGGTCGTAACCGGTGACGAACCACCCGATGTTCCCGTCCTCGGCGGTGAGCCGGGTCGCCGGTGCCTCGGCACGCCACTGCGCGAACTGCGGGGAGGGCTGGAACGGGGTACCGTCCCTGGGCATCACCGGCGGATGCTGGTATGGACATCCCATGTCCTGGGTGTTCAGATGCGTCGTCATGGGGTGAAGCGCCTTTCTCCGATATCCGGTGCCCCGGACGTGAACTGTGCCGCGCGGTGCGGAATGCGCGCAGTCCGGGGCGTAGCGGATTCCAGCTTGATCTCCGGCTCCGAAAAGGGCCTGTTTCCGCTCGGCCTATTTCGCCGAGGTGAGCCGTTCGGCGATCTCCAGAACTGCCTGCGCGGCCGTCTTCAGCTCGCCGTGCGGGCGGCTCGGGTACCGGGTGCCGCCCTGGATCCACTGGTCGGCGAACCGGTACCAGTCGATGGGCGTCGTGGCTTCCCCGGTGAGGACGTTGCGGATCTGCGCCAGCCAGGCGGTCCACCGGGAGCGGTAGTAGTCGCCGACCAGGCCCGCCCAGCCGCGGTTCCCGTAGTCGACCAGGAAGGTGGAGTCCTCGTAGCCCCAGGACGTCAGCAGCCGCTTGGCTTCCTCCGCGAGGTAGGTGCTCTCCTCCGCCGTCGAACCCCATGCGCGGGCGTCGTCCAGCCATCGCCCGAGCAGGAAATGCTCATTGGTGCGCAGAACCGCTTCCTGGGCGTCGATCAACTCCAGGTACTCGGCCACGCGCTCGTCGTAGGAACCGAGGTCCTTCGCCTCGGCCGCCTCGGCGATCGCCCGCAGTCCCGCGCGGGCGGCGTCGTCGGCCACCTGGCGGGCGACATCGGCGAGGTCGTACGCGAACCCCGTGGTGTGCAGGGAATCGGCGGCGGCCAGCAGCTCCCGCAGGGCGGGGATGAGTGCGCCCTCTGAGTAGGGCAGCGCACGCGGCCCCACCATGCTCGCCTGGTTGGCCCGCAGGCTGGGGATGGCCGCGATCACCGAATCGGTACTCCCGTACGGCATGGCGAAGGTCCCCAGCGAAGGATCGGCGACCTCCATCGCCGCGAACGGTCCCCCCGCGACGGGCTCTTTGCCGGCGTCGGTCACGTCGACCGCGTTGCCCGCCATGGCCTGCTGCGACTCGGCCGGAGTGGCGTCCGTGCCGTCGTGCCGCCACGGCCCGTAAGCGGTCTCGATCAGGGTCTGCCATGCGGCCCGCGCGTGCTCGTCGGCAGCGCCGTACCGGGCGGTCGTCCACTCGTCGAGCCACGGGCCGATCTGGATTTCGCCGTCGGCCCACGCGAGGTCGCTGAACAGATCCCACAGCACCGGGTTGTTCCCGACGCCTTCGGCCATATTGGTCAGACCGGCCAGACTGGACGGTTCGCCGTCCACGGCCCAGCGCTTCGGCGTGGCGGCGACCGCCGCCACGTCTCCGTACAACACCGTCCGGCCACCGTAATTCGGCAGGATGCCCAGCGCCCACTTCGCGTCCAGGAAGCCGCCGTCGGCGTCGGCGGCCTCACCGGTCAGGTCGAGCACGAGCACCTGGGACAGGTCGATCGCCTCAAGCAGTTCCCGGCGAGGGTTGCCGATCCAGGCTTGCAGCACCCACTTCGATTCCGGGTCGGCGGCGATCATGGCCCGCTGCACCCCGCGCGCGGCTTCCGCGAGGTCGACCCCGCCGGTCGTTCCGCCCTCGTGCAGCAGGTCCACCGCCCACATCCCGCTGGCACCGAACGCGGATCGTTGCGCCGCGTAGAACGTCTCGGCGACCGCGGCGTACGCGTCCGAGGTCGTGTCGAGCCAGTCCGGCCGCTCCGGGCCGGCGACGTCCAAGAACCAGAGCCCTTGCGGCACCACCCGGGCGCCTTCGTTGCGCTCACCGAACTTCGGCGGGACGGCGCCGCTGAAACCCGGGAAGATCGGAGTGATATCCAGCTCGCGCATTCGCTGGACGACCCTGCGGGCCAGCTCGACACGCTTCTCGACCAGCGTGCGTGTCGTGCCCTTGCCGAAGCTCTGGATGCTGTTCAGCCACAGCCACGGCTGGTGCGACGGCGGCCCGAGCCATCGGAGGACCTCTTCCTCCGTGTACCCGAACCGGGTGAACGTCTCCAGGTAGGCGACTTCCTGGCCGAGCGTGATGTGTGCGGCATTGACCCCGCTCGCGGCGAGCAGATCCAGTTCGGCTTCCCACTGCGCCCAGTCGAAGTACGGCGTCGTGTACCCCGACACCGTGAGGTTGTAGGCGACGCGCAGGCCGAGCCGTGCCCGCCGCTCGACCACCACGTCCGCGGGAAGATCACCGGCAACCGGACGAGTGCCGAACCGCGACACATGGGCCACTCCGGTCCGGCGGGCGAACGCGGCGTACCCCGCGATGGCCGCCCCCGCACCCGAGGCGGTGACATGCAGGTCCCCATCGGCGGCCCAGGCCCGAAACCCGTCGCCGATACCGGGATCGACGATCACGTGGATGCGGTCGGCGGTGAGACCGCTGAGTCGCCGGATGGCCGCAGTGGCGCTTGTGGTCGCCGTGTGCGCGGATACGTCGTTCACCGAGGTTTTCTCCTATCGAGGATGGGTCGTGGCCCAGTGGGAGCGCCCACCTCAACCCTCACGGTCGGCGACATTGTGAACAACGCCCTCGATGACGGGTTCCGATACTCCTTTTGCCCGGGAGACGTGCCGACCGGCGAGGAAATGGCCAGCGAGGCGGTCGCGACTCACTCCACGGCGAGCCGCCTGTTCACGTCAGCCGGAGAAAGCGGTACTTCCGCTCGCGACGAGCTTGTCGATGGCGTCCACGTGCAGCGTGCGGTCGAGGATCAGGTCGACGCCGCCGAGGATCTCGGCGTCGGCACCGGCGGTGCCGACCCGCACGTCGAGCGCATCGGTGACCACGGGAAGACACTGCTGGAACACCGCGCCGCGGATCGCGGCGACGAACGGCGGTACCACCGAAAGCTGCCCGCCGAAGGTGATCAGGTCCGGGTTGAGGAAGTTGACGACGTAGGACAACACCTCGCCGATCAGCCCACCGGCCTCGCGAAGCAGTTCGATCGTGCGCGCGTCGCCGGCGCTGGCGAGGGTGACGAGGTCGGTGGTCTCGCCGATGTCGTACCCCTCCTGCCGGAGCCGGGCGACGACCGCCGCGCCTCCGGCGACCGACTCCAGGCAGTCCGGAGTGCCGCACCAGCAGTGGATCGCCGAACGACCGGACGAACGGGAGTGGCTGACCTCGCCGGCGGCGCCGCTCGCGCCCGGATACAACCTTCCGTCGACGACGACCCCGGAACCGATCCGGCTGCCGACCTTTATTCCGAGCATGTGCCGCAGGCCGGGCGCGACGGTGCGGAATTCTCCGAGAGCCAGCAGGTTCGCGTCGTTTTCGATCGCCACCGGGAGCTCGGTGTGCTGCTTGATCAAGTCGTAGAGGTTCTGCTGGTCCCAGCCCGGGAGCTGGGCCGAGGACGTCACGGTGCCCAGCCGGGAGTCGATCGGAGCCGGCACGCCCAGCGTCATCCCGCGCACAGAGCCAACGTCAATGCGCGCGTCACCGAGCGCGATCAGGGTCCGTTCCCAGATAGCGCGCATCGCCGCGCCCGGACCGAGTGTCACGTCGATCGGGCATTCGGTCACCTGCAGCAGCCGCCCGACCAGGTCGGCGATCGCGAGGCGGAAGTGGTGCGTGCCGAGCGCGACCGAGACGACCGCGCCGGCGTCTCCCCGCACGCGCAGCGAGCGCGGCTGCCTGCCACCGGTGGCTCGGCCGCTCGTGGTCTCCTCGACGAGGCCGGCCGCGATGAGAGAATCCACCCGCAGCGAGACGGTGGACGGTGCGAGCGCGGTGTGCCGGGAGATCTCCCGCCGGGTGTTGGCGGTCCCGCGACGGATGAGGTCGAACACGGATCCGATCGACGCAGGCGGTTCGATCCGCGGCGAGCGTTGACGGTCGGTCATCCCCTCACCCTAGTTGCCGACCGGGCTTTGGATGAAAATCGGCCATAAATCAGCGAGCGATGGAAGATGCCGTGCCGACGCGGCCACAGCGACATGACCGCCGGTTCCGGCGTCCGCTGGACCGAGGCCAGGAGCAGGGCGCCCAGTTGTCCCGCTGCGGGTCCGGTCACGAATCCCTCGAATCCGCCGCGGGCACCGCCATGGCAACCGCTCCGCCTCGTCCGCGCCCGCGGCGGAGACGGCAGTGCTGCGCCGGCGGTCGATGCGATCGGCGTTCATCGCCCCCGCGCCGAGTGGCCTGAGTCCACCGGAACGCTGCTCCCGGCGCCCGATCTCGGACGCGAAGGCGTATCTCTCCAGGCACGATGGCCACCGCACCCCGCGACGTGAATCGGCTGCCGCCGCCCGGGAGTCGAGTTCGATGGTGACCGGCGTCCACGATGCCAGGCTCCGCCGCCTCGATTCGATTGGCCGAAAATCGAACTTCTATGTTCGCACTTTGGAGGTTATAGTGCGATTCTCATGCGAACGGTGCCCGGCCCGCGGCTCGGTGGATGACCACCACGACGGAACGGCCCTCGATCCCGGAGGTGTGTTCGTGACCACCCCCCATGCCCCTCGACAGGACGAACTGCTCGCCGACGCCCCCGCCCGGGAGGTCCGAGTCTGGCCGATCCTGCTTGCGATGTTCGTACTCAACGTCTTCGCCTACGCGGCGATCGTCGGGGCTCTCCAGGTCCTGCTCCCCACGCAGGTGCGGCTCATCGCCGGCGACGGCGCCCCGTCCGCGCTCGCTCTGATCACCGGTATCGCGGCGATCGCCTCGTTCGCCGTGCCGCCGTTCATCGGGATCCTGTCCGATCGCACCCGGAGCCGGTGGGGCAGAAGGGCGCCATGGATCTTCTTCGGCGGCCTCGGCACCGCCGGCTCACTGATGATGCTCGGCTCGGCCGGAACCGTCGCCGGACTCGTCGTCGGCTGGTTCCTGATGCAGGCGCTGGTGAACATCGGGCTCAACGTCATCCTCGCGGCTATTCCCGACCGGATTCCCGCGCACCGGCACGGGCTCGCGAGCACCGTCCAGGGGCTCGGGTTGCCTGTCGGCGCCATCGCCGGGGTGCAGATCGGTGCCTACTTCGTCGATTCGATCTTCGCCGGGTACCTGGTCCTGGCCATTATGGTGCCGCTCGCCTCACTGGTGAGCGCCTGGCTCACGCGCGAGGCGCGCAGCGTCGCGACGGAGGTCCGCGAGCGGCGGCCGGTGTTCACCGAACTGCGCCAGACGTTCGCCAGCCTGCGGTTCCGTGACTACCGCTGGGTCTTCATCTCCCGAGCCGTGCTCTACCTCGGCTTTGCCATGATCAACAGCTTCGGCCTCTACATCATGCAGGATTACATCGAGCTGCCGTCCGGGATGACCGCCGCGCAGGCGGTCGCGATCGGCTCGTCGTTCCTGCTCCCGCTCACCGTGGTCGCCACCGCCATCGCCGGGCCGCTGGTCGACCGGTTCAAGCACCATCGGATGTTCGTACTCGGGTCCGGGCTGGCCAGCGCGGCGTCGATGCTGATCCCGTTCGTGTGGCCGACGTGGACCGCTTCGCTGATCAGCGGTGCCATCAGCGCCTTCGCCATGGGGCTGTACCTGGGCGTCGACCTGGCGCTGGCGACGCTGGTCCTGCCCACGGACGGCGACACCGGCCGCGACCTCGGCGTGTTCCACATCGCGATCACCGCGCCGCAGGTCGTCGCCCCGTTCCTCGCCGCGATGGTCGTCAGCTCCCTCGGCGGCTACTCCCCCCTGTACCTGATCAGCGGAGCGATCTCGCTCATCGGGGCCGCCGCGGTACTGCGCGTTCGCAGCAACGCCACCACGGCGGCCACCGAACGGGCACCCAGGCTGCTCCCCTCAGACGCGACCTGACCTGACGGTCACAACAGCGCGGCTCACTCCCTCCGGCGACAGGCGGTACCTGTCGCCCGGCATGGCACTCTCCGCGCCAGTGGACGGCCCCGTACGGTTGACCTCGATGAGCCGCCGGCTCGGGTTGTACCCGTGCTCCCAACGGAACCGCCCCCCACCCAAACGTGTCCGGACGTTCCGTGTGACCGCCGGTCACACGGATGATCACCACGTGACCACAAGGCACACCAAAAGAGGACAAACCCTTCGGCCCCAAAGCCGGCAACGCCGACGGCAAGGACGCCGGGGACGGGGTACCGTCGCCCGGCAGGCACGCGTAGCCCAAGAAGGACGAGGACAAGAAGTAGCCCCGTGGCCCCCTTCATCGGCCGGCGGATCGACGGCATGATCGCCGACCTCCCCGACCCCCTCAGCCCGCAGGTGCAGGCAGCGCTACGCGCCGTACCACGCCACCTGTTCGTGCCCCTGATCGCTGTCGCCGACGAGTCGCCCCGCCACGTCATCGGCCGCGACACCGACCCAGACGAGTGGTGGCGCACCGTCTACACCAACGTGCCGATCATCACCCAACCGGACGACGGCGCCTCCCCGCCGGCCGGCGGCATCGGGCGGGCCACGTCCTCCACTTCCACACCTGGTACCTCACCTACCTGCTCGACCCGCGCATCGTGTGGCAGGCACCTCCAGGGGCGCACCTGGCCATCGCCGCCATCACCGGATTGCGCTCCTACGCCGAGGAAGACGACCCCGACACCCCGGGCCGGTGGGTGGCCACCCGGTCCGCGCCCGGCGATGTCGGCGAGTTCGCCACCTATCAGGTCGGCGACCGACCGCTGTGGGACGAAGTCGTTGACGCCTACCGCCGGTGGGTGGCATGGGGCGAACCCGGCCGGGACCGGTCCGGGATGACCGTCACCCCGGACGGGCAGCAGGTGTGGCTGGACACACCTCAGCAGGTAATCGGCTAAGGGACTGCGGCCCACGGCCACGGGCGCGGTCCATGCTCACCGCCCAGGCACGATCAGCCACAAGATCACGTCCTCGTGCCGGACCGGGTTCGGTACGCCTTCGCGAAAACCCGGTACAGCGGCTGGTGCATCGGAGCCGTGAACGGCCACCGGGCCGACCGGGAACAACCGGAGAACTGTCCGCCGTCAGGTGCGACCGCCTCGGCAAATCATTTGATCTCCCCGATTCATTTAGTTTCCAGGGAGCAACCATTTTCCCCTTTTTGAATATGTGATCCACGTCACATTGCGTTTGTCTTCACCCCGCTAATCGGCGCATGCGATAGTCGCAGCGTCACAGGGAATGGCAATACCGAAAGAAGGGATTCACCATGCAGGATCACGGCATCGCGCCGGATTTCGCCGCGGATTTCGAGCTCTTCGCTCGCGAGCTGTCGGGTGACGAGATGGAGGCCGGCCGCTCGTTCGGTTCCAGCCTGAGCAGCGCCTTCACCTTCTCCACCGGCACCTGCAGCAGCGCGGGCACCGTCTCCACCGCAGGTTCCTCCGCCACCGGCTGAGCTTGAGGAACTGAAAGAGGGGAGGTCCCAGTCCGATGCCGCACCCCAATGCCGCATCCGGTTTGGTGGATGACGAGCAGCCGGCCTGGGATCTCCCGGTCGCCTTCGCCGCAGAGGTGGAAATCGTCCCCGGAGACAATTCCGGTGTGCTGTTGTACAGGAAGGACACCGGGCGGTATTTCCAGCTCGGCCGCAGCTCGCGGATGTTCGTCCCGCATTTACAAAAGGGCACCACTCCGCGCTTTCTGATTCAGCGGGTCTCCGATCTGTTCCAGGTCCAGGAGTCCGCCGCGGCGCGTACGGTCACGAGATTCCTGTCGGAGATCCGTGAGATGGGGCTGCTCGATGTCCCTCCCCCGGCGAAAGGCCTGCGTGGGCGGGTCGCACGGGCTCTGGCGGAGATACCCATGGGGCGGCTCGTGCTGGTGCGTGATTCCTCGCCACCGGCGGCCTCCGGCAGACAGGCGGCATGGGGGAGCCCGGCGCGGATCGCCGCAGGAGCCTTTGTGGGCGTGATCGCCCTGCTGGCGGTCGGCGTGGCCGTACTGGCGGCGACCCGGCTGCTCGACGTCAGGGCCCTCGGGGGCGCCTCGATCGCCATCCCGCTGATCCTGTTGCTCCATCTGACGATGCATGAGGCCGGCCACTGGCTGGCCTGCCGATACTACGGGGTGACGGTTCCCGAGGCGGGAATCGCCTTCTGGTTCTGGATCCTGCCCCGGCCCTATGTCGATCGTTCACACGCCTACCGGCTCAACCGCCGTACACCGCTCATCATCATCACCACGTCGGGGATCGTCATCGACGCGCTGAACGCCGGCATAGCGGGAGCCCTGGCCTTCGCCGCGGACGACCCCACACTCCGCGCGCTGGCCGCGGCGGTCGCGTACATCCTGCTGATGACCCTCGCGAACGACATCAACCCGTTGTTGCCCAGCGACGGGCTGCACGCGATCGAGGCGGCGACCGGTCAGCACGCGTTCCGTCGCAGGGCGATCCAGTACCTGCTCACCCTCGTGCTCCGTCTTCCGTCATCGCATCACCACGAGTTCGCCGGCGGCAGGCTTCGCCTGCTGTACCTCGGATACGGCGTGCTGTCCCTCGCCTACCTGGCCGCCGTGGCCTTGCTCGTCGCTCGTCTCGTCGCATCGGTGGGGGGATTGGAATGAGATTCCGGGAATCCGCGACCATCGCGCCCTTCGTCCTCGTGCGCTTCTCCGGATACGCGGCGACGGGGCCGCACCGGCTCCGGGCGGACCGCGCGGTGGCCGGGCTGGACGAGGTTCGCGAGTGCAGGCTCCAGTTGGCGGCGCTCACGGACCCACTGTCCGACGCTCTGTACGAACTCGTGCCCACGCTGCCCGCCGAGGAGCGCCGCGCGGCGGTCGGTCTCCGGAGGGATGTGCACAATGGCCGCGTCCCGCGCATCTCCGAGGAGGCGCGAAACCGGATAACGGCCCGGCTCGCTCCGGACATGCGGCTGACGCTGGCACGATGGCTGGCAGTCCTCGAACGCTCCGAGGCCGCCATGACGGCCTACACGGAGATCTTCGAAACGGAGCTCGCCGAGGCCGAAGCCGAGCTGATCGAGCAGGCCGGCACGGATGAGATGATCAAGGCCCTCTCCCTCGCCGCGCCGGAGGTCACGGCCGCCGTCCTGCGGGGAGATCCGGACCGTACGGCGGCCAAGGCGAGGCGGAAACTGGTCCGCACGCTCTTCAACTACTTCGTGCGGGCGACGGTCAAGACGAGCCCGCTCGGCTGGTTCAGCCCGGTGGCGGTGTGCTCGATCGGCGGCGAAGGCCCCGAAGGCAGCGCCGAAGGCGGTTCCTACCAAGCGGTCGCGTCCCTGCCGCAGGCCCTCTACCTGCGGCTCCTCCAGCGCTTCTGCGCCCACGAGTCCGCCGGCCGCCACCTGCGCTTCCACCCCGTCCGGCGGCTGAACGGCACCCACATGGTGCGGGCCGGCTACCTGCACACACGCACCAACAGCTTCTTCTGGCGCGAGGATCTCCTGACGGATCTGACCGCCCACCGCGAACAGGCACGCACGGTGCCCCACGGCATGTCCGGTGACCAGGTACTCGCCGCACTGCACCGGGACGACTCGGAGGCGTCCTGGTCCCGGGTGGCCCGGCTGACCGACTCGGGACTCCTCCGGCTGGAGTCGGCGTGGGCTCCGGGCGTCTACGACGCGCACCACGCGATGACGGCGCTGGCCGAGTCGCCCGGCGTGACGGATGCGATGGGCACGGAGGTGGCCGGCGCGCTGCGTGACCTGGGAGAGGGCATG
This sequence comes from Spongiactinospora sp. 9N601, assembly GCF_044326295.1. Lineage (NCBI taxonomy): Bacteria > Bacillati > Actinomycetota > Actinomycetes > Streptosporangiales > Streptosporangiaceae > Spongiactinospora > Spongiactinospora sp. 9N601. Next base: position 421,361 of record NZ_JBIRBB010000008.1, read on the forward strand.
CGCCGCATGTCCGAGGCGGCGCCCCGGAGCCGCGCGGCTCTCGCCTCGCGGATCACGCGCCGGGCCGCGGAGCTCGACGAGGCCACCGCCACCGCCACGGCGCCACGCGTCCCCGACCTGGCCGTGCGCGAGGACGTCGTCAGGAACGAACCCCTGCCCGCGTTGCCCGCATGGGTCGAGAACGCCTTGTCCGGCTACGGCCGACGGCTGTCGTCCCGCATGAGCGTCCTGCCGCAGTACGCGAGCACGCTCGAGTTCTGGCGACGGCACATCGCGCCGGGCCACGACTGCCTCCCGCTGCCGGCGTTCCTCTCCCGCTACATGACCACGCCCGGCCCTCATCTGCGGCACAACGCCGACGTCCGGTTGCCCGGCACTCCGGACCTCGGCATCGGCATGGGGCCCTCGATGCTCCGGCCCGCCTTCGCGATCCTGTTCCAGCTCGCCACCCTGGAAGACCAGGAACAGGTGATCGTCCTCAACCAGATCATGGACGGCAGTGGAGGCGTGACCGCCCGTTTCCGCGGACTGCTCGCCCCCCGCTTCCTCGAAGACCCGCTCCGGAGGTGGCTCGACCACCTGGTGCCGGAGGGTTCGCGGCCTCTGGAACTCCCCGTGTCCTCGGACTGGAACCCCGTCCAGGCGCGCTGCGCGGGCCGTACCCGCGCGCTCGACATAGGCGGCGGACTGGTCCCCGCGGGAGAGCCGGTGCCGCTGGACCGGTTGCGGATCCGGCTGGACGAACGCTCGGGAACGCTGGTCGTGGAGGACGAGCACGGCCCGGTCGTCCCCTTCTACTCCGGTCTCGTTCCCCGCCGCATGCTGAACGGGCCCGCCAACCTGCTGTCCACCATCGCCAGCCCCTGGTACTGCGCGGCTCCCGAGGTGTGGGGAACCGCCTCCCTGTTGCTCCGCCTCGAACGGCCGGCCGGGGTGGTGCACACACCCCGCGCACGCGTCGGCGCCGTGGTCACCCGTAGGGCGCACTGGACGGTGAGCGCGGCAGAGCTGCTGGCCGAGGTGAGGGCGCCCACCCCGGCCCTGACGTTCGCCGCCTACCGTGACTGGGCGCGGGCCCATGGGGTCGCGGACGAGCTGTTCGTCCGCCGGGGAACCACGGAGCCCGATCTGTTCGCCAAGTCCCGCAAGCCGCTCTGGCTGTCCGGCGACGTGCCCCTCTCGGTCTCGGGCCTCCTGGACTCGCTCTCGGCGAAGGAGATCCTCATCATGGAGGAAGCCCTCCCCCGGCCCGGCGCGGACTCACCCGTGATCGACGGACATCCGCGCACCGCGGAGTACGTCGCGCACCTGAGCTGGGACGGGTGCTGAGCATGCGTTCCTGGCTCTACTGCGCGATATATCCCGGCACCTTCGATCGGCTCGACGGCGTGATCCAGGAGCTGGTGGCGGGGACACGCGGCCTGGCCGAGACCGGAACCGAGCGGAACCGCTGGTTCTACCTCCGGTTCTTCGACGTCGGCGGCCCGCACGTCAGGCTGCGCGTCCAGGGGCCGGCCGGGCTGCTGGACGAGGTCCACGCCGACCTCGTCAGCCGCTTTCCCGACTTCCTGCGCAAGGCTCAGACGGATTCCGGCATCCCGGCCGCGACCGTGCCGGGCACGTCTCCCACCGACTACTGGGAGGCCGTCGACTTCCGGCTTTACGAGCCCGAGCTGCGCCGTTACGGAGGCGCCGAGGGCGTCCGGGTGGCCGAGGACAATTTCATGATCTCCAGTGCGATCGCGCTGCGGGCGGTCAGCGAGGGCCTCGATCACCTCCAGCGCCAGGCTCTCGCCGCGCTGACGATGGAGAACGCCCTCCGGCACTGCCTGCCCGGCGCAGAGGAGCAGTTCTGGTCCAAGTACCTCTGGTACTGGACGGGCAGGGACGAACCCTTCGCACCCGCCGGCCGTACGGCAGCGGCGGCGTCGGCCGCCCGCCTGGCGCCCGCCATCGACGCCGCCGGCGACGATCTCCCACCGCCCCTCGTTGCGGACGCCGACAGGTACGGCGGCGCGATCCGGGCGACCGCCTCGGAGGCGATCGCCGCCGGTGTGCCGCTCACCACCTGGCAGTGGGTGTTCCACCTGCTTCACCTGCACAACAACCGGCTGGGAATCACGCCGGGTGACGAAGCCGTACTCGCCGCCCTGCTGGGTGGAACACCGAAGGAGAATGCCGATGCGAGTGAGCAGCGATCCGATGGCCGACCCACCGCCGACCACCGTTGAGGACGCGCTGCGGCGGCTGGATCCGCTCATCGACGCCCGCGGCTCCCTGATCAACCTCGTCACCCGGATTCCGATGACCACCGGACGGCAGCGCTTCCCGGTGTACAGCGCGGGCCTGGGCGATCCCGGGGCGATCCTGCCCGGCACGGCGAACGCGCGTGGGCTCATGAAGTGGGCCGCCCTGGACGGCGCGGGCAGCGGGCTCGTCGAGGAGACCGCCCGGCTGACCGCCACGGTCGAGACGATCGAACGCTACTCCAGTTGCCTGTGGGACTCGGAGCAGTTCCGGTGGGCCAGCGCGCGCTCCCTCGGGGACGAGGCACTGGACCTGAGCCGGGTGCCACGGTGCTCCGAGTCCGAGCTGGCCTCCCCCGCATGCCCGGTCCTGGCCCCCGACCTGGACGCGCCGATGCGCTGGGTGCGCGGTGTGGACCTGGCCACCGGGGAACCTCGATGGGTGCCGGCGGTCATGGTCTACCTGCACATCCCCGTCGTGAGCCGCGGCGAACGGTTCTGGCTGCCCATCTCGACGGGCACGGCGGCGCACTTCGACTACGACAGCGCGCTGCTGGGCGCCGTGCTCGAGTGTGTCGAGCGGGACGGCATCGCGCTCACCTGGCTGCAGCGGCTGGCACTGCCCAGGATCGAGATCGACGTCTCCGACCCGGAACTGGACCAGGCGCTGGAGGTCTCCGCCCGGTCCGGCCTGCGGACCTTCTTCTTCGACGCGACGACCGACCTGGGCATTCCGACGGTCTACAGCGTGGACATAGATCCCCAGGCGACGAAGGTGCGCACCTACGTGATGTGCGCCACGGAGCTCGATCCCCGGCGTGCCGTGCTCAAGGTGATGCGCGAGTCGTCCTCCGGACGGCTGGCCATGCAGTACAAGAAGCCGCACGACAAACCGCTGGACGACTACATCGACGTGTTCGACGGCGCGGTTCACATGGCGGCGGCGGAACGTGAGCACGCATTCGACTTCCTCCTGGACTCCCCGCACCGCCGGCGGCTCTCCGACCTCGCCCCGGCGGTCCCGGACTCCCCGGCCGAGCGCCTGTCGTGGGTGGTGGGCAGGCTCCGGGACGCCGGGTGCACGGTCTACGCCGTGGACATCACCTCCGACGAGGCCCGGGCGACGGGTCTGCGCGTGGTGCGGGTCATCGTCCCCGAACTCGTCCCGCTGAGCTTCTCCTACCGTGCGCGATTCCTGGGCACCGCCAGGCTCTACACGGCCCCCGAGCGCATGGGCCTGCCGGCGCACGCCGAGCCCGACCTCAACCCGTGGCCACAACCCTTCGCCTGACCAGTCCGGAGAAAGAGATGAACACGACACATGTCATCGCCGTCGGGCCGTTCGCGGCCGATGTGGCCACGGTGCTCCAGCGCCGGGAGGTGGACGGCGAGCCGACTCTCTTCGCCCAGGGGCACGGCGTACTGAGCGGCCTTCTGCCACCGGCGGACACGTACGTGCTCCTGACCTCGCGGCACGACTCGAAGCTGGTGGCGGAGGTCGGCGATCTGGTCTGGAGGTGGGGCGCGTCCTTCGTCCCCGTGGTGCACGAGACACGCTGGCTCAGGGCCGGTCCCCTGATCCTCCCCGGAGAGACCGGCGCGTGTGCCGAATGCTTCGAACGCCGGTCCATACAGCATTCGACCATCGGCAAGACCATGTCCGACCTGCACGCCTTCTACGCCGGGGACCCCGCGGGGCCTGGCGGCCATCTGCCCTCCCAGGTGCTTTCGGCCGCCGGGCTGGCGCAATGGGGCCTGGCCACGCTGCGCCGCGGCGACCCCGGGACGCACGGCGCCCACCGGGCCGTGAATCTGGCGAAGGCCCAGTTCTTGCAGGGGCGGACGGTGGGGGTGCACGGATGCACCCGCTGCTACCCCGCCTCGACGTCGATCTCACGGCAGGACCGCTCGTGGCGCGGTCTCGCCGACCATCTCACTGGTGCGGGTACCGGGTCGAAGGGGGACATGTGAACACCGAAAGCACCATGGACTCACGGCATATCGCCGCCGCCATCGCCCGGGACCCGCAGCTGTCGCTTCCTGACCACCTCAAGGTCGTGGACGGGCTCGTGATCGCGGAGGTGCGCAAGGGCGAACTGCTCGTCGAGGGCACCGCCAAGCCCCAGCTCTTCAGCGGCCGGCACGTCGCATTCGTACGGCGGCTGCTTCCCCTGCTGGACGGGCGGCGATCCGCGGCGGAGGTGGCCGAGTCGCTCGGCCTTCCCTCGGTGGACATCGTCAAGACGGCACTTTCGCTGCTGTACTCCTGCGGCATGCTGGAGCAGGGTCCGACGCCCGAGGAGACGCACGCGCTGGAGCGCACTTCCGTGCCCGCGAACGTGCTCGGCTACCTGAGCAGGAATGTGGACTCCACCCGCAACAATCCCTCCGGTGTACACGCCGCCCTGAAGCTGGCGCGGCAGCCGGTCGTGGTCGCGGGTCCCCCCGGCACACTGCGATCGACCCTGGTACGGGCGGTCGGCGAGTGCGGCGTGACATCGGCGCGGGAGGCGGAGGTACCGCTCGGCCCCGCCCCGCTGCCGTCCGCTCCGATCGCCGTCGTGATCGACGACGGCACGCTGGACCTGGACCGATTGACCGCCTTCGACGCATCGGTGCGAGCGAGCGGCGGACGCTGGTTCCTCGTCTCCATGACCGGCTCGGGCGCCGTGATCAGCCCGCTCTTCGAGAACGGCTGGTCCGGCTGCCTGCCGTGTTATCGCGCGCAGCATCCGCTGCCGCGATCGGACGACGCCGCGGCGATTCCCGCCTGGCAGGAGGACCTGCTGGCCGGAATGGTGGGCGGTGAGGTGTGCCGGCTGGCGACAGGAGTGGAGCCGCTGTACGACGAGTCGGCCGTCACGATCATCGACTTCGCCGCCTGGACGGCCGAGGTCGAGACCTTCGTCCAGCTTCCCGGCTGCGCGGCCTGCCGGCCGGGCACCGAGCCGATCGAGCGGGACGACCTGATCGCGGTCGCCTTCGAACACGAGGTCACCCTGCCGCCTCGCCGGTACATCCCGCCCGGCGCACACCAGAACCACTACAGTGCCTCGAACATCGAACTCCACTTCTTCGACCGCCCGCGTGACTGGCAGCCGATCGACGCCGCCGGCGAGGCGGGCTCGGAACTGAAGGCGCTGCTGGAGTACTCCTTCGGCATCCGCGAGTTCATTCCCGCGACGGCGTCACGGGGAGCCACCCGTCGCCGCTGGGCTCCCACAGGCGGCAACATGGGCTCCCAGACCGCCTACCTGCTCCCCCTGGAATCCAACCGGGCGCGGCTGGAACCGGTGGTGCACGTCTACGATTCGGTGGCCAACCTCCTGCTGCGAAGCGGGATCGCGGTGCCCGCGAAGCGGCTCGCCGACGCCGTCCCGGGTGCCGGGGCCCTGGCGGACGCCGTGCTGGTCCTGGTCGGTGACAGCCTGAAGTTGGAGAACAAGTACCAGAGCCTGGGATATCGGATCGCCAACCTGGACTCCGGCGTCGCCACCTGGCAGCTTGCGTTCCAGGCCGCGCATCTCGGCTGGACGGTCAACGCGCTCGCCGAGTGGGACGACGGCCGGCTGGTCGACCTGCTCGACCTCGATTCCCGGCAAACGCCCGTCACCACCGTGCTCACGCTCCGCCGTACGAGCGGCGGTCCTGAACGAGAGGGCACCGCCCATGACTAGCTGGACTCCCGGTTACCGGCCGCAGGAGATCGTGAACGACCTCATCACGCGGACACATCGCGCGGGCGCGACCGGCCGGGCACGGCGGTGGGACCCTCCTGCGGAGCGAGCCCACGAGCACCGCCTTCCCCCGGCGAGCCCGACCACGGTCGACCCGATGACCGTACTGGCCCTGCGCCAGGCCACCCGCTTCTATCGTCCGACCGGCATCGACCAGGCCACGATGGCCGGAGTCCTGCAGGCTCCGTCCTCGGCGCGGGCGGCTCTGAGCACGGCGGAAACCGTCCCTCATGTCCAGATCCTGGCCGCCGCCTACCGGGTGGAGGGCCTGCGGCCCGGACTCTATGACGTGGACGCCGCCGGCACGCAGGCCACCTTCCTTGTCGACCTTCCTCCCGCCCGCGAGTGGCTGCTGCAGGACGAGTTCGCCAACGCGCCCCTCGTGACCGTGGTCACCTGCGATCTTCCCGCCGTCGCGGCGGCCGGCGCCCATGCCCACAGGATGGTCATGCACCAGGCGGGAGTGGCCGCGCACAGCATGTGGCTGGCCGCGGGCGGGCGCGGGCTCTCCGGGTCCATCTTCGGCGGGCTGGTTCCCTGGGGCATGCCGCTGTCCGGTTTCCGGCCGGGCGGCACCCGAAGCCCGCTCCTGGCGTTCGCCTGTGGTTTCCCCATGTCCGACCCGGCCATCAGCCCCTGGGGTACAGCGGGCGGGTGGACGGGAGGCTCCTGAACCTGTCGTCACGCCCCTCGGGACGGCAGAAACCTTCATCCCTACTTTCTCAGAGGTGGTCATGAAATACGCCCTCGTAGCGCTCCTAGCCCTCGGATCGTCGTTGGTCGCGGGCCCTGCCCATGCGAATTCCCCGATCAATTCATCTCCATCGGTCATCGTGTCCGATGAGATGCCGTGGCCGCCGCCCTTGCCGTGGCCCAAGACGCCTCGTTGCCCGGAACAGGCTCCGGCCGGCGCGACCTTCGTCGGTTTCGTCCAACCGCCGTACGGCCTCGGCTATGACCTCTACAAGTCGCAGCGGGAGGATGGTTCCACGATTTATCACCGGGTCTACTGCAGGCCATAAATCGTCGGTCGGGTCGCGAAGCCCGCTCCGTCGTTCACGGCCATCGCCTCCTTCGGGCTCGATGTCACGATCACGAAGGATCAGGCGATGGCCGTCCTCGTGTCTCAGTGCCATGCCCCTTCGGCGGGTTCGGCACACCCGAGACGGATCGCCCGGTCCCTACCCGTGCGACGTTGGTCGAGGCTGTTCGAGGGCCGTCCGGGACAGTTCGGGACAGCCGAAAATCTTGGTTCTGCCGCCCTGATCCCCTTCAATGAGGATCGTTCGTGTCGCAGGGTTCTGCGCACTGCCCGCGTGGCGGATCCGCCCGTCCCTGCGTCAGAACTCCGGATCATTCCGGATCGCCTCCAAGGCATCTGTACGTATCAGTTCGGATGAAAGTAGGATCTTCCAGTGAGCGGCCCTGTCGCACATCCCCGCCTAGAACTCGACGCCGTGATCCATCCGCCCATTCGCTTCTCGGTCCTTGCGATTCTTTCCAGAAGCAGAACATTAGAGTTCGGCAAGATGCGCGATGCGGTCGCCGTCAGCGCGGGTGCGTTATCGAAGCATATGAAATCACTGGAGCTGGCCGGCTACATTCAGGTTCAGAAAGGATATGTGGGCAGGCGGCCACGCACCTGGCTCGCCATAACACAGCCGGGGCTTGACGCGTTCGAACGGCACGCGGCAGCCCTGCTGGCGATCTCGCGAGGACAGTCCTGAGCGAAGGACCGTCCTGTGAAAAGGCGAGCCCGTAGGGACATACCGCATCCCGGCGGGCGAGGAACACCGCTTCGTGGACATCACCGAGGATCTGGCACTGCTGGTCGTGTCCGGCCCGGCCTGCGACTCGCGCGTGGACTCCCGGTCCTGACAGGTGCCGGCGACTGATGCCCGAGACGTCATGCGTATGGCCGCGGCCACCCGGGCCGCGACCGTACGGATGATCGGCTTTGCTGTTATCTGATGGACTTGCCGTTGACCAGTGGCAGTGAAATCGACGTGCCGGTCAGCTCGACGGTGACCTTGGCCCCGGTGCCGGGTTCGACGTCGGTGCCGGAGCCGGAGCCGCTCTCATCGAGGTTGAAGTCGTCATTGGTTCCGGTCAGTACCAGGCCCAGCCGGTGCCCCGCCTTGAACTCGTAGTCCTGCGGCAGCATCGACCAGGTGATCTGGTATGACTTGTCCGGCGTCAGGGGGGTCTGGCGGCTGAGCGACTTGTGGTTCTGGGCGTCCAGGATCGCTCGGGTGACCACGTTGAAGCCGGAGGTCGCCGTGTTGTCGACGGCCTTGAAGTAGCAGCCGTCGTCATCGGCCGTGCTCTCGCCGACGCAGTCCTCGCCGCCGATGATCTTGAGACCTTCCCCGGACGCGGCACCGCGTTCGCGGTGGTTGATCCGGGTGTCGGTGCCGTAGTCGACGAGCAGGGCGCCCAGGTTGGCGGTCGGCTTGTCCAGCTTGAGGCGCAGGCTCACCGACGGTGTCCCGGACAACCGGACCGCGTTCTTCAACGGCGGGGTCAGGAATGCCAACCGGTGCCGGTTGGGGGTGGCGGGATCGGTCGCCATCGCGATCTCGGTCTGGGCGATGTCGAGGTAGCCGCCGGTGCCGGGCGACGGCTTGCGGCCCAGGGAGCCGTCCTGCTGCGGCCGCAGGGTCGTCGCCCGCGCCGCGGGTGCCGGCCAGGCGTCCTGGGTGATCCAGCGGCCGGGACCATGCTGCACGTCGACGCGCGGCCGCTGCATGATGTCGTTCCGGACGCCCATCAACTCGTGGTCGAACCACTTGTTGAGGGTGGTGAGCCACACGTCGCGGCGGGCCCAGAACGGGTCGAGGTGACCGTACTGCGTCACCCATGCCTTGCGTTCCACCGTGCGGGGCAGTTCGGCCCACCACTGGGAGAACTGGCTGCCGATCACATTGCGATCCTGCATGCCCATCACCGCGAAGACGCTGGCATGGACGTTGCGCGCCTTCGAGATCGGCCCGGTGCGGTAGTCGCGCTCGTGCCAGTAGGCGTTGTAGTTGCCGGTGTCATCGCCGGATTCGGCGTCCATGCGCCGGCGCAGCGCCTCACACTTCGCCGCCGGATCCTTGTCGACGTGCTCGGACTGCCACCTCGCCCCGCCCTTGAACCAGGTGAGGACGCCGTTGACGTGCCCGTTCTCGTAGCCGCTGGTGTAGGCCGCGAGCGGAACGATCGTCTCCAGCCCTGCCACGCCGGTGCCGGCGACGCCGACGCCGAGCGCTCCCTCATAGGAGTGGCCGATCATCCCGGTGCGTCCGGTGGTCCAGGTGGCTTTGACCGGGTCGCCCTTGTCGTCGAAGGCGGTCGCCCGGCCGTTCAGCCAGTCGACGACCGCCTTGCCGCCGAGCACGTCGGAGGCGCCGTAAGAGGCCGGGCAGCCGTCGGACAACCTGGTGCCGATCATGTCGACGGACACGAACGCATAGCCGCGCGGCACGAAGTAGTTGTCGTAATACATCGGGAATTTCGTCACGTTCCCGTTCGCGTCGTACTTCTTCTTCTCAATCTCGAAGCCGACGCCGGGGTTGTCGTAATACGGGCTCTCATGCATGATCACCGGGACCTTGAGCCCGGAACCGGACTCTTTCGGCCGGATGATGTCCACCCTGACCAGATCCTTCTTGCCGTCGCCGTCGCTGTCGACCGTCGACTGCACCCGGACGTGCTCACGGATGGCGTCCTGGTAGGAGAAGACGGGCTGGGTGAGCCCGCCGGAGACTTTGATCTTCGGCTTCGCCGTCGCGGACGCGGCGGGAGCGCCGGCGACCGCGAGCGCGGTCGCAAGTGTGACCGCGGCGAGAAACCCTCGCCGCTGGGAGTTCGACATGTGTTCCCCTTTTGGGCTGGATACTGCGATCGGTGGTCTCGCCATGGCGTCAACGAGGTGCCATGGCGAGGCCGTGACGAGATGGCGCGAGCGCAGCGGGCGGCCGGTGAAGAACGCTTCGCGCTGCGTATCTCGGGCCTGGCGGCGTCGGCAACGGGACCTGGCGCCGGCCGGGAAGCCCGACCACTCACGGCATCCACCGTTGCCGACCGCACCGATATCGGGCCGTCACCGTGCTGACATGGCCGCTGACGCGGAACCGCGTCAGACCCGCTCGCCACCGGACCTCCGTCGCCCTGACCGCGCTCTCCCCGGCATCGCCCGGACCGGCCCCTGACAGAGGAGGCGGTGCGCCTCGCGCGCAGATGCCCACTACTCCGTGATACTGTGTACTAGTACTCAGTGCCACCGAGTACCAGGGAGGACGGAAGAGGCCCACAATGGACCACCTGACGGAGATGCTGAAGGGCACGCTTGAGGGCTGCGTGCTTGAGATCATCGACAGCGAGGAGACCTACGGGTACGCCATCACACGTCGGCTGAACGAACTCGGCTTCGCCGACGTCGTCGAGGGGACCGTTTACACCATCCTGCTGCGACTGGAGAGAAACCGGCTCGTCCAGGTGACGAAACGACCGTCCGGGCTGGGCCCCCCGCGCAAGTTCTATGCGCTCAACGAGGCAGGGCGCCAAGAACTCGCGACGTTCTGGGCGAAATGGGAGTACATCACATCACGGATCGACAGGCTCAAGGAGGGCAGGAGATGAACTTCTGGGAGACCATCACAGGCAGCGATCTCACCAGGGAATGGAAGGCGTTCGAAGCCCGAGCCGCGGCATTGCCGGCCGACTACCAGGCGGCGTGGGAAGAGATCAAGGGTCATCTTTTCCCCTACACGGATTTCACGGGCCGAAACCTGATGCCGATTCTCGACGGCGCTCTGGGGCTGCTAGAGGAGACAGCGGCCGATGGGCAGAGCATTCACGAGGTGCTGGGTGACGACATCGGGGGCTTCTGCGCGGCGCTGGCCGGCGGGCAAGGGGCCCAGAGTTATCGCGACCGGTGGCGCGAGCAGTTGAACAGGAACGTCGCAAGGAAATTGGGCCGGCTGGGAGGCTGATATGGGCATCCAGGACATCATCGAGGGTAAGAAGCAATGGCGGGCGCACGTGGCGCGGGTCAAGGCGCTCCCGCCGGACTACCAGATCGTCTACCAGGAAATGCAGCGCTACTTCTTCAAGGTCGGACCGGTCGACCTGCCTGACGGGCATCTGCTCTCAGGGATCGTCGATTTCTTCGAGGAGGGCGTCGCGAACGGCAAGGGGGTCCTCGAACTCATCGGCAACGACGTCGCCGCATTCTGCGACGACCCGATCAAGGACTCGCAGACCTACGCGGACATCTATCAGCAATCCATCAGCGGCAAACCCGGTACGGCCGACAAGTAACACCCACCACCCGGCAAGCCCGCACACGAGCACCGGTGACATGGTGCTCCCGGTCTCTGCCCGGCGACTCCGGCGACTCCGGCGAGCCACAGGGCAACGCGGACAGAGACGAGGACCATGACCGATACGAAGTGGACCGGCATGGCGCCGGTATCCCTGTGACCTGCTGCAATGGGCGGTCCGCCACCCAGAGGTACCGGCGCCGGGACATCGCCGAGCCGGGGCGGGCGGGCGGCACTCACCTATGACATGCGGGCTCGCGGCAGGTCGAAGCGTTCGTCACGGCGCACCGGGCCGGCCGCGACCCGCGCCGTGCCGATCCCCGGCCGCGCACACACCGGCACGATCCTCATGCGGACCCGCCCCCTCGGCGGGTCCGCTGACATGCCGAGCACGTGACACTAGCGTCGGGGCTTCACGATCGACCTGAGCTCCAGATACTCCTTCAGGCCCTCTCTGCCCAGTTCCCGCCCTATCCCCGACTGTTTGAAGCCGCCCGCGGCCGTTCCCCGCGCCGGTGTGCTCGCGTTGATGTTCACCGTGCCCGCCCTGATGCGCCTGGCGAACGCGAGCCCCCGGTGCTCGTCGGCCGTCCAGACGCCGCCGTACAATCCGAAGTCAGAGTCGTTGGCCAGGTAAGCGGCGTCGTCGTCATCGTCGTAGGGGATGACGGCGAGCACCGGCCCGAAGATCTCCTCTCTGGCGATCCGCATCGAGTTGCGCACGTCGTAGAAGACGGTGGGCTCGATGTACCACCCGGAGGGCAGGTGAGGCGGCCGTCCCCCGCCCGTGGCGATCTTCGCTCCTTCCTCCAGGCCCGAGCGGATATAGCCCTCCACCCGTTCGCGCTGCCGCTCGGCCACCAGGGGGCCCACCCAGGTCGCAGGCTCCGAGGGGGCGCCGACGACCTGGGCGCGGGCGGCGTCGCTCACTGCGCGAACGATCTCGTCGTAGCGTGAGCGCGGGGCCAGGATTCTGGTCTGGGCGATGCAGATCTGCCCCGACAGCATCATCGCGCCCGTCACCATGGGCGCGACGACGGTGTCCACGTCGGCGTCGTCGAGGATGACGGCGGCCGACTTGCCGCCGAGCTCCAGGGTCACCCTGGCGATCCTGTCCGCGGCGATGGCCATCACCCTGCGCCCGGCGGCGGTGGAACCCGTGAAGCTCACCTTGTCCACGCCTGGGTGCGCGACGAGCTGTTCGCCGGCTTCCCGGCCCGCCGGCACAACGCTGAGCAGGCCGTGCGGCAGGCCGGCCGCGTACAGCGCCTCGGCCAGGAAGTAGGAGCTGAGCGGCGTCTCGGGGGCGGGTTTGAGCACGACCGCGCAGCCCGCGACGATCGCGGGAGCGATCTTCGCGATGGCGACGAGCAACGGCGCGTTCCACGGGGTGACGGCCACGACCACGCCGGCCGGTTCGAGGGTGGCCAGCGTCGAGCCGGCCTCGTCGGTCAGCTCCCGCTCGAAGTCGAACGTGCTCGCCAGCTCGGCGTAGTAGCGCAGGCAGTCCAGCACCGGGCCCACCTGCAAGGGGCCGCCCAGCACCACCGGCGAGCCGTTCTCCAGCGTGATCAGCTCGGAGATCTCGTCCGCGCGCTCAGCGAGGATGTCGGCCGCGCGCGCCAGGATCGCGCCCCGTTCCGCGGGGGTGCTGTCGCGCCAGACTCCGTCGTCGAAGGCCTTGCGTGCCGCCCGCACCGCGCGGTCCATGTCCGCGGCACCGGCCGCGGCGGCCCGCCCGACGACCTGTTCGGTGACGGGCGAGACGACCTCGATCTCGTCCTGGCCCAGCGGCGACACCCATTCGCCGCCGACGAGCAGCTTGGGCCGGCTGGGAGTGTCCGTGGCCATGCGAGGCCCCCTCATGATCGATCGAAGGTGTACTTGAGCATGCCCTTGTCCAGCCTGGCCAGGCCGGGGACCGCCCGCATGATGGCGCAGCGGATCTGCTCGCCGCGGGGCATCTTCGCGACTTCGGGCGAGCTGATCAGCCGCTCCTGAGCGGTGAAGCGCAGGTTGGGGTTCCAGCGCTCGACGTCGTACGGGTCGTCGAAGCCCTGGCTCACGGGGACGCCGAGGGTTTTGACGGCGGGGACGACGGTGCGCATCATCCGCGAGGAGAGCTTGGAGAAGCCCAGCAGGAGGATCTCCCCCCTGTCGAAGTGCGCGGTGATCCGCCGCAGGAGGGTGATGAAGTCGGACTGGGCGATCCACGGGTACAACCCGTCCATGACCGCCACGACGGGCCGGTGGGCCGGCAGCGCCTCCAGCCAGCCTTCGTCGCTGAGCGAGGAGCCCAGCATGTGGATGTTGGCGGTCTCCTGGTACACCTGGGCGCGAATGGCGATCATCTTGGGCAGGTCCACGTCGTACCAGTCCACGCCCGACGGCGGGTCCACGCGGTAGCCGCGGCTGTCGAGCCCGCAGCCGAGGTCGAGGACGATCGCGTCGGGGTTGCCGGCGATGAACCGGCGTACCCATCTGTCGAAGTGGGTGGCCCTGACGGTGACGTTGAGCCGTTCCTTCTGCTCCAGCTTGGGGCTCGGCGCAAGGCGCTCCCAGTCGTAGTCGAGCGCCTGGGCGACCCGCACGGCGTGCGGGTCGCCCAGGATGGGCTGTGCGGCCTTGGCGTCCACCGCGCGGGCGTGCAGGGTGATGAGCGCGGTCTCCTCCTGGCCGCTCAGCCCGGCGGTGCTGATTCCGGACATGGTGCCGCCGCCTCCTGTCGTGGCCTTCATCGCCGCATCGCGTCGACGGTCTCGACGGTGGGCGCGGGTGTGGCGTCCGGCAGCCTGCGCCGGCGCAGGTACCGGTCGAACCAGTCGACGGCGAGTTCCATCGCCTCCTCAAGCCCGGGGCCCGTGTAGAGACCGAGCACGTCGTAGGGCAGGATCTCCAGCCGCTTGGGCTCGCCGGCCTTGGCGAACGCGCTCTGCGCCTCCTCAAGCACGTGGTAGGGGTCGTAGTGGCCGTTCGCGATCATGAGCAGCGGTGTCGGCGCGAGCCGGTGGATGAGGTTCTCCGGGGCGAAGGTGAGCAGGTGCTCGGCGGAGTCGAGCGTCTTCTCGTTGCGGTAGGTGGGATAGATCCGCGACGACAACTCGTGCGCCTGCCTGGCACTGTCGTGGTCGAGGCTCAGGTGCGGCACCCGCAGGCTGGCGCCCGTCTCGTAGCGGCGCTGCCAGTCCTCGTCGAGCTGGTCGCGCATCGCCTGAAGCCCCTCGCGGCCGAGGAGCCGTTCGAGGTAACGCCAGCCGTTCCACACGCTGGGGCTCTGCACGACCACGGCCTTGACGCGCCGGTCCATGACGGCGGCCTGGACGGCCACGGAGCCGCCGATGCTGACCCCCCACAGCCCGATGCGCTCCGCCAGCACCTCCGGCCGGCTCTGGAGGTAGGAGACGGCGCTGCGGAAGTCGTCCACCTGCCAGTCGGGGTATTCCAGACCGCGCGGCTCGCCCTCGCTTGAGCCGACGGTGCGGTAGTCGATGGCCAGGACGGCGAAGCCGGCGCTGACGAAGTAGGGCGCGAAGTACGCCAGCGCCTCCTTCACCATCACACCGCTGTGGCCCAGCACCAGCGCGGGTGCCGGAGTCTCCTCCGGGAGGTACAGATCACCCGCGCAGGTCGTGCCGAGGCTGTTGAACGTCACGTGTTCCGGTTGAAGGGCCACGGCATCCACTCTCCAATCATGTCGGTGGCTACGGAAGCTACTAGCTGACGTTTACCAGCATTAGCATCTTCTTGGCAAGAGAAGGATATTTCCCTGTACACAAGGGACAGCTAGCGCTTCGATGCGACAGTCGGTTAACATGGCGAGGTGGCTGACAAGGTGAGGACAGGAAGCCGGCGCGACGTGATCTTGCACCGGGCCGCCAGGCTCTTTCACGAGCAGGGCTTCCATGGCACGAGCATCGGCATGATCGGAACGGCGGCGGGGCTGAAGGGGCCGAGCGTCTATCGGCACTTCCGCGACAAGAACGCCGTGCTGGTGGCCCTGATCGAGGAGAGCGCGGGCCGGGCGGAAGCGGACGTGGCCAAGGTCCACCAGGCGGGCGGCACCCCCGCCGAGCTGCTCACCCTGCTCATCCGCCTCCAGACGAGGCAGGCCGTCGACGACGGCCCGCTGACCGCCGTCGCGGCCCGCGAGGTCCACAGCCTGCCCGCCGAGACGCGCGAGCCGCTGCTGCTCCGGGCCCGGCGCAACAACGAGGAGTGGACGAGGCTGGTCGCCGACGCCCGGCCCGAGCTGACCGAGGACGCGGCGCGAGCACTGGTGATCGCCGCGAAATGGCTCGTCTTCACGGTCGCGACCTCCCCTTCGGGCCTGGAGGCGGACCGGCTGCATCGGTTGATCACCGGCATGGTGCTGGACCTGCTGCTGCCCGATCGCCCTGCCGACCTGTGAAACGGGAGATCGCATGGACATCGCCGGGACGACCGCGCTCGTCGCGGGCGGCGCATCGGGGCTGGGGCTGGCGACGGCCAGGACACTGGCAGAGGCGGGGGCCGGGGTCGTCATCCTCGACCTGCCCACCTCATCGGGGGCGGCGGCGGCCGAAAGGATCGGTGCCCGCTTCGTGGCGGGCGACGTCACGGACGCGGACGCCGTGAGCACGGCATTGGACGCCGCCGCCGAGTCCGGCCCATTACGGGTGGCCGTCGCCTGCGCGGGCATCGGGACCGCCGCACGCGTGCTGGGCAGGGACGGGGTCCACCCCCTCGACACGTTCGCCCGGATCATCACGATCAACCTCGTCGGCACGTTCAACGTGGTCCGCCTGGCGGCCGAGCGGATGGCCGCCGCCGCGCCGCTCGCCGGCGAGCGCGGCGTCATCGTCACCACGGCCTCGGCCGCGGCCTTCGACGGCCAGATCGGCCAGGCGGCCTACGCCGCCTCCAAGAGCGGCGTGGCCGGCATGACCCTGCCGATCGCCAGGGACCTGGCCGACCGGCTGATCCGCGTGGTGGCCATCGCTCCGGGCCTGTTCGACACACCGCTGCTGGCCACCGTTCCCGAACGGGCCAGGCGGTCGCTCAGCCGGCAGGCGCCGCACCCGTCCAGGCTCGGCAGGCCGGAGGAGTTCGCCGCCCTGGTCGCGCACGTCGTGTCCAACCCCATGCTCAACGGGGAGGTGATCCGCCTTGACGGGGCCATCCGCCTGCCCCCTCGTTGACCCGGGGCTGTATTACAGTGGGCCGCTGGATGAGGAGGAGCGTGCCCGTTGCCCTTTGACGTTGTGGAAGAGGCCGAGGACGCCTACCGCTCGCGCGGCGTGCCCGGACCCGCGCGGGCCGCCACCGGCATCGCCATCGAGCGAGCCTACAAGCTCCTCCAGGCGCACGCCCAGTCCAGCCTGCGCGAGCACAACCTGACCTGGGCGGGCTGGCAGGCGCTCATGTTGCTGAGTTTCGCCCGGCACAAGTCGCTGCCCCTGTCGCGCCTGGCCGCCAGGGCCGGCGCGCATCCGACCACGATCACCAAGACCATCGACCGTCTGGAGCGCGACGGCTTCGTGCGCCGCCGCGGCCTGGACGGCGACCGCCGCGTGACCGTTGTGGAGATAACGCCCGAGGGCGAGTCCGCCCAGGACGCCGTCATGCGGATGGAGGGCGAGTCCGGCTACGGTCTCGACGCGCTCGGCGACGACGAGATCGCGACTCTGCTCGCGCTGTTGCGCAAGCTGCGCTTGTCCCTCGGCGACATCTGGCAGGATGATCGCTCTCCCTCAGCGCACGGCTGACCCCCTTTCTGACCAGCAAGTACGCTACGCGGCCCAAATACTAGGTATGCCGACTTTTGCCTTGTAAATAGTCGGTACACCAACTAACCTCGGCCGCACCACGATGACGGGAGACCTGCCATGCCTGGACGAATGTCGGGACGAGTGGTCGTGATCACCGGAACCGGCGGAGCCATCGGACGGGCCGCCGCCCTGCGATTCACCGCCGAAGGGGCCACGGTCGTCGGCTGCGATCTCGACGCCGGCTCCGCGGAACGCACCGGGCGCGCGGTGCGGGAGGCAGGCGGCGACCTTCGCTCGCTCGCCCCCCTCGACCTGACCGACGAAGAACAGGTTCAGCGCCTGATGCGCGCCGCGGACGACCTCGGCGGCATCGACGTGCTCTGCAACAACGCGGGTGCCGTACGGCCCGGCGCGGCCCTGGACCTGTCCCGCCAGGACTACGAATGGACCCTGGCCACGACGCTCACCCAGTACTGGATGTGCGCCAAGCACGCGGCCCCGCGGATGAAGGCGGGCGGGGCCATCGTCAACGTCTCCTCCATAGCCGGCGGGCACGCCGGCACCGGCCTGGCCGGGAACCGGCCGCACGTGTTCGCCTACAGCCTGGCCAAGGCCGGGATCAACCGGCTGACCGAGCTTCTCGCCATCGAGCTCGCGCCCCTGGGGATCCGCGTCAACACGATCGCGCCCGGCGTCGTGGAGAACGCCGGCAACCGCGACCTCATCGGCCCCGAGGGGTCGCCGGCCCGGCAGGCGTACCTGGACTCGTTCCTGATCAAGCGCATCGGGCGGCCCGACGACGTGGTGAACGCGGCCCTGTTCCTCGCCGGCGCGGAAGCCGCCTACATCACCGGCGCCCACCTGACGGTCGACGGCGGCTGGACCGTCTCGGCCCAGCAGGGCTGGCCTGCCGCGGAGCCCACCAGGAGGGTGTCATGACAGACGTCGCCATCGTCGCCGCGAGCCGGACCCCGATCGCCAAGGCCGGACGCGCCTACCGCGACGTTCACGCCGCCGACCTGCTCGCCGCCTCCTTCCGCCACTGCGTCGACACGGCGGGCGTCGAGCCGGCCCACGTCGAGCAGGTGCTCGCCGGCTGCACGCACCAGGCGGGCGAGCAGGCGCTCAATGTCGCGCGCAACGCCTGGCTCGCCGCGGGGCTGCCATGGACGGCGGCCGGCACCACGCTCGACACCCAGTGCGGGTCCGGCCAGCAGGCCGTCAACCTCGCCTCCGCGCTGATCGCCGCGGGGCAGGCCGAGGTCGTGCTGGCCGGTGGGGTGGAGTCGCTCAGCCGGGTGCCCATGGACAGCCCCGCCAAGCTCGGCGGCGGCCTGCCGTACCCTCCGTCGCAGCTCAAGCTGTGGGACATGCCGCACCAAGGCGTCGCGGGCGAGCGGATGGCGGCCAAATACGGCATCGACCGCCGCCAGTGCGACGAGTACGCGCTGCGCTCCCACCTGGCCGCGCACGCCGCGTGGGAGGACGGGCGGTTCGACGGCGAGGTGGCCCATGTCCACGGGCCGGACGGCGTGTTGCTGAGCCGCGACGAAGGCATCCGCGCGGACTCCACCCCGCAGGGCCTGGCCGCGCTGAAGCCCGTCTACCGGCCTGACGGCGTCATCACCGCGGGCAACGCCAGCCAGGTGTCGGACGGCAGCGCGGCGGTGCTGCTGGCCTCGCGACGCGCCTGCGACAGGCTCGGCCTGCGTCCCCTCGCCTGGATCCGGCGTGGCCTGGCCGTGGGCGTCGATCCCGGCATCATGATGGAGGGCCCGATCCGCGCCACGACCATGCTGCTGCGCCGCGAAGGGTTGCGGCTCGCCGATATCGACCTGTTCGAGATCCACGAGGCCTACGCGGTCCCGGTGTGCGCGTGGCGCACCGTTCACCCCGTCGAGCTGGAAAGGATCAACGTCGACGGCGGGGCGGTGGGCATCGGCCATCCGTTCGGGGCCTCCGGTGCCCGCCAGCTCGGGCACCTCGTCCACGCGCTGCGCGCCCGCGGCGGCGGGATCGGGTTGCACGCGATGTGCGCGGGTGGCGGCATCGGCACCGGGACGATCATCGATGTCCCCGCCTGAGCCGGGCCGCGCGGCCATCCTCGGCTACGGGGCCTACCTGCCCCGATGGCGCGTGGGCGGCCTGCCGGGACCCCGCTGTTACGTGGACGAGGACACCACCACTCTCGCCGTGGAGGCCGCGCTCGAGGCCGTCGCGGGACGTGCCGGCGACCTCGTCGCCGTCTACCTGTCGACGACCAGGCCCGCGTACATGGAGAAGACCAACGCCTCTCTCCTGCACGCGGTCCTGCGCTGCCCCGAGCACACGGCCGCCTACGATGTCAACGGTTCGGCCCGCTCGGCGGTCGCCGCTTTCGCCTCCGCCGTACGGCAGCCACGCCCGTCGCTGGTCGCCATGGCCGGCATGCAGTACGGCCCACCGGGCGGCCACGAAGAGCTGCACGGCACCGACGCGGGAGCCGCGTTCCTGATCGGCCCTGACCAGGGCGGCGCCATCGCGCGGATCGCCGGACGGGCGTCGCTCACCTTTGAGCTGATGGACCTCTGGCGGCTGCCGGACGAACGTTGGAACCGCAGGTGGGACGCGCGCTTCGGCGCGAGCGTCTACGCCGGGCCGGGCGAGCGGGCGCTGACCGCCGCGCTCGCCGACGCCGGCCGCCCCCGCGACGACCTCGCCACGATCGTGGTCGCCGGGGCCAACACCAAAGCGACGCACGCCGTGTCCAGGCGGCTCGGCGCGGCCCTCCCTCCCGCCGAACTGGGCGACGCGGGCGCCGCCGCCTGGGGCCTCGTCCTGATCGACGCCCTGGAACGGGCCGCTCCGGGCGACCTCGTCGCGGTGATCCTGCTGTCCGACGGCTGCGAGGTGCTCCTGGCCGAACGCACCGGCACGCCGCTCCCGCGCCGCTCCACGCTGCGGGACAAGCTCGCCCGCCCCGCCCTGGCCGCCGACTACCTCGACTACCTCGCCTGGCGCGGCACACTCCCCCGGGAGGCACAGCGCCGCCCCGACCCCGCGCCGCTCTCCGCGCCCGCGGCGTGGCGCTCGGCCAGGTGGAAGTACGGCGGGCTGCGCCCGCCGTACCCGGGCGGGCTGGATCTGCACCGGACGCGTGGCGTGGTGAGCGAGTTCGTCGTGGACCACATCGCGTACGCGCCGCAGCCACCGCTCATCTCCGCGCTCATTCATTTCGACGACGGCCAGAACGCACAGCTCGACCTGACGGACGTGCCGTCCGCCCAGGTCGAGCGTGGCATGCGGGTGGAGGCCACCTTCCGCCGCCTGCACACCAGCGGCGGCACGCACGACTACTTCTGGAAGGTACGGCCCGCGTCGAAGGAGGACTCATGGCCATCCGGGGTGTGAAGGACAAGGTGGTGATCGCCGGCATGGGCTGCACGCGGTTCGGCGACCGCTGGGAGTGCTCGGCCGACGATCTGATCGCCGAGGCGGCCGGTGCGGCGCTGGCATCGGCGGGCATCGGCATTGAGGACGTGGACGCGTACTGGCTGGGCACCTTCTCCAGCGGCAACAGCGGCCTGACGCTGACCTCCGCGCTCGATGTCGGCTACCGGCCGGTCACCCGCGTCGAGAACTACTGCGCGACCGGCTCGGACGCCTTCCGCAACGCCTGCTACGCGGTGGCGGCCGGCGCGTACGACGTCGTCATGGCGATCGGCGTGGAGAAGCTCAAGGACACCGGCCACGCGGGGCTGGTGGTGCCGGGGCCGGGCGGCGACGGCACCGCACCCGGGTTCAGCGGGCCCGCCCCGTTCAGCATGCTGGCCCCGGCCTACGCCCACCGCTACGGGCTGAGCGAGCGGCAGATCCGCACCACGCTGACCCACATCGCCTGCAAGAACCACGCCAACGGGGCGCGCAACGAGCGGGCGCAGTTCCGCGTGCCCGTCCGGCCCGAGCAGGTCGAGAACGCGCCCCTGGCCGCGGGCATGCTCGGCGTCTACGACTGTTCCGGAGTGGCCGACGGCGCGGCGGCGGCCGTCATCACCCGCCCGGGGCTCGCGGCCGACCCGCTCTACGTCAAGGCCCTGTCGCTGTCGGCCGCCCCCGCCGACGGGGCCACGGCCCCCGGCTTCGACTACACGAGCATGCCCGAGGCCGTCCTGTCGGCGCGCGCCGCCTACGCCGCCGCCGGGATCACAGACCCGCCGGCCCAGCTCGCCATGGTCGAACTGCACGACTGCTTCACGCCCACCGAGCTCGTCCTGTACGAGGACCTGGGCCTGTCGCCCAGGGGCGCGGGCTGGCGCGACGCGCTCGACGGCCGCTTCGACCTCGACGGCCCGATACCCGTCAACCCGGACGGCGGCCTGAAGTCCTTCGGCCACCCGATCGGCGCCTCTGGCCTGCGCATGCTCTACGAATGCTGGCTTCAACTGCGCGGAAAGGCCGGCGGACGGCAACTCGAAGGCGGCCGGGGCCTCGCCCTGACCCAGAACCTGGGCGGTCGCCCGGGGGCCTCGGTCAGCTTCGTGTCCGTGGTCGGTGCCGAGGCGGGCTGAACCGCTTGGATTGGAGGAGGGACACATGCCACTGCTGACCGCGCTCGACAGCGCCTTCGCGCGCTATCGCGACCACGTCTGCTTCACACTCGCCGACAAGTCCCGGAGCTGGACCTACGGGGAGATCCACGAGCTGAGCCACCGGGTGGCCGCGGCCTTGCGGGCACAAGGCGATGGTCCCGGCGCGCGCGTCGCGGTGCTCAGCGCCAACGACCCGGTCGCCTTCGCCTGCCAGCTCGGCGTGCTACGCGCCGGCGCGGCGTACGTGCCGCTCAACGTGCGCTCACAGCCCGGGGAACTGGCCGCGCTGCTCACGATGACCGGCTGTGCCACCCTGTTCTACCAGGAAGCGCTCGCCGCCGACGCCGCGCGCGTCCTGGCCGCGGCGCCGGGTGTACGGCAGGCCGTCTCGATCGGCCCCGAGCTGCATGAGTGGATGGGCCCGGCCGGCGTACGCTGCCCGCCGCCGGACGCCGGCCGGGAGGCGCCGGCCTGGATCATGGGGACCGGTGGCACGACGGGAGCGCCGAAGGCCGTCGTCCTGTCCCACCGCTCGATCGCCACCATGGCGCTCGGGCTGGCCGCGCACATGCCGGAGGAACGGCCGGTCCAGATCGCCGCCGCGCCGCTGACCCACGCCGCGGGAGGGCTCACCTTCCCCCTGCTCCTGCAGGGCGGCCGCACGGTCGTGCACCAGGGCGTCGACCCCGGCGCGATCCTGGAGTCGATCGAGCGCGACCGCGTCACCCGCCTCTTTCTGCCGCCCACCGCGATCTACTCCCTCCTGGACCACCCCCGGCTGTCCGCGCACGACTACTCGACGCTGCGCTATTTCCTGTACGGCGCGGCCCCGATGTCCACCGGCAGGCTGCGCGCGGCGCTCGACGCCTTCGGCCCTGTCATGGCCCAGTTCTACGGCCAGGGCGAGGCGCCGACGATCTGCACCTGGCTGAGCCCGGCCGACCACGCCGAGGCCGTCGCCGACCCGGCCAGGTCGGTACGGCTGGCCAGTTGCGGGCGGCCGTCCCTGGTCGCCCGCGTGGCCGTACTCGATGAGAAGGGACGCCCGCTGCCGCCCGGCGAGGTCGGCGAGCTGGCGGTGCGGACGGACCTGCGCATGAGCGGCTACCTGGACGACCCTGAGGCCACCGCCGAGCTGGACCGCGGTGATGGCTGGCAGGCCACCGGCGACCTGGGCCGCCTCGACGACGACGGATTCGTCTACATCGTGGACCGGCTCCGCGACCTGATCATCACCGGCGGCTTCAACGTCTTCCCCAGCGAGGTCGAGCAGGTCCTGTGGGGGCATCCGGCGGTCGGTGACTGCGCCGTGATCGGCCTGCCCGACGACCATTGGGGCGAGGCGGTCACCGCGGTCGTGGAGCTCAAGACCGGCGAGAGCGTGCCGGAGCACGAGCTCATCGAGTTGTGCCGGGACGCGCTCGGGAGCGTGCAGGCGCCCAAGCGGGTGATCTTCCGCGACCTGCCGCGCAGCCCTGTCGGCAAGGTGCTGAAGAAGGAACTGCGCGCCCAGTACTGGGCGGGCCGATCCAGGTCCGTATGAATCCCGACCATCGAAAGGGGACGACCATGTCCGCCGACATCTTGCCCGACGAAGCCCTCGGCCGTACGCACGGTCGCGGCCGGCTCCAGGACCGGCGCGTTCTGGTGATCGGCGCCGGTCAGAAGGACTACCGGCTCGACCACGAACCACCCATCGGCAACGGCCGCGCGATCAGCGTGCTGTGCGCTCGCGAAGGCGCCGCGCTGGCCCTGTCCGACATCGACGAGGACTCCGTGCGCCAGACCGCCCGCCTCGTCGCGGCCGAGGGGGCGCGGGCCCACGTCACGGTGGCCGACTCCAGCGACGAGAGCGGCGTCGAGCGCGTCGTGCGCGAATCCGCGGCGGCACTCGGCGGCCTGGACGGGCTCGTCCTGGTCGTGGGCACGGGCCGGCCCGGCGACCTGCGCTCGACCAGTGTGGAGGACTGGGACTGGACGTTCGCCACCAACGTGCGCTCACACTTCCTCGCCGTCAAGCACGCGCTTCCGCTGCTGTCGCCAGGGGCGGCGATCGTCTTCGTGTCGTCGATCGCCGCCTACACGCCGATCCACGAGATCGTCGCCTACCACTCCTCCAAGGCGGCGCTGGAAGGGCTCAAGAACGTCGTCGCGAGGAAGGCCGCGGCCGGCGGCATCCGCGCCAACATCGTCGTCCCCGGCTTCATCGACACCGCCGCGGGCCGCTGGGGCTCCTCGATCAGCCCCGAGCGCAGGGCCGCCGTGGAGACGCGCAAGGGGACGATCCCGCTGCGCCGCCAGGGAACGGCCTGGGAGATCGCCTATCCGACGGTGTTCCTGCTGTCGCCGGAGTCGAGTTACATCACCGGCCAGACCCTGGTCGTCGACGGCGGCCATCTGTCCCTTCGCGCCTGACATCACCACGAGGAGTGCCATGAACGCCCGCAACATCCGCCGCGTCGTCACCGGAACCAACTCCGCCGGCCGCTCCACCATCATCTCCGACGGCCCGTCGCCGACCGTCGTCGGCGGCCCCGCCTTCACCGCCGTCCAGGCGTGGAGGGTGGAGTCCACCCCCGCCGACCTCGGGCCGGCCGAGACCGCCGAGACCGGCCGGGTGAACATGAACCCGCCGCGGGCGGGCGCGGTGTGCTGGGTCTGCTACATCGAACCCGACAGCGCGTGGCGCTCGGGCGCGGCGGGAACGGGCGCGGAGGCATTCGCCGACGCCTCGGGCGGTGCCGACCCCATGCACGTCACCGACGCGGTCGACTTCGTCCAGGTCATCTCGGGCGAGGTGTACGCGGTGCTGGAGGAGACCGAGACCCTGCTCGGCCCCGGAGACGTCCTCATCCAGCGCGGCACGCCCCACGCCTGGAGCAACCGCTCCACCGAGGTGTGCATACTGGCCTGCGTGGCGATAGGCGCGGATCCGGCGAGCCGCCGGCAGGAGGCAGGGTGACCGACCGGGCAACGATGATCACCTGGGAGGCGGCGCGCCTGTTCGTCGAGCGCGGCTACCACGCGACGGGCATGGACGAGATCGGCGAAGCGGTCGGGATCACCGGTCCGGCCCTCTACCGGCACTTCGCCGGCAAGGGCGAACTCCTGCTCGCCGTCGTGGAGGCCGACACCCGGGGCGCGGAGGCCGAAGTCGCCGAGGTGTACGCGGAGGACGGCTGCCCGGAACACCTCCTGCGCGCCTTGGTGGAAAGGCGCACGCGCAGGGCGCTGACCGACGCCCATCTCATGATCGTCGCCTCCCGGGAGGTGAACAACCTCCCGCCCGGCCGCCGCCCGGCCATGGTGCGCCGCCGTCGCCTCGTCCGCGAGGAGTGGGCCCACCTGGTCGCCGAATGCCGGCCCGAGCTGAACGACCCGGAGACCCGGGCGATGGTCGACGGCGTCCAAGCGATCATCTACGGGCTCGGCAGTGCCGAGGCGAAGAGCATGGTGCTCGATGTCCTGTTCCCCCGCAGGCACACCGGGACGTGCCCCTGCTCCTGATGATCAGGGGCCTCCGGCCGGGCTGGATCGCGTACGCCTCGTCGATCGTGAGCCCGGCGAATCGGCCGGTCAGTGGTTCTACCGGCCGGCCGGTGCGGTAGGCGTCCAGCAGCTCGCCGGCGAGCTTGTCACGCTCCGGCATGTCGATGACCGCACACTGGGCAGGAATCGTCACCATCGTGCGGGGGCGTGATGGATGGCGTCGGCCACCTCGGCCGGGGCGGTGGCGAAGACGGCGTGCCCCGCGTCCAGGGTCACCTGGGTGTACGCGGTCGCGGGGGCCGGTTCGTCGGCATGCCGGATCATCACGTCCTGGAGCGCGACGGGGAGGGCACGATCGCGGGTCGTGCGGCTGTAGGTCCGTGGCCCCGGTCGGCGAGGTGAGGAACGAGATCGGCTGGTCGGGCGTGAGAGCGGCGGCCATGGCGTTGTGTCGCGCGACCGGGAGGGGAGGCGCGCTCCTGGCGCTGCCGCAGGCGGGCGACACGCTGAAGTTCTGGAAGTCCGGCCGGTGGGGCCGCTCGGCGCGGCGTTCTCGCGATGTGGGGGAAGACCCGTATGTCCAGCTACACCGCCGAGCTCGCGCCCCAGACCAGCCCGCATCCCTCGGCCACGAGCCACCGATAACGAATCTCGGCGTGACCTACGGCATTCGCCGAAATAGTTTCACCTTCACATGTCGGCATGTGCAGCGGGGGACCCAATGTGCCGCTCCCGGTATTCCTCTGCTCACCTGGTCCAGCCGGCTACCTGACGGAGTGCCGAGGCGGCGTGGCCAGAAAGAGAAAAATATTCACTTATTGAGGCCGTGAGCTGTGACACAGATCACACTTTAGAATTTATGCAGATGTAAGGCCTAAACGCAGGGGTGATCATATTGCTGGAATGATTTCAAGGCCTTGAAAAGAGTGACCAGACAACATAGCCATAGGAGTTGATCACCGATTTTCATCCTCTCTCCCCCTTTTGGAGTCGTCGTGTCGGACAACCCCACCAGCCCCGTCGTACGCAACGCCGCCCCCATCCAGATCGCCACCATCTGGGGATCAGACCGCTTCACCGCCACCACCCCCAACACCTGGATCGATCTGCCCGGCGCCACCATCCCACTGAGCGTCGGCCAGGGGACTCCCAGCTTTGGCGCGCTGTTCATCGCCACCTTCTCCGCCGAATCCCTGGTCAAGATCCAGGGCGACAACGGAGTGGCCTTCCTGGACATCACCTTCGGCGGTCAGGATCCCCACCCCATCAGCGACAACCACCGCTTCGACTCCTCCATCGACCAGGCCAGCGAATGGCGCAGCATCACCACCGTCCGCGTCGCGGAGATTCCGCCCACCATCCCGGTGGTCAACGCCACCGCCCAGGTGCGGCTGCAGTACGCCGGCGGCACCATCGTCGAGGCCGGTGTGCAGAACTGGGTACTGACCATCCAGCGCTACGCCTGACCCGTCGATCCCCCGCCGTAAACAATCGGCGACCCGGCGCCTTTCCGGCAGTCAGACAGCCGACTGGGTGCACATCGTGATCGATGTGTCGCGCGACCCCGTGGCCTCGCCACTTCTCACAGCACGAACGACACTTCCTGAAGCAGCCGGCCTGGCTGCTTATCGAGACGGCCTTCGGAGAATGGACGGAAACGGGCCGATGGGGCTGGGTCGCGGACGACCGATGTGGGGGGCGCTCCCCGGCCGTACCGGCCGGGGAGCGCGTGTACACCGAGGGCGAGTTGGAGCCGGTCGCCTCCGTAGCCGAAGTGCTCGTGCACCCGCACGAAGCGGCCGGTGTTGTTGTGGTAGGAGCCGGCCCGGTCGTTGAAGCTGCAGTCGTCGAGCCGGGCCATGTCACGGTCAGCGCGCAAGATCAGGCCTCGGTCGCTGTTGGGGTTGTAGGCGAAAGTGCTCGTACAGGCACAAGTAGCCGGTCGGGCACTGGCCCAGGCCCTTGCCGGGGACGACCGTCGCCTCGGCGTAGGCCCCCTACTCGGGTCCGCGTCGCCAGCCGCAAAGTAACGCTGGCTGGTATCCGCCGAAGATCCAAAAGATTTGGCTGACCAGCACACATAGCTCCGATGAATGCCGATAACTTCCGGTTTCGTTCGTCCTAGAGATCCATAAGACGGCTCCACGTAGGTGGCTCATGCTGGGGGCTGGCCGTAGGCCCGCCGGTAGCGGTCGTGCAGGCGGTGCACGTCCTCGCCGGGGATCGGGCGCGGCGTGCCGAGCTGACGGGCGAGGTGGGTCGTCCGCGCGACGTCCTCGCACATGACCGCGGCCTTCACCGCCGCCGCCGGGGTCCGCCCGATGGCGAAGACGCCGTGGTTGCGCATCAGCACCGCGGGCGAACGCGAACCGCGCAGGGTGGCCACGACGCCGCGGCCGATGTCGTCGCCGCCGATGAGCGCGAACGGCCCGACCGGGATCTCGCCGCCGAACTCGTCGGCCATCGCGGTCAGGACACACGGGATCGGCTCGCCGCAGGCCGCCCACGCGGACGCGTACGGCGAGTGGGTGTGGACGATGCCGCCGATCTCCGGCATGTGCCGGTAGACGTACGCGTGCGCCGCCGTGTCGCTGGACGGCGACCACTCCCCCTCGACCACCCCGCCGTGCAGGTCGCACACCACCATCGCGTCGGCGGTCAGGTCGGAGTAGCGCACCCCGCTGGGCTTGATGACCAGCAGGTCCTCCCCCGGCACGCGCGCCGACACGTTCCCCGAGGTCCACGCCACGAGTCCGTGCCTGGTCAGCTCGCCGTGCAACTCGGCCACGATGGTCCGCACGTCGTCAAACATCAAAGGACCACTCCGGATGCCGGCTGATCGGGTGGTCGGCGGTCTCCCTGGTCGCGGTGAGCAGGGCGTCGTCGTGCTCCTGCAACAGGGTGATCGGATATTCCACGGTCTGCCCGCTGAACAGCGCCACCCGCAGCGCCGTCTGCTTCCAGGCCCCCGTGTCGCTGAACAGCCGGATCTTGCGGGCGGAGAGCACCTCCCGCAGGCCGAGGGTCACCGACATCGGCGGCACGAACTGGTAGGCCCCGCCGAGCTTGCGCTGTCCTAGCGCGAGGACCGTGTCGACGTTGTTCTCCTGGACGCGCACAGAGGACGTGCGCAGCTCGTCCACGGTGATCTCACTCAGCGCGTTCCGCCTGGCCTGGTTGTAGGCCACGTGCCCGTCCTGGCCCCAGCCGCCGTACATCAGATCGATCGGCCCGGACTCGATCGCCTCAAGAACGGCCTCGATGGTCTCCGGTTCGAGCCAGTGCCGGTGGGCGTCCGGCACCGCCAACTGGGGCCGGACCGGGTCGTAGAAGTGCCGCTGCATGTAGCCGCGGAACGAGTACGGGTGGGTACGGGGCAGCGTCCTTCCCTGCCAGTCCAGGCATTCGTCCATGTGGAACACCTCGACGTGGCTCAAGCTCAACGACGCCTTGTTCACCATCCGGGTGAACGGCCGCAGCCATTCGACCGGGCCGCACGGGATGATCACCCGGAACATGCGGTCCTGCACGGCCGCGGCGCGCACGTCGTCGAGCAGTTCCGTGGCCATCAGGTTCGCCATCTCCGCAGGCCCCGCGCACAACCGCAGCGCAATCCTGCGGTCCGGATGGCCGGCCAGGTCATCGACCGGGACGCTGCACCAGGTATACAGATCCTTCTTGTTCACTTGGCCTGCTCTCTCGGCTGGAAAGGGTCATTTGATGCCGGACATCGTCATGGTCGCGATGAACTGGCGCTGGACGAGGACGAAGCCGACGATCAGCGGGAGGGTCGCCACGACGTTCCCGCTCATCAGCATCGGCCAGTCGGTGCGGCGCGGGCCTTGGAAGTTGGCGAGCCCGAGCTGGATCGTGTACCACCGCTCGTCGCTGATGGCCACCAGCGGCCACAACAGGTCGTTCCATGAGCCCAGCAGCGTGAAGATCGTCAGGGTGGCCAGCGCCGGGCGGGCGAGCGGCAGGACGATCCGCCAGAACACCCCGAACGTCGAGCAGCCGTCGATCCTGGCGGCGTCTTCGAGTTCCACAGGGAGCGACAGGAAGAACTGCCGCATCAGGAAGATCCCGAAGGCCGACGACAGCCATGGCACGATGGCTGCGGCAAGCGTGTCCACCAGGCCGAACCTGCTGAACATCACGTAGGTCGGGATCATCAGCAGTTGGGTGGGGATCATGATCGTCGCCAGGATGGCCAGGAATCCGATCCGCCGCCCGACGAACCTCAGCCGCGCGAAGCCGTACCCGGCCGCCGAGCACAGGACCAGGTGGGACAGCACCGCCACGCCCGCGACGATCACCGAGTTGCCCAGCCACCGCAGGGCCGGGGCGTTGGTGAACAGCCCGACGTATCCGCTGATCTGCGGCGACCTGGGGAGGTAGCGCGGCGGGTAGGAGTTGATCTCCGCCGCCGACATGAACGACGTCAGGATCATCTGGACCAGCGGGAAGGCGAAGACCAGTGCGACCGGCATGAGCAGCAGGTGCCACGGATCGAACGGCCGGCGCAGCCGCCGTCGGCGGACCGGCACCGGAGGCGGGGGCGCGGCCTCTCGCAGGACCGGCGTGGTCAGCATCAGAACGCCTCGATCCGCTTGAACCGGGCGTACACCATCATCCCTATCGTGATGAGCACGCTCACCACGAAGAGCGACAGCGCCGCGGCCGAGCCGTAGCCGTATTCGGCGCGTTCAAAGGCATGGTGGTAGATGAAATAGACGATCGTCCGCGTCGCCCCCACCGGGCCGCCGCGCGTCGTGGTGAACACCACGTCGAAGAGCTGGAGGGCGGTGATGGTCTGCCACACCGCCGCGAAGATCGTGACCGGGAGCAGTTGCGGGAGCGTCACCCGCCGGAACATCTGCCAGCGCGAAGCGCCGTCGATCTGGGCGGCCTCGTAGAGCGCGGCCGGAATGTCCTGGAGAGCGGCCAGATAAACGACCACCGTGAAACCCAGTGCCCCCCACAACGCGACCAGGCAGAGCACGAACATCGCCTGCCCGGGGTCCTCCAGAAAACCCTGCGCGGGAATGCCGAACATCCGCAGCCCGCCGTTCACGATGCCGGTCCGCGGCTCGAAGACGAAATTCGCCAGAATTCCGGTCGCGGCGGCCGACGTGACGAACGGCACGAATATGCAGGTGCGGTAGAAGGCCAGGAACCGGATCCGCCGGTTCAGCGCCACGGCCAGCAGGACGCCAAGGACCAGGGAGGCGGGCACGAAAACCGCGGTGAAGAACACCGTGTGCCCCACCGCGTCGTACAGCTCCGGGTCGGCCAGCAGCGCGGTGTAGTTGCGAGATCCCACGTATCTGGGGGCGGTGATGCCGTCCCAGCGCTGTTGCGAGAGGAGCAGCGACCACGCGGCGGGGAATATCGACAACCCCACGATGATCAGTGTCGCCGGGCCGACGAACAGCCAGGCCGTGGCGTTCCTGCGAATCGAGACGGCCGGCCTCGGCCGCTCGCCGCGGGTCGATTGTCCGCCGGACTCGCGCGGGGTCAATTGTCCGCCAGACTCGCGTCGGACTTACGGGCGGCGGTGTCGAGCGCCTCGCGCACGCCAATGGTTCCCTGAAGGACGGCTGCGATCGCCTCCCCGGCATTGCGCGACAACGTCACGTACCAGTCGTCGGTCGGCCGCGCCTGTTTGTCGTTGACCAGGTTGCGCACCATCACATCGACCCCGGGAAACCGCTTCACGAACCGCTCGTACTCCGGCGTGCCACGCTCCGACGCGCGCAGCGGGAGATTTCCCGTGGCCATCGTCCACCGGGGGTCGATCTCCGGCGAGGTCAGCCACTTCAGCAGTTGGAAACTCCAGTAGGCGCGATCGGCATCCTGGTGGTCGAACGCGGTCCACACGTCAGGGCCGGAAACCGTCTGGTGGTCTCCGTCGTATCCGGGCAGGATCTGCACGCCGTACGGCGTCTTGGCCTCGACGAAGGTGTAGAGCGACCACGGACCGGTGATGAGCATCCCCAGGTGCCCGCCCGCGAACATCGGGTCGCTCTTCTCGTCGGTCTGGTCGATGAACACGCTCTTGTCGTCCACCGCCATCGTGCGCCAGAACTCGAGCGCCCGCACCCCGGCCGGCGAGTTGAACGCGGCCTTTCCATCGGGCTCGGCGATCTTGCCGCCGAGTTGCCACAGTTGCGGCCACAGCCGCCAGGTGGTGTCCTCGCCCCCGCTCACGTGGTAGGCCGTGCCCCAGGTCTGGGTGGCCGGGTCGGTGATCTTCTTGGCCGCGGCCCGGAAGTCGTCCCAGGTCCACTCCGGCGTCGGGTACGGGATGCCGTTCTGGTCGAACAGCTTCTTGTTGTAGACCAGGGCGAGATCGTCCACCAGGGAGGGGAAGCCGATCACCTTGCCGCCGGGGCTGCACGCGCTCCGTGCGGAGCTGGAGAACTCCATCCACTTCACCGACGGGTCCTTGACCCATTGGGTGAAGTCGAGCGTCCGGCCGCTGGCGGCCAGCCGGCCGGTCCAGCTTCCGTAGGTGTAGGAGATGTCCGGATATTTCGACGTGGCGAACGCGGCGGTCAGCTTCTGCAACAGCTCGGTCGTGGTCGGCGCGCCGGACGACACCTCGATCGTGACGTTCGGGTGCAGCTTGGAGAACTCCTGCGCGAGGTTCTGCAGCACCCGCTGTGGTTCGTCGGCCTGCCCGGTCCACCAGACCAGCGTGACCGGGGCCTCCGGGTCGGCGGGTCCCTGCCCGCCGCCCCCGGCGCAGCCGGTGAGCAGCGGTCCGGCGAGCAGCAGGCACGCGACGACGCCGCGTACGGTCTTCCTGGGAGCCATGGCTGCCTCCTGGGGGGCCGACCGGTGGGGGGAAGTGCGGGGCTCCGGCGGCGTTAGGCCCGTACCGTCGCCCGGTAGCGGTAGCGATCGGCGCGATATTGGATGACCCCTCGCTCGATCGGCCGCCGCTCGGCGTCCAAGAACAGTTGCCGGACCTTCAGGAGCGGAGAGCCCTCCTCGACGTCCAGCAGGGTGGCGTCCTCGGTGTCCGCGACGATCGCCTCGATCTCCAGGTCGGCGCTGGTCGGCGGGGCGCCCGCGGCGCGGAACGCGTCGTGCAGTGAAGCGGTGGAGAAGTCGGTGGCCAGCGCGTCCGGCAGCAGGTCGCCGGGGACCAGACTGTGATCGACGGCCACCGGCAGGCCGTTGAGCCTGCGCAGCCGGCGCAGCGAGAACAGATCCGCGCCCGGGACCAGGCCGAGTTGCTCGGCCTCCTCGAAGGTCGCCGGCCGGATCTCCTGGGTGAGCACCTCGGAGTCGGGGACGTGTCCTTTCGACCGGGCCATCTCGCTGAAGCTCATCAGCTTGCCCGGTGGCTCGGCGATGGGCGCGCCGTCCGGCGCTCCCGTACGGCCCGGCGCGGCCACGAACCAGCCGCGACCGGCCCGCGCCTCGACCAGGCCGCGGCTCTGCAACTCGGCCAGCGCCTGCCGGAGGGTCATCCGGCTGACCGCGAAGCGGCGGCACTGGGCGGCCTCCGACTGGAGCCGGGAGCCCGCCTCGGCGGCCCGCAGCTCGTCCGCCAGGATCGCCGCGATCTGTTCCCAGCGCGGCCCGGCGGACTTGGACGAGACGTCCTCCAGCGTGGTGTTTCCGTCCTTCTCCACGCCGCCATGCTGCCGACCGCCGACCATACCTGTCAATAGATGAGCAGACAGGTTATTGACATGTCTATACAGCAGGACACAGGATCTCCCCAAAGGCCGGGCGAGGCTGAAAGGAAACGTGTCGTGACGGATCTTCCGCTGGCCGAGTTCCGGCCCCGATCGCAGGTCGTCCAGCCGGAGCATCGGGTGGAGCGCGCCCGATGTCCCGCCGTCGACGCGCACGCGCACCTCGGCCGCTGGCTGTCCGGCTGGGCCGGGCGGGACGGCGAATGGGCGATATCGGACGTCGCCAAATGGCTGGAGGAGATGGACGCGTACAACGTGCGCGCCTTCGTGAACCTGGACGGGCGGTGGGGCGCGGAGCTGGAGGCGAACCTCGATCGCTTCGACCGCGCCTTCCCCGGCAGGGTGGCCACCTTCTGTCACGTGGACTGGTCGGCGCTCGCCACGCCTGGACACGATTTGGTCAAAGACCTTGCCGCTTCGGTCCGTGCGGGCGCGGCCGGGCTGAAGGTGTGGAAGGACCTCGGCCTGCGGGTCCGCGACCACCTGGGCGAACTCGTCCTGCCCGACGACCCCCGGCTCGGCGGCCTATGGTCGGCCGCCGGAGAGCTGGGCGTCCCGGTCTGGTGGCACGTGGCCGATCCGGTCGCCTTCTTCCAGCCGGTCGACGGACGCAACGAGTACCTGGAGCTGCTCACCGACCGGCCCGACTGGTCGTACGCGGGCGACGCCTTCCCGCCCTTCCATCGGCTGATCGACGCGATGGAGTCGGTGGTCGCGGCACATCCGCGTACCACGTTCGTGGGCGTGCACGGCGGCAACTACGCCGAGAACCTCGGCTGGGTGCGGCGGATGCTCGACACCTACTCCAACCTGCACATCGACATCGCCGCCCGCATCGCGCAACTCGGCCGCCGGCCGCGGGCCACCAGGGATCTCCTCCTCGCCCACCCGGACCGCGTGCTCTTCGGCACCGACGAGATCCCGCCCACCGGCGAGAGCTACCCGATCCACTTCCGGTTCCTGGAGACGGCCGACGAGTGCTTCCCGCACTCGCTGGAGGACCCGCCGCCGTTGGGCCGGTGGACCATCTCCGGCCTGGACCTGCCGGACGAGGTACTGGCCAAGGTGTACGCAGGCAACGCACTCAGACTCTTACCTCACCTGGAGGTACGCGCATGACGAAGGTCGCACTGGTCGGCGCGGGCGGGTACGAGTTCCCGCTGCGCCTGATGAACGACTTCCTCGCCTTTCCCAGCCTTCAGGACGCCGCCTACGCGCTGATGGACATCGACCCGGCGGCGCTGACCCGCGCGGACCGCCTGATCCGCCGGTTGGTCCAGGCCCGGAGGGTTCCGGCCCGGGTCGAGCCGACGACGGACCTCCGCAAGGCGCTGTCCGGCGCGGACTTCGTCGTCACCTGCTTCCAGGCGGGCGGGCGCGAGGCGTACGCGCACGACATGGAGATCCCGCGCCGGTACGGAATCGACCAGACCGTCGGCGACACGCTCGGTCCCGGCGGCGTCTTCCGCGGCCTGCGGTCGATGCGCGCCCTCGATGACGTGGTCCGAGGCATGGCCGAACTCTGCCCTGACGCGCTGCTGCTCAACTACGCCAACCCGATGTCGGTCAACTGCTGGTTCGCGTCCGCCGCGGGGGCGAGGACGGCCGGGCTCTGCCACTCGGTGCGGCACACCGCCGACGAACTGGCCGCGATCCTGGGTTACCGCCCCGGCGACTGGAGCTTCCGCGCGGCCGGGATCAACCACCAGGCGTGGATGCTGGAGTTCCGCCACCGCGGCGTGGACGTACGAGCCGAGCTGGCCGCCGCGGTCAACGCCTACCGCCGCGGCGACCGCGAGCCCGCTGAGCCGATCGACGAGTGGTACGCGGGCGGACGCGAGGCCGTACGCACCGAGATCCTGAACCTCACCGGCTACTTCCCGACCGAGTCCAGCCACCACGCGTCCGAGTACTATCCGCACTTCCGGCGCACACCGGCCGACGTGGCCGGCCATCTGCCGCGGCGCTGGGACTATCTGGAGATCACCGGGGCCCAGACCGACACCGACCAGGAGCTGCTGGCCGAGCGGCTCGCCGCCGGGGAACCCGAGGCCGGCGAGGAGTACGCGGCGTGGATCGCCGACTCCATCGTCACCGACACCCCGCGCACGGTCTACGGGAACGTGCCCAACACCGGTCTGATCACCAATCTGCCGGACGGATGCTGCGTGGAGGTCCCCTGCCTGGTGGACGGCTCCGGTGTCCAGCCCACCCACGTCGGGCGGCTGCCGTCCGCGTGCGCCGGGATCAACCTCGCGTCCATCGGGTTCCAGGGGTGTGTGGTCGACGCCTACCGGCAGCGGTCCAGGGACCTAGTGTACGCCGCGGTCTCCCTGGACCGGCTCACCGGCTCCCTGCTCGGCCTGGACCAGATCCGCGCGATGACCGACGAACTGATCGAAGCGGAGCGACCGTGGTTGCCGGACTTCGGCGGCTGACCGCCTGCGAGGTGGTGATCGGCACCGGCGGGATCGGCTCGGGTGTCGTCTTCGCCCTGGACTCCGAGCACGCGATCAGGCGCGAGGAGAGCCGGGCCGCCGACCTGCTCGACAGCCGGGATTACGGCAAGTTGCACATCGTCTGCCACTACCTGCGCACACTGCTGAGACCGGATCTCCCGGTCGTACCGGTCGGCGCGGTCGGCGCGGACGAACGGGGGTCCGCGCTGCTCGCCGAACTTCGCGCGGTCGGGCTCGACGCCACGCACGTGCGGATCGACGCGAGCCGCCCGACGTTGTTCGCCGCGTGCTTCGTATATCCATCCGGCGAGGGCGGGAACCTCACCGCCAGGAACTCTGCGAGCGCGAGCGTCGGCCTCGCCGACATACGGGTGGTGTCGCCGGTCTTCCGCCGCCACCGGGGCAAGGGGGTGGCGCTGGCGCTGCCCGAGGTACCGCTGCCCGCGCGGTCCGCGCTGCTCGACCTCGCCACCGAGCACGGCTTCTTCCGCGTCACGTCGTTCGTCAGCGGGGAGGCCGAGGAGGCGGAAGCACTGCTGCCGCGTACGGACCTGCTGGCCGTCAACATCGACGAGGCACGCGCACTCGTCCGGTCGCGGCATCCCGACCCCGCCGCCATCGTCACGGCGGCCGTCGATCGGCACCCCGGCCTCAACATGGTCATCACCGCCGGAACCTCCGGCTCATGGGCCTGGGACACCGAGAGGCTGACCCACTCCCCGGCCCATCCTGCACGGGTCGCCAGTACGGCGGGCGCGGGCGACGCCTACCTCGCCGGCGTCCTCGCGGCCCTCATCCAGGGCCGCACCCTCGCGGACGCCGCCCGGTACGGCGCGGTGGTCGCCATGCTCAAGGTCACCAGCCCCCACACCATCAACCCCGACATCACCGCCGAAACCGTCACCACAGCCCTCTACCGTCTCCGGAGCTGAGACTCCGCGCGGCGGGGGGCATGCCGCCGCGGCCGAGGTCGGGGCGGGGCGACCTCGGCCGCGACGGTGTGACCCTCGGCAGCGACGCGGACCAGGCAGTACACCACTGTCAGCGCGTCAACGACCGCTTTCGCGGATCAGCCGGGCATGCACACCCTCACCCTAGGCAGCGGCCTGCCTACGCGGACCCTACGAAAGTACGGTCTTGCGGCGCCGCGAACACCACCATCGCGGCTCCCCCCGCACCTTCACCCCACGGTCGAATCAGTGCATGTCCTACCCAACAACACGGGCCCTGCTGATCTGCGGGGCCGTCGCACCGCTCGCCTCGCTGCTGGTGTTCCACCTCGACATGGTGTTCCGCGCCGGGTACGACCCGCTGCGCCACGCGCCGAGCTTGATGATGACCGGTGACCGCGGCCCACTGCAGATCGCCAACTTCGTGATCACCGGAACGCTGATGATCGCGTGCGCCGCCGGGATACGGCGTGCGCTGCCTGCCGGGCGCGGTGCTCGATGGGGTCCGCGGCTGGTGGCGGTGTACGGCGCAGCCATGATCGCCGCAGGGGTGTTCGTCACCGATCCGCAGCTCGGCTATCCACCGGGAACCCCGTCAGACCTCCTGCCCGGCGTGAACGCCCAGGCGAGCTGGCACGGGCACCTGCACTGGATGACGGCGTTCGTCGTCTACGCCGCCACGACCCTCGCCTGCTTGACCTTCGCCCGGCGCTTCGCCGCCGAGCCCGGCGGGCGGGCCTGGGCGGCCTTCCTCGCCGCCAACGGCGTCCTGGCGCCGTTGATCATGTACGGCGGCAGCCTCATTCTCCAGCCGCTGGCCATCTCCGGCGAGTGGTACGCGGTCCTCGACGGGATCGCGGGCCGGATGGTCATCCCGCTCGGCTGGATCTGGGCCGCGCTGGTGCCACTTCGCCTGCTCAGGACGCGTGCCGCCATGGAGGCACATTCATGATCGAGATCTCCCGGCTCACCAAGGCGTACGGCACGGGACGTGCTGTTGACCAGCTCACGTTCACCGTCAAAGCGGGCGTTGTCACCGGATTCCTCGGCCCGAACGGCGCAGGCAAATCCACCACGCTGCGCCTGGTGGTGGGGCTGGACCGGCCGACGCAGGGGACGGCGACCGTGGCCGGACGCCGCTACGCCGACCTGGCCCATCCGCTGCGCACCGTCGGCGCCCTGCTCGACGCGCGCGCCGTGCACCCACACAGGACGGCCCGCGACCATCTGCGCTGCCTGGCGGCGAGCGGTGGTATCCCCGACCGCCGCGTCGACGAGGTGCTCGGCCTCGTCGGCCTCGAACAGGCGGCGCACCGGCGGGCGGGGGCGTTCTCGCTCGGCATGAGCCAACGGCTGGGGATCGCGGCGGCACTCCTGGGCGACCCCGAAGTGCTGATCTTCGACGAACCGGTGAACGGCCTGGACCCCGAAGGCATCAGGTGGATCCGCGAACTCGTACGGAACCTGGCCGCCGAGGGGCGCACCGTCCTCGTCTCCAGCCATCTGATGAGCGAGATGGCACTGACCGCGGACCACCTGATCGTGATCGGGCGGGGCCGTCTCCTGGCCGACACGGGGTTGGCGGAGCTCACCGGCTCACAGTCGGTGCTGGTACGAGCCGCGCGATCGGCCGAGCTGGCCCGTCTCCTCTCAGGCGAGGGGGCCTCGATCCGGTGGTCCGGATCGGCGTTGACCGTCACCGGCATGGACAGTGCCGCCATCGGAGCACTCGCCGCGGCCCGCGGGCTGCCTCTGACCGAGCTGACGCCTCAGCGGGCCACCTTGGAGCAGGCGTACATGGATCTCACCCGCGACAGCGCCGAATTCAGCGGAGTATGGGGAGCGGACCGGTGAAGGCAGCGCTGCGGGGCGAATGGCGTAAGCTGCGCACGCTCCGGTCCACCTCCTACTGCCTCATCGCCTTGGCGATCCTGAGCATCGGCTTCGGGGCGCTGTTCAGCGGCGGCGCGAGCGAGATCTACCAGGAGCGGCCTGCGGACTTCGACCCCACCGCCCTCAGCCTCCAAGGTGGGATGATGTTCGGCCAACTCGTCGTCGGCCTCCTGGGCGTGCTGTCGATCACCTCCGAGTACGCCACCGGCACGATCCGCGCAAGCCTGACCACGGTGCCCCGGCGCGGCCGGCTGTTCGCCGCCAAGGCCGTCGTCGTCGGCCTGGTCGCCGCCGTCGCGGGGCTGACAGCGGCGCTCGGCTCGTTCCTCATCGGCCAGGGTGCCCTCGCCGCGAGCGGGGTGCCGCACGCCAGCATCGGCGATCCAGAGGCGGTCCGGGCCGTCCTTGGGGGCGGGCTCTACCTCGCGCTGATCGGGCAGCTCGGCCTGGCGCTGGGATTTCTGACCCGGTCCACCGCCGCCGGCGTCACCCTGCTGACGTCGATGACCGTCCTCGTCCTGGCCGTACTGCAACTGCTGCCGCCGGAGGTCGCCGGTCTCTGGCCGACCGTCGCCGGCGCGCAGGTCGTCACGACGCTCCCGCACTCGTCGCCCTGGCCCGGCTTCCTGTTGTACACCGGCTTCGTCGCCGTGCTCACAGGAGCCGCCCTCCTGACGTTCCGCCGCAAGGACGCATGAGTGCAGTGGCCTGCGGGATGACACCTGCCAGGGCTCAGGGCAGAAGCGTGCCCACCCGCTTGACCGTACGGATCACGGGGGCGGTCTCCAGCTCGCGCACGCCGTGGAGCGGCGCTACCCGCTCGGTGAGGTAGCGGTACAGGGCGCGGGTGTCGCGGCAGGTCACCCCGGCCATGAGGTTGGTCGGGCCGGTGGTGGCCGCCACCACGTCGGCCTCGGGGTGCGCGGCCATCGCGGCGCCGACCGAGGCCAGGGCCGACGGCTCCACCTTCATCCACAACCAGGCCTCGGCGTGGTAGCCCAGGGCCTGCACCGGGATCTCAACGTCGAACCTGAGCGCGTCGCTGGACCGCAACTGATCGAGGCGGCGTCGTACGGTGGTTTGTGACCACCCGCTGGCCGCCGCCAGCCGCCGTACCCGGCCCGCCCGTCCTGGGCCAGCACACGCAACAGGGCGCGATCCTCCCCGCTCAGGGAGCTCTCCATCTCGTACGGCGGGGCCGGCCGCAACCGCTCGGCCTGCTCGTGGGAGAGCACGGCGACCCGGCTGCGCCATCCCGCGAACATGTGCAGGGTCGCGTGCGCGGACATGGCGACGATGCGTGGGGTACGAGGCAGCTTCTTCAACAGCAGGGCGTCGCCGTCCTGGTCGCCGCCTGCCTGGACGCCACAGGCGATCTCGGTGCCGCCGGACAGCAGGCGGACCCAGACGGTGTCGTCGCGGCGGGCGAGCGCCTCGGCCACCGGCCCGGCCGCATCCGGCGTGCACACCAGGCGCACCGACCACGAGATATACCCGAAGCGCTGGCCGTTGAGCAAGCCGACGACCCGCAGGACGCCCTGTGTGCGTAGCTTGCGGTAGCGGCGGGCGACGGTGTGCTCAGACACGTCGAGCACCTCGGCGATCGCGCGGAAGGAGGCGCGCCCGTCGATCTGGAGTGCGTGCACGAGGGCGTGGTCCATCGCATCAAGTGCGCTAGTTTTCGCCATGTTTCATTGTCACATGCGGCTTTTTGTCGCCAAGTGGCTTGTGAGCTGCATTGCCGCCGAGCCGGCGCGACCGTTGACGCATGAGCACATACCTTGTCTTCGGAGCTACCGGACATGTCGGCAGGAGGGTGGCCGAGCGGCTGGCCAGGGGCGGCGCCGCCGTCCGAGCCAAGCTGATCGGTGAGGCCATCGGCCGCCGGTTGCGCTGGCAGGAACCGTCGCCGGCGCAGGAGCGCGCCCGGCTGCTGGCCGACCCCGACTTCCCCGACGGCTTCGTCGAGGAGTTGCTCGCCGGCTGCGCCACGATGGCGGCGGCCCCACCTGCGGCCGTCACTTCCACCGTGCGCGACATCACGGGGGCGCCGGCCACGGCGCTGTCGGCGTGGGCCGCCGAGCACGCCGCGGACTTCGGCGGTGGGCAGCGGTGAGGGTGATCGTCATCGGGGCCGGTCTCGGTGGGCTGGCCCTGGCGAGCGGGTTACGTCGGGCTGGGCTCGACGTGGCCGTCTACGAGCGCGACCCCCGCCCGCTCATCCGGCGCCAGGGCTACCGCCTGCACCTGAGCGATGTGGGCATCGACGCGCTGACCAGCGTGATGACGCCCGAGCGATGGGCGGAGTTCCAGGCCACCACCTACACTCCCGAGCCACGCTTCGTCCGCCTTGATCCCGCGCTCGAAGTGCTGGAAATCCTTGAGTTGGGCGGGCGGCACCTGTCGATCGACCGGCGGACGCTGCGGGAGGCGCTGAAGGCCGAAGTTGCCGGGATGGTCACCTTCGGCAAGCGGCTGACCGGCTTCGAGAGCTGGGCAGACCGCGTGACAGCGCGCTTCGACGATGGCTCAACCGTCACCGGCGAGGTGCTGGTCGGCGCCGACGGCATCAATTCCGTAGTACGCCGCCAGTACCTGCCGCACGCCCGCATCGCCGGCACCGGCCTGATCCAGCTCTACGGCAAGATCCCATCCGAGCAGGCCGAAGGCATGGGCAACGTGTTCACCGCGATCACCGGCCCGGGCCATCGCATGGTGGGAGTCGCTCCCACCCGCGACTACGCCACCTGCTCCTTCGGCGCCCGCGCCGAAGACCTCCCGCCCGACCTCCACCTGATGTGCCAGGAGCGGCTCAGAGCCACGGTCACGGAGCTGACGGACGGCTGGCATCCCCTCATCCAGAAAATGATCGCCGCCTGGCGGGAGATTTTCCCGCTGACCCTGCGCACCAGCGTCCCGATCCCACCATGGAAGACCACCCGCGTCACCCTCCTCGGCGACGCCGCCCACGCCATGAGCCCAGCGGCCGGAGCCGGGGCCAACCTCGCCATGCGTGACGCGGCGGCGCTGGCCGCGGCCCTGATCCGGGGCGGCCCGCTCATCCCGGCGCTGCGCGCGTATGAACAGGAGATGATCGACTTGGGGTTTGCCGCGGTCCGCATCTCCGCGGCCAACGGTGCCCGCGTCCTCGGCCAAGCCCCCCTGCCCGCCGGCTGACCTCGGGGCGAGCCCGATTCCTCGAACGCGGTGGTACACGATTGCTCTCCGTGGCCTTGCGCGTGGGTCAGGCGTTCCGCAGGATCTGGCGGAGTTGAGCGGCGTAGGCGCGGGGGTGGGTGGTGTTGCCGTTGTGGCCGCCGGGGAACTCGGCGAGCTCGGTGCCGAGCAGCGCGGCCAGCTCTTGTGCGCAGCGGTAGTCGAAGACGGTCCGCGGGGTGGTACGGCCGGTGGCGGGCACGATCCGCGTCGGGGTGCCCGCCAGCTCGGTGACCGGCAGGGCGTCGCCGATGACGGCGGTGAAGTCGTGCTCGATGAAGAAGCCGAAGTTGGCGATCCTCCCGGCGGTCATCGGCTGAGGGGTCAGGCCGGGTTCGGCATCGGGGCCGGCCGGGTCGATGCCCAGCACCTCGGCGATGACTTTGAGCGCCGGCGCCAGCCCCTCCCCGCGGTAGAGCTGCTGAATTGCGGCCAGTTCGGCCTCGTGATGGGTGCGCTCGCCCTCGGGCAGCAGGCCGGGGGCGACCGGCTCGTGGGCGATGAGCGTGCTGATCTGCCCCGGATGGCGGACCGCGAGGTGCAGGCCGATGACGGCGCCCAGGCTGCAACCGAGCATCAGGGCCGGTCGATCGGTGAGTTCGGCGAGCAGACGGTGGACGTCGTCGGCGTGCTCGATCATGCTCACGCCGCGGCTGGGGTCGTCCAGGATGCTGCGGGACAGGCCGCGCCGGTCGTAGGTGATGACGGTGTAGGTGTCGGCGAGCTGGTCGGCCAGGTCGCTGCTGCGGTCGGCATCGCCTTCGCCGCTCTGGGCGATCAGCAGCATCGGGCCGTTGCCGCGCACTTCGTAGTAGAGGGTGGCGCCGGGAACGGTCAGCCGACCGGTCATGGCGATGGCCATGGCGGGGTCCTTTCACATGGGCTCTGGTGTCGCGTTCGCGATCAACCGTATTCCATCAAGTTTGATACATCAATATGGATACATCACTTTCGATGTATCTTGGATCACATGAACGGAGTCGACCTGTTTCTCCTCGGCCGCACCCTGATGAAGATCGGCGAGGACGCGCTGCCGACCGAAGGATCGGGCCGGCAGCGGGGCAGTGTTCGTACGGCACTGACCGTGGTCAGCGACATCCGCGCGCACCCCGGCAGCGCGATCAGCGAGATCGTCACCCGCACCGGTTTGCCGCAGAGCGCCGTATCGGCGGCGGTGGCCCGGCTCCGCGAGGCCGGCGCCGTCGTCACCGAGCCCGATGCCCGCGACCGCCGTCGCCTCCGCGTCCTGCCCGCCCCTGAGATCTCCGGCCGGGTGGAACAGGTCCGCTCAACCTCCATCGACGCCGCCCTGGCCAAAGCGCTGGGCACCGCCGACCCTGCTCGGGTCGCCGAGATCGTCTCTGTCCTGGAGGAACTCGCGCGGCACCTGTCACCCCAGGCGCTCACCCGCCTGCGCGAATGACAGTGTGGGTCACGCTGAACGACTCGCAACGACCGGTGCGGTCGCCGCAGATGGACAGTGGTCCTGCTGCGGCTGGCCGTCAGCGCAGGCGGGCCAGGCCGTGTTCGTAAGCCCAGATGACCGCCTGGACGCGGTTTCGCAGCCCCAGCTTGACCAGGATGCGGCCCACGTGCGTCTTCACCGTGCCCTCTGACAGGAACAGCAGACCCGCGATCTCCGCGTTGGTATGTCCCATGGCGATGTGGCGCAGGACTTCGCGTTCGCGGTCGGTCAGCGGGTCGGGCCCTGGCACGGAGAGGGTGGGAGCCACATGGTCGAGCAGGCGACGGGTGGTGGAGGGCGCGATGACCGCGTCGCCCTCGTGCACGGTGCGCACGGCCGCCAGCATTTCCTCGGCGGGCGCGTCCTTGAGCAGGAATCCGGAGGCCCCGGCGCGCAACGCGGCGAAGGCGTACTCGTCCAGATCGAACGTGGTCAGCACGATCACCTTCGGCGCGTCTGGAGCGCCTGCGAGCAGCTCGCCGGTGGCGGCCACGCCGTCCATGCGGGGCATGCGGACGTCCATGAGCACGACGCCGCCCGCCGACCACAGCAGCAGCACGGCGGGCACCAGCCCCGCCGGGTGCGGTCGTACCACGAAGACCGCGCCCAGCACGGCGGCCAGGACGGTCACCCAGCGTGGCGCGAAGCCCATGGTGTAGGGAAGCGTCGGCAGCGGCATGAGCGCGAGCGCCACGACGAGCCCGAGAACGACCAGCGCCCAGATCTGCATTCGTTGAAGTCGCATGCCGCCAACGATTCCGGCCGCAACCCGCGGGCCGCGTCAGCATCAGGTCCAGACAAGATCTGACCTGAGAGATATTGACATGGCCCGTACTCTCACCGGCCGCCGGCCGCCTGCCGGGCCAAGGCGCGGCAGGCGAGTTCGGAGGTGGGCCCCGGAGACCGATCAGAGGTCGTCGAAAATCGACCACTTATGGACGAAGAGGCATGAGGTGTACACGTAGCCGGGTCTGATGTTCCAGGCATCGCCATCGTTCCGGCCATCACGCTTGATCAGCAGGTGGTACTTGCCCTTCGGCAGCAGCAGCGTCGCTCTTGGATAGGAGCGGGACCCCTGGCAACCACGGGAGTTCCCCGCCTTCTCGTTCGGGTAGACCCTGCACTTGCCGCAGCTCTTCAGCATGATCCGCCCGGTCACCGGCCCGGTGTAGAGGATCTCTACCTTGCCCTTGCCGTCGTTGCGGACGGTCACCGCCATCCGCGCGCCGCCGGGCGGCCTCTCCCGCGGCAGGCTGCTGCCCGCCTTCTTGCTCGTCTGGCGCGCGATCTCCGCGGCGATGGCGATCT
This sequence comes from Spongiactinospora sp. 9N601, assembly GCF_044326295.1. Lineage (NCBI taxonomy): Bacteria > Bacillati > Actinomycetota > Actinomycetes > Streptosporangiales > Streptosporangiaceae > Spongiactinospora > Spongiactinospora sp. 9N601. Next base: position 465,460 of record NZ_JBIRBB010000008.1, read on the forward strand.
GCCGGGCCCGCGCCACCTGCGGGCCGTCCTTGTACCGCTTGACGTAGCCGGTCATCGTCGCCTGGGCGGCGGCGAACTGCTTCTTCTTGAACTCCCGCACACCACAGCCGAAGTGCGCCTCCTGCGCGATCTCGCTCGTGCCGTCGGCCAGCGCGCCGGCGTACCCCGCCGAGATCTCCTTGAAGACCGCCGTCGCGTTGTGCAGCGTCGCCCGAGATCCGCAGGGATCACCGGCAGCGGCCTTCTTCAGCTCGGCCACCTTGTCCTCAAGCAACTTCCGGGTCTTGTCCACGTACGGCGAGCCAGGCGCCTCGTCGGCCAGAGAGTTGAACAGCCCGGCCGAGGTGACGGTCATGCCCTCGCCCGCCTTGCTGTTCAGGTCATCCTCCAACCGCAGGGCGCCGCACTCGTGCAGGGAGTGGGCGAGCGGTTCATCGGGCCAGCCGGCCCGGTCGCCCAGCAGCGCCGGGTTCACCTTGGTCCGCAGGTCGCGCAGGTAGCGCAGGGTCGGCTGGGCGTCGCAGTACTCGCCGCTGGTGTACGGCAAGGCGGCCGTCTCGTACAACTTCTTGATCCCGTCGGGCACCCGGCGCGCCGCGCGGCTCCGGACGTGGTTCTCGGCCAGATCCGCGTAGATCTTCAGCGCGTCGTCGAAGCTCCCCTGCTCGGCCCTGCCGACCAGCCTGTCGGCCTCGGCCAGTCGGCTGAGCTGCAGTTGCTCGTAGGCCTCGTGCTGCGCCGCCCGCTGCATCGAGTTGTGCACGAGCACGGCAGAGACCGGTACGGCGAACAGGACCACCGCCAGCGGCAGGGCGAAGGGGATCAGCCGATCCCTGGCCGACGAGGGTGACTCGCCCATTGCCCGCCAGGCGCCGTGAGCGGCTGAGGCCACCGCCACGACCAGCCAGAGGACGGGCACGACCCCCGGCACCCCGTCGGGCGCGACGGGCAGGGCCGCGACCACGGTCAGGCCGGTGGCCACCAGGCATCCCACCATCGGCAAAAGGCGGCCGAGCAGCAGGTATCCGAGACCGAGGCCGGAGAGGTTCAGCAGTGCCACTGCCACCACGCGCAAGGCACCGCCCGGCCCACGCCTTTCACCCGGCGGGCCTGGAACCGGGGATCCGGACCCGGAATACGGATACGGAGATCGTCCCGGGATGTCCGGCCCTGGTGGTTGCCAGGACGGGCCGGTCGGAGGGGGCGGCGGCGGCCCCCAAGGCGGACCGGGACTCCCCTGCGGCCCCCAGGGCCTACCCGGCCCGGGGTTCGGGAGCCCTCCCCCAGGCGCACCGGGCGACGCCGACGGCGGGCCGGAAGAAGCGACAGGTTCGGGTGTGTCCAAGCGGTCGGTCTCCTGATCGTCGGCCGCCTCCGGCCCGGCGACCGGGGCGTCACGATCCGGATCAGCGCCTTGCCCACTCTGCTCCACGGAAGGCTCCCTTCGCGTCGTCGTGATCCGGGCCGGGCGCCCCCCGCAGGTCGTGCCACACCTGAGCGCGACGAAAACGGCAGTCTCTGCCTGCCCTCCCGATGTTCGGCCCGGCCGAAACGGCGCCACACCTTTTCAAGTACATCGACTTCGGACATTCTCCGGGTACAACCCCGGTCTCCCTGAGAGGTAAATACCACAGGCATCAGACCTTTACCAGCGGCATGAGTGAAAATCCAGTGAATATGCATATGCGGACCGGGGTGTGACGACGCGGGCGGATCGCATTGATACGCAATCCGGCTTGCACTATGTGGGGAGCCGTACCGGCTTCTGCCAGAAACCAGGCCGCGCAACCAGGACGGCCACAACGACCCACCAAGAGATCGGACGCAACGGCCGGCGTGGAGCAGTCACTGGGGGTTCCGATGGTAGGCGTGTATCGAGATTCGGTCGTACCTGCCGGCCGAACCAACGAGTGTGCTCGTTCAATTCATAGGACAGGTGCTGCTGGAGATGTCCATGGCCTCGGCTCATAATTGAAATGCGGCGGAGGCCGGGCACGCCGGCGATCCGAAGGTGCTGCTCCAGTTGGGTGACCTCGAACAGCCGCGGGTCCAGCACGCCTTGGGCGATCAGCGGCGCGGCGTCGGAGGGGCATCGTGTACAGGTGCCCTCCACGCATCTGGCTCCTGAACCCCACCTTTCTGCCTGACGCGGGCCTGCCCCGGTGTCCCTGCGGGGGCGATGCCGTTGTCGTCTTGGGCGAAGATGGCCGGTTCGGTCAAGACGCATTGGCCGGGACCGACGAAAAGGTCCGTGTCGGCTTTGGGTCGCATCATGTCCTGCTCACCAGGTGACCGGGAGTTCGTGAACGCCGTAGACGACGGCGTCGGCCTTGTACGGCAGGTCCTCCGCCGGTGCGGCAGCCGCAGGGTGAGTGCGATCGTCGAGGGCTGTGGGCGGTGTCAGTGGCTGCCGGACAGCTCTCCGGACAGGGCGCCGTGCATGCGGGCGCTGGGCTGGTTGAGGCCGATGATCTGGACGGTCTTGCCGCGGGCGGCGTACTTGGCTTCGACGGCGTCCAGGGCGGCGACGGAGGAGGCGTCCCAGATGTGAGCGTCGGTCAGGTCGATGACCACGTCGTCGGGATCGGTCGCGTAGTCGAACTGCGAGGCCAGGTCGTTGCTGGAGGCGAAGAACAACTCGCCGGTGACGGCGTAGACGGCCTGCCCGCCGTCGGGGTCCACGACGGCGGAGACCTCGGCCAGGTGCGCCACCCGGCGGGCGAAGATGACCAGGCCGGTCAGCGAGCCGACGACGACGCCGATGGCCAGGTTGTGGGTGGCGACCACGACGGCGACCGTGATGACCATGACGCCGATCTCGCCGGCGGGCATGCGCTTGAGCGTGGCCGGGGCGATGGAGTGCCAGTCGAAGGTACCGACCGACACCAGGATCATCACGGCGACCAGGGCGGCCATCGGGATCTGGGAGACCAGCGGGCCGAACACGATGCACAGCACCATGAGCATGACGCCGGCGGTGAAGGTGGACAGCCGGGTGCGGGCGCCGTTCTTGACGTTGATCATGGTCTGGCCGATCATGGCGCAGCCGCCCATGCCGCCGAAGAAGCCGGTGACGATGTTGGCGATGCCCTGGCCGATGGACTCGCGGGTCTTGGAGCAGCGGGTGTCGGTGAGGTCGTCGACCAGCTTGGCGGTCATCAGCGACTCCATCAGCCCGACCAGGGCGAAGCCGACCGCGTACGGGGCGATCAGCGTCAGGGTGTCCAGCGTGAAGGGCACGTCCGGCAGGCCGAGGATGGGCAACGAGGACGGCAGCACCCCACGGTCGCCGACGGTGGGCACGGCCAGGTGGGCGCCGATGGTCAGTGCGGTGAGCGCGGCGATGGAGATCAGCGGCGCCGGGACCACCTTGGTCAGCCGGGGCAGGAACACCATCAGCGCCAGCGCGCCGGCCACCAGCGGGTAGACGATCCACGGCACGTCGATGAGTTCGGGCACCTGCGCCATGAAGATCAGGATGGCCAGGGCGTTGACGAAGCCGACCATGACGCTGCGGGGTACGAAGCGCATCAGCTTGGCCACGCCGAGCGCGCCGAGCGCGATCTGGATGAGGCCGCCGAGGATGACGGTGGCGATCAGGTAGCCCAGGCCGTGTTCGCGGGCCAGTGGGGCGACGACCAGGGCGATGGCCCCGGTAGCGGCGGAGATCATCGCGGGACGGCCGCCGGCGATGGCGATGACCACGGCCATGGTGAAGGAGGCGAACAGGCCGACGCTGGGATCGACGCCGGCGATGATGGAGAACGAGATCGCCTCGGGGATGAGGGCGAGGGCGACGACCAGACCGGAAAGGATCTCGGTGCGGGCCACCGATGGCTTGAGCCATTCGGGGCGGCCGGGCCGCAGCCGGGCCGCCAGGGGCGCGGACGTACGGGCGGGCACAGATGAGCTGGTCAACAGGCGTCCTTCAGGAGTGGAACAGCCCTCAACGGGGCAGCGGGCAGCATGCCACCGGCCAGGGCAGACGGCAGCACGAAAGGAGAAGCGGCCAGGCAGCGCGCTCGCGGTGGGCCCAGGCCGAGGAAGGGCGGCAGGCCGGATGATGACGTCAGCGGTGCTGCCGTGGGCAGGCGTCGGTGGCTCCACGGCTTGCGAGCGTGCAGATCGTCCGCCTCGTCAGCTACGCCGCAGGATCGGGAGCGCGAATGGCACCGCGGCGCAGGCCACCGCGGACAGCCGCCCCCGGCGGGTGTCGCCTTCCCTTCACCGCGGTGCCATTCGCGTTTCTGAGAGATCCGGCCGAGGGTGTACAACTCTCTGAACATCCCGGCCAGGAGAGAGACGTCGATCATGTTCGAGCCGAGGTCGCCGTTCCCCGCCATGGGTGAGCGCGGACACGCAGCGAGTATGAGGGAGAGCGTGAGGCCGAACGCGCGATCCAGGCGACGTACACCCCCGGCAGCCCGGCGAGCGGGATCAACATCAGGGTAGTCCCCGGCCACGTTGGCGAGCATGACGGACCGCGTGTCGCCCATCGTGCGCGCAGCAACGAGCCGCATGCCACGGCGGGCACCATCGGGACCAGGCTGAGCACCGCGAGCGGTACTGCCGCCCAGGCCAGGTTCGCCATCACCGGGTTGGCGTGACCAGCGTGAGCAGCCAGGGACCGGCGAAGACAACGAGCAGCAGGACGATCCCCCTTGCGCCTGCCACTGGGTGGCCGCCACACCATCGCCCGCACCCAGCGCCTGACCGGACATGATCGTGATCGGCGCCGCCGCCGCGCCCATCACGGTGAAGACGACGAGCAGCAGATTGTCCACGATGCGGTACGCCGCCAGGTCTGCCGCGCCCATGCGGCCCGCGCACCCCGCGATCAGCGCCTCATTGAGATGGCCGAGCCCATGGCGCTCATCTCCATGCCATGCCGATAGGTGCCATCCCCGGGTTTTGCGAGGTGTGGCGGCTAGGGAGCGTCCTCGGGCCGGTCGGCCGATCGGGCAGGTGTGACGGGGAGGCCGGCGAGTTTCCATGCCTGGAAGCCGCCGATGACGTCGGTGGCGTTGTGTAGGCCGAGGGCCTGAAGGGAGGCGGCGGCCAGGGAGGAGGAGTAACCCTCGTCGCAGACCACGATCCAGGCGACGTCGTGGTCGACGGCTTCGGGGATCTTCGCGTCGCTGGTGGGGTCCAGACGCCATTCGAGGTGGTTTCGTTCGATGATGACGGCGCCCGGGATCTCTCCGTCGGCCTGGCGTTGGAACTCGGGCCGGGTGTCGACCAGCCGGGCCCCACCGGCGACGGCCTCAGCCGCTTGGGCGGGGTGAAGCCGGCGCAGCCGGGAGCGGGCGGCGGCGAGCACCACGTCGATGCTCATGAGCTGACCAGGAAGTCAGCCGGCACCGATGCCGGCACCTGTGGTGCGGCGACGTGTTGCCGACCGGGCATGACGTGGTGACGTCCGCCGGGCATGGCGGCGGCGAGTTGGGCGCCGGTCTCGATCATCCAGGGGAAGCTGTCGCCGCCGCATAGCAGCAGCGTCGGGATCGTTACGGTGGCGGCCTGCTCGGCCGGGGTGGCGCCGCCTCTGCTGCGGGCGCTGACCACCTCGAACGGGTCGTGCGGCAATGTGTGGGCGACGGCCTGTACGGCGGCGTCGTTGCTCATCTGCTCGACCATCTGCTGCGGCATCCCGGTGGGCGCGAGGAAGGCCGCGATGGCCTCGGCTTTGCGGCCCTGGGCGAGCAGGGCGCGGATGGCGGTGGCCTGCTCGTGTGCGGACTCGTCCTCGGTGGCTTCGAGCCGGTGCTGGTCTTCACCGTCTCGGGCGGGGGTGAATGGCGGCTCGTGCAGGATGAGCTTGGTAATGGGCAGGCCGGCGGCGGCCGCGTGCAGGGCGAGGGCGGCTCCGGAGGAATGGCCGTAGACCGCGGCGCTTCCACCGGCGGTCTCGATGAGGGCGGCGAGGTCCTCGATCTCCCGTTGGACGGTCCAGTCGCCGCGGCGGTCGTAGGCGATCGCGGGGACGCGCGGCGCGAGGTGCCCATCGCTGCCGAAACGCTCATAGGCAATGAATGTGCCGTCCGCCGAGATCACCTTCGTCATTATGCTCCTCCGATATTCGAGGGTTCGGGATATGTAGAGGTACTGATCAGGAGTGTCGTTTCTGCGGACGCCCACCAGCACCGACGACACTCCGAAAGCCCCCCCACCGCGCCCGCCGCCCTACGTCCTGGCCCACGCCGTAGGCAGCGAGGAACACCCGTGTTCCCTCGTCGGCGTAGTGTTCGAGTTCGGCGGCGGTGAGGTGGCCGAAGGCACCGCCGGCAGCACCGTGTCGCCGCTCTGGCGGTACATCTCCCACACCACGTCACGAAAGCCGCACGCGGCTCGGAGGGGAAGGCAAGCGGTGAAGGGCCCGCGGCTTTACTCGGATTGCCGTTCCGGGGGCAGGAAGATCGTCTGCGGGCGGTGCGGGTGCTGTGCCCCTCTCGTGTAGACAGGGAGCGCAATGCCCATCGTTCAGAGGCGTTGCCCACGGTCGCGTCCATTTCGGAGAATCCGCGTTTACATCGGCCGGCAGGTGTGGAACCGGCGGGCCGGAGCGACCTGGCCGGACACCGCACTCACACGAGTCCCCCCACGCCCGTTCAACTCCCGGACAGGCGACGCGCGAAGATCCACCGCACCTGCGGCGCGGTCACCGGATCCGGATCCACCACCCGATGCTCCTGATCATCCGTACAAGAGGCGGCTCCTCAGGCGGTGATCTCCAGGGTGACCAGGGAGGAGATGCTGGAGACCGTGCCCAGGCCCAGGGTGCACAGCGTGATGTCGGTGGCCGGGCCGGTCACGGTCTGAAGCACTCTGCTGCCGGTGAACAACCCCGCGGTGACAGTACCGGTGAAGGTCACCACCAGGGTGGCGCCAGCGACGGTGACGAGCTTGGCGACCGAGACGGTGCTGGTCTGGCCGGTGTTCCAGGTGATGGTGAAGGTCTCGGTACCGGAGGAGAGCAGGCTCAGGCACGAGCGGCTTCCGCTGCCCTGGAAGGCGCGTGATCCGGAGGTGAGGCCGGGGACGCCGGCCGCGGCGCAGGGGCCGTAGTGGGTGGTGGCGTCGATGGAGACGTCCTGCGCGGTCGCGGTCAGCGGCGGGCGGTAGGTGACCAGGTCGCTGCTGGGCGGGGTGCAGACGACGTCCAGGACGGCTGCCGGCGCCGGGGCCGGCGGGTACAGGGCCACCGCCAGGATGAGGCCGAGCGGGATGGCGAACAGGCGGAAGAGCCGCGGCATCGGGATGCTCCTTCCGGGGCGGGGGGCGGTATCGGCCGGGCCGCCCGGCTAGGTACCGGTGATCGTCCAGGTGTCCACGCCGCTGATCTCGGTCAGGCCGGCGGGCGTGGCGCAGGCGGTGAGGTCGAGGTTGGCGAACGTGATCGTCTGTGTCACCTCGGCGCCGGCCAGGGCGCCGGAGGAGATCCGGCCGGTGGAGGCGCCGACCTTGGTGCCGTTCACATTGGCGAAGTCGTTGGTGTAGTGCCAGGTGCTGGTGGTGCCGTCGTTCCAGTACAGCGTCTCGGTACCCGAACCGCTGCCGAAGAAGGTCGTGCACGACTGGGTGGCGGTTCCGGAGAACGGGCCGACGAAGCTTGTGAGCCCGGGGTGGGTGAGGCTCAGGCAGGTGGTGGCGTCGTCCTGGCCGCTGGTCACGACGCTCCGCGGCGTGGTGGTCAGCCCTGGGGAGAAGGAGACGGTGGTCGTCCCGAGGCAGTTGATCAGGGTGGCCGCGGCGGTGGCGGCAGCGGCGGGTACGGCCACTGGGGCACCGGGCAACAGGACCAAGGCCAGGATCGCCGCGATCATCCGCATGTGAGGGGCCCTTCGCCGGCGGAGTATGGGAGGCACCCGGCCGTACCGTGTGCGGTGGCCGGGTGCCTTAAGGGTGTGCGTCAGACGGTGGAGGCGAGCCAGCCGATGGTCTCCACGGCGTGGACGCCGTTGCTCTTGACCGAGCCGGTGACCAGGACCTCGTTCAGGCGGATCAGGAAACCCTGTTCGTTGACGTCGGCGATGCGGATGCCGGGCGGGTCGGAGCCGTTGAACGTCTGCGTGAACGGCAGGACGATGACCTGGGAACCGGCGGGGAACGGGGTGGGGAAGGTGACGCGCGTGAAGGTGGAGGTGTTGCCGCTGGCCGTCTCGACCGGGTCGTCGGAACCGAGCTCGACGACGCCAGTCTGGATCATGGACATGGGATCGCTCTCCTTTCACTGCCGTGTACTTCCGATGGCCTCCTCAAATGTGAACCTAAAGTAGTTATGATACTACTTACCGTGACGGAATGGCGACGTATCGTACCGGTGACGATAAGGAACCTCGCCTGATCCATCCGGGGATAGCCCGGCACCGGGGATCGGCGAATCAGGCCAGGCTCGCGGCCGAGTCCTCATCCAGGGCAGCATGGCCGGCAGGCCAGCGATCACCTCGCGGGAGACTCGTCATCGCCTGGGGTTTCAGGGCGTCGTCCACGATCAAAGACGGCGCGATCCGCCCGTGAACCGCACAGCCACAGTGCGCGGAGTCACCGGGAGGTCCTCCTTGACGGCGAACATCACGGGCCCGCCGGACTTCCCGGCTCTCCTACAGCACGCCCTATTGATCGATACACTAGTTTTAGCTCATACTGAAATAGCTGTAAGAGAGAAAGGGGCCGCGTGACCGACCGCGAACCGCTGCTGGAGTGGGTAGAGCGCATCGCCATGCACCTGGCGCGCGACGGAGTGCCGCCGATCGCCGGGCGGATCCTGGGATGGCTGATGATCTGCGATCCGCCTGAGCAGACCGCCGGGCAGATCAGTGTGGCCATCGGCGCCAGCCGCGCCTCACTCACCTCCAACCTGCGACTGCTGTCCAGCATGGGATTCCTGGCCTGGCGCACCCGGCCGGGAGAGCGAACCGTCTACTACCGGATGGCAGACGACGCCTGGGCGGCCGTCGTACGACGCCAGATCGCCGGGATCACCTCCTTCCTGGACGTCACCCGCGACGGCCTGACACTCATCGGCCCGGATGACGAGCGGGCCACACGCATCCGCCGGGCGCACGCCGCCTTCCAGTGGATGGCCGAGGTGTTCCAGACCGCACCGCCCCTTGCCCCCGGCGGGACCACGACCGGCAAGGACATGGACAAGCCATGACCGGACGAGCGATCGTGGCCGGCGGCGGCATCGGCGGGCTGGCCGCGGCCCTGGCGCTGCACCGCATCGGATGGCAGGCCACCGTACTGGAGCGCGCCCCCGAAGCACGCGAGATCGGCGCGGGCATGTCCCAGGCGCCGAACGCGATGCGCGCCCTGAACGCGCTGGGGGTCGGCGAGCAGGCTCGCGCCGCGGGAGTACCCACCTACTCCGCCGCCAACCTGCGCCTGCCGGACGGCCGCCACCTGCAACGGGCCCGCCCCGGCGAGGCGACGCCACTACTGGCCTTCCACCGCGCGGACCTGCACCGGGTGCTGCTGGACGCGGTGCCCGCCGGATGGGTGCGCACGGGCGTGCAGGTCACCGGCGTCCGGCAGGACGATCGGGCGGTGACCGTCACCTGGAACGACGGCGAGGCCACCGCCGACCTGGTGATCGGGGCCGACGGCATCCACAGCACCGTTCGCCGGCTGCTGTGGCCGGACGCGCCTCCGCCACGTTTCCTCGGCCGGACCGCCTGGCTGGGCATCACCAGCGCCGGCGATCTGCCCGGCAGCATCACCATGGGCCCCGGAGCCTACTTCCTGATCCATCCCCTCGGCGGTGGCCGGGCCTACTGGGCCTACGTCACCATCAGCCCGGACCCGGGTGTCCGCTACGACGATGAGAAGGCCGCTGTCGCCCACCGGGTGCGCGACTGGCACGACCCGATCCCGGCGCTGGTCGCTGCGACCCCCGAAGAAGCGGTGATCCATGTCGACATCCGCGATCTGGACCCACTGCCGACCTACGTACGCGGGCGGGTGGCGTTGCTGGGGGATGCCGCGCACGCGATGAGCCCCGACCGTGGCCAGGGCGCGGGGCAGTCCATCGAGGACGCCGTCGTACTCGCCGCCGCGCTGGCCGATGAGCCGACCGTCCAGGACGCACTGCGCCGCTACGACACCGAACGCCGCCCGCGCACCCAGGCGACCGTGCGCGGCGCCCGCGCCGATGGCCGCCGCAGCACCTCCCCCGCCCTGCACAAGGCGATGACCACCATGATCTGCCTGGTGCCAGGCCCGTTGTGGCGCAAGGGCCTGAGCCCGGACGGCAACGCCACCTGGCGATGGCGGCCTCCCTCCTTGCCCGCCCCACCGGTCCACGGCTGACACCTGCCGGTGAGGGCGTCACGTAGCAAGGAACGGGCAGCCAGACGGCCGAGGGGTGGTCGGGCTCGTGCAGGATCTCGTTGTCGGATGCGCGTAGTTCGCGCTCTGTGGCCAAGGGCCGGCCGGTGCCGGGATTACGGCCATAGCGGGGGGTGGGCACCCCGGGCGACCTGGAGCCGGATCCGGTGGCCGCGGGCGAAGCGGTGGGCCATCGGCCACAGCGTGATGTCCACCGTGCGTACGCCTGCCGTCTCCTCCTGGCCGGTTCCGGGAGCGGGCAGTCGGGGTGAACCCCCTCGGTACCGTTGGTTTTCAGTAGGCGTCACTCTCGCCCGGCTGGACGCGCCGGCCGAGCTCAGCGGTGCCGCAAACGTCGCAGTGCCGTTTGACCACGTCTCCCCGCTCGATGACCGGCACCACCTCCCCATGCCCGATCTTGGCGGTTCTTGATAGGTTCCATGCAGGTGCGCCGGGAAGCCTGGTCGGCAGTCGTTGCCGCCGATCCCGGAAAG